>CAOHYA010000001.1 GCA_948288625.1 uncultured Candidatus Saccharibacteria bacterium
GCTAAAGTGGACTCAACCATTCTTAATAATTCTTTGGGGGAAGCGAGCGATTTAAGCACATAGCGTTCGGCACCAAGCTTAAAAGCCTTGTCGACTTCTTTTTGCGCCTCGTAGTTACTGAATAAAATTATGGAAGTTTCCGGATGACTTGGTGAGTCGTATCTCTCAAGAAAGCTTATGCCATCGACAACCGGCATGCGAAGGTCCAATAAAATCAAATCAGGTTGACCATTTTTTTCAATATATTCCAAAGCTTCTTCACCGTTAAAGGCCCTTCCTACCGAATAGCCAGCTGTCGTTAAAATGATATTATAAGCATCGTTCAAATCTTTCTCATCTTCCACGACGAGGATTTTTTCAGTTTTATCAGCCATTACTTAGGAAGCTCTATCCTAAAATTAGTTCCCTTATGAGGCTCTGATGTCATGGTAATCGACCCCTCATGCAAATCAACCATCTTTTTAGCCCAATACAGCCCAAGGCCGCTCCCGCCCACTTTCGTAGAAAGGTCATTATCAATTCGAGAGAATTTTTCAAACAAGCGGTGAATATCAGCATTCGAAATACCGACCCCTTGATCTTTGATATCAATAACGACGGTATTTTCGGTTTCGGTCAACGTAATCGTAACGGTCG
Organism: uncultured Candidatus Saccharibacteria bacterium; assembly: GCA_948288625.1. GTDB lineage: Bacteria > Patescibacteriota > Saccharimonadia > Saccharimonadales > Saccharimonadaceae > Microsaccharimonas. Next base: position 637 of record CAOHYA010000001.1, read on the forward strand.
TGTTGTGGTGGGAATATTTACTGGCATTATTAATGATATTTTCCAGTACCATGCGGATCAAGTTGCTATCGATAGTTGCCTCTAAAACATTCACTGGTTTTTTATAGGCGATAGTTTGCTGGCGTTTCGAAAAGGTATCATGCTGTTCATTAATAACACTTGTAATAAGTTCGTGAATATTTGTTATAGTTTTGAGCGGCTTGATTTTACCAGCATCAATTTGAGCGACCTTGAGGAGGTCGGAAATAATTCGAAGTTGGCGCTCGTTACTTTCGTAGGCTTTTTGAAGTAACTCGATTTGGCCTTGCTCCAAAGAACCTGCGAAACCTTCGACCAACATACCCACATATTGCTTTACTCCGGTCGCAGGGGTGCGAAGTTGGTGCGATGCCAGCGAAATAAATTCATCTTTCGAAGCATTGAGAAGTTTCAATTCATCTTGTTGCTTTTGAAGGTAAATATTAGCCTTACGAAGATCATCTTCTTGCTTTTTGCGGGCAGTCAAATCACGGGTAACTTTTGCGAAACCGATTAACGTTCCCTCGTCGTTATATAAAGACGTGATGATAACGTTCGCCCAAAAAGTCGTACCGTCTTTTCTGACCCGCCAATCCTCATCTTCGACTCGGCCGTACTTTCGTGCTAACTTCAACTCTCGTTCAGGCTTGTTTTTATCTTTGTCTCTTTGAAGATAAAACGTAGAAAAATGCTTTCCGATAATTTCTTCGGCGGTATAGCCTTTATTCTTTTGAGCACCTTTGTTCCACGTTTGAATATACCCATCCGCATCCATAAAAAAGATAGCGTAATCTTGTACACTATCGACAAGTAACTTATACAGCTCCAGCTCTACGAGTGTTTTGTCATGGTTTGCTTGCGACGAGAGCAAACTGTTGTGGACGCTTTGGTCATTCATGCTACCTTATCTTACAGATACGACTAAAGCGAGTATGTGAAAAATTGCACAGAAAAACGACTTGCTACGACAAACTGCTTACGATCTTCAACAATTCCTTCGGAGATGCGAGCGCTTTTAGTACGTACCGTTCGGCACCAAGTTCATATGCCTTATCAACCTCGGGTTGCATGTCGTAATTGGAGAATACGACGATATGCACGTCAGGGTGGAGGTCTTTAGGTTGGTACTTTTCAAGAAAACCCAAGCCATCCATAACGGGCATGCGAAGGTCGAGGAAAATAATGTCTGGTTTTTGTAATTCAGCTACATGAAGCGCTTCTTCGCCGTTGAACGCAGTGTACACATTTTCATACAGTGTCTTCAAGATAATTACATATGCTTCATTAAGAGCTATGTCATCTTCGACAATTAAAATACTCGGCTTACTTTTCACTCATAGCTCCAATCTTATTAGCTGTTAGGGTGCTTTTACTATTTTTTGGCAGACGTATACTGAATGTCGAGCCTTTCCCTAGCACTGAATCTACATTTATAGTACCACCATGCAGGTCGATAATCTTCTTCGCCCAATATAACCCTAAGCCAGAGCCACCCACATGGTTCGAAAGGTGGTTGTGAATACGATTGAATTTCTCGAATAGTTTATCAATATCTTCCGGCCCAACCCCGACACCATGGTCTTCGATATGAATAATAATCGCGGCATCGTCTTCTTCGAGTGTTACCACGACAGCTTTTTTAGGGTCAGAATATTTACTGGCATTATCAATCATATTCTCTAGCACCATACGTGTTTTATCCGGGTCGACATAGGCTTTCGTATCAAAAGTTGGCGGAACGAATTTGATTGTTTGCTTACGCATCGAATACGTATCTTCTTGCTCTTTGATAACGTCAATTATTATTTCGGTTATATCGACTTTTTGAAGCTTAAGGTGCACTTTACCCGCGTCCACTTGCGCTACCTTCAACAAGTCAGAAACAATGGTTAGTTGTCGTTCATTACTCTCGTAGGCTTTTTGCAAGAACGCTCGTTGCATATCATCAATATCCCCCGCCATGCCCTCGAGCACCATACCCAAGTATTGCTTCACCCCTGTAGCTGGCGTGCGCAATTGATGTGATGCCAATGAAATAAATTCATCTTTTGTTTTGTTCAAATCGATATAATGTTGGACTCGTTGACTTTCTAATTTGTGGCGGCGTTCAATTTCATCCTGCAAGCCCTTATTCGTTTTTTCAAGCTGGAGAGTTCTTTTATTTACCCTGTCTTCAAGCACCGAATTAAACTTCTCAAGTTGACTTTGAAGTTTTTTGCGTTCATTAATTTCCTTCTTGGCACCCTTGAAAAGGTTAGCGTTGTAGACAGCTAGCGCTGCCCGATTCGCTAAGGCCTGGGCGATTTCAACGTCATTTTCATCATAATGGCGATGTGATTCGGTGGATACGAACGAAATAGCTCCGATTGTACGACGATTAATTTTGAGTGGAGCTGTAATGATCGAATGAAACCCAATATCTTGAAGCAACTTCAATTCTTTTTTGTTTTTTGCGGCAGCCTTAATCATGTCATCGGTCACAATCGGGATATATTCTATCTCACCAGTACGGATGACCCACGGGGATCCTGAAGGTGCGTTTAGGTCTACGGGGCCTTGCTTGGCCCTTAACTGTTTCGCCCACTCTACCTTTTTGGGGTCTTTGTGAACAATCGTGACTTGTTCGATCTTCCCATCTTCAAGAATATCGATCGCACACCAATCGGCTACGCTCGGTACGATCATCGAGGCAATCGCATCAAGTGTCTGCCTGTACCCCATCGCCGCAGAAAACTGAGTTGTTGCCTTTGCTAACAAATGGAGGTTATTTTCGGTTATTTTACGTTCGGTAATGTTGAGTACGAGCCCCACGAAACGCGTGGCTTTACCTTCGTCATCGAATTCAACATGTCCGCGAGCTAATAGCCATTTAACATCGCCGTTGTAGTCGAAGGTTCGGTACTCGCTTTCATACACGTAATTTTTATCTGATACGGCTTTTTGTATGGCAGCTATGACCTGGGTTGCGTCGTCAGGATGTATTGAATCGAGAAGCGTTTGCAGGGGTACTTCCATTTGTTTCGTACCGTCCCCGATACCGAATAGCTTCACCAGGCTCTTATCGGCGACGACATTGTCTTCTTCGACGTTCCACATCCACGTTCCAACCTCACTATAGGTAAGTGCCTGCTCTAGCTGGTCTTGGGCTATGGTTAATTCCCGACGTGCCAAAATCGTATCGGTAATATCTTTTGTCTGCTGGCACACAGCTCGTACTTTTCCGTTTTCGAACACTGGGTAGTGAGTCACCTCCCAGAATTTTTTTGTGAGCACGCCATTCTTGTCTTTTAGATCATAGCTCAGGTCAGGCATCATATCAGGCTTGCCTGTGGCTATGACTTTGCGAAATGATTCGATCAAACGACTTTTGCCATATTTCACATATTCTTCCGATGTATCAGGAAATGCTTCTAATACAGGTTTTCCGATGACATCTTTACGTTCAACCATAGCCATTTCCGCATGGGCTTCGTTCTCTTCGATGACAGTGAAAAGTGGATCATCGGCATCCATGACAATATAGGCCGTGCCTAAAGACCGGAACAATACTTCAAAATTAAGTGCTTGGCTGGGTTTTTGAGTCATATTCCTACTATTGGTAATATACCTACTATACTGTATATACCCTATAAATATAAATAGGAGGCCAAAAATGGCCCCTATAGGAGTAGGTAGATGAACTATTGGACGCGGGTAGTACGGCGACCGGTAACTGCTTTGACGATCGCAAGTAGAATAACCGCACCGACGATGGCAATAATGAGGCTAAGCAGGTTAAAACCTTCAACGGCATCACCCGTAAGCATACGGTAGAGGAAACCACCGATAAATGCGCCGATGATACCGACCACGATATTAGCCAACGCACCCATTTGGGCATTCGTTTTCATGATCATGGAAGCTATCCAACCTGCAAGCGCACCGAACAAAATCCATAGTACGATATCTAGTAACATTATTTTTCTCCTTTTACATTATTCGTGTTCATAGAATAGCGAATAAAGAAAAAATTACCTGTAAAAAATTTAACGAAAAAGGCAATTATGTATGTACTATGACCACGTATTACCTGGTACCGAGCCTGTGGCACGAAGGGGCGCGCCGTTGTTCACTACTTGCGTAGAGTTTGATGCTATGGGAATAGTAATGTTACTCGTATCATTACCACCGCCAGATTCGGTGACCGTAATGGTATACACCGAGCTTGCAGATGAATTTTGAGTGAAATAAAGTTGCCCGGCAATAGGCTGCGTTACCGTTAGAACCGGCCCGGACACCCAGGTAGCGCTATAGCTTAACGTCCCACCAGCACCCGCCGCTGAAGATGAGGCATTTACTACGTAGTAAGCCCCCTGGGTAATACTGAGTATTGGTGCGCTCGTGCTCGGGCCGATTAACGCGCCGTCACCTACGTCGAAAGCCACTTGGTCAAAGTAAGCCGTTAGTTCAGCGTTCGAGTTAGTCAGCTTACCAAACTGCACATACGTAAGGTCTTCCGTGCCCGTATTCGCACTCGATGTTTCAAATGAACCAAGTACGGTATTGCCTGCCAAATTTCGAATATCAACTCGCACATACCCGTCGCTCGTCGTACTCCCTTTCGTGACTTTCATTGTCACCATATACCACGTATTAGCCGATGCATTACTGATGATAGTATTTGCAACTCCATTGGAAGATGACTGAATAATACCAGTTGAGCCTAGCTGCAATGTTGCACCGGACGATACCGTATTAGACCGTAATTGAATTAAGTTTACCGTATTTGAAGGCAACGCACCAAGTCGAAAATAAGCGCGGAAACGCAAGGTAGCATTCGTTTGACTCCATCGGGCTAAAGCAATACCATCCGTCGGAGAAGCGTGAAAGAGGTACGATTGATTGCCAAAAGCAGATTGCGCCGAAGTATAGGTTACCGTTCCATCACCGGCTGTTGAAATGATACTAAAAGCCTCACCTGAACCATCTGAGTTCGCCGCGGTAACCGCTGCTCCATTAGTGCCCGATTCGGCGTTATTTTGCCATAATACCATTAGCCATTCTTCCTTCCGTTATAGGCGACGCCATTATTTTCATAGTAATTACCCGTAATTGTCATCGGCTGCGCAGCTTTCGCGAGAATTGTGTAATCATCACCAAGTAAGGAACCGCGGGTCCAGCGATTATTTTTGATAGTTACGTTGGTTGCGTCGGTTCGTGGCCAATTGATTACCACGACACCCTGCCCTGCCCAGTTTTTTTCGAAGTTAAAGTTGGTGAGACCAGCCGTAGCATTTGAAGGCGAAGCCATAATAACCGCTAGACATACCATGGCAGGGTAGTTTTTATTTCCTGACTGCACCACACCGTTCTCATCAAAAGTTGGCGCTTGGTTGGCCGTTCCGATGGTCGGGTCAATACTTCCTTCGAGGTTGTTACCAAAGATATCAATATTAGAACCACCGTAATGAATTTGTACGATATCGCTGTGCGTTTGGTTGTCCGAGTGTGCAGAATCGGGAGAGAAATACGCCAAGTCGTGGATATAGTTTCCATATAGCTTTACGTTCAAAACGCCGCCCGTGGTGGAACGATAGATATCTACCCCGTCAACCCCACCGGAAAGATCACATCGACGGAGCGTAAAGTTATGCCCGAAAGCGCAGTTTATCTTGGTACTGAATGAAGATGGACGTAACGTACATCGCTCAACCAAAATATTTTCTGTATTAGCATTATTGCATATTATGAGCCCCGAATTTCCTGCCGGGCCATTAAACCAACAATTACGAAAAGTAATATTCTTACCCGTCACCGTTACAATTCCCGTAAAGTGCCGGTTCTCGATAACTTGGTTATTTGTCGAATAGGTAACATTGCCATTTACGACCGTAAAGTTTGTTCCAATTGCATAGCCCGTATTACTGGAGTCTGGCTTCGTTTCCCCAAGTACAAACTCATCACCTACTGGCGTGCTTACCTCATCTGAGACATACGACACCCACTGCAAGGTTGAACTATGAACCGCTCGAACATCAACCGGCATTACGTTGCGTCCGGGTGCCTAAACCATAGGTCGTATGATGAATAATACGTAGGGGCTGAAGCATTCACATCGTTTTGAGAGTGAAAGTACCTTACTCGACCAGTATCGGTAGAATACGCACCCCAACCGCTACCATTTACCCATTTCACGACAACCGGTGCGGTATTCAACTGAGCTTGAAGGTTAGCTATTTTCGCAATAGCAAATGAAGCGTCAGGAACAACTGGCGCCGAACCAAATGTTTTAGTGCCGGCAATCGTCTGAGCACCCGTGAGGTTAACGGTATCAGAAGCGTTGGCAGGTACGATACCGTTTTTCCATTTGCTTACAGAAGTGTCATAGGAAAGTACCTGGTTGTTCGCAACATTACTCAAAGCTACGTCACTCGAGCTTGCTACTGATCCGCTTCCGCCGCCTGATCCGCCAAATCCCATATATACACCTTCCTACTTGAGCCTATTTAGGTTCATTATAAGTGGTAGCATGGTTATACACAAGCACTTTGAAGAATATGCGTTAGTTGAGCAATCGTCCTCGTGGTGTCGTTTGAGTAGCCCCGCTACCATTCCCATTACCGTTACTCGTTCCATTCCCGGTGGTCGCAACCGGACACCCCGTAGCATCTACTCGCGTACCTGCCGGCGTATTTGCACACTGGTCGGAAGCATCAGCAATACCATCGTTGTCACTATCCGTGACAGCGGGCGTTTCTTCCTCTTCGGTTTCTACTTCACACCCCGTCTCGTCAACTTCCGTACCTGCTGGCGTATTTGCACACAGGTCTTCAGTGTCAATGACGCCATCTTTATCCGTATCTTCAGGTGCCTTAGGTACGTCACAGGTACCCGCTGGGGCGGAGTTACGCATGAAATATTCTTGGTACGTTCCGTCAGTACCGCCACCGGTCGCTCTTAGGCCATTACTACGGCAAATTGTGAGGCGTTCCACGTTCGACGGAGCAGTAAATGGTTGGTTCTTTTGGCCTTTCAAGCCGGCAAGTATCGTTGCGCGCCAAATCGGGCCGGCCATACTGGAACCACCGTTTTTCATTGGTGCATTATCGTTATTTCCCACCCATACGCCAACCGTAAGCTGCTTTGAATAGCCGATCGTCCAAGCATCACGCGCTTCGTCGGTCGTACCGGTCTTTACCGCCACGTCGAACCCATTCGTATTCAAGCTACTGCCAAATATAGGTGCACGAGCACTCTCATCGTTCAAAATATCCGAAATCAAGAATGAAGCGCCCTCGCCCATCACCTGCTTGGGCGATTGAGTACTTTTTGTGAAAATTTGCTTTTCAAACTTGTCATCAATTTTACTGATGGTCGTTGGGTCAAATTGGTTACCAGAATTCGCAAAAGCCGCATAAGCATTTGTCATATCCATTAATTTTGCCTCGGCAGAACCAAGCGCTAACGACAAACCATAATCGGTTGAATCACTAATGGTGCTTATCCCAAGCCGCTTTAACGCATCGACTGATACGCCTACGCCAAGCTCTTGCATTACCTCAACCGAAGGAATGTTAAGCGATTGCGATAAAGCACTCCGTACTGTTACATCACCCCTGAACCGGCGGTCAGCGTTTTGGGGCTGGTACCCACCAAAGTTTTTCTTTTCATCTTTCAAAATTGTCGCCGGAGTAATGATACTGCGTTGCATTGCCTCGGTATAATATAACGGCTTAATACTAGAGCCTGGCTGGCGGGCAGTCGTCGCCATGTTCACTTTGCCGAAATCGGCATTGTTGTAATCGGCACTTCCGACTAAGGCACGGATCTCTCCGGTAGTCGGGTCGATCGCTACTACCGCGGCGTTCGATCCGCCATTTCGCTGGATAAAGCTCATTTGCTTATCAACGACTTCGTTGGCTGATTTTTGCAAGTTCATATCAAGTGTCGTCGTAACCCGGAAACCAGAACGAGTAACGCGTTCTTCCCCGTATTCTTCATAAAGTTCACTCAAAACCATTTCAGCAAAGTGGGGCGCTGTTCCGTTCGGGCCTTCCTCTGGTGATGCATATGCGAGTACTTCCGCGGTAGCCGCATCAGCTTCTGCTTGAGTGATCGCCTTGTTATCAACCATTCGGCTAAGGACGGTCGCTTGGCGTTCTTTGGCGTATTCCGGGTTACCCGAGATTGGCGAATATGCCGATGGGGCTGGTAACACCCCGATGAGCATCGAACTTTCCGCCAAGGTAAGGTCGGCAGCTGATTTGCCAAAATACGCTTGAGCAGCGGCACCGATACCGAAGGCACCCTCGCCGTAATACACCGAGTTAAGGTATAGGTCAAGAATTTCATCTTTACTATAGTTTTGCTCGATAGCTAACGCTACCGTCAGCTCTTGATACTTACGGAAGATCGTTTGGTTATTAGAAAGGAGGGTATTTTTCGCTAGCTGCTGCGTCAATGTCGAACCACCATAAGCAGTCGCGTCACCACTTAAAAGGTTGGCGTACAGGGCACCAAGAATACTAATCAGCGAGAACCCGCCGTGCTCATAAAAATTCTTATCCTCGGCAGAGATCAGCGCTTTTTCCGTGTAATCGGAAATCTGGTCGAGTGGCAACCGTTCGCCCCTATCGGCCGTCCCGAAACTATAAAATGTTTTACCGCTTTTATCGAGCAACACCACGCCGGTATTGTTGTAGTTCATCAAACGGTCCGGGTCGGAGATGGCATTCGCGAAATATATATACGTAAAAAGCGGCGTCAAAATAAGGAAAGCGGCGATCGGGCCACCGATAACAGCAACTTTCTTGGGTTTACTTAACCCTTTGAACCATTTCCAACGGTTCACGAAAAACCCAGCTACAGGACCATGCTGCTTAACCGGTTTATTGACGACCTTAGGTGTGCGTTTTGGACTATACGATTTGATTCGGGTGTATTTTGACATAGTTGTGTACTTATTATAGCGGATGTTACCGAAAGTACCCTATTGCTTGAGTTTGAAGAATTTCTTAATTGCTTTCGGCGTTACCTTACCACCGGCAAAATGAGTGATCTTTGAAAACGGTAAATTGAGTATGAATACGAGCGTATTGGCATCGTTCGGTCGTTTCAGCATAAATAACACTTTTCGTATTCCTTTTAATGCACCGTAAAATAGCCTTCCTTTGAGATGTCCATACTGAAGTTGCGCTATCGTATCGTCATATGTAAGAGGGAATTTTCGGTCCCATAATGACGGAGGAAGCGGCCGACCGAGAAGCTGTGAAAAGGCTTCATCTGAAACGTTTCTCACTTGTGCCGAGAAATACTCCCATAATGTGGCTTCATCGTATTTACTTTGTACCTCTTCCCCTTCGCTTTTAATCACCGACCGAAGTTGAATGTCGCGCACCGACCCGCCAACTTCAATGGTGTATTCACCCGGTGCGACTTTCCATCCCTTCGCTACTTCGTTGTAATGAGCAAAGCTATGCTCGTCAAAGGCAACGGTTACTCGTTTCGTCTCGCCTGGCTGCAATGTAACTTTTATAAATCCTTTTAATTCACGGACCGGGCGAAATATATTACTTTCAGGAGGGCGGATATATACTTGTGCAACCTCGGCACCCTGCATGTCACCGGTATTAGTGACGGAGAATGTTACCTGGGAAGTTGTGACAACAATATCACTATAGGAAAAAGTCGTATAAGAAAGTCCGTAACCAAACGGGTAGCGAACGGCGACTTCGGCAGTTTCATAATATCGATATCCTACATAAAGCCCTTCACGATGCTCGGCAGTACGTTCTTTACCAGGAAAATACGCGGCAGTCGGCGTGTCGCTGTATGCATAAGGGTGAGAAACTGCTAATTTTCCGCTTGGCGTACTTTTGCCTGTAATTAGATTCGCGAGAGCCTTACCAACCCCTTGCCCGCTAAGTGAGCCGTGGATAATAGCCGCGATATCATCGGCAAATGGAAGTTCGACTGGCCCACCAGCAGCCAATACTACAACGACATTATCATTAACTGTTTTTATTTCTTCGATTAATTGCAGCTGATTTTCAGGTAATTTCATTGAAGACCTGTCGATTCCCTCCGCTTCCTTGGCTTCATCCAACCCCAGGAATACGAGGACAACATCAGCTTTTTGAGCAAGGTTGGCAGCACGACGTACGAGCCGGGTGTTTTTACTTCCGGTACGCTTAAACCCAGGCTCATATCCGACCAACGCAATATTTTTCTCATCCTTGAAAGCTTCGAGCGCACTTACTAAATGGGTTGGATTTACCAGTGAGCTTCCGGCCCCTTGGTAACGGGGAGTCTCGGCAAAGTCGCCAATGATCGCAATTCGACTCGCCGGTTTTATCGGAAGAAGCTTGCGTTCGTTTCTCAACAATACTATCGATTGTTCAGCGGCTCCTATGGCCAATTCATGGTGCGCCTCATAGTCTACTGACGGTGCATTTTTAATTGCCGTCGAGGTGGAGAATACTAATCCTAGAAATACGCGCACCTGCTCGTCCACGACTGATTCGTCAAGTTCGCCCGCTCTTACCGCCTGCACAATTTCAGCATCAGTCACACCACTGCTCGAAGGCATTTCAAGTGTACTACCAGCTTTAAGGCCTTTCACACGGTCATGGTTGCCACCCCAGTCAGTAACGACAGCGCCCGAATAGTGCCACTCATTTTTCAATATATCCTTTAAAAGGTGCGTATTTTCATTGGCGTACGTACCGTTTACTTTATTGTATGAAGTCATGAGTAACTTTGGCTGTGCTTCTTGTACTACTCGGCGAAACGCTTCTAAATATATTTCACGCAATGTTCGCTCGTCGACCACTTCATCAATTGACATTCGCATATGCTCTTGGCTATTCACCGCGAAGTGCTTTGGCGTAGCCGCCACACCCGTGCTTTGAATGCCTCTTACCAATGCTGCCGCAAGTTTCCCGGTAATATAGGGGTCTTCGGAAAAGTACTCAAACGCCCTCCCGGCCAACGGATCGCGGACTATGTTGAGGCCTGGACCAAGCAACGCTGATACGCCGTGGCGGGCTGCCTCTTTTCCGATTGCGTTTCCTACGCTCTCAACAAGTTCTTCATCCCAGCTTCCCGCTAACGCAGCAGCGGTAGGAAAACAGGTTGCCGGTACGCTTTGGCTTAACCCTAAATGGTCGGCCTTACCTACCTGTCGACGTAACCCATGAGGGCCATCGGTAAGTATGATCGAGGGAATACCCAGCCGCTCAATTGGTTTCGTATTCCAAAAATTCGCACCTGAAAGCAGCGAGGCTTTCTCTTCAAGGGTCATTTCATCAATATATTTTTCTATGTTATCCATACCGCTATTTTTTAGCTGTTACTTCTTTTACTTTGGGGAATACCCAAAACTTCAACCACACATAGTTCCAAGCGGTTAAGAACAACGAAATAACCAACTGCGATATATACGGTAAGAAGCCTAAGCTATTGAGCCAGTTAAGAACGAATATATTCACCGCTATATTGGTGAGCATCAAAATGCTGAACCGAACCAGCTCGCCACTTGTTTTCCGCTTACCATTGTCCGCAAATACCCATTGCTTCGTAAGAGCAAAGTAGATGACATAGCTTGATCCAATCGTTATCGCCGTTTCGAGCAATGTTAAATCAGCTGCGCCGGGCCCTAACAAAAAGAACAATAAATATTGCCACCCAAATTGGATTCCACCCGCCAAATTATAGCGAATAAATTCAAATAATGTTTTATGCGATTGTTTCTTTTTTGTATTTTTTTCCATTATGCATATATAGTATCACCCTTATGCTTTTTGAGTAATGGCTACGAATTATCTACTGTCGTAACATTCAACTCATCAGAAGGCTCGGGCGTGGAATTATTCTTCCTCACTACATTGTATTTAGGAGTTTCTTTGACCACTTTTTCGATGGGGTCTACTTGATGGTTTGGTTTTACTACAAAAGCACTTCTATCGAGGTGAATTTCGTCGTATTCGCTTAACAGCATCGGAATACGCACGGTGCAGTTCTCATCGGAACATTCGCACTTGAAAAAGAGTTCTAAGTTTACATCACGAACTAGATCGTCATTACCCTCTTTAATATGTTGCGCATCAAGAGCATTAAGGTCAAAGCCGACCTTTTCGTTCATGCGTCGAAAGATCATTTCGTTCTCAATCTGCCTACGTTCAGCGTCCGATATAGCCATTTGTTTTTATAATACACTCAATATGACCCGTGCACTACTGAAATATCGAAAAAACAAGTACTAGATTACTCGAATACGTTTTAGCAATGCGTAGGCTAATACCAGCACAAGAGCGACGACCGCCAACAGTGCACCTAAAGCCCACTCCGTATCAGCATATGGGAGCTTTATATTCATACCATACATACTAAATAATATGTTTGGCAGCGTAATCATAACAGTAACGATGGTAAGTATTTTAATCGAACGGTTTAGGTTATTGGAGCTAATAGAACTATAGGCTTGGCGAATGTTAATGATTGATTTTGTGTTTGAACGGCATGTCTCAATTGACTGGGTAATACTTAGCTCAAGGTCTTCAATGATATCTAGGTCATCTTCGTGCAAATCAAGGCTCCGCCCCATCTTTACCCGCCGTAAGGTTGCGCTGGCTGGTAAAAGCGCTGCTAAGAACTCATTAATTTCATCTTCGATGGTTACGAAATCAATGAAGTCTTTGTTACGAATTTCATGACCACGGAGCCGGTTACGAATTGCCTTGATCTGCTTGCTGGTAGTCGTAATGTATTTATCGTACTGCTCGGCATACAAGTTAAGAATTTGAAGAATCAACCGAGTGCGCTGGGTAGTCGCAAAATCAAATTTGTTATTAAAAAGCGGCGCAAAGTGAGGGAGTTTGCGGAGGCTAATAGTAATGACCGACTCTGGGCCGTACACAATCAAAAGCGGCAACGTATCGAATGCTTTGTCGGATACCGCAATGGCCGCTCGAACATAAATATATACCAGCTCGCCATCACGTTCGAAACGAGGCATTTCATCTTCGTCCAAAGCGTCGGAAACAAGGCCTTCATCGAGCCCGTGCACCTTTACCAGCGTTTGAATTTCTTCGTGCGTTGGGTTTTCGGCATGTACCCATACGCCTTTTTGGAACTTCGCCTTCTCTTCAAGTTTCTCGGAATTTTTGGTTTTATAGTAATATTTCAGCATATGAATGTTCCATTTGGTTATATAGTCGTTTACTTCTATTCTAGACGCAAACGAAAGCGGTGTACAACTAATTCTTCATTAATCGTTCAATTCGGCGAACTTGCTGGCCATAGTTGGGTTGCTTCGGGTCAGTTTTTTCACCGTCAATTCATCGGCTTTGTTGTTTGCGATCCGAAGGTTATCTTCTGAACGAAGTAGGTTTTCTTTTGTTTTCTGCAGCTGCGCAATGGATTTATCGATACTTTCAATGGCAGTGGTAAACTTTTCCGATGCAAGCCGATAGTTTCGACCAAACGAATCACGAAAATCATTCAGCTGATCTTCAAAGTTTGTCACATCGATATTTTGCGCCTTGACCAAAGCCAGTTCAGATTTATACTTCAACGAATTCAAGGCCGCATTTCGAAGTAATGTAATGATGGGAATGAAAAACTGCGGGCGAATAACGTACATTTTTGGATATTTGTGAGATACGTCGACAATGCCGGTATTATAAAGTTCGTTTTCCGCTTCGAGTAACGTCACCAGCACCGCGTATTCACACTTTTTCTCGTTACGGTCCTTGTCGAGCTCACGTAAGAAATCCTCATTCTTTTTCTTAGTCGCCGTTTCATCACCCTCGTTCTTCATTTCGAACATAATGGAAATGATTTCGTTACCGCTTTCATCGTTTTCCCGATAAATATAATCACCCTTGCTACCAGTACGAGCGTCGTTGTCTTTTTCGAAATAAGCATTTGGAAATGCCGTTGCCCTCAGCTTATTAAACTCAATTTCACAATGCTGCTCTAGCGTCTCACCGACCATTTTGGTCGAAAGCTTCGCCTTCATATCTTTGTAGTACGCAATCATTTCATCTTTTGTCTTAAGTTCATTTTCGAACTTTTCCTTAAGTGAAGTTTCGAGCAGCTGCTTTTCCGTATCTTTGGTTTTAAGCTCACCCACCAGCAAATCACGCTCTTTTTCGACTTTGTTCACTGCTTCGGTAAGCGCCAATTTCTTTTCGGATTCGATCGCCTGCAGCTGAGCCTTTAAGCTGGAAAGTTCAGCATCTTTTTTCGATGCAAGCTGGGCAACCGCCAATTCCTTTTCAGCTTTCAAATTGGCGATTTCGGTATCCTTTTTCGCCGCGTCGGCTTGGAGCTGGTTTTTCGTTTGAGCTTCAGCAAGCTTTATGGCACTTTCCTTTTCTCGCTCCAACGTACGGACTCGTTCAAGCAGTTCTTGCTCGAATTCATGGTCTCGGACCTGCTTTAGAATATCGGCAAACCCAGCCTCGTCGACTTTGAAGGCTTTTTTACAGTGAGGACAGATAATTTCGTTCATAGTACCAGTATAGCAATGATGCGATAGGCAAGAGAACCGTTACCGAAGCACGCTTAACGCGTATTGAGGCCACCACTCACCTGCCGCCGGAGCATTGGTACCGCGCTGATTACTTCCACATGTTCCGTCCGATCCACCGGGCGCTTTTACCCATAAGTACGCATCAACAAGCGTGTTGCCCGTGACTAATGTCGGGTTCACTCCAACCCTGACTCCCGATGGGTTGCACCACTCGTTATTTGGCGCCGAGCCGGAACCATTACGGCTGGTATCGATGACGAAGTGCGCATTATTAGTTCGTGCAGATAACTCGGTACCATACGCGATATTTTTATCAGTACTCACGAAATTGGAAACGTTCAAGCTAAAACCGTCCGCTTCTTCGACTCCCGCTTGCTTCAGGCGAGTCGCCATAAGGTTCGTCCCGTGCCATTCAGGATGTCCGGCATCCAAGTATACTTTGACACCGGTAAGTGCCTTTAAAGTCTTCACGGCGCTCCGAAGCATTTCTTTACGCTCGGCTTGCGCATCACCGGAAAGACAGTCCGTACCTGCTAACGCATCCGGTTCAAGCAACACTATTGCCGAGCGATTACCGATACCCTTGGCGAACTGCGCTATCCAATTGGCGTACGCCTGCTTGTCACTTACGCCACCTGCAGAATAGCTACCACAGTCACGATGAGGAATATTATAGGCGACTAGCACAGGTATTTGCCCGGCTTGAGTCGCCCGGGTAACATATGAGGAGACGTCGTACGCTACATCCTGGTTCCAGCCACCATACCAGTTGGCTAATGGTTGTGAAATTAACTTATTCAAAACCCCACTGTCCTCTGGATGCGACAGGGCCCACGCTTTCGCTTTTAGCTGGGCATCCGACTGAGGATCGACATATAAGCTCGCGACCGGAGCTGTATTTACAGGCAGTTGAGCGGGAATGGTAACGGCTGGCTCCGCTACCGTTATCGGTACCTGCGGATTGATGGTAATTGTTCGCTTTTCAATGATTGGTTGCCAATTTTCTTTTTTAAGCGCTATGAACGAAAACGTATAGCTATTATCTGTTTTCCAATTCCACCCCGTCGTATCAATGACGTCGATACTTACGCCATTAGTAATGCTCATCCGATTCCATTGCCCATCATCGACTGCCCAGAATGGTTCATATCGATCACTTGAAAGTCCGTCTACCTTGAAACTGAGCGCTACCTTGCCTTGGGTAAGCGATGAAGTTGCCGGTGATATAATTTTCACCGACGGCTGAACATCAGCATTCACTTTCGTTACATGATAGACCGGTATAATAGTGAGCCCAGCAATCATGGCAAAGAGTATTGTTTTTAACAATGGTTTTTTTGTTTTCGGAAGCATTATCCCTGTCTTTCGTTTTATCGTCTTATTACGCATATATACTTAGCGACTCACTTTCAATATTACTGATTTTTCAGATATCGTTTTGCCCGACATATCTTTGGCCACGAAATTGATCGTGTAACTTCCTGAAGCGCTCCAGTTCCAATGAGTCATGTCTACCAGGCTCTCTTTGTGAGCTACAGGATTGTAATCATTGCCCATTTTGTTCAGTACGCCTGAGTCGACCTGCCAATACATATCGTATGTTGAAATATCGCGACCATCAATGACGGCTTTATACGGCTGCACACCACTTACGGTACCGCCCGGCCACCATATGTTGATAGCGGTAGGGAGATTATTTGCCGGTGGCACAACAACAGGCGGTGTCGGAGGCGTAATCGGTGGACTCGGAGGAGTAATCGGAGGTGTTACGGGTGGAGGAGTGACAACAGGCGGCGTTACCGGAGGTTGAGTGACGGCCGAGACAGTGATGGTTCGTAAAGAATCGTTCCATAGCGCAGTTGATTTCCAATAAGCCGTAAAGATACCGACTTTGACGGTGTACTTACCACTTTCCGCAGGCGTCCAATTTACATTATAGGTTTTTGGCGTAGCGGTAAGCTGCTGACGCTCAAAGTACTGTTGGCTGACACGTTGGTTTTGGGCGTTATAAATTTCTACATCAACAATCATATCTTGGGTCGCTGATGCGCTAGAAATATTTACCGGTATAGTCAGATTGGACCCCGCCGTTAATACACTCGGCGCCGTACTAGATACAGTATAGTTTGCAGCGGGGGGTGTTACGGGAGGTGAAATTGTGCCCGATTGACCGAACCATTGCTTCATCACGTCCTGAGCTGGCTTGTTTTGCGGAGTATATCCTCCATCGTTCGTACCGCCGGCATTCGGGTCGGAACTCCAATCCCAAAACGACACTCCGCCAATGTTCGGATTATTTGACCAATACAGGAAAAGCGCTTGATATGCGTTCGACTGCAAACCGGTGTTTATTGGTGTCGAGAGCTGATACCCGGTACCAGGGTCGTTAGTAGCACCGTCTCGTGAAACGTACCCCACCTCGGTAAATATCACTTGTTTGTTATATTTAGCGGCCAAGATACTAATTTCTTGTTGATCATATTGCGTCCAAGCACTTTGGAGCGCTGCGACGCTCCCGTCATTACCAAGCCCGTAGTAGGCCGAGATACCAATTTTATCGAGTTGAGGCCAAAACCCGAGTGACTGGGCATCGGACATATACCCCATACGCTGGGCGCTGTACGTCAAAGACCCACTGAAGGTATTACGGACACCGGCAATCAAGCTGTTCCACTTAGCAGTATTTTCCGGCACCGTCATGCTGCTTAATTCAGTTCCGATGATAACTTGTGAAGCACCGGTCGACTGGGCAATGCCCGCGTATCGATTAACTAATGAACCATAGCTCGAGAACCAAGCATTCGTATCGTTCGCCTTGATGAATGCGCGCCACTGATAATCGTACGGGTTATCATGAATAGCAATGGCTGACTGCATACCCTTACTCTTAATATAAGTAAGGCCAGCTCTTAGCGCAGCATCACTTGGCGTATCTCCAGAAGTATACACATAACTACTGTTGATATTGTCTTGATGCACGGGAATAACAAGAGTAACGTAGTTTACGCCTGCGTTTGCGGCATTATCAATTGACTGGCGGAACGATGCGCTTGAAAAATCATCCACAGAACGCGATTGAACCGATATACCTTTTTGCCACGTCGATACGGCGGCCGATGCCGACGATACGTTGGCCGTCAAGGCGATAGCCGCGGCTACGAACAGTATGAATAGTAGTTTTTTCATGCGGCACCCTCCGTTCAATGTATTAGACTTCTTATTATACTCCTGTTCTAATATAAGATAAATGAGCTCATGCTTTAAGTTATGAGGAATTCTCTCTCGACTCATGCGCCTCTTCCAGAAAACGTATAATTCTCTCCAAGCTCTCCGTCTGTGTCTTCTTTCTCATCAGCTCACTTTCCCAAACCGACAATACCGCCCAACCATTCTCGGCTAATAGATTCCGCTGCATTTCGTCTCGCTCAACGTTCCGTCTAAGCTTTTTCGTCCAAAAATCATCCTCACCCCTTTGCGTCGCTACACGCTCCAAGGTTCTCCCGTGCCAAAAGTCGCCGTCTATGAAAACAACCTTTTTCTTTCTCGGTAACGCTAAGTCCATCACGATGCCTTCGCGAGAGCGATAATGCTTTTGGAAGTACACCTTCTTTTTCCTCAAGTGTCGAAATACTAATAGCTCCGGCTTGGTGTTCTTGCTTTTGATGTTCGACATTACTTGGCTACGTTTTTCAGTCGAAAAAATGTCAGTCATATCTTAATAGCGGTCTTATTTCGACTCAACCCAAGAACTAACGGCTTTCAGTGACAATTCGAGCCTTTGTGAAAACATTTCATCGTCAATGCGTAGGTTCACGAGGTGTTTGTGCTTTTCGACAAAAGCTTGGTGATCGGCTTGGTTTGAATCGAGGTTCTTTTCCGAATCTACATAGCCTTTTGCCTCATACAGCTTCCTGAGCAATGTTTCGCTTAAGTCGAGGTTAATAATAAAATACTCATAGTCATTTTCTTCTAACTTTTCTTTGAGTGATTGCCAATTACGGTCTATGCTCGCATCATAAATAAACGACTTACCCGAATCCAATAATGAAAAAAGCCTGTCATCACGACGTTTTTCATACTCTTCACTATCAAAATCGAGCAAATCTTCTTTTACTTCCGTGCGCAACGTGTCGTTATTGAAGACTGGCAACCCCAAGTTCCACCCTACATGATGAGCGATCGGTGACTTCGAACTGCCAATGGCACCTGAGAATACGATGCAATATTTTACTTTCATAGGCTTAGTATACTTTTATTATGAACTGAGCGGGTTTTATTATTCCCCTTCAAAGGAATTCTACTTACTTCGATAACCATATTTTTGAGCAAATATTCAACATTCTCATTTGTCACGATACGATTCCAACCCTCGCCACCGATTATCTGGTTCGTTCGTTCGTATATATTTTTTAATCCTGGACGGAATAATTTATATGATGTTGCGTCGCTAGGTGCTAACAGACTTACTAAACGTTTAAACATACCGCCATTCTTCAGCTCATCTATCAAATCGACAATGTCGTCATGAATATCTTTCGCATCCATTTCAAACTCAGGATACGCCAAGAACTCTAGATACGTTTTCATTTCCCCTGCTTCGTATTTTCCTTCTATGTTCTCGTAGTAGAGGCCGAGTTCGCGTGTAATCATGTATTGTGCATTATATCCAATAGCTCGGGAAACTTGGTCAAAAAGTGGAAGAAGTTCAGTATCTTGCTGGTCATTTTGTAATTTAAAACTGAACGTGATCTGTAATGAATTTGATCCTCGATATTTTCCTTCAGCCGTATATAAAGGCGACTGATCATCGGGAATAACCAATTTTTTTATAAAATCTATTTTATCAAGTCGTTGCCACTCCTGGTTGTTAATATCCTGAAGCGAACTTTTAATTTCTTCGTGAGAAGTAAATCCAAGAAATGATCGCTCTTCTGCTTCTATTGCATTCCAAACATTCATAATTTCATCTTCATCCATGATTGGTGAAATAGAATTTAATTTTGAAATAACTTCTTCAACCGCTGTCGAATATACTTCGATTTCTAGTTCGACAACTCCCGAATCATATGTATGCCCAGATAAATAATAATCTACAAACTCGTAAAGCTTATGGTTACGTAATTTTTCGACGAGTGCAATGGCATATAGATGCTCGTACATATGCCCTATCTGAATGATTGGATAAGCTTTGATAAATACAATTGTTTTCATGACTTAGCTAGATTTCGGTAAAAAGACACTGATCATACGTTCGCACTGATCAAGAAGTTCAATATTAAGATCGATAGGCTCACCTTGCCTAATAGAATAGTAGCGCTGATCACATATTCCAGTAATATCATCCCAATTGACAATCGCATCGCTCCCTACCAACCGAGAGATTGAAGTGGAAAATCGTTCAAGATATTCAAGAACGTTAGCGTCATCTTTGTATTCTCGAATCATATCTATGATATCTCGCGCCAAGAATGCCTGTTGCTGTTGTTGCATGGTGTCAGTATATATGAAAATCCCCCACCGCCAAAGGCGATGGGGGGGTATTCACTCCATTTATCTCAGTATTGCATCGGGTGGTGGAATATGACTTGCAGGATCATTCCTGTTGAGGTTTTGATTCGTCCAGTGAATGTTCTGATTGCCACTAGGAGTTGCGTCCCATGAGACACGGTAATTATCAGCGAAGTACTGCGTAATGTGCAGAACCTGATTGCTTCCGCGCTTCCAGAAAATACCGCCATGCTC
Source organism: uncultured Candidatus Saccharibacteria bacterium (assembly GCA_948288625.1). GTDB lineage: Bacteria > Patescibacteriota > Saccharimonadia > Saccharimonadales > Saccharimonadaceae > Microsaccharimonas. The sequence continues at coordinate 20,912 of CAOHYA010000001.1, forward strand.
ATTAGTACCAACCGGCGCATGTCCGCTACGTGCACTCCGCGTATATAGAAGGGCTGCTTCTTTATCGTCCTCAAAGTTTTGCGAACCATGCGGGTCGAACGGGTCTCGCTTGTACGTAACTTTACCCGAACGGTCTACCACATAGTGCCCGTGTCCCGGACCGTTTGGTTTACCCATGCCACCGAAGTAGATGTTGGTATTGCCATTCGCGTCTTTTGATACGTAGAGTTCATTCAAGTACTGATGCGGCACCCCGGCTTTTTCGGCAATCGAGCGCTTGTCGTTTTTGTTACGAGCGTTCTGCGCCTTGACGACCTCGAGTCGAGCCTTGAACGCTTTCGAGGCTTTGTCAAAGTCCCCTTTTGCCGCCTTGAACTCAGTCTGCGCGCGCTCGTGCGCAGACTTCGCTGCATCAAACTCACGCTTTGCATCGCTAAATTTATTTTTGGCCGTTTGGAATGCGGCCGTATATGGCTTATGACGTTCACCGGCTGCTCTTAGTTCAGCGACCAATCGCCGCCGTTCGTCTACGTATCTTTGAGATTCGGCTTTGTAAGCATGTCCTTGGTCGGCGTAGCTTTTTGCGCCAGCTCCGTCGCGACGGTCGTGGGCGGCAGAGGCGTTATCAAAAGCATTCTTCATGTTTTGATATACAGTATCCTGTAGCCTATTAAGCTGGTCGATGCGTGGCCCTTTCGAGTCACGCTCATCTCGCAAATTATCCCATGAATTTTGCTGAGCGTGGTATGCTCGGTCTTGCTCTTTAAAAGCAGCATCCTTTTTAGTACGTGCTGCATGTCGGCGCCTCCACGCCGCATCCTGGGCGTCGTACGCAGCCTGCTTGCGAGCAAAAGCGAGGTCCTGCGCCGTCTTAAGCTGGTCCAGCTCGGCATCTTTTGCCATCAATATCACCTAATTATGTAAGGAGCGAATACACGCCAGTTGACGTGATTGATAATTTATATCATAAAATCAGTAATATATCAATGAAGGTGTTATAGTCATTGATATATGATTCAACAAAACAACAAATCCGTCGGTGTGAAGCCACAACCTAAACTCGCTCTTTTTGCACTGGTTGCACCAAGCGCACTCCTTGTGCTTTCATTGCTCATACTCGCTGCCATAAATCTTATTTTCAATCCTACGTTCTGGATGACTGGTGACACGGAACCCGTTAACCCCACTCCTGTCGTTATTACGGTCCTCAATGGATTATTTATGGTAACCGCAGCCTTGGGACTTATTACATTGCTACCTGGCGTAGTTGTGGGTATATTTTTGCTCACTCGATCAAAACGATAACTACTAAGTGCAGTTACCTTAAATGTGCAAGAAGTTGCTGATATGTATCTGCCGGAGTTTCTTCTTTTACCTCGATATGTATCTGATTCGAGCGACTCTGCAATGCGCTCTCCATACGGTCATAAAGCCGTGAAATAAAGAGGGTGTCATTTTTTGTTATAGGCGGTGACCCAGCCTCACCCCAGGTTCCACGGTTCATTAGCCTTTGGATTGCATGATTCTTAGGTGTTGATAGATAAAACTCGTAAAACTGAGAACCGTTACTTGTGGCGACTTGCTCCAACTCTTCCACTTCCTTGATATTTGTAACGAGGCAAGGCAGGATGACGTCATGGCCCAACTGTATCGCAGTTTCTAACATCTTCTTAGTCAATACAAACACTAGGTCACGAGCTTCATCTTCGTGATCGAGCCAATGGCCAATGTTAACGACAAGTTCATCACCTTCTACGACCATTGCAAGTGGATGATTATCGATATACATACGTGCGATCGTCGTTTTACCAGCACCGGCAAAACCATTCAATAGAACCACCTTTGGTTTACTCATTATACAATCATAACAGGTACGACACCGATTATTAATTTCGACTTTAGACTGGTATTCTATCTTGGCTCACCATAACGGTCTCAATGTAATCACTCGTTGGAAGTATGGTGCAATAACGATTGTCTTTATATTTCTTGTATTTGCTTCGCACGTACAACAATACGTTTGTCGTAAGTATTGTTCACGTTGTCATACGCTCCATAACACGTGATAAGCACCAAGCGATTCTCGCCATCGAATGGCTTATAAACCTCATTCATCGTATCAGCAACCGAATAAGCGTCCACCGATTCTACGACAAACTCTTTCCATGAATTATCACCTAACTCAACCCGAATCGTGTCACTATCTTTTATGTCTTTGAGGTTTGCGAATATCGCATCGTTGTATCGCCCCAGGACATGCCCGTCGATAATACTTAGCCCTGGCGTTCCTGGCCGCACACTATCCGTATACCACCCTGCGACATGTATATTCGAGGGTACTGCAATCGCCTTATTTTGGTCGATGCCTACCTTTTGAATACAGCCGTCAACACCAATACTCGGAATTTGAATCCTACGCGGCTCATTCGCTGATACAGCATATCTTTCGTCACAGTACGGCTTTGTTTCATCAGGAGTATCGGTCGAGTAAGTTATCGTTTCGGTTGATATAACTGGATTTGGGTTGTTTGAAACTTGATACCGTTGCCAGAAGCCCCATGCTCCATAGCCGATGAGACCAAGGGCAAGTAACGATATGGCGATCGTTACAAGAGCCCTAGTACTACTTTTTCGTCTTGGCAATCGAGAATACTTTCTTGCGAATAGGGCTAACAAGAAGTGTAAGCGCCCCGAGACCAATCATAACCGCCACGGCATACCCTATGACATTTTGCTGAACAAGTCCGGTATTAGGAGCACTCGGCACGATAGGAGCTACAGCCGCAAGCGCAGCAGGCCCAGCTGGGTCAACAATGACCCCATTGACTTCGCCGTCCGCATCAAGCTCTCCGCCATCCGTCACCTCGTACGAAACAGTCGTAACCGTAGTTGCACCGACTACGGCAGTGCCAAATACCGCATCCTGTATCGAACCATAAGCACCGTTAACGAATTTACGTGTTTGCCATCCACTCGTGTCGTAGACCTTATCGTAGTACATTGTTACCGTTGAGGTACCACCCGGAGTCGTACAATTTGCATTGAAGTCGAACATTCCAAGTGGATAATCGAACGCCCCGTCATTCTGACCCAAGTCACCTTCGGACACAATACTGACATTACTAAGACCTTCGCACACGCCTTCGATAGCAATTGTACTGTAGTTGCCGGTAGCTGGATTAACGAGAGAAGTAACGTTTTGCTGCTGGGAGTCCGGAGTACCATCACCGTTTCCGTCACCGTTATTAGGAGCGTTATTCTCAACTTCATTAGAGACGTTATCTTCGTCCGTATCACCGTTCCACGAGACAGTAATCGGAAGAATTTCCATGTCAGAACCACCATACGTGTAAGTATCGATCAGACTGTCGTTACCCATGCTATCGCCACTAAAGTCACCCCATGTATGAAAGCCGTCAGCCTTGCCATCATTATTATTGTCAGTCAGACTTCCTGATACAACACCGTTCGGCAGATTTGATGTTGCGTCGCTATGTACGAGATCGTACTGGTCGGTCTGGTCGTTGTAGATACGGAGCGCCGTAAGATCATCCCAGAAAACAGTTGTATTCTCAGTTGTGTTAGCATCAACCGCCTTGTAGATCGTCAGGCCGTTAGCCCAGGTTTCTCCGTCATGAGTACCCCCAGACGCTTCGACATCACGAGCGACGAAGTGAAATTCACCGATTCGAAGCTGGATACGTGCATTATACGAACCATTCGTCACGGTTTGACCATCTGCATATTTTCCGTCCCACTCAATAGTATTGAGACCAGCATTCGCATTGCCAATGAGGACACGATCTCCGGTACCGTACATACCGTCTTTATTCGTATCGATAGTGATCGCATAGGTTGCATTACCCGAGTTGCTATTGAATTCGAACGTACCCTTTTTGTTAAAGTTATCAGCGGTAAAGGTTTGCGCGCTAATCACAGGAGTCGTCGTGTTTGAATCCCCGGCAATGTCCGGGAAACCTAAGTAGATCGGGTACAATGGCGTTACGCTCGCATCAACACCATCTTCACTTGCGCTCACTCCTGAATACGGCGCATCAAGCCCGATATTGTTCGCCATAAGTCGGTATGATCCACCGGCGAAATTATTCAAATCAAGCTTCCATACGAAATTTTCGCCATCAACCGGCGCAGGGACAAGCGCATAAAAATCGGCATCAGTCGAAGACTCTTCTGGATATTCGTCTACGCTATTAGCTTCCATGGCAGATAATCGCCACATATATGACCAGATTCGTCCACCGTCATTTGTCGGATCTGGATTGATTGAATTGGTTGAAGTGACCGTAAAGTCATATCGGAACAACTCGCCATTAGGATCGAGTTCTACACGATACACACCGGAGTTTTCTGGTGTGAACTTGTAGGTGTTAGTGATTGGATTCGGTAAAGGTGCTTGACAGTCAAGATTGGCCGTAAATTCATCATTATCAACCACTACAATGTCATCATCAAGATTCGCCGGCGTTCCTACGGTGTCATAGATACTGATGAAAGTGTCGACACAAAGTGAAATGTTTAACGTTTCTCCAGCGTTGAGTATATCTGCATATACATCAGTACTGGAACTCAGCTGCTGCATATCGTTTACTTGATGCGTTCCTTCTGCATACGCCACCGCAGGCAGCATGAGTGATACACCCAACACAAATGCCGCCGTTAATAAAAACACGCTTTTTATACTTCGAACCATTTTCTCTACCCCACTGTTGTAATTAATAAAAGTATAAGCGAGATGTGACGATATGGCAAGATAGCCTAAATCATCATAAGGCACAAAAAATAGAGGAGGTTGTAACTTCAATCAAACATGATTTATCGGTAATTCAGTGGATTGGTCTTATCAGGGAATTACCTAATTACCTTTATCACCGATTGTTTTAACTTGCCATTCATGAATACCTGCAACCCAATCCCACCCTTCTTTTGGCGAGATAATACGTAAGTCCTTGGAATCACTCTTGTCACGCAGTGCTTTAACGTATGCACGATCCTGCTCGAGTCGCTTGGATACTTCATCATCTTTCCCTATGGAACCATGACCCGGGATAACGAATGTAACATCGCTTATTTGATCTTCGAATTGTTGTAAAGCATTAAGATAATCACTAATCGGATCATTCGCAGCTAAATTAAGCATTGGAATAAAGACATCAGACATCATGTCACCTGCAACCAGAACTCGTTCGTCTTTAATTATTAAAGCTGCATGACCTGGCGCATGACCAGAGTGTTCAACGATTGTTACTTCAGGTCCGTCCCAAGGAAGACTTGTTGTTCCGGCTGGCAAAGCGGTAAGTTGTCCAAATAAATTGTCGAGTGGTACTTGCCCGGCTACTTCCTCTGGTAGTTCTGTTTCTTCCTTGGCTTTCCAATCTGGGCTAGAGAGTTGAGATTTCATTTGAGCGGCTGTTCTCTCCGTGCCATAACGGGGCACGTCACCGAACTCCACGTCCCAAAGTACATGATCCCAGTGTGGATGCGTAGAAAAGCCTGTGTTAACTACTAGGCCCATAGTCTTTAGGTCTTCAGCTACAGATTTCATTTCTGCTGTTGTAAGGCCGGCGTCCACGACAAGCACACCACTATTGCCTTTTACAATGGTTGTATTACTCTGCATACAATCACTCTCGTGAACCCATACATTTTCGGTAATTTGCTTCAGCATACTATTCCTTTCTTGTAATTATTTCGGCATCGTCTACGAATTAACTCTAATTGTAGCAGTGCATTAAGTTATTCGCAGGAGTATAAATGAGCGGTTTCGGTTCTGGTTTGGGATATAAAAAGTTAGAACCGTATTAACAGTTCTGACTTTATTGATTATGGCTTGGCATCCATTAATGGACACACTTCTCAACTTTGGGATATAACTACTTGCCAATACTTAACGACTTAATCATTTTCTTAATCTGCTTAAATTCATCAGACTGTGCGTAAGCCGTAGCCTCGTCTAATGATTTAAATATCTGGTATGTTTTTGGGTCACCTTCTTGTTGAGCTTCGGCATACCATAGTCCAACAATTATTCCACCTAGAGCTGCATTGCTTGATTTGACGTAATAACGATAGTTGACACTGATACCAGGGCACCTGACTAAATCGTCACCAAGCTGTAAATCATTATCATGTGGCTCGTCATTTTCTATGAGTCCAAATGCAATGCCATAATTATTGGTTGCCGTTTCAACAATAGTATATCCAAAGTCAACTGAGCCTATACCTTTTAATTCGAATGAATCTTTAGTTATTGTCGAAATAGGCACAAGAGCTGAATCCTCAGCACACAATCCACCAATCTCCTTTCCCGTGCTTAAAGACGACACAACCTTACCCTGAGCGTTTAAAACTTCAACGTATGAAACGTACCACTCGGAAGTATTATCAGCCTCTACACGTTCCACTACAGACCAGTTAGCTGGATAGTTAAATGTTATATCATGATCCTGCGACTTAAATTCTTTAGTAATAGATAGTGTTTCTTGCTGACTCGAGTCCTTAACTGGGATTGTATCCAATTGCTTGTTTTTAACAAAATTTTGCCAAAAGACAAATCCAAGCAGCCCAATAACCGCTACTACCAAGATAATAACTATAGCTATATGTGCACTTCCACTTTGTCTGAGAGAGTTCTTAATCATGTATTTATCTTACCAAACAAAAACACTTTCATTACAGAAAGTGCTTATGCTGGCTTATAACGATAAAGGAAGTTATAACCACAATTAAAATGGAACATGCCAGCTAAATTGCTTATTTGATATTCATGTAATAAAGTAAGTTACATGAAAGAAAACACACATACAGACCCTACCCATCACCATTCTAATGATTCAAAAAATGTTTTTGATAATCCTGAACTGTTTATAGAAAAGTTTGATGGAGCCGATCGAGACGATTGGCAGAAACCAAACGAAGTAATCGAGGCGTTCGACATACCGCCCGATGCGGTAGTTGTCGAAATTGGTGCTGGTACTGGTTACTTTGCAGTTCGACTGGCGGAACATTTAAAAGATGGTCGTATTATCGCTTACGAGCAAGCCCCAAAAATGGCAGATTATCTTAAGGATCGTATAGATAAATTAGGATTTAGCAATGTCGATGTTCGCATGACCGAGCAAGACGGTAGCCTCGTGCTAGAGAAACCGGCTGATCTTATTTTCTCGGTTGATGTATATCACCATATCCAGGATCGTGCGGCTTACTTTGCCAACGTGAGGAGACACTTTAAAACTAATAGCGTGTTAGTTGTAATCGATCGTACCGAAGAAGAAGTAGAAGGACAGCCTACAGGACATAGAATACCTAGCGCAATAGTAAAAGAAGAAATGCAAGAAGCTGGGTTTGCTTTAGTGCATGAGTTAGATTTTTTGTTACCTACCCAATACTATCTAGCGTTCAAAAGAGTTGAATAAACCTCTATGAAAAAGAGTACTAAGTTTTCGGATGTATTGCATATCCTTCTTCACATGGCAGAATCTAAAGATCCAATTACCTCGGATGATTTAGCTAAGGCGATGAAGACTAATCCCGTTGTTGTTCGTAGAACGATGGCAGGGTTGCGGGAGCAAGGATTTGTCAATTCCCAAAAAGGGCACGGCGGCGGCTGGCAACTTACATGCGATTTAGAAAACGTCACATTGCATGATGTATATGTGGCAATAGGCGCGCCGACTATGATTGCATTAGGAAACCGAACAGATTCATCGGAGTGCATTGTAGAAAAGGCTGTCAATATAGCGACCAGCGACGCCTTCATTGATGCGGAAAAGGCTCTAGTTAGTAGTCTTCGTGAAACCACGTTAGTAGATTTGAATAACATTGCAGCCAGGTATTCCCGTAAAGAAAGCCTCTAGTTTCATTTCTATTATGGGTATAAAAAAATCAGAACCGAATTAACAGTTATGACTTGGTTGATTATGGCTTGGCTCCCGCTAATGGACGCACTTCGCAACTTTAAATAAAAGTTAGTGAAGACTCAACTAGTTCTTGAAAGCGTCGCTTCGTTTCATCTGAAGTATCATATGAGCCCGAAGCGCTACTAGGCCACTTACTATATGTAGCAACGATTACTCTACCGTCAGGTAACACTACTGAGTATTTCGTGATTTCAAAACCTTCTGGTTGAATCGAATCACCACTTGATACAAAAACTGATTTTTTCGCTTCAAGTCCATCAATATTTAGCATCGATGGATCAGCGGCATCTTCTACCGATCCGGAGGTCTGCGCTATATAAAATGACATCTGGGGAGGAAAATCAGAACCTCCCCCACAAAGTAACGAATCGTTATCGCCGCCGATACCCCTTACATCGCTACCAAAAAAGACTATATTTGGATTATCGTCACAACTAAGATAAACCCAATCTTTTGGATACTTAAAAGAAATACCAATAGACTCATTCTTATATGTTTTGTCATCCGATCCTTGAGGAGGGGGAGTTTCAACATCACTTGTGCTAACATTATTTACGTTTGCCGAATGGGGCTCATCTTTGTTGATGAAATTTTTCCAAATCACGAACCCGAGTAACGCTATAATTGCGATTACTAGAATAATGACAATAATTACATGTGCACTTCCGGTTTGGTTTTGAGATTTTTTAATCATTAGTTTAATAATAGCAAACAAAAAGACCTTCAGTTCGAAGATCTTTAAGCATAATCATTTTGGCTCACCACGATAAAGGAAGTTATAACTATAATCAAACACAACGCCTACTCGTAAATATGTTTCGTATTATCTTTTGGCAATACGAGAAAGTCCATCGCGGGCGGCATCTACCATAGAGATACTCCCATTTTTTGGTAAACTATACTCACCTTATTCATTTGCTGAAACGTAACCATGCGTAGTCTCTACGTTCGTCGTAGTTGCTATACCGAGCGCCTTTAATTTAGACGGCAGTGTATCTGTGTGCGCAGAACCGATCCATACCATCGGATTGGTGATTTTGAAGCCTGTTTTTTTCTCAAACATTTCAATTTGTTGGCCCATTCTACCTATCAGATACCAGTCACGCATCATAACTGATGCCGAAACAGCGATTTCAGTAGCAAGCACAACTCCCTCGTCACCATTCAGCGCAACCGGGAGAAGTTTATCGATAATACGCACGTACTCAATAAACTCTTGCTCATATTGGGTTCCTTCGCGTGAAGGTTCAGGGAGAAATACAGGTTTATTTGCACCAACAAGGGCGTTCAGCTGGTCAAATTTATAGGGACCCATATCATGTATCAATCCAGCAGTAACGTCAGCTCCACCAGTCATCGAGACATCCCAAAACGCTTTCTCTGTAGCCGGTGTGTGATCTAAAAGTTCCAGAAACACTGCATCCGACATCACAAGCTGCGCCTGAAGTTCACTTTGATTGACTTCATCCCCGTCACCGTGCGATTCACCGTAAAGACGTACCGTAAGATCATCACCGCCCCTTAGGTACTCGTAACCTCGTGCAAGTCCAGCCATATGCTCCAAGGAACGTGGAGGGCGTTCGCTACTTAAATTTTCACCCGTAAATGGATCTCGCAATTGAACAACGTCGTCAATAATTTCAAACGAGTTGTTGTGTTTCTGGGCTTGGGTTTCTGTTATTTCTGAAAGCATATTTGTTTTGGATGTTTACTAAGTATAATTTAGCATATTTACTGAATAAAGTCAAATTATAGTAGGTTGTAGCACTTAGCGTGGCTGCTTACGCTGAGCAACATAAACAGTTTCAACTCTAGTCTGGGTAACAAAAAAACAGAACCGAATTAACAGTTCTGACTTTGTTGATTATGGCTTGGCTCCGACGGCTGGACTCGAACCAGCAACCTCGAAGTTAACAGCTTCTTGCTCCACCATTGAGCTACGTCGGAATACAAGGGGTATTATACCTTGACCTCCATTACAGAGTCAATGCTTTCAAGTATCGACGCGGATGGCGAGTATCGGAAGTTATTGACCGAGCCAGATAAGGTAACCTACGTAGCCGGCAGCGGCTCCGATGACGAGCGCCAAGAACACTATGATGGCCTTTCCAAGGGTAATTGGTTTTTTGATAACATTCTGGGTAGGTGCAGTGGATTCCTCTGCGGCAACATCAGCGGACGCAGCTGCAGATTCAACAGCAGGTGCAGCGCCAACAGCAGGTGCAGCGCCAACACCAACATTATTTGCAGGCAATCCAACAGCTGGCGTATACACCGTTTGCGTAGCTGGCGCCACCTGTGGCTCTAAAGGTCGTGCACTTGCCAACGGGTTACTGGTACGTTGAAAGTCCTGCCCTGGGCGTTCCGGGCGATAGTTAATGACGCTCCGGCTTGGAGGGATGATGCGAGTGTTTGTATCGTTGTTTTCCATAAATAGGTAGTTATTCCAGCCATGGCCACGGTTAATATTCGAAGTATACCAAATACCCCAAGCATAACCTAGATAATAAGGGGTAATGTAGTAACTTTAACAATAGTAAGTTATCTCTAAAAGCACTACTATTATAAGTAGGAACATAAAAAGTCTATATAAGGTGTGCAATGAGTAAGGCAACGGCTGGTCAACATCTGAAGGAACTTCGTAACCGCGCTTTTATCGTGGCAATCTTTTTTATACTCGGTGCGTGTTTGGCGTACTCGTTTCAAGGGCCCGTTATCGATGCCGTTTTAGCTCCATTGAAGGGTGAAAAACTAGTCTACCTCAACCCAGCCGGTGGGTTCAGCTTTATTTTCATGGTATCGATCTACGCCGGGATCGCTTTGGCCTTCCCTATTCTTATTCAACAGCTGTACGCTTTCCTTCGCCCCGCTTTACCGGAAAACGCACAGAAAAAATCTTCCGGTCTCATTATTGGTTCCTTCTTGCTGTTGGTGGCCGGTATCGCTTTCGGGTATTTCGTGGCCGTTCCGAACGCCCTTATCTTCTTATATAGCTTTGCCGATGCCTTCATCGATGCTTCTCTGACGGCCGAATCGTACTTGAACTTCGTTATCGCCTACACCATCGGTATCGGTATTGTCTTCCAAATCCCGCTTCTCTTGCTGCTTATTAACACAATTAAACCGTTTACGCCTACCGGCCTTATGAAATCTGAGCGTTGGGTACTGGTCGGGAGCTTCATTGTTGCGGCTATCATTACGCCGACCCCGGACCCTATCAACCAAACACTTATCGCTGCCCCAGTTATCGTTGTCTACCAAATTGGTGTCATTATTATTCTCAACTCGATCTTTAAAAAGCGGCGTATCGAAAAGCGCCTTCGTAAAAAGGAATTAAAAGCCCAACAGCTCAGTAAAAAACACGGTTTGGTTACAGCCCCAGCCCAAAAACCAACACCACATAAAGCACCGGCGCCTATTCCACCGCAACAACGTCCAATTGCACGGCCAGCTATGCAGCCAGTCACGCAACCACAAATTATCAAGCAACAACCAAAACCAATTCAAACCATCAAGCCATCACATGCAGTTTCGATGGACGGGTTCGTTCGCCCAACGCACCACCAAGTGGTCGTACCTAAGCGTGTTCAGCCACAACCAATAAGCCGGCCATTACCGCGGCCGGCTTCACCAAATCAACGCAATTTCACTATTGACGGTATGTACCGCCCATTCCGTCCATCGATAACTATTCAGTAATCTGAGTGTCGTCTACGGCAGGGGCCGCAGAGGTTGATGAACCTTTACCGGTAATTTCACCAGCAATTTCATTCACCGTATCACGGAGTTCACCTGATGGGTCGAGCACCGATGAAACGAGCTCGTCTTTTAAGCCCTGAATTTCATCAGTAAATGCGCGCACATCCGTGAACAGATCGTCAAAGAAACCCATGACTATTTGCTCGCCTTAGGTTGTTTCACTTTCCGTAAGATCGCGTAAACAACAACCGTAATAACAAGTGCGGCAGTGACAAAGATACCGCCAACTAACACTGGGTTAGACGATACTAAGAAACCAGTATTCGGCGCGCCAGGGCCACCAGTTTGACAGATAGCGTCATTGTCGGCACAACTGTATCCATTTGCTCCATATGCATCAGCACCGTAGGCATCGGCAGATTGAGCTATGTATTTGTATGTGTATTGATTTTGTAACAAAGTATTATTTCCTTTATTTCTTATACTCAGTTAATACCAGTTAAAAACGAAAAGCAATAGCTTTTTAAAATTTTGTTGACTTTTTGGATAATAAAGCATAAGGTATATGTATAACAGTTCAAAAACAAATACAATTCAAAAAGGGTTACTAAAATGATCAAACAAAGTATCGCTCGCATTCTATCAGTAGAGTTAGACCGCAAAGACTTCTTAAAAGCAGTTGGTATCGGCCTTGTTGCCGCTACTGGTGTTTCACAAGTAGTCACTAGTGTTGTTAAACAAACATCGTCAGTCGCTCCACAACGCCAAGTATCATACGGATACGGTGAGTCTGTATACGGCGGCCGCAACGCTACCCGATAATTCCTCTTGCCATAATCACGATAGCACGCTAACATTAAGGTAGTCAGTTTTATCTATTAGGGAGTATTTACATGTTCGGATTAGGCGCACCAGAACTCATTATCATTCTTATCGTTATTCTCGTTATCTTTGGTGGTTCACAACTTCCAAAGTTAGCTCGTAACATCGGTTCATCTGCGAAAGAACTTCGTAATGGCCTCAAAGATGATTCTAAGGACAAAAAGAACGTTACCATTAACGACGACAAAAAAGTTCAATAGTTCGATCGTTCAGTAAGTTAAACAGTTACACTACGCATCACTTGGTGCGTAGTGTTTCTATTTGGCTCGCTAATTCGGCAATGTTAGCCCACGAAGCATTTTCGGTCAGAATAATTAACACATAGGTACCTTTAGGGCCGTAGATGATCGACGCGTCGTGCAGCCAGCCATCCAAAAAGCCGACCTTATCGGCCACGGTTGCCGTCGGTATTCCTTTTGGAATTCCCTGCCGGTAGACATTTTTTTTCATAGCTGCGATCCATACGTCACGGCTCGATTGTTGGCCCAGTATTTGACCAGTTTCAAGCAGAGATAGCAACAAAGATTCATCTTCAGCCGTCGATTTTATACCATTTGACCCTAGGAACGTCGTATGTGTCGCCCCTATCGAATGCGCATCGTCAGTGACTCCTTTGTAGCCAATCTTTTTCAAGAAAGCGATCGAACACTCGTTATCGGATAAACTAATCATGTCATTAAAACACTGTCTGAGGTCTCGCCCACCATTGATCGGGTCCGTCCATTGCCAAGCTCCAGATTCAATACGGAGCAGCGTACTATACGCCACGAACAGCTTGTACGTACTGGCAGTCGTATATTGCGTTGTCGCACGATAGCTGGCATTACGGCGTTGGCCAGACAACTCACGGAGGCTGACCCCATACGTACCCGGATGGGTGTCGGCGTAGGCTTTCATGAGGGCCGATAACCCTTTGTCGCTCGGGCTATACGTTCGGTTGTACTTGATAGTCGGAGCAATCGTGTCGACTTCCACCGCGACGACCTTTTCGTTCTTCTCCAGTGCCGTCTTCATACTGGCCAGCATCTTCGCCTCGTTAAACACAACCCCGCTTTGGCCGTCTTCGCGGCTCACTTCGGCAAAGTCTTTCAGTGTAACGGTCGTAGTACCAACTGGCTTTTCTACCTCCGAAGCAATTCTTTCGCCAAGGTAACTTGCGGCCCGCTCAGCACTGAACGAGTAATCCAGCTTTTTCTCTACTTCAGCGAAATCAAGCCACTGAATAAGAATTTCACGTGGTACCTTATGCTCATTTTTACCGTCATCAATGGCAATGCCGTCTTTGATTGTTTCGGTCACATGGTCGGCTACTTTTTGCGCATCCTTCGTAGTGATAGTTGGTTTTATTTCGCTACCCGATATAGACACGTCAGCACCTTGAACAGTTGGTTCGACGGCCGTCAGTGTGCGCGTCAGTTCATCAAAGTCACAATCCCCTCCAGAATATGCTTCTACTACTTCAATAGTCTCACGCTCTACCCTGTTGGTAGCATTTCGCACATCTAAGTGACAAATATCATCAAACATACCGCCCATAAACGCAGCTAAGGTAGTCGAGTTACGCTGATATGAAAGTTCTTCGACATCATTCACGAACGCATGTGCCCAAAATAACGATGTCGGCACCAGCCGCAAGAAGAGTGGATAGGTAAGTGCTTCCACCCTTTCTTTGTTCGAGCTGGTAATTCCTAATTCACCTGGTGTCGCTTTGAAGAAAGCGGAATCTGAGGTATTAAAGTATACCGACACCTTAGATGTATTAAATGTATCGTCAAGGGTTTGTATCGCCTCTGCTTTTGATATACCACCTAGCTTAACTTGTTCGATGGCGCTGTTCGGTAAAAGCGAGTCAGCTGGATAGAAGAGTTGGATGAGAACGAGTAAAGCTAAGATGCCGCCGCCGAAATACGCCAAAAAACGGCGCGGGTGACGACCTGCCCACTTTTTCGTGGCTCTTAACCTCTCCTTCAACATACGCTTATTATACTAGCGCTTTACCAGTTCGGCCAGCTCGGTTCGCATCGACATATACGCCGCTTCGAATCCAAGGACCTTCAATGCGCCGATAAGAACGTACAGTTCATCGAGCGTTGTCGCTTGATGCGAGTCCTTATACTGTGCTACCCGCTCTAAGACTGCATCGACTAACCATTTTTCTTTATTGGCATCCTTAGAATGGCTCACCTTTACCTCTGGGCCCGCACCACTTCCATATTCAGCCGACACAACTTCGAGTGACCGGGCTGAATTATCTCTTTTTCGCAGATAGCCTTTCTCGATCAAACCGTTGATGTGAATGGCTACCGTCGAAACCGATTTATACCCCAGTGCAGTCATCACCTCCCGATAACTCGGCCCGTAGCCATGCTCTTTGATGAAGGCATCGACGTAATCGAGTAATTCTTTTTGGCGTCGAGTGGAACGTTCGGCCATTACGCGACCCTTTCGGTATACACGATAACGCGCTTATCGTACGTCTTTTCGCTCTCTATCCACTTACCGGTACAAGTCATCATGTTTAAGCCTTCCGAGGCATTTCCATAGGTATGAAGTACATCGTTCATCTCAACCGCATCTTTAGAAACCGTTTCGACATGCACCACCTTATATTGCAGCACCTGGCCGTCACCGCGTTCGATACGGACCATGTTACCATTCTTTAATGTATCGAGATAAGCAAACAAGCCTTTTCGGGTTGCCCCGCTGGCATGACCGTCAATAAAGACCGCTCCGTATGCACCGGGTTTCGCACTACCCGTATACCAGCCGCTGTCATATATATTCACCGGTGCTTGGATAGCGCCGATCGAGTTCACGCCCATCGGTTTTACCCGGGCTGAAATTTTCAAGGCATCAATCGTTAGAATCCGCGGCTCATCGGCACCGACGGAATATTTACTGACCGTCTTAGGTTCGATGGCCGTTTCGTCCGACGCTTCTTGAGCAACATCGGGGTTCTCGGATGCCACGCCCGCCGCTGTTGGTTGACTGAGCGTAATTTTATTTGTCAGCACCCCAAACGCCAACGTGCTCAACCCTACACAGGCAGCCAAAATACCTACGATAATTACGAAAGTAGGGAAGCGTTTAGTATGTTTATTTTGTATTGTCATTGTCTACTGAAAGTATACCAGACCCTCGGGAGCGTACCAAGGCAATAGCCGCCAAGCCCCACCATATAAGCGCTACGGTTTCATCTACCCATACGGGCAGGATGACACCAATCAATGCAAGGCCGACACCACTGGCAAATACCCCGAGAACAAACCAATCCCTCCGTCCCCGCCATAACGTAAACAGTAAAATTCCACTAATTACCAAGAACAAGCTTATTCCTATCCAGCCGCTTTCATGAGCGATAAACAGGTACTGGTTTTCGATAATCAGCGGTGAATCGGTCATCAGTGAAGCTGAACCAGTACTTCCGATTCCCCCGCCTAATGGCTGCTGCACTACCCGTGCCGTTCCATCGATCAACGAGTCGGCGTGACCGTCATTTGAATTAACGCCACTCCCCTCACCTGGATCTTCATGCAAAATGACATTGGAAACGAAGTCAGTGTCTTTGAAGGCTACCAAACTTCCCCCGACGACTAAAGCCACGATTGCCAAAACAACCCATAAACCTTTGCTTACCTTTTTACCAACCGTTACCCATAATACGAAGGCAACAGCGACGACCGCCGCCAATAACGCACTACGTGAATAACTTGCCCATAATACGATCGCGCTTCCTAACCCTAAATAGCTGAGCACATTAACTTGTACCTTGGTGAGGCGCTGCCTGTTACCTAGCCAATACGCCACCGTTAATACCAGCACTACCATCGCATATGCTCCTAACGGGTTAGGGCCGCGAAGAGTACTGTTAATGCGTATGAAGTCTGGGTTTTGGTCGACCGTCAGGAATGGCATTATGGTGGTCTCGTTATAGCCGATATACTTTAAGAAATCATTCGGGAGTACAGTAATTTGTAAGACCGCAAACAGTACCACCACGATGGCACCTGCAATAAATACCTTTAAGAACAATCGGCTATGCCGCGGAAACAATACCAACGCCACGTATACCAACACAAAGTACAGCAAATAGCGCAGGTTTATTAATATACCGGCTAGCGTTGATTCGACACCGGTGAAAAAGAGGGGAATAAGGGCAATGTTCAAGGCTGCAAAGGCAGCGATACATAAAAATAAAGGTTCTTTAAAAATATGCCACCGCTTATATGCAGTTAACAGTATGGGTAACAATAGCGTCGCAGCACCCAGTAAAATTTCTTTCCATGATTTTATGATTAATTCGTAATCGGGGAATAAAGTACTCAGCCCTACTGAAAACGGTGCGTGCACCACGATTCCGGCAAAAATAACCAGCAATAATCCGATATAGATATACCCTAGCCACCGTAGAAGTGCGTTCTTTTTCGCCATACCCTCTTAGTGTAACCCAGAAAATGCTATAATAGCACCACTTATGACTCGTCGTAATTCCAAACTCTACAGCCTCATTCTCATGCTCGTCGATGCCTTGGTATTAATTGCAGCCTTCGTGCTGGCATATATCGCTCGGGTGCAATACGACCCTCGCCCATTGCTCCATAATATTTACGCGTACGACTACTTATTCGCCTTCCTTCTCATCATTCCGGTCTGGATAGCCGTTTTTGGGCTCATCGGCCTCTACCAAACAAAAACCTACAACCGGCGCTTAGTCGAATGGAGCAAAATTGCCGTTGGCTCATTTATCGGCATTTTGTTAATTATCGGCTTCGAGTACGTCAGCGATAAAGATTTGTTCCCTGCCCGCCTCGTTGCCGCCTACGCATTAGTAGCCTCATTCTTATTGATCGTGATTGAACGTGAATTCATGCGTTTGATCCGCAATATAAGTTTTAAATACGGCAAAGGCATTAAACGTGTTCTTTTGATCGGTTCTTCGGGCGCTACCAGTGACATTGCCTTCAGCATTTCAGATACCAAACGGAGCGGCTACGAAGTGGTAGCTATCGCTGGCCCGAAACGCTATCTACCCGCATCTTCGACGGCACTGCACTTTTCCAAACCCGAAGAAGCATTGGAAAAAATTCAAGAACTTGGCGTATCGGCCATCATTCAAACTGACTTATATGAAGCCCCTGAACGTAATCAGAAGATCTTATCAGCTGCCCAAACGCATCATATAGACTACAGCTTTATTCCCGGTGAGTCCGAGTTCTATTCGGGCAAAAATACAGTCGACGTATTCCTTGGCTACCCTATGATTACCGTGTATCAAACACCGTTGGTTGGGTGGGGTGCGATAGTGAAAAGAATCTTCGATTTTATCGTCAGCTTAGTATTGGCTATCGTCTTATCTCCACTCTTACTGATAATCTACATCATAAAGAAACTAGCCGATCCAGGCCCGGCTTTCTATATCAGCAGACGCCTGAGCCGCTTCTCCGAACCTATCGGTATGATCAAATTCCGTAGCATGGGTGCGCAATACGGCACCAAAGATGCCGCCGATGAATTCCATGAAATGGGTCGTGATGACTTGGCGAAAGAATATAAGAAAAACCATAAAGTCGAAAACGACCCACGCATCACACCGTTCGGTGCTTGGCTGCGTAAAACCTCCATCGATGAGCTGCCTCAAATCTTCAACGTACTTATGGGCAACATTAGCTTAGTCGGCCCCCGCCCAATCCTCCCTCAAGAAGTCAAAATGGCCCCTGGTCGCACGGCACTTCTCCATAGCGTCAAATCAGGCATGACCGGCCTCTGGCAAGTGTCAGGCCGCAGTGAGCTGAGTTTTGAGGAACGCATTGAACTTGAGCTGTTCTACGCCCAAAACTGGACCTTTTGGCTCGATATTAAGATTTTATTCAAGACATTCTGGATCGTAGTTCGAGGCCGGGGGGCAAAATAATGCCAGCCCAAAAAGCGCCGAAAATAGCTTTGGTTACCGACTGGCTCACCAACATGGGTGGCGCTGAGCCCTTGCTACTGGAAATTCACAAGCTCTTCCCGAACGCACCCATTTACACATCGGTGTATGATGCTGAAAAAATGCCGGCATTCAAAGGCATCGATATTCGTACTACCGAACTCCAAACTAAACTGCCCGAATCTATTCGTTACAAACATGTACTCTGGCCAACCCTCCGCGCCCAAGCTTTTCGAAAACTCGACCTATCGGAATTCGATATCATTATCAGTACCTCTAGCGCCGAGGCTAAGGCCGTCCGCAAAACCCGCCCAGGCCAAATACATATCGCCTACATCCACACGCCCATTCGCTACTACTGGAGCCACTACGAAGAATTTCGTAAAGAGTTTAGCTTTGGCAAGTTGACACCCCTTATTCGCCCGCTTATACCCGCACTGGTAAAAAAGCAGCGCAAGCTCGACCTTGAATCTGTTCAGGACATCGATGTCTTTATCGCCAACTCGACCGTCACCCAGGAACGAATAAAAAAATATTACGGAAAACCAAGTACCGTCATTCACCCACCCGTGGACGTCGACAAATTCACTCCCGCGCCAAAAGGTGAACGTAGCGGATATGTACTTTGGGGCAGGCACGTCCCCTACAAGCGTTTCGACCTCGCTATTGAAGCCTGCAACCAATTAGGTGCCCAATTAACCATTATCGGAAGCGGGCCTGACACGGAGCGTCTGAAAAAGCTGGCCGGCCCAACAATTACGTTTACCGGTCGTGTGAGCGACGGGGAACTCGTCAAACACGCTCAGTCTGCCAAAGCTTTTCTCTTTCCTAACGAAGAAGACTTTGGTATTTCCGCTGCTGAAGCGCTGGCGGCCGGCACTCCTGTTATCGCCTACGCCAAAGGTGGTGCTTTAGATATCGTGCAAGATGGCGAAACTGGCGTGTTATTCAAAGAACAAACAGTCGAAAGCTTGGTAAACGCCATAAAGAAAGCAGACAAGATTCATTTCTTGCCTGCTACGTTGCATCGTAAAGCGAAACGGTTCGATAAGGGGTTGTTTGCGACGAAGATACGAAAAATAATCGAAGACTCTATCGCCTGATTCGTAGACCTTTGGCTACTTTTCAGTAACGGTAAACATCTTTAACGTACCGTCAGTAAGCGTAGCGGCAGTAGCAATTTGATACATCACACCTGCATAAATCGCCGTCTCAACTTCAGATTCTTCGACCGCCGCCTGGGCGCGAGTTCGACGATTCGCCACGCATCTACTACGAAGGCCTGTGCGAGGCTTGGGTTATCTTCGTCTGACTCCTTGAAGTTTTCGAGAAGTTCTTTTTCGAACACTGTTTGACTGAATGTCGTCTTGTTTATGAAGTTAACGACAACGTAATCTTCTTTGTGGTTACCACGCAAATTCTTCGTCACCGCCAAAGGTTTGGGGCCACCGTGTTCAATTTGGGCTTTCTCCTGCACGTCCATGATTGCGTCTAAGCGAGCCTTGCCAGAACTAGTGCCGAAGTAATCAGTATCAGAAAGCACCGCACGCCAGTTACCAATAACTTTATTGAATACCTCTTCATTGAATGTCAGTCCAGCGGTTTCAATAAGCTTCTTCGTAGCGGCAAGAATGAGGTATGGTCCATTTTCAATCAGCTTACCTTCCGCGTCTTCGGCTTGAACGTTCAGCGCATTGGTAAGAATTAATTCCATCTTATCGTTCGCGCCACAATCCGTCGCACCTTCGGCGTGAGTATGAGGGCCGGTATGCGCACCACAAAAAACGCCTACTTCAGCCAGGTCTTCACCGACCTTCAAAGTATCTTCATGGGCGCTCGTGCCTTTTCTACCGATTACCTAATCGCATTGCATGGCTGGAAATAATTCCACCCCCGGCAACCTTAGCGCGTTCATGGCCGTCGTTGTCTAAAACGACCGTCGAAAGCTCCCCGCTCTCGTCACGGTACGTGATTTCAATCGCCTTACGGCCGTCGATACAGCCATCGTCAATTTCA
This sequence comes from uncultured Candidatus Saccharibacteria bacterium, assembly GCA_948288625.1. Lineage (GTDB taxonomy): Bacteria > Patescibacteriota > Saccharimonadia > Saccharimonadales > Saccharimonadaceae > Microsaccharimonas. Next base: position 41,375 of record CAOHYA010000001.1, read on the forward strand.
GTAATGGCGACGATGGCTTTACCGAATTTAATGAGTTCTTGCGCGAAAGCATCAACTTCCGGAGTGAGCTCGCCGTTTTCCAGTTGCTTTTTACGGCTGATCTTAGAATCTGGATCACCAAACCCTAGCGCTGGAATTTCTTCGACAATTATTTCTTTCGGTTCTTTTTCAGACATATTTTCTTGCTCCATAAAGAATTACTATACTCTCACCAAAGCCAGAGTCAACGCTACTGAGCAATAGTCACAGGCGGGTCGTACCGAATTTTGTATTTATAGACCGTTAGGCCATCAGAAAAGTCTTTCGTCATTACTCGTTCGAACCGACTATCGTAATACTTTTGCAACTTCTCGTTGTATCCTTGGTCATAACTAAGCATCAAGTACGCGTATTGGTAGGGCAATACGTTCTGATCGGTATCAGCCTTCACGGTTGCCTCGTTATACCCAGGCACAGCTCCCCCCTCGAACCTATTCCATATAGGCTGGGTAGTCAATTTGGCCGGACCGTCATAGTAGTATTCAGTCGGGTAAATGGTGAACGGCGCAGCGACTACAACCACATCCTGTGCCGTAACGGTTTGGTTTAAGTATCCGACCGCTTCGCTATAGTCTTCCTTGACCGGCGTTTGAGGGTTTAATACTTGAACCGTCAAAAGTCCCAACGTCACTACCACCAGGGCAACCTGCAACACTCTTCGTACCCGCTTTGGGTAAATTGAGAATATCCATGCCAACAAGATTAACAGTGGAGGCAAGCTCACGATGAGGTAACGGCTTAGATAGAAAGGACGGATAGTCACACTGATGATGAAAGCCGCGACGACTGGTATCACCGCCGCCAAGGCAAAGAACACTGCTTGTTGGGTAATTTTGTGATTCTTTTGCAGCGCAAAGAACGCAAGCAATACTACGACGGGCCACAACGACACGATGATCGTGTTGAGCGTATCAACCTGGAACCCGAACAAGAACTGGGCATACGTATTGAATACGTCGCCACTCGAAGGAGAAGTTAATGCCGGTTGCGTATTACTCGCGGATCCGAGCGATTGTACATACCATAGCCAAGGCGCGAAGGCTGCCAAGGCAACGATAGCGGCAAGCACGAATTTCTTGAATGAACCTTTTGGAAACGACTGGCGATAAAGTAGGTAAAACAACGCTTCGGTCAATAATACGAATCCGAAGAAATAGTGCGTATACAATCCTAAAATCGCGACTAAAATATACCCGAACCACTGCTTCGCCTTACCCTCGTCATACACCTTTATGAAGAAGTAGTAATGTAGCACGGTCATGAAAGCGAGCATCGAATACATACGAGCTTCGGAACCATACCACTCCATGAATGGTGAAATGGTTACCAATAATGCTGCGTACAAACCGACTTTATGGCTGAATACCATTCGTCCAAGGACGTATACCATCGGTATCATCGCCAGCAGGAACGTTAACGAAAGCATACGGGCGGCAAATATTTCGTTACCGAAAACGAATGTCCAAGCCTGTAGTAAAAGATGATATCCGGGGACGTGCACGTCTTGCGCGACGGCAAACAGCGTACCGCCTACGTCACGGCTTACCTGGAATAAACTTTGAGCTTCGTCCAAGCGGAGACTGGTTTTGGTAAACACAAAGAGGCTTAAAGCAGTGGCGACGGCCATCAACAGAGTAATGACCAGTATCGCTTGCCCATTCTCGGATGAAGGCCAAAAAAGTTTTTTCAAGAAACGCATTATTGTGCCGCCTCTTGCTTGGCGACAGCAGCCGGAACCATATCGTCAGTACGGATTTTTTGGAAAGCCGCCATGATGAACGGAACGAACACCGCTACGTACACCATTGCCCAGGCAGTGTTCGATAGAATCGAAGGACTGAAACCTTCACGCAATACACCGACGACAATACCAAAGAATACGAGCGCAATATACACCAAGTGCGGTGTTACCAAATAACCATGGTTACCACTCACCGCTTTTTTCGATGTCACTACGAACCCAGACTTCTTTCGGATAATAATCTGCCAAAGTGCTTTGATGTGAATCGGCCATGAGCTCAAACTGAACGACAAAGCGCGGAAGGTATATGAGAAATTACTGGTGAGCTGGATAGTATAAAGTACTACGAAAATATACGGAATGAATATGAACGCCAACGTCATGGTGCCAATTGCCAGCGGCTCAAGGCCGGCATAGAAATAAATCAGCGGTAATACGGCATTGATGAATACGATGACACCAGAAAGATAGAAACTGGCCGAAGAAAGATACTGCACTCTTTGCGAGAACGTCAGCCCCTTACGGAATAATGGGTTGTACTTGAAAGCCACTTCCAAACTTCCACGAGTCCAACGGAACTGTTGCTTATAGTATGAAAGAAAATCTTCCGGTGCCAAACCACTGGCCAATACTTCACCGACATATACCGATTTCCACTTTTTCTGGTGAATCAGCAATGATGTCAAAAAGTCTTCGGCGATGCTAAATTCGCTCATACCGCCAGCCTCAACCAGCGCGGTACGGCGGATAGCCATGTTCGTTCCACACATGAAAGCGCTGTTTGAGGTGTTCTTCCCTTTTGCGATCGCGCCGAAGAACAGCTCTTGCTGCTCCCATGAACCACCTGTCACCAAGTTTTCTTCAAAGTTCTTGTAATATTGAGGTGATTGTACGAACCCAACGCGACTATCGACAAAGTAACCCATCATCTTTTTCAGAAAACTCTTTACCGGTACGTGATCGGCATCGAACACCACGATAAACGGTTCTTCGGTCTTGCTCATCGCGTGATTGATATTTCCAGCCTTGGCACCACCCGGTACTTGACGGGTGAAACAGGTGATACCATATTTTTCAGCAATTTCTTCGGCTTCTTTCCAGTTATCCCTTTTGGCAACGAATCCGTCATTTAAGATGTACACGTTGAAGTTTGGGTAATCCATGGCAGTAGCGGCCGCTACTGTTTCTTCGACGATGTCCGCCGGCTCACCTGTTACCGTAATGTACACGCCAACTGCCGGCGTAAAGCTCTCATCAAACCGTGATACTCGCTTACGAGGCCAGACAGCATGAATGTAGCCGAATACCTGCCATAGGTGAAACACTTCACCGAATACCAGTAGTCCGAACAAAATAGGATTTCCTACAGGGAACAAGAAACAAATGAAAATGAAATAAGCAATTGACAAGCCGATATTCAGAAAAAGAAACAAAGGGTTTACGGCAGTCGTTCTGAGGAAGTTCATTTTATTTTAAATCTTTCGCTAAGTTAGGTAGTTTTTCGTCGTACAGCGCAATACCGAACCAGGTCCAGTTGTCGCTATAGTAGCTCATTGGTATGGCCCATTTGTTATCATTCGGGTCAAAAAGCGTTTCAAGTTTCGCCTTGTATACTTCATCGGCAAGGTCAGAATCGACTGTCTTGAAGTACCCCATCGATGTTCCATATACTTCAGGCGGTTCATCTTGTGAAATAACCTTACCATCGTGGGAATAGATTGAGTAAATCTTCTTATTATCGTTCCAGGCGTTCGATAATAGATCCATCTTTTCTAAAGTATCTTTAGCACGCTTTTCTTTGTTCCATTGGTAATCAAGCCCGAGGCGCCATGCTGTTCGCATCGCATCATACCCGTAACGAGTGGTAATGTTCGGGCCATTGTTCGCGTCAGGGGCGCGGATGGCGCCGGTTTCCTTATTTAGCAAAATCCAGTCAGGTACCAAATGAGCCGTTTCGCCTACGTCAAGATTGCTATCGATAGATTTGTTAATCAGGTCGTACGAAGAGTCGACCAAAGCCATCCAATCATGGGTTGGGTCCTTGTCGATTTCAGCGAAAACACGGAAAGCGTACGGAGAAAGATATGACGGGTTCATAACTGCATCGAGCGATGAGTTTTTCTCAAGGTTATTAGATGCCAGGTAAGGAACACCCTTTACGATAATCACCTCTTCTTCCCACATTGCATCAACGATCATCTTAGCTTGATCAAGATACTTGGAATCCTGCCAACGCGAAGCGGCCATCACTAACGCCAATGCGATATCGGAATCACCGTCGGATGCCGTATTTTGGCCGCCTTGGTCAGTCAGCACCCCGTAAGTGCCGTCGGCTTTCTGGCCCCATTTCCAACTGAACAAGTTATCTTCTCGTTGCAGTTGCTCTTGAGTCCATGCCCACGCCTTGTCGAATGTCTCTTTGTCACTTTGCCAAACGGCACGCAGCATAGTATAACTCTGACCTTCCGAGGTGGTTATGTTATTTTGTTGCTTGTCCAATGTACGGCCGGTGTCTTTTTCCCAATACTCAAGTTTATAGGCGTTCCATAAACCAGAAAGCATGGTACTTTCGGCGAATACTTTCTTTTCATCGGCTTTATCGGAACTGAATGCAAGGACGTAGGTAGTAATACCCAAACCGACGACAATCACGCTGATACCAATAATGCGAAAGAGGTTTTTTAACTTCATATCTCTGTCTTTCGTTGATTATTATGCTATTAACTACAGGCTTTTCACTGGGATGTGACGAACTTGTTTCTTGAATGGAAATATACTTGCCGCATACATCAGCACCCCGGCTGTGATAGTAGCGATACCCGCGATCATAAGTGACTCGGCAATCCTTGGGTCAAGCTTATTACTTGTATATGGGGACCCTTTCGTCGCTGTGTCGGTTACTGTTTGTGAGTTAACCGTTTTTAATACGTCGGCTGAAGTGTCTACGGGAAGTGCTACGGCTTGAGTCGCAACAGGAGCCGCCGTTCGTTGCGGAGCTACCGTCTGCCGAGCTGGCTGGGTTGCGGCCGGAGGAGCCGTAGTCGTAGGAGCTGGTGCCGTAGGTGCAGGCGTCACCGGAGTGGTTTGTTGTGGCCGAGTCGTTTGTTGGGGAACGACCTGCTCAACGATATTTCGATCCGTTCGATTGTTATTAGTGTTTGTTGTCATAGGAGCTGTCGTCGTATTACGGTTCTGGCTATTGTTAGTCGCTTCATTTTGACGTGCGCCACCAAACATGCCTTCAGCAATATCACGCAAAGAGAGCGCGCCAGCCTGAGGCGAAGATACGAGGCTTACGCACAAAACGGATAAGATGGTTGCGATGACTACTCGTCGTTTTTGTCGTGCTACATATTTCATGTACATGCATTCCTTTGCGATTCTTAATCAATTTATTTTTATAACTTCATTAGTATATAAGTTATAGCTATATAAGTTTGTTAAGTATCTTACAAAGAATTGCTTTTTTAATTTTTATTTCAGAAAACAATAATTAACAGGGGTAACTAATTAGTATTTCTACTGAAGAAACGAGCATTTTACCGCTATTTTGCTACTTTTTATGGCCCATCGCCTGGTTAATACGAGTAGAAGAATCTGCTTTTTCGGTACCACCCACACCAAAAATCATCTCAATATTATGTTTTCGGCATATCACACCTTCCGGTATGGCCTTTTCGGAATCGCGGTCGCCACCATTGGCAAAAATCAATTCGTCAGCAGGATATTTATTGGCAATCGCTTCCAAAGACTTGATAACTGTAGGATCATCATCCAGCGCGACGATCACTTCGTCGACATGACGAAGCGCCGCCAACACCCTAGCTCTGTTGTCTTCGGAAAGAATTATCTGATCCTTTTTCATTACCTGTTGAATATCGTTATTAACAATAACGACAAGCCTATCCCCTAGCTCTTTTGCGCCTTCGATCATGTCGAGGTGCCCGCCGTGGAGTGGGTTAAAGAAGCCGCTGACTATGACTGTTTTCATATCTGCCATTATAGCGTAGCTTTTAGCACTGGTATAATAAAGATCAGAGGCATAGGCCATATAGGTGGGACATTCAAGTTAAGTTGCTTTAAGCCAGCAAGGAGGGTTTCATGAAAGGTATTATTCTAGCCGGAGGGTCCGGTACGCGACTTCATCCAATCACAAAAGGAATCAGTAAGCAGCTTGTACCCATCTATGACAAGCCAATGATCTACTATCCGCTTACCACACTAATGTCGGCAGGCATTAAAGATATCCTCATCATCACTACTCCTCACGACCAAGCGGGCTTTAAAAACCTTCTTGGCGATGGCTCAGATTGGGGCATTTCACTCACCTACGCGATCCAGTCGTCTCCGGACGGCCTTGCTCAGGCATTTATTATTGGTGAGGAATTTATCGGTGACGACAAGGTAGCGTTGGTCCTTGGAGATAACATATTCCATGGGAATAACCTTGATGACTCGCTTAAGTCCTGCGTGGACCCGGAAGGCGGCATCGTGTTCGCCTATCAAGTATCGGATCCAGAACGATACGGAGTCGTGGAATTTGACGAACAAATGAAAGCACTTTCAATCGAAGAAAAGCCAGCAGCACCTAAGTCGGATTACGCTGTCGTCGGTTTATACTTTTACGACAATGATGTAGTAGAGATCGCAAAGAAGGTTCAGCCAAGCGAGCGTGGCGAGCTTGAAATTACCGCTGTGAACGAAGAGTATTTGAAGCGAGGCAAGCTGCAAGTAACCGTCCTTGAAGACGGAGATGTATGGCTTGATACTGGTACGATCGATTCAATGTCCGAAGCAACGGATTATGTGCGAGTGCTACAAAAGCGTACGGGAAGAATCATCGGAAGCCCGGAAGCAGTGGCTTTCAACGAAGGTTTTATTTCACACGATGAGCTTCAAAGCCTTGCCCAGCCGTTAAAAAAGTCCGGGTACGGCATCTATCTAAATAACCTCTAGGTATTGCATTATTTTAGTTTTTATGCTATAATATCTACATATGAATGACGCTGCTCTCTACAGAGAAATGTTTGACTATTTAAGGGGTGATACCCCTCCAACTCTTCGTGAACCTACGGTCGTCTTTGGCCGTAATGATGAAAAAGTCGCGCTCGCCGCCGGCTCTCTCATTACCAAAAACCTTGTCGAAGGTATGGTCATAACTGGTGGTTTTGGTAAAGATAGCGGCAACCTTGCTGAACTTGGGTACACTTCAGAAGCAGACTTCCTGCATCGTAAACTTCAAGGTGATGCGATTACCCACAATTACACACTTCCACGGGTTTTATTGGATGAAAATGCGACTAACGGAGGTGAAAACTCCCGTAATTCTCTTCACTTATTGAACGAGTATGGTTATGACACCCACACGTTAAACGCCGTCGCCCACGCAACGTCCGCGCGTCGTCTTGCGGAGATGCTTAAGAGTGAAGCCGTTGGTATTAATGGAAGCCCTTCATTAGTGCGAGTAAAACCAACCGACTATACATTTGACACTTCAAATCCCTTAGACCGAACGGAAGCTCGTAGCGAATTGCTAAGACTAGCCGATTGGCCGGCAAAAGGCTGGTTACTTCCTCAAGAAAACCTACCCGTCGACTTAGTTGATTTTGCAAAATCAGAACAAGACAAGCGCTAGTACACCCCAACAAATAGTCACAGCAATGTGATAAAATACGGGTATGATAAAGACGAAATCTCAGAAAATCCTCATAGCCATTCCTTCATACAACTGCGCCCCACAAATCCCCCGCGTACTCGACGAAATAGACAAAAAGTTACTCAATCGCGTTGATGAAATTGCCGTTATTGATAACGGCAGTACCGACAATACCGTCGAAGTTGCTACTAGATATGCAAAAATGGGTAAGCTAGGCAAAAAACTACACATATATAAGAACGTTGATAATTTCAATCTAGGAGGTACCCACAAAGTCGCCTTTCAAAAGGCTAAACGTGAAGGCTTTACGCATGTCGTTATTCTACACGGTGACAACCAAGCAAAAAGCGACGAGGCCAATGACCTCATAGATTTCATGGAAGCTCATCCAGAACATCAAACAGTTCTTGGTTCTCGTTTCAATAAAAAGTCTCACCTGATCGGTTATGACATGAAGCGTATTTACGGAAACAAGGTATTGAACGGTATCTATTCAGTAACTGCCGGAAAGAAGCTTGAAGACCTCGGATCAGGCCTTAACCTTTTTGCCCTTTCGGACTTAGACGAAAACACCTATATTCAGTTTGCCGACAAGCTTACTTTCAATTATGAGCTTATACTTGATCTCGTAGCGCGTAAGGTCAACTTCGCCTACGTTCCAATTACTTGGCGCGAAGAAGATCAAGTAAGCAACGCACGCAATATGAACATTTTCAAAACCGCTTTGAAAAACTTGTCAGACTGGAAGCGCAATACACCAACTGAAAAGAATAAGAAAGCTTCAACTTACAAATGCAAGGAAGTTTCGTAATGAAAACGTTGCAGATCTTGATGCCTATGGGCGGTTTGGGAAGTCGTTTTGCAAAAGAAGGCTATGCCATACCCAAACCCCTCATCGAAGTTGACGGAAAGCCGATGTTCATGCGCGCGCTCGACAGCTTCGATAGCGTAGATGATATCCAGCACATCTTTGTCATTCGTAAAGAACACAATGAAAAGTATGACCTTGCGAATCAAATCAAGGCACAGTTACCAGAGGCTCGTATCGCTATTCTCGACCACGATACCCAAGGTGCTGTCGAAACATGCTTGATAGCAAGCGATTTGATTGACGATACACTCCCAATCACCGTAGCTGATTGTGACATTTACTTCGAATCAGACGCCTATTTTGAAAAAATTCATGACAATGAGTCCAACAATGTCGACGGAATGCTCCTTACGTTTGAGTCGGACGACGCACGCTATAGTTACGTTGAATTGGACCAAACCAATAAAGCGATTCGCACTGCCGAGAAAGTGGTTATTTCAAGCCATGCGATTCTTGGGGGGTATTTCTTTAAAAGCGGACTTCTATTCAAGTCACTTGCCAACCAATTCCTTTCCGAAGGTTTAGGCGAACTTAAAGAATTCTATATGTCTCACTTGTTTAACATCTTGCTAGCACAAGATGGCAAAGTAGAGATAGCAAACGTGAACACCATGCATATCTTCGGCACCCCAGAAGAGCTAAACGCTTACCTGAACCGAGCAGCATAAAAACTTCTACTTATATTGGTCGTAAAAATTATTCAGTAAAACGACGCACACTGCGTAATACTTAAGTGTATTCGCAGGGTTTATAACTACCCTATGTGCCAACATTCTTCCATATAGCAAGCCGGCATGGAACAGGGCGGTCTTTTGTTCGGTTGGCGTAAAGTATTTTTTCATAACGACATCGACGAAATAATCATAGAGTTGCATATATTGGGCTGATCGACGGTCATGATAGTTAATGGCCTGTAGCTTCCCTTCCATTTTTGCAGATACGGGCTCGTCGTCGTCATTCAAGAATTCATAACCTGCGACCAGAGATTGAGTATGTCGTCCTAAATCGATGATTGGTCCACGGATTGGATTGTCATCTGATGGGTCAATTATATAGGGCTTACCCGTACCGCCATTGATAAGTATGTTATCGATAGTTAGATCACCATGAGCTACCGGAGATCTTCGATAAGTAGCAAGGTCCTGCCATGACTGAGGATTATTCTTAATTCTATCTAAAATCGTATAGAAGTTATCGTAAGTAGTGCCGTTTACTTTGATCTTCTTTTCAGTGATGATTGATTTCAGATCGTCATTTTGCTTGATAGCCTTTTCGATTTTATCCAAAAGCCGCTCCTGTACATAGACGTCTCTCTCTGCAGTATTCAAAGATTCTTTATCAAGCTGATACAAGTTTTTGAACACATATTCCCATACCTGACTTATAGCCTTCTTGGACTGCGCTAATGAATGCGTATGGATATATTCAAATAAAGGTATGTTCTGCGGATCATACTCTAAATCAATAGCATAATAGTCGTTCGTCTTTTGCTCACCAATTACATTGACTATGTAATCTTGTGACTTTTGCTTTTTAAGCCACTTATATTGAACCTTGAGTCGGTCGGTATACTCTGCCGGCACAATTTTCTTTACAAACATCCTATCGGACTTTAATGCAAGCACCGTAATGGCATCAGATCCGCCCTTGAAGAATTTGACGAGACTCAATTCACCGTTTACCTCAATTTTATGAAGTATGCGACTTAAACTTGCACCTTTAAAGTAGGTGTCTAGGAAAATAGGGAAATCTTGGGAGATATCGTTATATCGTAATAGTTTGTTAACGTACGGGTTAATTGCGGCGACTTGCTTCTTGTCTGTTTTATAAAGAACAAGGGCGACTACACCAACCAAAGCCATCGGAAGTATTAAAACTGCCCACATTACTTTTCCATATAGCTCGGCATTTATACCTAAGCCGTTGGACAAAATACCGGCAAGCTGTACGTAAAGTGACGTATCTTGTGGCTGTGTCGACGATACAACGTAAGGTGCTATGCTTGCGACTGCAAGTTGAGGAATATTCAAAAGACCCGCAAAGCCTATGATTATCACAGCCGCAGACGCAATATAGAAAATCCACGATGCCAATGCGTATATAGCGTATCGTTTTATATAATCCTTATTGTTAAAGAAGTTTTGTAGACCGAAAATAAGCGACCATACCTTGAACCGAATACTGTTGGCTATTCGAACATTAAAAAGCTGGGCGAAACTTGAGATAAATTTTAGTAAGTACTTGTTTTCCGCCTTCAATAAAACCAGTCCTAGCAAAAGTGCCGTTGCCACGATCACGGCAAGTGCCGCCGCAACAAGTACCACGTACGACTGCACTCCTAGCAAAAAATAACCGATAAGAACAATAAGTCCAATAAACACAACGTCAATAGAACGCTCGATGATAATTGCAGTAAATGTATATAGTAAGCTGATTCGTAAGCGCCTCGATGCGAGGTAAGCACGAACCAACTCCCCTAGTCTTAATGGTAAGAGAGTATTAAACAAATAGCCAATGGAAAGGGCGCCGAACTGAAAGCGCAAACTACTTGGTGCAGCTTGGTCTAAAACAAGCTTTGTTCGCGCCGCACGCAATAAGTGCCCCGTTAACTGCAATACGACTGCGAGGCCTATAAGTAATATCCATATGGGATTTTCATATACGTAATAAGCTATGTCTTTTAATGTATCTTGAGATATAAATATACCGGCTACGGTTAAAATAATAGCAATAATAATGAGTGCGTATTTCATGATTCAAAACTCCTAATATGGACTACGTTGATACCTGCCGCATTCGCCGCTTCAATACCTTTGCCCGAATCTTCGAACGCTATTACCTCGTCCGTCTTCAAACCGGTCAATTTAAGTGCCAGTAGGTATGCATCAGGTTTTGGTTTCATATTATCCACATCATCACCGAATATCATATAGGTGAAGTATTCTTCCAATTCGTGGTGTCTTAAAACGGCCAAGGCGTTATCTTTTTTCGCAGTCGTAACAAGAACCGTGTCGCTATGTGAGTACATTTGCTTTAAAAAGTTACTTAGAAACTCATTCAATCGTGATTCGTGAAGCTGGGCAGGATAGAGATCCTTCTTTTTATCATTGATGCTTTTAATACTATCCGCCCCGATACCCTTGACGACTTTAGGCAAAAAATCGATAGAGCTTTCGCCGTTTTTGATATATGTATGAAGCGAAGCATCTGCATCTTCGGATGTAACAAATTTAATAGCTTCCCTGTAAGCGCTGGTATTTGCCTGATGTGTATCTACGAGCGTGCCGTCTAGGTCGAAGAAAAATGCTTTAATTAATGACATGTTAATAGCTATTATACTAAAGTGTTGAGGCTTTTTAATAAATTACGCATCCGTTGTATAGTTAATGCAGATGAAAGATAAAATAAGACAAATTTTAAAGAACGAGCGACTCGTAAAATACTTCGTCATGGCTGTCTGTATCGTGATACTCGAGCTCATTACGTTCCAGTTAATTTACTTATCCACGTCAAATTACTATGCTGCAACTATCATCAGCTTTGTAGTGGGCGTAATTTTAAACTGGATTGTAGGAAGGCTGCTTGTTTTTGGATCGTCAGAGCACAATCCTCTAAAAGAATTTACAATGGTGCTGGCAGCAAGTTTAGTCGGCGTCGCCATACAAGTATTTGTAGTTTATATTTCCGTGACAATACTACTTTTCTATCCGCTCATAGGTAAGATGTTGTCCATTGTGTTCTCTTTCTTTTGGAATTATTGGTTCAGGGCTACTATCGTTTACAAGAGCTCTAAGCAATGAACAACTTTAAGGATTATTTACTAAAAATTCGGCCAATTATAGAAAAAATATTCTATTTTATATTCTCTCTATTGATATCGATAAGCTTCTCGCCTCTCTTTAAACTCCCTTTTTCCAACGAATACGCCATAGAAAACCCCTTGAATAATGTCGGATTCAATCCGAATAATAATTATCTGACGATTGCATTCATAATAATAAGCACAGTTGGTCTATACTTTCTGTTTCTATATTTGGCAAATACACGGTTTAAATGGATCTTGAAATCAACCATTATCCTGTCACTTGTCCTTATTTTCTCCTTCACCACCTTTCTCTCAACGGGCCCTGCTTATGCAAATAGTGAAGGTTATGCCGATGAATTTCATAGTGGCGAACAGTTATCGCCAACTCATGCCTTACGGGAAGGTGATGATTTATATAGCGAAATCTTCTTCCTTAGGGGTGCTGGAGTCGATGTCATATTCCCTTCGATTGGTGCCTCATTATTCGGTGAAGCAATAGGAAGTTTTTTATTCCTAGGTGATGCGATGAGAGTCCTAGCGCTTATCGCTTTTTTGGTATTCATTGCCATTCTTATACCTGACATTTTAATCTTTGGAGTTATTGCCTATTTGTTTTATAGCTCAGCCGCGCTCAGCCTTTTTGAATTTAGAGACATAATTGTCTGGATGATATTTGCGCTCATGTATTTTGCGTTCAAACAAAGGACTTCCCCAAAAGTAACTTATGCTTTTTTTATAGCTACTGGTGCTCTGATCGGTCTTAGCCCGTTCGTGTCAATCGATAGAGGCATAGGTTTATTAGCGATTGGTGCCGGCATGGCAATCATATTATTATTCTTTTCAAAAGACAAAAACAACGCCTATAAATTTAATCCTAGGAAATACAAAGACAACTGGAAAAATTCTGCGGCACTGCTTTTCGGTGTTGTTCTCGGAGTGATAGTTCCTAGTGTCCTCATAGGATGGGACGGTTTCATTAATTTCGTAAAAATGAGTTTCTTAGAAATACCAAAGTACGGTGGACTACTTGTGAGCCAGCCATACCCCCCTTTTGAATATGAATCAATATTATTTTGGAGCCCCGTGCTGATTGCTATTGCTTCAATCATATTAATGATCACCATTTACAGAATCAATTTAATACGTTATTTCAATACGCTCATCCCTTTGTCGGCACTATTATTGTTTAGTGTCTATGCCTTAAAAATAGGTAGTAACCGTATCGCTTTGGGTAAACTCGTTACCGCGACCACTCCCCTTATGTTAGCTGCGGCATTACTGCTGATATTAAGCTGCGTACTTATTTATAAACATAAATCCGCTAGGTTAGTACTTATCGCACCCACAGTCATACTAGCGAGCTGCATGATTGTGTTTAGTCAGCTTGATATCACGAAGCTGTTTACCCCCACTGACAGCTCCGTCGTGCAGGCAAAAAGTTATATCCATAAGGTAAAACAGCCTGATAACTTTTGGATTAGCCCAGAAATGAAAGAAGTTAAAGATTATGTCCAACGCAACACCACCCCTGACGACTATTTATTTTCTTTCACCTCTAATGCAATGTATTACTATGTTACCGATAGAAAAAATCCGAGCAGGTTTTATATAAACTGGTATACCGACCCATCGCCATACGAGACAGAATTGTTAGAATCGTTAAAAGAGCGACCCCCTAAAATAGTTATTTATTCCAATAATACCTGGACGGATGCACCTGATACGATTTCAATGGCAATCAGAACCCCTAAGGTGAATGAATGGCTTTTAGCTGAATATCCAGTTTCAACGACAATAGGTCAAACGGTCATACTAAGCCGTTAAGGAGTGTCACATACCTGTTGTCGTGGCAATGTGAGAGTCCAGTTGACTGCAGGATATATGCCAATCTCTACTTTGTTAGCATTTTGCGTAGTAGCATCACATACACGATCAACTTCAGCCGCAAGCGTAGGACGCTTAGAGGTAATGGAATCATAGCTTACTTTTCCTACGTTACTTGCTGGCAAGACGATAATGCAAAACGCAACAACAAGCACCGACAACACTACCTTCGACTTCTTCGCCTGACGCCGAAACCAGTCTTTTAATGCATAGACAAACCCAAAGACGAATAGCAAAGTTCCTGCGTAGAAAAAGAGCCCTGGACCACCATCGGTAGTGTAAACTTCGAAAAGATGGGTAATACCGGGTCGGTTAAGTGCAAACCCTAGAACGTTCACTATGATAGCAAAAGCAATAAAAAGAAGGATGACTCGGTAACGGCTATAGATGGCAAGTAGAGAAAACAACCCTATGAGCAGCAAAGCGGTAGCATCATGCATGAAATTATTCACTGAAAACGTGAGTCCATACACTGATCCTCTATATAAAATATCAAGCAATGCAGCCGGCCAAAGTGGTTCATCTAAGTACCCTTTCATCTCAGGGATACCACGAGCATATACTGCGACTGCATATATCATCGAGAGCAAGGCCAGTGCAATCAAACTGTAATGTTCAACCTTCAGGCTCTTGATCGTCTTCTTGAAATTTTTAAAGATTCCGGTGAGTATGTCTTTATACCTTAAAAGTAAAAATGGCAGCAGTACGACCGTGATGATATTGGTGAGCGCACAGAGTAGAAGAATGGAATCGATGATGATAAAGCGCCATTTTTTCGTTTCCTTACTAAGTTGATTTCTATAAATAACCAACAATGCAGCAATGAAGAAAAACGCAAACTTCAAGTTGCCAATCGTCCCTATGACCGCGTAATCATATCCACCGATGGGAACGATAGTAAGCAGAGCGACGAGCAATAAGGCCAATAGCGTTCCTAGTTGCCTACGGAACAATAAGAATGGCAGTGTCACGACAAGGCCCCAAAAGGCATATGAAACTACTGCGATTGCCTTAGCAAGAGTTTCAAAGCCTTGCCCGAACACAGCATTGACGACTACGGCAATTTCAGTAAGCATGTACTGGCCAAGCACCAAATATCCATTGAAGAGAGTAAGGGCACCTTTTATCGGGCCTTCTTCTAATATATTTTTGACTAGTATATTACCGTCTTCTGCATAGAAGTTTGAATATATATAAGTATATGGGTATCGAATATAGAAAATAACACTACAGATAACTAAAAGCAGCGCCCATAACAAAAGGTGTTTCACCGTGGGATTCTTAACTAATACTTTAAAGTAATCATTTGCCTTTTGAAACATATGGTCTCAGTTTATAGCAACTTACCTAATAGTCCAAGAAGTCAATACATCCCATAGCTATATGCCCAAAAGATGCTATAATTAGCATAAGGATTACACAAATATGAAGGTTTCACAAACAAATCGTAAGTCACGAAAAACTATTATATCAATAGTAGTTTCAGCTATTGTAATTGTTGCAATCGGAAGCATCTCATATGCTTTATTATCAAACCGCGAAAACAACCAGGGCATTGTTGATCAGTCCCAGTCTAATGCAGATGTAGATGGTACAGATTCTAAGCAAGAACTCGTAGAAAACGAAAACGAAGCGGAAACTCCACAATTAGACCCAAGTATAGAAATGAGTTTATCTCAAAGCAACCAACAAGTCGCCGTAAGCACGAAGCTTTATGACTATAGCGACGGTAACTGCACTCTTAAGGTGACTCAGGCTGGAAACGAATATAAAAGCACCGCCCCTATTATCTTTCAAGCTGAATTCTCAACCTGTGCCGGTTTCAGCGTCCCTGTTTCGGAGCTAGGTATGGGAACGTGGAATGTTTTAATGACGGTAGAATCAGCCGGTAAGATTACTAATAAATCAGGAACAATCAACGTCAAATGAAAATAAGAATCATCACAGTGTTAGCTCTTGCACTTCCGGGTATGCTTATCGGTAGTTTATTGTCTTATTCTTCAACCAAAGCCGTATCAGGAAGTGACTGGCGAGCTGGGAATATCATTGATGACGCAATATTTACCGACAAAAACGCGATGTCTGTCGCAGATATCCAAAATTTTCTAAATAAAAGGGTAGGTACGACTGGACGTGCTGGTGCTCAGCCTGGAATATGCGATACGAACGGAATAAAAACGTCGGAATATGGCGGTGGAACTCGAGCACAATACGGTGCTGCGAACAATAACCCTTCACCTTTCACCTGTCTTAAGGATTATTACGAAGTTCCCAAGACAAGCCCAGGTCCGGGCATGCCCGCCAATAATTATGGTGGTAAGCCAATTCCTTCAGGTGCAAAAAGTGCGGCCCAACTTATTTACGATGCAGGTCAGGCGCATAACATTAGCCCAAAAGTCCTGTTAGTCAAATTAGGAACCGAATCAGCCGGCCCTCTCACCGGTGACGACTGGCCGTTCCTCAGCCAGTACAGGTATGCAATGGGCGCGCACTGTCCAGACAGCGGCCCAAACGGTAGCGCGAACTGCGATCCTAATTATGCCGGTTTTTCCCTTCAAATGCTCGAAGCAGCAGCATTAATGCGCTATTACCTTAACAACATGACCGCAAGCTGGTGGCCTTATAAAAAACCTTTTCAAAACAACAACATTCTGTTTAATGTTACGGAGCGCAACTGCGGGAGTTCTAGCGTATATATAAGTTCATACGCTACAGCAGCACTATATACTTATACTCCGTACCAACCAAACCAGGCTGCCTTAAATAATCTTTATGGCACGGGTGATTTTTGTAGCGCCTACGGCAATCGAAATTTTTGGCGAGTCTTTAACGACTGGTTTGGCTCTACATCTTCAGGCAGAAATAGTTCACCTCTTTACAAGTCAACCACCGGAGATACCATATATGCTGTTTCGGAGGGGAAGAAGTATCCTCTCGCCAATCTCGATGTCATGAATGCGTTTGGCCTTGATAAGTACGGCGTATCCATCGTAACAGACGCTATGTTGAACAATTACTCAACCGGTACGGCAATTTCTACGACATTAGCCAAAAAGGCCGATGATCCTAGCGGGACTATCTATTTGTTCGATGACGGAAAACGATACCCGATCCCAATTGGCGCGTGTAAGAAAAATATTGACGGTACAGATAATACCACTACTTCCTGGAATCTCGACTGTTTCAACTCTAACGTCGTAAAGTCTATTTCCAACAACTTAATTGACACCTATACCAATCAAGATATTACATTACCAAACTTAATCCTGTACCAAGATTCGGCATGGAAAATTGAACTAGGTAAAAAGAATCGTATCACGGACGGGGCGTTCATAGACTTACTCGGTGGATGGGGAAATGTTCGTTGGATGCAAACAATAAACGCGTCTCAACCAGTTGGTAAAATGTTAATATTAGACGGTTCCGCGGTTAAGTTCGATAACAGTCCTACTATTTACCTGCTTAACAATGCGAAGTTCTACCCCGTCTTATCACCGGATGATTACAGCGCCTGGGGATTACCAAAACGTCCTAACTATACATTCCCCGCAGCTTACAATTCGTTTGATCCTATCGAAATAGCGTCACCATTAGGTTTTTGTGCGGCCGACATTAATACGAATCAAAAATATATGTTAGCACTTAATAGTACCCGTTCACCCCTGTCTGCCTCTCAGTACAATGGAATATGCACCACGATGACCAATTCCGTATTGTCCGCAATACCAATCGTCCAATCCAACCTTTTCAGATCGCAAACTGGTGAAATATTTACAATTCAAGACGGAAAACGTTACGGCTTCCCTACCGTCGAAGATGTTACATACTCTGGTTTTCAAATGGGTCAGTTACAACAAGTCTCTACATCGGCAGCGCTTAGTTTTGAATATGGTGGTTCTCGTATGTCCCCTGGTCGGCTATTTAAAGTGACGGGATCAGACACTATACGTTACGTATTTTCAGAAGGCGCAAGCTTGAACGTATATTCATCCAACACGCCCGGCCTACCGTACGGGAAACTTATCACGGTTGATGCTGCTACGGGCGCAAGGTATCCTGTCATCGGAAACCTATAGAGACTGAAAATGAGGCTTGAAAAGATATTGCAGTTCATAAAAGCGCATAAGATTACCTTTTATACTTTTATTTTGACACTCGTTGGATTATCAATCCTCGTCATTACACCTCCGTTTCAGGCTCCTGACGAACAAACCCACCTTTACAGGGCCTACCAAATTTCAGATGGAAATCTAATAGCAAAACACCTTAGCTACGGTGCAGGGGATGTATTACCAAAAAGCCTATCCGATTCCTTTCAAGACTACCGGTATATTCTTTTTGATGAAAATGCGAAGAATAACAAGGGCTTACAAGCGGCAAGTTTTAATAAACCCTTGAATCAAAATGACGAAATCGAAACAAGATTTGAGAATACCGCCCCGTATCCTCCTCTCGCTTACCTGCCTCAAATATTAGGCGTATCAATAGGAAAGCTATTTGATGCATCACCGGTAATGCTTTTATATTTGGCTAGGTTTTTTAATCTGGTATTTTGGTTATTTATTATCAATTGGTGTATGCGTAGACTTCCGCAGGCATCTCTTGCGATATTCGTTTTCGCACTCGTACCAATCGTAGCGTTTCAAGCATCCTCAGCCTCAGCAGACGTTGCTACAGCCGCAATTTCACTACTATTTATAGTTGAGATCGCTCGAACATTTACACTGAAAAAGATATCGAGAAGCAATATAATATTATTGATTATCTTGGGTTCAATATTAGCTCTGTGTAAAATGCCTTACGTACTGATAACGCTACTTAGCCTTTCCATTCCAGGTGGCTTGTTCAAATCAAAAAAACATGAGGCGCTAAGCAAGGCGAGTATTACGTTAGTTCCTTTCCTGCTCACGTTACTGTGGCTTGCCGTAGCATATGCAAGCTTCGTAAACCTTCAGGCAGTCGCTAACCCACAAGCGCAACTAAGCTTTATACTAAATAACCCGATTGAATTCTTACAAGTTTTACTCCGAACCTACGTTGGAACGCCTAGTGATGGTCTGTACGTACAAATGATAGGTCAACTTGGATGGCTCGACACAAAACTTCCTTTATGGTCAATTGTATTCACATTTTCTGCAATATTGGTAGCGGCACTAACAACACGTATTTCCAATAAAATTACCGTTAAATCAAAAGTTATCGTAGTTACGGTACTCGCTATCACTATACTTAGCATAACTGGATTGCTTTACTTGACCTGGAACAGCCCCGGAAGCCCCGTGGTAGAAGGTTTACAAGGGAGATATTATATTCCCCTGTTTGGACTCCTGCTGCTATCGCTCGCTGGTTCAATAAAACTAGCTCCTTCGCAACTAATACGCCGAGACATTATCGTGTATAGTCTGATAGGTCTTTCGACTGCTGGTATGCTCATAACGCTTGTTACGAGATACTACGCATAGTCTACGTATTCTTTAAATCATTCCAAATTGTTTCAAGCTGCTGATCCCACGTATAGCCCTTGATATAATCATGTCCGGCTTTTGAAATCTTAGCTCGTAACTTATTATCATCTATTAACAAACTGATTTTTTCTGCCATTGCAGATGGTGACGGTTCCGCTAATAAACAATTCTCACCATTCTTAAGCAACCAAAGGTTATCTTCGTTGTTATTTGTAACGGTAGCCATTCCAGACGCCATAAACTCAAAAGGTTGGTATGAAGGGTGTTTAGAAAGCATATAGACGAATCCGATGTCGCTGCTTCTATATAGCTCCCCGACCGCTTCAAGGCTTCCTAATAGCCCTAGGTTGGTAATTTTTCCCTTAAGGCCAAAAGCAGCCTCGTCCCATTTCGCACCAGCTGTTACGACTTCGATTTTGTCTCCATACTTTTCGAGTAGCTGCCTGATTATAAGAATCCCTAAGTTGAATGCGTTTCTTGGATTATTGGGACGAGCATAAAAGAAAATTTTGATTTTTGATTTTTTAGCCGTCTTATCAGCTGGGTAATAGATGCTTTGATCGACCGCCGGAACGAAACTAATTCCTTCCATAGCGTGCCGACTGTTAACCGCAGCTAAAAGCCCCGGGGTATTAACTAAACCTTTGAATCCAAACCTATAGGTAGATTCTGCCAGGGCATATGTTGAGCCACCAGGATAAAACAATGGCTCGTAATCCTGTATGAAATAGTATTTTCGCTTAGTATTGTTGAATTTGAGCAGTAAATACGCAGACGTCCAGAACGAACAAAAGGAAATGTCAGCAGCAGGTAACTCGTTGACGTCTTGGTGATTAATATCGTGAATTACTATTTCATAACGAGTCAGATTAGGAAAGTTCTCACCGATCTGCTTTTTTAGTAACTCGACATCGAAAGAGGGGTTATCGTAAATGATTATCCTATTCGTCACTCCCTCTACGCTTAGCTTTTCAATGAATCGGAAGATGGTATACACACCACCAAACTTGATATGGTCGAAGTTTGGCACGAGCCAGTTTGCCGTTTCTATTTTTTTAGGAAGCTTTCCAGAGGTAGCTTTAATACTTGCCTGGATATCGCTTTCTGTAACTTGAAACAGCGGATTTGATAGATAATTATATTCTTCCCATATGGACTTATATTGCCTACTTCCTAAACTACCTAAAAAGATGCGCCGTAAGTGATACAAACCAAACCGAGTTCCTTTTTTAGCAAGCATTACAGGACCTTGATTCTCGTATATTTTCTTTGCTTTAGACACGACTTTTTTCATCACTTTGCTCCAATTCCAATTTGTTCGTTCATTATATCGAGGTTCCTGTTGAAATATGGATCACCCGATTCATGATATCTTTTGTAATATTTCAACGAATGATCGTAATCTAACTGTATACCATTGTCATACGTTCCTACGGATACGCTTTCATAATGATATAGTTCTGCAAATGGCCAATATATATTTCGATAACCGGCTTCGTACAGGCTAATGCAGAAAGCAACGTCATTTCCTGCTACAGTGAACGTCTCATCCAGTCCGCCCACTTTATCGTAAAGCTTACGCGAAACAATAAGACAAGCGGCTGTAACTGCGATAAAGTTACGTGGCCATATATTATTGCCGTAATCCGTCCACTCACCTGGTTGCCTATGGCGAAAAGCATGACCAGCCATGCCTCCCATACCTAATATAACTCCCGCGTGCTGAATACCGTTCTTCTTATCAGGATAAAGTAACATTGGACCAACAGCACCAACGCCTGGTTGTGAGGCTACTCCAGCAAGTTCCGTAAGCCACTCACCTGTAATAACTTCGGTGTCGTTGTTAAGAAGTACGACATATTCACCGGTAGATTTTTTAACAGCAAAATTGTTTACCTTTGAATAATTAAAGGGATGGTTCCATTCATATACTTTGATTCGACTGTTTTTAGTTAAGCGTTTGACCAGATCATGCGTTTCTGATTCATTGCTGTTGTTAGACACCAGTATGATTTCATAGTTTTGATATGTCGTTTTTGTTAGTATGCTTTCGACGCACTGTTTTAATAAATCTGCCTTGTCTTTGAATGGTATGATTATCGACACCTTGGGTTCACTCTTCGAGAGTTTGTATTTTAATCGATAATTCGTTGGACGCTCTTTAATTTCAATGACATCAGCCTTAACCTTACGTCGAGACACAGCGTCCCTGAGCGCTTTTTGACCTGCGTCATCGGCATAGTTCTTTTCACCTACAGTTTTTGCCGTAGATCCATCAGCCAGTCTCCAGTGATAAAGAATTTTTGGAATATGTACTATTTGATTTGTTTTTTCAGTGGCTCTTAAAAGTAGATCGTAATCTTGGGCACCGTCATAACCCTTACGAATACCACCCAGTTCATCAAAAAGGGTTTTTCGTATGACTAGAAAATGTGTTATATAGTTCACGCCTAACAGAAGGTCGGGTGACCAATCGGGTTTAAAGAATGGTAACTGACGTTCTTTGCCGTCATCGGATAATTTATCCTCATCACTATAAATAATATCTGCTTTGTTATTTCGGTTTAATACATCTACAACTTCTTGTATTGCATGGGGGGAGAGAATGTCGTCATGATCAAGAAGTCCGATAAATTCACCCTTAGCCAATTTGAATGCTTCATTCGTATTACCAGCAATGCCCATATTCGACTCAAGACGCTTATAAAAAATTCTTCCGTCTGTTGTGCAGATCGATTCAATCGCTTGAGCGCGGGCTTCGTCAGTCGAAGCATCTGCCACACAAAGTTGCCAGTTGTTATACGACTGAGCTTTTAGGGAATTAATAAGGGGAATTAAGTACTTATCTGGGGTATTGAAGCTAGGAACCAACACGCTAATCATAGGCGAGTACTGATATTCTTTGGGAGCTTTCCATAATTTTGGCTCAACTTCTTTTATCCACTTTGAATATGGTGTTGATTTTAATGCAGAGCGCTGAGGATTCTTAATGTTTTTAAGCTTTTTATAGACCTTCGCAACAAGACGACGTCGCTTACTGTATTCGGGTAGTAGTTTATGTAACATAGTTCGCCCTCCTTCATGTTCAGGTAGTAATTGGTTGATATTCGGACTACTTAATATTTCGACATTTTCACGTATCTTTTCTTCAGACCAATTCCACCATTCTAGCTTAAGTAATCTTTCGACCGTAGCCTCATCAAAGCGCATTCGTATAACTTTCGCAGGATTACCCCCAACTATTGCATAAGGCGGAACATCTTTTACGATAACCGACCTTGCGGCCACAACCGCCCCATGACCAATTGTAGTTCCTGACAATATCGTAGAACCATATCCTATCCATACGTCATTACCAATGCGTACGTCTCCTTTTGACCATGGTTGTCCTTCGATCTCACTTGCTTCAGGCCACTTATTGTCGAATTGAGGAGAACTGAACGGATATGTCGAAACCCAGTCTGTGCGATGATTTCCACCTAATAGAATCGTGACCTCTTCTGCTATAGAGCAGTAATCTCCAATATAAAGCTTTCCTCCGTCGCTCCAGTCTAGAATCTTAGGATTTCCATAGCTGTGTGCGCCTATACTGTAACTCGGGTAAGGTATAAGTTTTCGGGTATAGACGTCTTTTTCGGGCATTTTTAGTTCCATTTCACTTCTAGTTGAGTGATGCCATCCCAGTCTAATTCCTGTTTTTGCTCAGGGCTATTCACAACAAATTCAGGTCCTTCGGAATTAAATACGATAACGTCATCCCTGATCGGTCCGAATAAACCACCGACAATTTTATATTTTCCTGGTCCTAAGTTCAAACTTACATCAAGTGATACAGAGCCCTTCGTCAAATCAACTTCTTGTCCAAGTGTATTCACTCCATACACGTGCTGATTATCTTTAAAAATTGCGACACCGACTGTATCAGGAATTCTATCAATGTCAGTTTTATTCCATTTGAATTGAATAGTCATAAGCTCATCGTATTCATATAGTTTTTTGTTTGAACCAGATTGTGATTTGGTAGAAATACTTAATGGTGAGTTATTGTTGTTTGATTTTGAATTTTGAGATATCTGTTCGTTATTATCTCTTTCGTAAATCTTAGCGATTTCTTTCGGAGTGCCTATTTTAGTTATTTTTCCTTTAGAAATATAAAGTGCCCTATCACAGTATTTTTTAACTGATTCCATGTCGTGCGATACAAAAATAATAGTCTTTTTTTCTTGTTTGACTTGTCTAAAGTAGTCAAAGCATTTCTGTTGAAAAGCTGCGTCACCAACCGCAAGTACTTCATCGATAAGCAATATGTCTGACTGCGCGCGAATGGCAATAGAAAAGGCCAAACGCACCTGCATTCCGGAAGAATAGTTTTTTAACTTTTGGTCCATGAACTTACTAAGTTCTGCAAATTCGACAATTCCATCATACATTTCGATGACTTCTTTATGACTGAAACCAAGCAGGGCTCCATTCATAAATACATTTTCACGACCCGTTAGCTCAGGATTGAAGCCAACACCAAGTTCAATAAACGGAGTCAGACTTCCATTTACAGACAATGTTCCGGTATCTGGCTCATAGATACTTGCCAAAAGCTTTAGCAGAGTACTTTTTCCACTTCCGTTTCTTCCAACAATTCCAAAGAACTCGCCACGTTGAATATTAAAGTTTATGTCCTTCAACACGTCTTGGATTTCATAACCCTTTTTACCTTTTAAGCGGTTAATCAGTAACTGCTTTAGCCCGCTGCTATTTTCGTGAGGCAGTTTGAAACTCTTCGAGACATTATGAACTTCAACTAAATTGTCTTGATTTTTGGACATTATATATTCTCCGCAAAACGGCGAGATGTCTTCTTAAAGTAAAGAGCGCCCGTTATGAACACGACTACGACTATCGCGAAAGGTATAAGTGCGAACAAAGGATTGGCAAATAAATCGCCGACTGTAATGGTCTGGTCCGTAATTAATACCGAACGTGCATCCTGGATAGCCTGCGCAACAGGGTTCATGAGTAAAATTTGCGCAGCAAGTTCGCTTCTTTCCACGACGATGGCGAGCGGGTAAATGATTGGCGTTGCATAAAAAGCCGCTTGCATCAATATTTCCCAAATATGACCTGTGTCTCGGTATTTGACATTTAAGGCTGATAATAAAAATGCCAAACCAAGGGCAAAGACGTATATCTCTATGATGTAAATCAGTATCATCCACGAACTTCCGTCCAGCTGCACACCGTTTAAAGCCATCAACACGGCGACAATAATCAAGTTAAGACCAAGGTTGATTAATGCTGATATTGAAGTTGAGAGTACGATTACGTATTTTGGAAAGTTAATTTTTCTAAGCAAATCACCTCTTGCGATAATGGATTCCATGCCTTGATTTGTAACTTCAGAAAAGAATGTCCAAAGTATAATTCCCAACAAAAGGTATACAGCGTAATGTTCAATAGATCCAAGCTTTACGAGTAATCCGAACACGACATACATAATTGCAAACAAGAATAGCGGTTTCAGCAATGACCAAGCATACCCCAGTACCGATCCTTGATAGCGCAACTTAAAATCAGTTACAACAAGTTCGCGTAGCAGAACACGGTTCCGCTTACTAAATACATTAGAAAGTTTCATAAGTTCAAATTTAATTATAAGATAGAACTACTATTATGACTAGCATTCTCATTGTCGTACTGAACTGGAACGGTGCCGAAGATACTTTACAAAGTGTACGATCTCTTCAAGATCAATCACACAAAGACTTTCAGATACTCGTCATAGATAACGGCTCGAAGCTAGGTGATTACGAAAAACTATCATCTTTAAAGAACGAGACGAATGTCACACTTCTAAGGAATGAAACAAACCTTGGTTTTGCCGGTGGCGTAAACCTCGGAATTACACACGCCATAGAAAAAAACTATGAATACGTCGCACTCTTCAATAACGATGCCGCCGCTGATAAAGATTGGCTTCAAAACCTCGTAGCAGGTTTTTCTATTAACAAAGACGTCTCAGCTGTAACCGGCCTTTTATTACATGAAGACGGCAAAACGATCGATTCAACTGGCGACTACTACTCAATCTGGGGCATGCCATTCCCTCGTTCTCGTGGCCTTCACACAGCAACCGCGCCTCAATCCGAGTATGTGTTTAGCGCTACTGGTGGCGCCACCCTCTACAAAACCTCCCTATTCAAAGAAATCGGCCTCTTTGATGAATCATTCTTCGCCTACTACGAAGATGTCGACGTCAGCTTCCGTGCTCAGCTTGCCGGCCATAAAATTTATTACACCAAAGACGCGATTGCCAATCATAAGCAAGGTGCTACCAGCAAAAAGATTCCCGGCTTTACCGTGTATCAAACGTTTAAGAACATCCCTCTTCTTTATGCTAAAAACGTACCGGCTAGTTTGTTATTCCCTGTTGGAATCAGACTTTTCGCTTTGTATTGGCTCATCTTCGGAAACGCCATCAAGAATGGTTCTGGCTTATACGCCCTTAAAGGCTGGTTAGCAAGTGTATGGTATTTTTGGACGAAATCTTTATGGGATCGTTTCAAAATTCAATCAAGAAAGACCGTTCCAACAAGCTATATAAAATCACTTCTCTGGTACGACCTACCCCCGGAACAAACGGGCCTACGAAAACTTCGGCAACGATTTACAGGTAAAAATTAACGTGAAGCTATTAGAATACGAAGCAAAACAAATTCTTAAAGCTTCTCACATACCCGTCCCTACCTCTTCGCCTATAACAAAAGGTGATTCTCAATTTCCTACAGTTCCCATCGTTCTAAAATCTCAAGTCCCTACCGGCGGTCGTGGCAAAGCTGGTGGTATCAAAGTTGTCGAAAGCGTCGAAAATCTTCAACCAACAATCGACCAATTATTCAACCTCCCTATCAAAGGCTTCACCCCGCACACACTCCTTGCCGAAGAAAAACTATCCATAGCAAAAGAACTATATATAAGCGTTCTTATCGACCGTGCTTCCTCAAGCATTCAACTCATCGCGCATATCGATGGTGGCATAGAAGTCGAGGACAACAAAGATTTTAAAACCTGGTCTCTTAAAGACCCTGACTTCGATACGATCGGCCAAGAACTTGCCGATTACTACCGACTTCCCGATCAAACTTTTGCCCTTCAAGACTTGATCGAAAACCTATACAACTGTTTGATCAAAAACGATGCGACGTTGATCGAAATAAATCCCCTCGTTATTACAACCGACAATAAACTTATTGCCGGTGACTGTAAAATGACTTTAGATAATGCCGCCAGTTTTCGTCACGAATGGAACTTCGAGGAAAAACCGGCCGAAGCTAATTTCGTCACCATCAATCCTGATGGAAATATAGCGACGATCGCGAACGGTGCCGGTTTGGCCATGGCAACCGTCGACGCGAGTGTTGAAGCTGGCTTACAACCTGCGAACTTTCTCGATATCGGTGGTGGTGCTTCAACCGAGACCTTGCTGGCGGCTTTCAAACGTATCGTCGAATACGAAAACCTCCAAGCAATCGTCATCAACATATTCGCCGGTATTACGCGAGCCGACGAAGTCGCCAACGCTATTGTCGCGGCAAAAGAGCAGATCGCAACGCTTCCTCCGTTATTCATTCGACTTGCCGGCACCAACCATGCGGCGGCAGTAAAGATTTTAAACGATAATGATATCGTTATCATGCCAAACCTCGAAACCTGCTTGAAAGCCGCCAAGGAGGCTTTGCATGAATAGTTTATTCGAAGGTAAGAATGTTATCGTTCAGGGTATTACCGGCGTACATGGAAGTTTCCAAACTAAAGCCATGCTTGCTGCGGGTACGAATGTCGTCGCTGGTACGACACCTGGCAAAGCTGGCCAACAAATAGAAGGTGTCACCGTGTACGATACGGTGAAAGATATTCAAAAGGATCATAGTATCGATATTACTGTCATTTTCGTCCCGGCACGCTTTGCCAAAGGAGCTATCTTAGAAGCAATCGCAGCAGAAATTCCACTCATTATTTGCATTACCGAAGGTATTCCCGTCCACGATATGCTTATCGTTCACAAACAACTTGAGGGCTCAAAATCAACCCTGTTGGGTCCGAATTCTCCCGGAGCGCTATTA
The DNA here is from genome assembly GCA_948288625.1 of uncultured Candidatus Saccharibacteria bacterium. Classification (GTDB taxonomy): domain Bacteria; phylum Patescibacteriota; class Saccharimonadia; order Saccharimonadales; family Saccharimonadaceae; genus Microsaccharimonas. The sequence continues at coordinate 68,953 of CAOHYA010000001.1, forward strand.
CCTGGCTTAAACAAACTTGGTATTATTCCTGCCGATATGTCCTTACCGGGAAAAGTAGCGATTGTCAGCCGATCAGGTACGCTTACCTACGAAACGATGGCCAGCCTGACAGATAAAGGCATTGGCCAAAAATATGTCATCGGTATCGGCGGCGATGTCGTGCACGGCATGGGATATATTGATTGCCTAACACTTTTTCAAGAAGATCCCGATGTCGATAAAATAATTCTTATCGGTGAGATAGGCGGCCAAGAAGAAATTGCCGCCGCGGACTTCATAAGAGAATCGGTCGATAAGCCGGTGTTCGCTTATATCGCGGGTCATCACGCCCCTGACGGCGTTCAACTTGGACACGCTGGGGCGATTCTTGGATCGTCTTCCGAATCGGCAGACGCAAAAACGAAGAAGTTAGCTGAATCCGGGGCAACGACGGCGAAAAGCATCACCGATCTCATAAAGCTTGTCGTAGGATAATAACCCCTGTTAGTGTTATACTATCCATAGTGAAAAAAATCTCAGTCCTCATTCCCGCCTACAATGAAGAAGCTGTCCTCGACAAGCTCTTTACTCGCCTTGCCAATCTTGCTAATGAAACGAAGGGGTATGATTTTGAATTTCTTTTTGTCAACGACGGCAGCAAAGACAAAACGCTCGCTATCATCAAAGACTACGCCGAAAAAGACTCTCGAGTCAGCTATATAAACCTTTCTCGTAACTTCGGCAAGGAAATCGGCATGATTGCCGGCCTTGACCATGTCACGGGTGACGCGACGGTTATCATCGATGCCGACTTGCAAGATCCACCTGAACTTATCCCTAAAATGATTGAACTCTGGGAACAAGGCTATGACGATGTATATGCCAAGCGCAAATCGCGTGAGGGTGAAACGTGGTTCAAGAAGTTTACTTCACGTATGTATTACAAAACTCTTCAAAGCCTGACGAATATTCCTATTCAAAAGGATACCGGTGACTTCCGACTCCTCGATCGCCGCGTCGTCGAAGCTTTGAAGCAGTTCCGCGAATCACAACGAAATACTAAAGCCATGTTCAGCTGGGTGGGGTTTCATAAGAAAGAAATTTTATACGACCGTGACCCTCGCGCGGCCGGTGAAACACATTGGAACTATTTTAAGCTTGCTGAACTTGCCATCGATGGCATCACTTCATTTACCACTGCTCCGCTTCGTATTTCGACTATCGTCGGGCTACTCGTTTCGGTCATTGCCTTCATCTACCTGATCGCAGTCATTTTCCAAACAATATTTTTCGGTAACGATCTTGCGGGATATCCATCGACACTCGCTGTCATCCTATTCCTTGGTGGCGTACAGCTCCTATCATTAGGGATCATCGGTGAATACGTCGGTCGTATCTTCAACGAAACGAAAGTTCGTCCACTGTATTTAGTAGAGGAGTATCACAATGGAAGCGTTCCTAAAAAAGCACGGCGATAAACTTCGTTATTTAGTTGTAGGTGGGTTTAATACCCTCCTTGATTTTATTATTCTATTCGGGCTAGTGGCTCTTGGTCTTAATAAAATTCCTGCGAACTATATTTCAACGACAATCACTATGGTCATAAGCTTTTTCTTAAATAAAGAATTTACGTTCAAATCAAAAGATAAAGCAACAAAGCGGCAATTCCTTATTTTCTTGAGCGTGACTGCTTTTGGTTTATGGGCCATTCAGCCAGTCATAATCTTGATTTCGGGCTGGTTCTTAGACAATACCGGCTGGAATGATACCGTAATATTGTTTATCTCAAAGGTACTCGCTACGGTGGCATCACTTATATGGAATTATCTGTTCTACTCCCGCCTTGTCTTCAAAAAGGATAATAAATAATGCACATCGCTATCGATGCGCGTATTATAAATTCTACTACCGGCCGCTATGTTGAACGCCTCGTCACATACCTCCAAGAAGTAGACACCGAGAATGAATATTCAATCTTAGTTCGCGCTAAAGATGAGCATTTCTGGAAACCCCGTAACGCCAACTTCACCGTTCACGTAGCTGAATTTGATAATTATTCTTTCGCTGAACAATTAGGTTTCAATAAGTATTTAAAAAAATTGAAGCCCGACTTAGTTCACTTTTGTATGCCCCAGCAACCCATCAATTACAAAGGTAAAAAAGTGACTACCTTTCACGACTTTACACTTTTGAAAACATATAACTCCGATAAAAACTGGTTCATCTTCCATGCCAAGCAAAAAGTAGGGAAGTACGTTTTCAGAAAAGTCATCGAAACAAACGACCACTTAATTACTATTAGCAATTTCACCCAAAAAGAGTTGGTAGAGTTTGCTCCAGAATCAGTAGATAAGACCTCGGTTATCTATGAAGCATCCGACGTATCGCAAATCGCACCGAAAAAGTACGCACTACCTTTTAAGCAGTATATTCTCTACGTCGGTCAACAATCCGATTATAAAAACATCAAGCGGCTCGGTGATGCCCATCAAATTTTATTGGCGAAGTACCCGGATCTTGGCTTGGTATTAGCAGGAAAAAAGAACCCTGGGGTTTTAACGAATGAAAAGTATTTTAATAGCCGGAACTATAAAAATATATATTTCACCGATTTCGTGACCGACCCTGAGTTAAGTTGGCTTTATACTCACGCCAGTGCCTACGTATTCCCGTCACTCATGGAAGGTTTTGGTCTCCCTGGGCTTGAAGCAATGAGTTATGGCACCCCAGTCGTCAGCAGCAACGCTACCTGCCTCCCTGAAGTATACGGAGCAGCCGCCCACTACTTCAACCCTACCGACACCAGCGACATGGCCGAAGCCATCGACCAAGTACTAAGCAACGACACCATCCGCACCCGCCTCTCCAAAGCCGGCTACAAACAAATCAAAAAATACTCCTGGAAAAAAATGGCCACACAAACCCACGCCATTTACATGCAAATTCTCGGCCAGTAATTCTTTTCAAGTATTTTGAAATACTAAAAGCGAAGAGCAACCCAAAAACGACAGCCATATCTCCCATATAGACAAAATCAACATGTCGTTTCTGGCGTGTAACGGTATTGAAAAATACTTGAAAAGAATTACAGGATTAGCTACTTGCCTGCGAAATAGTGATCCGGCGCTCTCGCCCCTCACCCTCAGAAAAAGTCTTGATATCCGAATACTCAGTCGCCACTTGATGCACCACTCGGCGGTCAGCGGCATTGAGTTGTACAACCTTGGTCGTGCCACTCGCGCGAACTTCTTCGATCCACCCACGAGCTTCTTTAGATAACCGTTCAGCACGGAGCTTCTTGTAATCAGCAATGTCGATGTTTACCCGTGTTAGTGCCGCATCCTTGTTTCGAAGTACTGTCGAAACGAGGTACTGTAGACTCCGGAGTGTTTCCGCGCCTCGGCCAATCAAAAGGCTGTTCAGTTCGGTCGAAGGTACGGCTAGCTCTATCACATCGTCTTCAACTTCGACCGTTACCTCTACGTTCACGCCAAAAAAGGTCAAAAGATCAGCTACGTAGGTACGAGCAAATTCAATTGATTCTTCTCTGTTCATGAATTACTTCTCCTTCTTATCCTTACGGGGAGTATCTTTCGCCTTGATACGGGTGATAGTCGGTTCTTTCGTCACCGTTGCTTCACGAGCCACTTTTTCGCGAGCTTTGGCGGTGGCTTTTTTACCACTAGTTTTTACAGGTAAGTCAGCTAGCTTATCCATTTCCTCGGCGTCACGTTTCAACAAGAAGTGTTGTTGGATAGCGGCAAAGACGTTTGAAGTTACGTAATACAAAGCTAAGGCACCCGGAAGGGTGACCATGATGAAGAACATTAAGAATGGAAGGATTTTCACCATTTTACCCATCATGACCGCATTCAGTTCAGCTTGGTCAGGTTGCTTGCCTTCGCCAGCTTCAGCTAATACATCACGCAGGCGCTTGTCGGTTGTCGTAGGTGAAGTTTGCTTCGAAAGAATGTACTGAGTAAACGCCGCGATAGCAGCCAGAAGAATCAAGAACAAGTTAATACCGTTCGGGCCGATGGCGTGAGAAGTAAGGTCGACGAAACCGAGGAACATTTCGTTGAAATTATTAGGGTCGGCCAAGAGGTCTTGTACCGGCTTGAGGTTTTGCATGAACCCATAGGTGAATTCCGCGATTTGTTCACGGTGAGTCGTGAAGATTTGAATAACCTGGAACAAGGCGATGAAAATAGGTAGCTGGATAAGCAGCATCAAAATAGAACGGAACGGTTTAACACCATGCTGTTTATAGAGTTCAAGCATTTGCAAGCTTTCCGCCTGCCGATTACCTTTACTGGCTGCCTTGATGCGCTTCAGTTCAGGTTGCAGCTTCCGCATTGCCTTTACTTGGTGGAGCTGTCGAACTACCAGTGGCCATAAAGCGAAACGAATGATTATCGTAAAGATAATAATCGCGATACCGAAGTCGGCTCCGGGCAGTACGCTGTAAATAAATAACAGCAGGTTAAAAATTGGTTGAACGACAATTAATTCAAAGATATTCACTATCAGCCTCACAGGTGGTTATACTAGCGTATAGTATACCAGTTTTATTCGTCTTTATACAGACCGGCTTTTGCAAACAGTTGGCCAAGCTGACTACTTATTTCAGCATAGGGGAGTGTGCGTAATTCGGACGAGGTGCAAATCAGCACGATATCGTGAATTCCATCAATTCGGTCTGTATGAATTCGAAGGTATTCATACAAACGCCTTCTGATTCGATTTCGACCCACGGCGCTTTTTATTACTTTTTTGCTGACTACTACCGAAAAACGCGAATATTTTCGGCGGCTATTCACCGTCGATTTAATCGTGATCATTTGCGATCGGACAGCTCGGCCATTAGTGTATACATAACGCAAACTATTATGACCGTGAAATCGGTATAAACTAGAAATCATAGTATATATAAGTATAACCTAAAAAAATAACGCTCCCGTAGAGGAGCGTTACCAACGGATTAAACCGTTAAACGTGCGCGGCCTTTAAGACGACGGCGCTTTAGTACAGCGCGTCCAGCTTTAGACGAAATACGCGCACGGAAACCGTGTACTCGAGCACGGTGACGTGTGTGTGGTTGAAAAGTTCGTTTTGGCATATCCAAATTATTATACCCTTATCGCCCCTATTAATCAATCCTCTCCCCTGCTTTTTACTTGCTTTTTCTATAAACAGTGACGTGATATATAAAAACTATCCCCACTTATATTCAAGTTATCCACAATTTAACAGAGGTGATATGTAATTGTGGATAAAATGACTCCCGTACTCCCCTGCTTTTTAATATTCGCTTTAAGGTTGTGGAAAACCCTAATTCTCCAGTATAGTATTACTAGAAACTGTTCATATAAGTAGAGGGTTACATGCAGAAAGACGTTCATGCACTCTGGCACAGCGTGCTTGGTGAAATAGAGTTATCGGTCTCCGGGCCTAACTTTAATATGTATTGGTCAGACACGAAACTGATTCGATACGATGAAAACGAAGCACTCTTTGAGGTTCGTAACGTATTTATCAAACGGCAATTCGAGACGAAGTTTGATGCCACCGTTCGTGAAATGCTTTCTAAGAACGGCATTACCTCACCTAACCTCACTTACATTGTTCAAACGACCAACAAGAAACCTCGTATAAGTCGCGAAACGACCAGTGACGCGAACGATATGGCAACGCAGCTTACTTCTCGTTCAGCCAGCGTGCCTTCATCATCTTCGTACCTCTCACCCCTTTCTTCACAAAGCGGGTTAAACCCACGGTACACCTTCGACAACTTTATTGTCGGTTCAAGTAACGACCTCGCTCACTCAGCCAGCCAAGCAGTCGCGACGAACCCAGGCACGAAATATAACCCGATTTATTTTTATGGCGGCGTCGGGTTGGGTAAAACTCATCTCATGCAGGCCATCGGAAACCAAATCGTTTCAAACAACCCTGAAGCAAGGGTGTTATATGTAAGCTCGGAAACATTCGTCAATGAGTTTCTTGATTATATTCGTTTCAAGAAAAAAGGTTTTTCAGACAAATACCGCAATGTTGATGTGTTGATCGTCGATGATATGCAGTTCATCGCTAACAAAGAAAAGACCCAAGAGGAATTTTTCCATACCTTCAACTTCCTCCACCAAAATAATAAACAGATTATCATCAGTAGTGATAAGCCACCACGGAGTATCCCTACCCTTACCGAACGTCTCCGAAGCCGGTTCGAAATGGGTATGGCGATCGATATCCAAATGCCCGACTTTGAAACCCGTTGTGCGATCATCAATGCCAAAGCTGGTTTGTCTGGTGTAACGTTGAACGCCGAAACCGTCGAATACCTCGCGACTAACATTAAAACAAATATCCGTGAACTCGAAGGTGCTTTAAACCAACTGCTTGCGTTTGCCGACCTTCATCGGGTTGAGCCAGATATAGCTACCGCCGAAGGGTTAATCGGTAGCGCCCACATGTCTCGACCGCAACATCTTTCAAGCAAGAAGATCATCGATCAAACCGCAAAACACTTCCAGCTCAAGATCGATGAAATTTGTGGAAACAAGCGCGATAAGCACATTGTGACGCCTCGACAAATCGCCATGTACTTACTGCGGAGTGAATTACATCTAAGTTTCCCTAAAATCGCCGGTGAATTAGGTCGTAAGGACCATACCACTGCTATCCATTCAGTTGAAAAGATTGAAAAAGCCATTAAGCTTGATTTTGTTATTCGTGAACAAGTAGCAGCTATACGTGAGAAATTATATGCTTAAAACAGTACCTACTCCCTTATCATTTACTTGGGTAAAAAATGTGTACAGTCTGCGGATAGACAGTGGTATGAATAGTGGGAATATCCGATTTTCATACACAGCCCCTTTGTTCAGCAGTGTACCTACACGTGTACAACTCACCCGTTACACCCAAGTTTCGACCACGTTATCAGCAGTTTTATCCACGTTAAAAAATCGATTCTTACCACTGTTAATAGTCGACTTATACCCTGTTTCCACAGTACCTACTATTAAGAGAATGACAGAAAATAAAGAAAGGAACTCATAACAATGGAATTGTCTGTAACCCAGGAGAACTTCGCAAAAGCGTTATCAGCAGTAGGAAGAGTTGCCAGTACCAAAACGCAATTACCTATCTTAAGTAACATCCTTTTAAGAACTGATGGCAATAGGTTGTTAGTCGCAGCCACTAACCTTGAAATCGCTACTACTCAATATATTGGTGCGAAAATAATCAAACCAGGCGCCATAACTATTCCCGCCCGGCTTATCTCAGAATTTGTCAGTAGTCTGCCGAAAGATACGATCGAACTCAAGGTTGTCGGAGAAAATATCCACATAACTTGTGGAAAGTACCATTCAATCATTAACGGCGTCATAGCTGATGATTTTCCTGAGCTCCCTACCATTAATGAAGCGAGTTCAGTTACTTACTCATTAAATACGGAAGAGTTCAAACAAGCTGTCTCTCAAACCATCATTACCTCCAGCTCAGACGCAACCAGGCCGGTTTTAACAGGCGTCTATTGGCATTCTCATGAAGGATGGATCTATCTAGCCGCCACGGACGGATACCGGCTCTCAGAGCGCCGCCTCGTGGAAACGAAAAGCGAAGTTGCGGCAATCATACCAACGCAAACACTTCAAGAAGTACTCCGTTCGATTGATGATTCGGCCGACACGATCGACGTATTATTCGACGAAAGCCAAGTGCGCTTCCGTATCAACGAAGCCGAGGTAATTAGCCGCTTAGTCGACGGTAACTTTCCTGATTACCGCCAACTTATTCCACCGAGCTCCGATATCGTCGCTATTGTTAAGAAGCCAGAATTCACTCGTGTCACGAAAGTTGCCGGGTTGTTCGCTCGCGAGTCCGGTGGAAGCGTTACGGTAACAGTCGATGCCGATGCGAAGACAGTCTCACTCCACTCTATCGCTTCGGAATTTGGTGAGAACACCTCCGAGCTTGACGCCGATGTAACCGGTAGCGGCCAAGTAACGCTCAACTCACGCTACTTATCGGAAGCGCTTGGGGTGCTGGACGCCGATGTCATCTCATTTAGCTTCAATGGTAAGTTATCACCATGTATCTTGAGGTCAACTGATAAAGATACGAACTACTACCATGTCATTATGCCGCTCAAAAGTTAGTTCGACGGTCGGTATATACCCCGTATGACTTCTATAAAAAACCTCTCTGTTCAACACCTTCGTTCGCACGATGCGTTTAAGATTGAGTTTTCACCGGAAGTCACCATTATTACGGGAGCGAACGGCAGTGGAAAAACGAGTTTGCTTGAGGCGATTTATATTTCTCTTCAAGGCAGCTCCTTCAAAGGCAGCGATAGTGATGTGTTGAAAAAAGATGCGCCGTGGTGGCGTATCGATGTCTCGTTCGATGATACTGACACCAGGGTCGTAAAATTCGACCCTCTAAAAACGTCCAGTCGAAAACAATTTATCATCGATAATAAAACGACTGCCCGCATACCGGCGAAACTTAAATACCCAATCGTACTATTCGAGCCGGAAGATTTACGGCTCCTGCATGGTTCGCCCGCCCGCCGCCGCCAGTTCATCGATAGATTTATTAGCCAGTTAAACCCGTTGTACGGCCCGGCGCTTCGTAAATATGAACGTTCTCTTAAGCAAAGAAATAACCTGCTTAAAAACGCTCTCGTTTCGAACGACGAATTATTTGCTTGGAACATATCATTAGCCGAGCACGGTGCCTTTATCATCGAGCAACGCATCGCTTTTATCGAACAGATAAACCAGAACCTCGGAACTTTATACCAAGAAATAGCCGGAACGCACGATGACGTATCGATCCACTATTCACATACTTTTGTCGGCGATATCAAACAAAAACTATTGAACGAATTACATGCTCACCTTGAACGTGATCGTTATCTTGGTAATACATCGGTCGGTCCGCACCGCCACGATGTGATATTCGAAATCAATACCTCCCCCGCTCTCTCGGTTGCTTCACGTGGAGAAGTTCGCACCATCGTACTAGCTTTAAAGTTTCTTGAAGTCGCCATTATCGAACAGTTGATTGATAAGCAGCCGATTATCCTACTTGACGATGTGTTTTCCGAGCTTGATGCTCAACGTCAGCAATTACTTACCAGCCAATTAAAAGGTCATCAGATCATTATTACTTCCGCGACCAGTCACGCCGGGAAGCATTTGCGACACGTCGATATCAAAAACTAAAGCTCTTCACCTGATTCATAAATGATTTCTTCAGGAATGAAATTCCCGGCTGCGTCATAGTTGTACGTGATCGTATAATCCGACGGGTCGGCTTTCTTGGATCGGATCCAATCGATAACTTCTTGTTTATACATATCGATGACTGACAGGCGCGAAGCTGCGTCCCCTTTCAGGTCGGAATCGGGTATCGTAAGTCGTACCTTTAATACGAGTGTGTCGCCCTGGGTGCTATCCGGAGTAATTTTATACGAGAAGTTTTGGAACGGCAGGTACTGCAGAATTACATCGTTCGATGCTGATTGTGCCGATACGAAATCTTTACAATCGAACGCACCATATTTTAACTGGTCATCATCAAGGCAAGATATGACAACAGGGTTACCTCCTACTGTCGCATTGTCTTCATTCGAGGAGTAAGAATACTGCACACGGTATGATTGTCGAATACTTTCCATGTCTACGATGAACTCACCGGAATAGACGTTTTCGGTTTGGCTAAAATCCTGGCTATCTGAATTTTCACGGATACGAGCGTCATTTACGGTTGTCGCGTCAAAACTACTTTCTTTGTTTTCCTTCACTATTTTATATAAGTACGATTCGGTCGCGTCACGCATATCCGACGAAACATTCTTTACTTTCTGATCATAATTTTGAATCCGGATCAAATCACCGAATTGATTTTGAGGCTTGCCTTGAAAAACGAGCACTAACGCAATAATAATACCGACACATAGTAAAAAGATGAGTGAAAAAAGAACGATTTTCTTTCGGGGTAATACTTGAGGGTTCATTTATTTAACCGATCCTTTCAATAAACCTTCAGTGTATGCGTAGTTATAATTACCATTACTAAACTTTGACAAATCATAAGCTCTCGCGGTATCCCAGCTTTTCGGGTTACCACAGCCTGCTTCTCCGACTATTACTTTTCCATTTTCGGTATCTACGCCAAGAATAACACCAGTGTGCCCGCATATAACTCCATCGCAATCCTGATTACCGCTTGCAGTACTAAAAATAGCGTACGGGCGTGGGCTATGACCATTCTGAATGGATGGATTACGTGAAATGATGTTAGCCACGACGGTACTTCCGTTACCAGGAGCGGTTCCTTTGCCCATACCTTGGATATTGGTGTATTTATTGACGAAATACACTGAGAATGACACGCAGTTTGACAACGGTCCACCTGCACAGTTGGGACTCGCACCACCGATATATTTGATATTATCCGGATTTTTATTATATTCATCCATAAATTTTTTGGCTTCGTCGAGTGTCATTCCACCAGCTACTAAATCACCGCCGCAGCTCGCACTGGTACCGTTCGAATACGAAGTAAGTATTTCACCTGCTGATTCTGCACGTTTGGTTGCGGTATCTTTGATATTGGCAGGAAATTCATATAGGTACGTCCATGCGGTTGCGGCATCGCCTGCCTGAACAAGCGTTTTTAAGTAATCGTATAAACTCGTTGATGAATCGACGGTTTGATTAAAGTCACGTTGATACGCATCACGACGTATATTATTTGGTTCAAGAGATTTTATATGATCAAGCAAATAATTCAATTCGCTCAATAAAAACTTGTCATTCACGTCTATAGGCACGCCGCTTGGTACGAAACCGTTCGATTCTAGTACCGCGCCGCCGTATTCATTTTTGTAATATTCATTAAATAGCGACTCACCAATCTCATCTTTCACAAATGCTGTCGCGGCATCACGTTGGCCGAAAGTGAATTGGGCAATTCCCCACCCACCAGCCGGAAAGCTTTGGCTCATTTCCTGCCTGAATGGGCTAAACCCACCTTCATGCTGCATGCTTCCGGTAATTCCTGCGGCCTGTTGTGGGCTAAAGCCTGCATCAACCCAGTAATTGAAAATTTTTTCGCCATTATTTTTTCCCCGGACCGAACCTACGGTACTACCGCCAGAACCTGTGCTACAAGTAGTGGCGCAAGGGTTATAGAATAATATATCGTTACTACTATAAAATTGCTCATCACATGCCGATTCGGCCTTTGCTGCTGGTGAGTATAGAAACGACGGAAGCGTCGAGAAAACAAATAGTAATATGAAAGCGGCGTATGATACGCTTTTACTTAGTTTGTTCCGCTTCATTTTTTTCAACATTTATATACCTATTTTAACTTATGGAGTAAATTTCAAACTTGGATCTGATTGAGGAGGGACGTCTAAGTGAAGGTGGTTGCATCTGTCTTCTATTGCTTGTACCCCTGCAGCGAGTGGTGGTGTATTTCCACATTCTATTTGTCCGATGTTAGATTTCTTTCCGCCAGCTGCCGCTGCTTCGCTCAAAATTGGCATGACAATTTCAATAACTGACAACGCACCGGTATTTCGACCATTTGTCGCAACACCGTCAATGTGAGATATGTCAAACGCACTTCCGTTCCCATTATAATGGCGGCTTGAAGGACCTGAGGCCGTGAGCCTATTGATGCACTGACGATTTAAACTACTCATTGTAATTCGGTGCTTATCGGTCACGGCATCGATCATACGTAATACGTTGATATTTACCCCGCACGGTTCGTTATTTGGATCAACTGATCCATCGGCATAACTTTCCAACAATGGTTTGGCATTCGGGCCAAAGTCAATTTTATTTTTATCGAGGATTTTTTGAGACAAGGCTTTTTTATCAGTTGTGCCAGAGGCGGCCGTAGGGCCGTCTGCCGGTTCACCGTCATCGTTTCCGTTAATAATTTGGTGCGATTGATAGTCAAGTAAAAATACCGACATCGCTTCAAGTGAACGGGGGTCTTGTAGCGCTGGTATGTCTTCGCTTGAACCACTTTCGAGTACGGTACACCCAGCTGAACTGAATATATAATCCCCTGTTTCGGCATTGCTGCAAGAATCAATGAATTCCGATAAAGGAGTATCAGCTTTAATATACCCTTTTGTAAGCATATCCTGAACTGTATCAGTATCTTCGTATGGTTTTGTCTCATCAAGCCAACCCTCTTTGCTTACGAGGTCGATCGCCTCTTCTGTACTCATGTTTAATTGGCTTGAGGTAAGCCCGGTACATGGTAGCCCGGACATATTTATAGCTGGTGTCGCATCTTTATTTTCAGTCACGAGGCCGAATTCCTCCGCATAGCTACAATATTCATTTGAAAATTCGGCAGCACCTACGGTAGGTGTCGATAATGCTGAGCGTGAGAAATTCATAAGGCCTGGTAAGGTTGATAGAATATTTCCGTTATAACTTCCGCTCGTTAACACTGCTAATTGAGCATTATTAACGATACTTCCCAAGAACGTATACTTACTTGATGTATCGAATGGGCTCAATGATGCTACCGCCATTTGTTTTTCGAAAGCTTCGTTTTCCAGGCGAGCGGTCTCAAAGCCGGCTAATTCAGATTCTTTCAATACTGGCAGGTTTCGAGCCATACCACCGGCGGAAAACATTGAAGCCATTGATATACCAATTACATCACCTAATGCCTCGCCTTTTGCGGTATCGATTCTATCGTTTTGTGCCAAATCGGTAACAACTGCTTTAGCGGCGTCGCCGGCAATTGTCTTCGCGATATCTACGGCAACTTCCGTCACTACCGCCGATACAATCACACCACCTATAACTTTGAGTACACCACCGATAACCGTACTCGATAACCCGATCGTTACGGCGCTATCCACGGCCATAGCCGTATACATTGCTGCCGGGCTCATAATAGCATTACAAGCTGGAGCCGTAGCGTCTTCGGTATATTTAGCTGCTTTCATGGCGGGGTTGGTCAATATTGAGTACCCAGGCGTATAGTTTTTTGAAATTGCTGGCTTGTTTTTATTGACGCCAATCGCGGCGAGTAGAATGGGAGAATCGAGGGCTGAGGTCATTTTTCCGTCGCTTTCGCGAGGTGTTTTATTCGTAACGAGTGTACCGATGTTGTCGGTATTTTCTTGAGTCATACTGTTGGCCGTATCGACACCGGATGCTTTCAATCTATAGCCAGTTGCGAGAACCGTCTCCATGCCCACTGGCATAATTTGGGCTAACTGTATGCCAGCTATTCCAGCTGCGATAAAACTTGGTGCTTTTATACCTATGCAGCCAGCAACCGCCCCTAGATATGCCGGCCCACCTTTGCCGGCTTTTCCTAGGTGACCTCGTATTTTTGTTTCAATCGTATCGATAACGGTACTGATTCTTTCAGCGCCTGGTATTTTTTCGCTGAGATTTTTGGTAATTTCAGCCAGTCGTTCGACCGGAGTAAGCCGCTTATTGGAGCCATCACCAAGCCTCCCGCTTCTATCAAGATTAAATTTCTTATAAAGCTTTTGGGTAATATGTTTTCCGGTCCACGCCTTCATTCGAATGTTGAATGCTCCCCCTACTCCAAGTACCTTGGCTGCAACCTTAGGGTTGTTAGCTAAAAACCCGGTGAGGTCTTTCGCCGCAATATTGCGAGGGGCGTTACCATCTTTCAAATCAATCGTATACCCAGACGGGTTTTTGGTAGGATAGCCCGTTCTTTTTCTATTATCGTTATCGGCGTCATTATCGAAATATGGCACAACGCCTTTTTTCTCTAATTTATTCAACGCCGAATTTGAAATAGCCCCCATTCTACATTTGAGGTTTTTGGTATTATTTACGCAAAAAGTATCACTGTCGGCAGCGGTAAAGCCAAGTACCTTCATAAAACGGTGTTGGAGCGCTGATGAGCTACTGTCATTTTTTAGCGTAGCATTCTCAGCTAAGTTAATAAGCATACTAGCTGGACCGAAAAAGCCTGCTAAAAGCCCACCGGTAACTCCGAATACGGCAATAAGCCCAACGATACCACCACGTTTTTTCGCAAACTTAAATACTCTTTGCGCACGTGTTTGATCACGTTTTTTACCGGTAAATTTCGACACGATGGCGTTGGAATCACCGGCAACTTTATCGCCTTCAGACTCTCGTCTATACATATCCATAGGGGTGACATTAGGTGGTAAGTTATCAACGTTTCCTTGTTGCTCTGCATCCAATAATTCCTGACTTTGATCATCAGGAACCGCACGTAAACTACCCCTTTCAGGGGTGGATTCTCCCCCACCTTGAATACTTCGAAGATTTGGCCGAATATCAGGTTCGATATCGGGTGTCTGTTTTCGATTTGGCTCCATAACTGAGACTTATTGTACTCCCTATTGTAGGTTCTGTAACCCTTGTGAACCTTGCACGCCTGCTTGCGGATTAGTCGTGATGAGTTGTTGTTCGGTTGGGCTGGCTTGAATCTGGATATGTACGTGGCTTTGGCCGGCGAAGAATAGACCTTGCCCGATCGGGAAGTTCGCCAAACGCTTCTTCTCCTCTTCAGTTAACTTGAATACATCCGAAAGCACGTCGACGGCACTCGCTGATTGCTTGAGAAGTAATTGCATCGAACTGTTACTGACGATTGCTCGCCCCATCTTGCTACTCATGAAGTCTTCAACATCCTGAGTGATTGTCGTGAGACCAAGATAGTACTTACGGGCACGTTTCGCCAAGCTGAACAAGAAGTTCGCCGAGTCGTCATACTTCATTAACTGCCAGGCTTCATCCACGATCAACATACGTTTTTTCTGGATGGTACGAGTAATATTCCAGATATGGCTCAACACAATATACATCGCAACAGGTCGAAGCTCATCCTCGAGGTCACGAATATTGAACACGACCATTGGGTTATTGATGTCGATATTTGATTGTTGGCTGAAAATACCCGCGAAAGTACCAGTCGTATATTTACGAAGGCGTTGTGCTAACGAAGGCCCTGCCCCACCCATATGAAGCAACGTGTCGTATAGGTCGCTGATGGTTGGCGGCGGTGAGTTGTGCGTTAATGGGTCGCTGGTAATACCGACTCGTGCATATGTATCGATTAACGCTTGATCAAGGTCAGCCTCTTCGATTGGGTTTAACGCCCCGATCGGAGCACCGTTTTGGCCGATTTGCGTTCCGCCAAGCATCAAACGGAATAAGCCGTGTAACGTTACTAAGTTCGCACGCAACGCGTCGTCCGCTTCATCGTTATCAATTACCCTCGGAAGGTCAAATGGGTTGATACGGGTATTTGAGTTCAGGCTCAAGCGAATATACGAACCCCCTACTGCTTCAGCGAGCTTTTGATACTCGTTTTCCGGGTCGATAATAATGACTTCGGTACCAAGCATCATACTTCGTAACGCTTCAAGCTTCACGGTAAACGACTTACCTGCACCAGATTTAGCGAAGACAGCCATATTGGCGTTCTCAAGTTTGAACCGGTCAAAAATAACCAGCCCGTTATTATGCATGTTAATACCATATAAAATACCGCTGTTATCAGTTAAGTCGGCGCTGGTGAATGGGAAGCTGGTACTAATCGCGCCAGTATTCATGTTTCGTCGTACCTGGAGTTGGTCGGAAAGTTGTGGAATGGTACTGTTAAGCCCTTGCTCTTGTTGCGACGAAGCAACCTTACTAAACACAAGCTGTTGGCCGAAAATAGTCTCAACTTTTTGTTGCACAAAGTTAAGCTCATCCATACTATCGGCCCATAATGTCACATAAAGCCCGAAACGGAAGAACCGTTCGGCCCCTAACTGAAGTTGGTTACGCAGCTCTTCGGCGTCGCTAATGGCTGCTTCGAGAGCAGGGTCACGGGTTCGGCCCTTTTCATTATTGATAGAAGCGCTCGCCTCAAGCTGAGTCACTTTTTTGCGCAAGTTATTAAGTACCACTTGGCTTTCGACTGGGTACACGTACATACTTACGTCGAGTACTTCGTCGATATTGATAAGAGAACTCAACCAGCCGGTGTAAATTTCGCGCGGGTATCCATATACGTATAACGTACGGCCATACTTTGTTCCAAGGCGGAAATAGGAAGAATGAATTTCAATGCTACTTGGTGCAATGAGATCTCGGAGGGTTGATACACCCTTGAGGAAGGCTTGTTCGACCTCGGCTTGTTCTTTGGCTCGTTGTTGAGCGGCAACATCAATCGCCGATAGTTTTTTGGCCATAATTAAAAGCCTCCATTCTGGGGTTGTGCAGGGTCAGTAGCATTAGAAGCTTTTTTGACGAACGTCGTAGCTACATCATCGAAGTTAGCTAACGGTT
This sequence comes from uncultured Candidatus Saccharibacteria bacterium, assembly GCA_948288625.1. Taxonomy (GTDB): domain Bacteria; phylum Patescibacteriota; class Saccharimonadia; order Saccharimonadales; family Saccharimonadaceae; genus Microsaccharimonas. The sequence continues at coordinate 85,287 of CAOHYA010000001.1, forward strand.
GGTTCACGGCAGTATCAGGGTTATAGAAGTTGTAGTACAGTTCACCTAGCGCCTTGGTATCAAGTTGCGCGCTTTGAACACCCATTTGGAACATACCGGCCACCACTACGTCGACCCGGTTTTTGATTTCGTCCTTTGCCTTTTGGTAGGCGGCACGGTCGATTTTAGTAATGTTATTTTGGGGACGAGCAAAGAGCTTTCCGAAGAAACCCTTCCCCTGTTCTACCAAGTTAGCCGCATCACCTTGCGGGAAATACGGAACGACGATATAAAAAGATTTCTCCATGATATTCGCATCTTGCGCAAGCGCATCGATAAAGCCGATATAATCGTCCATTAATACGCCGAGCAACATATTATCTTGGGTGCGGCGTATATTAATGAGCTTATCGATATACGGCCCGATATCTACTCGTTGCGACCGCACTAAAATCTGCACAGGAAATGTGAGTGAATTTAAGAAGTTTTGGTAACTATATTCTACCCCTTCACGTTCACGGTCGCTCATAAGGTCGAAGTTGATTGATTTACAGGCAATTACCGCCCGGAATGACCCATCAACCATAATGACCATACCGTCACGAAGCTCCGAAAGCTGTAATGTACTTTGGGTCGAATTAGCATTTTTAGGGGTTGGCTTCGCAGGAGCGCTTGAACCTAGTGGAGCTTGTTGTGGTTGTATTGCTTGTTGAGGTGGTAAAGGTTGCTGCACAGGGGTAGGTACACCTGGCATTTGAGGAGCAGGAGGAAGCCCGTTAACGGGTGGCAAAGGGTATGAAGAATTATTTGGTGGCATAGCCTACTGACCCACTCCTTTAGACCGATTTATCTTAACGAAATTACAACTTCGTCTGACGCTTCCTCGAGTTTTTTATGAATTCGATTGGCTTCATGAGCAACAGTTGCGATAGATAAGCCATCGGCATTGTTTGCAAGGTTTATTATATCAGCTGAGATAGGTGTGTCGCTAGTGGTTGATGAAGATTGTGTCGGCTTCGTCGTTGGTGTCGGGGTTGAACGAGGCTTTTCTATGGTCTTTTCCACTTTTACAGGCGCTGGTTCGATATTTTGTTCAGCCATATGGGCCGGGTCGTTGAGCGGCTGGATAACAGTCTGTTGAATATCGGTTGGGTACGGGTTGAATTCTGGCAGTACCAAATCTTCAGGTTCGTTAAGAATAGGCGTCGTCGTTCGGGGTAGCGTAGCTGGCTCGGAAGCTGCCGATTTCATACGTTCGACCGCCTCTTCCTTGGCGCGTGCTGTCGTTTGAGCCATCATATGGTCGAATGACTGGGCGACAGAGTTGTTCGTATCAAGTACATCCACGGCACCCTGCGCTTCAAGTATGACATCGTTATTAATCGACATGCTTGACGCACCGTTCGTACCACGTATCGCCCATCCGCCCGTGTCAACGATATTCGCCAAATAGCTCAAACGTTGCTCAGCTTCGCCCTGTGATAAATTTTTTGTTCGAGATTCTTCATATGTCTTCGGTGCGGTAATTTCGATTAACGTCTCAATCCCCTCTGGGTCCCAAAGGCGCTTTCGGGGTTTCAAATAAAACGACACCATTGCCGCCATGTAGATCTCCATCGGTTGGTCTTTACGAAGTGGTAAGGCAAGAGCGCCGAAAAAGACGATAACCGGCAACGGAATAACCGCTAGCCCGATAAACAATTGTGCCAACCCCCATGAAGCCAACCCCGCTAATGCTACGACGACTAAATAGATGAACTGGCGAAAACTAAACGGACCAATAAGCTTGTCATCCGCCTCGACATCTTGGGGTACTTTATAGTTCGCCATATTTTTAGTATACCCTACTTCTTAGGCATCGTTTTAGGGTCGCGTTTCGGAGTTTCAGTAATGATATTTCGTTTTATAGCCTCTTTTCGAGCATCATCTGCAATTGGCGTACCACCGTGTGAATTGATGATCGAGATAATATCACCCTCGTTCATCATTTCAACCCCGCCCCGAGCCTTGACGGCTTCCGTGACGTTTTCTACGCCCATCGTCCGAATAGTTTCACGGTTAAACTCTCTTGCCGTAGCCGGTGCAGGTGGCGAATACGCCTTAGCCGTAGCCAGAAAACCTCGTTGACCATCGGATAAGTTTTCCAAAATTCGGTCCGATTTAAGCGCGGCAATCGTTTCTTTGCTGACACCACCGGATTGCATGGCCCTTTGGAAGGAAGCATCTGGTAAATCAGACAATTCGCGAGCCGATAAACCACCCCAGGTTGCAGCTGCTGCGCTGACGGCACTAAGTTCGGTTGAACCTCCTTTGACGGACCATTGAAGCAAATCGTTTGCTTTCTGCTTAGCGACCTGACCATGGTTTTCGGTAATATTACTACTCAAAGCAGTGCGCATTTTATCATCAAACCTAGATTCATTGTTGGCGATAGTATCTCGGACTTTCATCACTCCGCTACTACCAGATTTCATCAATATATTTTGGGCGGCGCGCGCCTTTACGATATCACCACGTTCAATAGCGCTGGCGAATTGCGCATCAACCGAAGCGCCGGTACGTGCTTCTAGTTGTACTGAAGCCTCGGCGAGTTTCGTTTCGTCATTTTCAAGCTTTTCGATATTTGCACCCCGGATCGTTCCGTAATTTCCGGTTACGGCGTTATATGCCCTACTCTTATTCAATTGGGCATTTATGGCCGAACGGCCTTTGTTGAGAGGGTTCCATCCGGAGTAAATACCCGCGCCAATTTGGGCACGCTTCGTTTTCTTTCGTTGGTCAAGCGCCCGCATGACACCACTATCGCCAAGCTTCTTACTGGCCCCTCGGCCAAATTTATCACCAAGGTTATTCATCGTTTGGCCTATATTACCGACGCCATCCAGTGATCTCTTGAGGAGGCCAGGAAGTAGGAATAATGGGAGCGCTATGACACCGGCGGCGATAATTTGTGAAATAACACCCTCAGTATCGTCAGGGCTCCCCCCAGTTTCTGAAACAGCAGCCGCATCAATCACCGACGATGCCAAGCCAGCTGCTCCGAACAATAGCCCTATCAGAGGGAATACGATAAGGAGAGCAACGAACATTTTTCGCCATTTCGTAAACCATTGCTCAGTATTTGGCAGTAAGAACGCTACGAAAGCGATTGGTGATATGACAATGAGTAGCACGATCAAAACCTGTCGTACGACAAGAATAAGGAATACCATAATGAAGGCAATAACGGCAGCCAATAAGAATGGCCCGAGCACGCTTATACCTAACGCCCAGGCTATTCCGGCTCCTGCGATTACCCCGGTGGCAATCCCGACCCAGTTACCAGTATCATCAGCACCTACTTCGGGCAAGCTAATACCATCTCCCACGGATCCAAATACTTGTCGTATGGAAACTCCCAGCAAGTTAGATATGTCTACGGCCAGTTGGCATATAAAGAATGAAACGTTTACTAAAATCGCCGCCACTATAAGCCGCGGTAACAACTTCTTGATTCCGTAATTTGAGACACCTTGGCCAGTAAGCTGTGAAAATATAATGAAGAGAAATGCTATAACGAAGGCGATATTGGCGATAGTTCGCATTGAAGTCCACACGGTATACGTTGGGCTTGATGTAGATATACTACTGGCGTCTACTTGTAGAAAATTATCGGACAAGAATGAATATGCATTATCCGCCACACTAGCCAGGAAGCTTGTTACCGGACAGACAATCCACCCGACTGCTTCGATCGCGCAGGTAGTCGCTACGTTTTCACACGCAGCTTCATCCGTGGCACATTCGTCGGTAGTTTCGGGTATTCCTGAGTCTTGATCTGTGGGATGGTTTCTGTTCCACATCGAAAAAGCCGTGGCGTTGTCATTAATCATCCTGATCAAATCTTTACACTTGAAGTGTTCCCCTGTCGCTCCGGGGTAATTAGCTCCACGGTAATTCCAGGTTGAAGCATAGTTAGTAGTCGAGGCATTCGTTGTACCACCTGCGTTACTATTTGCCGAATAGGTGTATACGTACTCATCATTATTCGTACCGTCCACGACTTTGATGACGGTATAGTTGACACCATCTCTAAACTCGTTGTTTCGAGCAGCGTCGCGTTGAGTTTTATCGGCTTCGGTTAACTTAACTATCTTCTTGCCGTCACAAGAACTTAAGCCAGCTTTGTTGCTTTCAAACAAGCCTTTATATAATGAGTACTTCGCTTCCTTGTTAAGCAGATCAACGACATTCCCGACGTTTTTCAAAACGGCTGATTTGAAGCTATCGAAACGCTTTTGACCGCTGTCGTTGCTACGCACCAGTGCCGGGATATTAGAGTTGTATTTATATCCCATATCTTCGAGGAATTTCCTGTAGTCAGTTATTCCCCATAATTTTAAGGCTTTGGCCATCACCTGGGCACAGTCTTGGTTGCCGTTCGGATAAACGGTTACGAATGCATCGCGGTCGTCAAACCACTCCCCTTCTTTGGTTCCCTCGAATCCACCCTGTCCACTTGGATCTGGAAAATTACCTTGCTTAGGGCTGGTTGCCCCGTTTTCACCTGGCGTCGTCATAATGCTCGAACGCATGTGGTCAGTCACACATTTGCTTGTCGCTTTCCAGTAACTATAAGAAATCGCCCGATCAGTAGGTGGGGTATCGGTTGACATTTTGGCCATCGCGCTGCTGCTTAACAGTAGACCGGCTATAAGAGATAATAAAAGAGCTGCCCCGGATACGAAAAATAAACTGAGTATACTATTTTTTTGATTTTTTACGTTAGAAATAAACATAACCGCTTAACATAATTAAATGCTAAACGGTTACGTTTTACAATAGATGATCGAACGTTAGTTGAGGTCGTTGATATCTAATGCCGACACGGTCAGAACGTCTGGTGTTTCTGAGCTAGGAGTTAATGTAATATATGTATCTGATATATGGCCATCGCCTTCAATTGTGCCAGCAAACATCGTATTCTCGTCGTTGTATAACGATTCGATACGAACAACAAGAGATATGCCGGCGTCTGGTTGGCTTTCATCGGTGACACTAATCAAATCATAATCTGCTTGAAGTGGTTCGATATTTTTCGTATTAGTATTTGGATATTCTTCGTTACCAGTAGTCAATAAATATGAAGACAACAAAGCTGCATTTCTTGTCTCAGCAACACCAATGAACCTTTTGATTTTCTCATCATTTATTTGAGCATAATCTTCACCGAATAATGCAGTCGCATATATATGTACGTTATTTTTGGCAATTTCAGCCGCAAACACTTCTGAATCAGGTGCGCCTGCTTCAACCCATGCATCAAAAGTTGCAGGTACTGCACCGGCCATACCCCAACGTTCAAGGGTACTGCTGTATTTTTCACCCAGTTGTTGTGGTGTCATGTCGGCGGTTAGACGTAAGCTTTCTAAAATTGCTTGTTCGTTTTCAGGGGTGATGACGGGGTCGTTTTCACCGGCAACCGGAGCTACTGGTGCTTCAGGGGTATCTTCGCCACCTTCATTTCCTGTGTTTTCATTATCAACAGGATCTTCACCGGGATTTGCTGGCGCTTCGGCTACAGGTTCATCGTTTGGTGCTTGTGTAAAGTGAACTACCGCAGCGGTACCACCGCCCACCAAGGCAAGACCAGCGGCCCAAGCTAAGATTTTATGAATACGTTTAACTTTAGGTTGAGGCTGAACTTGTTCTACCTTAAGTTCTGTTTTAGGCTCGTATCCATCGGGCACAACAGTAGCTGGACTATCGATACGATCGTCTTCTTCGGTACGGTTTCCTAATGGTTTATCATAAAAGTTAGCTGGTGATTCAGGAGTACTACCGATAAAACCTTGTGCTACAGCAGTTTGAAGAGGTGTATTATCAAAATGAGTAACTGGTTTTTCACGTACATCCTCTGGTACAAACTCTGAACCTGCGTGAGGTACATCATGTTCTGTTGCTGGAGTATTCTTGCTTGAAGGTGTTTCCATTGAAATTTGAATCCTTATAGTTACATTAAGATGAAATTACGCTTATTCTTTAGCCATTCCTGCTACCGAATGCTATTTGCCTAAAATATAACACAAAAGTGTAAAAAAGTAAAGAGCTAATGAGTATATAATAAGCTATTACACCATATGTTTACTTGCTTTATCTCTTAAAAACTCGTACTCTATTAACAACTATGAAAATAAAACAAACAATACGTAATGTGATGGCGGGCTTGTTTTTGGTATTCGGGCTTACTTTTTTTGCCATGCCTGCCGTAACATACGCCACGTGTGACACGAACCCTGACACACCTTGCTGTAATGGTGTCGATACGAGCATTGACTTCGGATGTGCCCGTGAAGAAGATGGCGGTGAATTAAAAGAATCAGGATTATGGAGTATATTACTTCTCGCCGTCAATATCCTTGTTACTGGCGTGGGCGTGGCAGCGCTTGCTGGACTCGTATACGGGTCAATCCTTTACACTTCTTCTGGTGGCAACCAAGAACAGGTTAAAAAGGCTATCGGTATATTTACCAATGTTGTTATTGGTGTCGTATCGTTTGCTGGAATGTGGGCATTATTGAACTTCCTTATTCCTGGAGGCGTGTTTTAAATGAAAAAAATACTTAAGATTACCCTTTTCGCGAGTTTGTTCATATTTTTTGCGGCTTCGCCGATCGTAGCGGTGGCCACTCCGCAGACGACATTCGCTGCCGGGGCTCAAAACTGTGAAACGAACGTATTAGGCGTACCGCCGTGGTACCGTGGTATGACTGAAGAGAAAAATGGCGAATGTGTAATTCAATCTCCGGACGAACTTGGTGGTTTGTCGAACTTTATCTGGAAGATTGTATTGAACGGTATTCAAATCGCCCTTGTACTCGCTGGGTGGATTGCTTTCGCCTTTATTTTATACGGTGGTTTCTTGTTTATAACCGGTGGCGGCAATTCAAGCCAAATCGAGAAAGCGCGGAAAAGTATTCTCAACGCCGTTATCGGGTTGATCATATCGATGGGTGCCATCGCTATAACGAACCTCGTGTTTGGCGTATTCGACGGTGCGACATCAACGAACGAGTACGGTATACCGGAGATGAGCGATAAAGACCTACTGCGTAACGGCCTCAACTTGCTGTACTACATCGGTGGTATTGCCGCGGTGATCGTAATAATTATCGCTGGCATCATGTACGTCGTATCGATGGGTGACTCAAGTCGAATCGCACGATCGAAAAATATGATTCTCTATTCTGTTATTGGTCTAGGGATTCTCTTAGCGGCATTTGCAATTACGAACTTTGTGATAGAAAGGTTTTAAATGAAGAAAATCCAAACAGTAGTCGCGGCATTCATTTTGTTAGCACTAAGCTCATTTGCGTTTATGCCTGTACCGAACGTAGGTGCCACCGCGCTTGACGAAGTGTGTGAACAAAACTCCGACAGTGCGGTATGTGAAAATAAAGACGCTTCATCAGATGATTTTGTCAAAACGTTAATCAATACCCTACTCTATATCATTGGCGCCTTATCGGTGTTGATGATTATCATCGGCGGGTTGCTATACGTTACTTCACAAGGTGACGCCAGTAACATCACGAAAGCTAAAAATACCCTTCTCTATGCGATTATAGGGCTCGTGGTAGCGGCATTGGCATACGCTATCGTTAACTGGGTGAATGACCAATTTTAAATCGTATCACCCTTTGAAAATATTTAAGGGGTTAACAAACTGTTAAAAATCTGCTATAACTAACCTAGATTTCATAAGAAAGGAAATAAATTTAATGAACGTAATAACAAAAAAGACATTGACTGGTGTTTTCGCAGCTTTCGTGTTCGCACTCGTAGCTCTGTTTACTCCAATCACTCCATCTGCTAGCGCACAAGAAACCTGTGAATCAGGCTCAGCGGGCGGTGCCCAAGCTGGTATCGAATGTGCACGTGGCGTAAATACACCTGGTGAATTATTCGATGGCCCTGGTTCGATCTTCACTACAATTGTTAACGTACTTTTGTTCCTTATCGGTGCGATTAGCGTTATCATGCTTATCTACGGTGGTATTCGTTACACTACTTCTGGTGGTAACAGTGCAAACGTCACTGCGGCAAAAAACACTATTTTGTACGCAATTGTCGGTTTGATCATCGCCTTCCTCGCGTTCGCAGTTGTGAACTGGGTTCTAGGTGCGGTTGACGCTAACGTATAGTTAGTAAGTTACTGCATATAAAAAGCTCCGCTGAATGGCGGAGCTTTTTATATAACTACCTTAGGACATATTAAATAACTCCCCTACCTGAGGGGAGTTATTTAATATAAGCGGGTACACTATTGAATTTGAATTTTCTTAGCTTGTTCTTGCTTAATTTTGTTGAAGCTTACGGTAAGTACACCATCTTTGAGAACGGCTTCTACTTCGTCTTCTTTCACGCTTACCGGAAGTGCCAAGGTGCGACTAAATTCACCCCAGTAACATTCTTGAATGTGCCAGTTAGTAGCATCAGTATCGTCACCGCTACTGAGGGTACCGCTAATGGTAAGAATACCATCGCTAATACTTACATCTAAGTCTTCTTTGTTAACGCCGGCAGTTCGTGCTTTTACGACAAGCTTGCTTTCTGTTTCGTATACGTCAACTGCGAGTTGGCCTAAGAATTCTTCTTGGCTATCGTCCCAGTCGGCGTTACTCACAGGAGCGGTGCTGTCGTCGGTTTGTGTTAGGTCGTCATCGCTCAAGAAAGCTGCTGCTAACTCGTCTTCGATGAGTAGGTCTTCGTTTGGTTTACGCGCCATGATATCCTCCACTTTCTCTAGGCTCATTTGACAAATAGTCTCTCGTATTATACCGGGCATATGCGGTATAATCAACCAAATGGGTGGTGTAAACGTAAAAAATACAATGATACAGGTTGTGCTTCAAAATGTAGCACCACACCTCTGTTTTGGATGTAGTAAAATTGGCACTACGTTATGTCATAATTGTAAATATAACATCATTAGCGAGCCATTTTCGGGCTGTTTTTTGTGCGGAAATGTGACTACGGATGGTGTATGTGCACAACACGATGTGCCTATTTGTAAAGCCTTTGTCGTGAGCGAGCGACACTCAACATTAAAGGACATCATCGACGCATATAAGTTTCAGTTTACGAAACACGCCGTACGATCTTTAGCCGAGCTATTAGACGAGTCTTTTCCTTTGTTCCCTTCTGATGTGGTTATTGTCCCAATCCCGACTGCCGCATCCCACGTACGCCAAAGAGGGTATGACCACCTTGAGTTACTTGCGCGGGCATTTAGTATCAAACGTGAAATATCCGTGGTGCACCTACTGACACGTCAATCAAGCAGAACGCAACACCGGCTTAATAAAGAAGAACGCCAACAAGAAGCGGGTAAAGCCTTCGTGGCCGACATCACTTCGATCGACCCAGACACTCCCCTTCTATTGCTCGACGATATTATCACGACCGGTTCTACTGTGTCTTCAGCGGCCCAAGTGCTACACGAAGCGGGTGTCAAAACTATTTTCGTAGCCGCGCTGGCCTATCAACCTCTCGACTGAACGGCTTCAATCTGTTAAAATATCCCAAGTGCCTCATACGGAGAGGTGACCGAGTGGTTTAAGGTAACGGTCTTGAAAACCGTCGTGGGGCAACTCACCGAGAGTTCGAATCTCTCCCTCTCCGCCACGCATTTATGAATAACTCGTCGATCGACGAGTTATTTTATATATCACTACAGATTACTTGGTGCGAACTGACCGCCAGAAGAGACAGTTCCGAGGATGAAATTTACGGCCGCATACGCTAAAAACGAGATAATGAGACCTACGATTGCATACATGACAGTATTTTTTGCGGCCGTTACATTTGAGCTATTACCCCCTGAAATCGTGTAGCGAATGCCACCGAAAATGAGCATAATAACCGCTAATGCGCCGGCTATGAATAAAAGCGTGTTTGTAATCTTAGTAATAATGCCGGTGTCACCGAATAACGCAGTTGGCTGGCCAGCACCGTGAGCTGCGTTTACTCCTTCCATAAGGCTGAGCGCAGAAACCGGTTTATTGAATATGAAAACAATAAGTACGGCTAAGCCGAGTGCGATCGCAAGTGCAAATAAAAGTGATTTAATCATAAATATATTGTTATAAAACTATATTCAAATTATAGCAAATCACTCTGTTAAATGCTAGTTTTAACCCCTTTTTTATGGTACAATCAGTCTCGTTGCTACCCATACGGAGGAGTACCCAAGTGGCTGAAGGGGATGGTTTGCTAAATCATTAGTCTGGGGAGACCTGGAGCGGGAGTTCGAATCTCCCCTCCTCCGCCAAAATAATTCGCTCGGTTTACCGGGCGTTTTCTTTTTATGCTCATGGTATACTAAACGTGTAATGGCAACAGATGAACAACCTAACTATTGGGAGCAAAACCCTGATAACCAGCCTTTGAGTGGCGAACAGCCACTTGGTACGAATGTTGAACCAGCCTCACCAACATCCGGTCAACCGCCGGTATTTGAAGATAGCCCTGATAATCCACCTATCACCTGGACTGCGCAAGAATATATCCATATCGATAAAACACCGGGGTGGTTTATCCTATTCGCACTCATCGTACTGGCACTTGTCGCGGTTGATATTTTCTTCTTGAAGTCATGGACTTTTTCGGTATTGGTAGTTGTCATGGCAATCGCGACAATTATCTATATTCGGCGACCACCTCGTACGCTGACCTACGCGCTTAGTCCCGCACAGGGCCTTTATGTAGGCGAACGTTTATATCATTTTGACGATTTTCGTGCTTTCGGCCTTATTCAAGACGGTGAAAACTATTCTATTATGCTGATACCTCGTAAGCGTTTCGCCCCGGGTGTATCGGTGTTCTTTCCAAAAGAAGCTGGTGAACGAATCGTGGATATTTTAGGCCAGCGTATGCCGATGGAAGAGCTGAAGCTTGATATTGTCGACCTCGTGGTTCGTAAACTTCGTCTTTAATATTTATCAACCCCTGCCAAAAGTAGATAAATACTGAGAATTGTGATACAATTTCATCTGTTCGTCTGAATTTTCAGGTGAAGGCACCTTCTAGTTACAAAGATGGAACCCGTTGTTCTTAAGACAACGAGTTCTATCGTATGCACCTGTAGCTCAGCTGGATAGAGTGTCGGCTTGCGGAGCCGAAGGTCGTAGGTTCGAATCCTGCCAGGTGTACCACGTAATTATTAAGAACTGTCCCTGTAAATAGAGGCAGTTTTTTATTTGAAAAATGAAAGTCCCTCCGAAGAGGGGCTTTCGCCACGCCTCTTCGGAGGGTGATGTCACCAGTCTTCGGTGATGATCTTATCTTCTACGAGTTTGCTCCGGAATCTAAATGGGTGTGCCCCGCCGTTGAGATCGACCTGAGCGCTACCCTCGCACCATCCCTCGTTTCTATTGAAGACGACACAGTCCGAAATAAAAACTCTTTCGAAGCCATGAAGCTGGAATACGATACGTATTCTCCGAGCGCTTCCCTCTGAGCCTTTAGAAACAGGGCTTAGTTCCATCTCCATTTCCTTCCAAGGACTAGTTAAGTCAATTCCCGGAAGGAGCAAATGCTGTACTAGAATCGCACGAGTCATTTCGATTGCGAACATCGTGGAGGCTGTTATACGTAGGTCCGACATAATTAATCCTATCTCTTGGAGAAGGCCCTGTGCCCAGGGGATTAGCATCCGGCTAATACTTGAATATACTATATAATAAAATATATATTTAATCAATATCTAAGTATTACCCATTCAGTACTCGGCTTTTGATATCGTCCAGTAGCGTGTAACAAGTAATCATAAAAAAACTACCTCTTTAGATTGAGGTAGTTTTTGATTTTGATACTAATGGATTATTGCCCGGTTGTTGGCTGCACCTCTACGTCGGGGTTGTTTACGTTAATGGTATCTACTCCGCCACTCGCGCCATTAAACAAGTCCATTCCGCCGAAAAGGAAGAATAGAATAACGAGTAATAGTATAATTCCCAATCCAATTAGCCACCCGTTAGATGAGCGTCGGTCGCCCTCTACTACAACTGTTTCACGTTCTCGTTCTGCCATATGTTCTCCTTTGAATCTTAATGTGTATTTCAGTATAAATTCATCATACTTTTTTTAACTGTAAAAATTATTACAGCAGAATACTAATGAAAGGAATATAAATAGTGGGGCAATATAGTTGACGAACGGAGGGTTTCATTATGGCGGCAGACGATTATAACGATAATAACAATAGTTTACATCACTTACGTCGAGATGTGCATGATGCACACACCAGCTCACAAGTTGCAAAAGTATTATCAATAATGGCCCTTATTGGTGCGATAATTGCCCTGGCGGTAGCGATTTTCGCTCTCGATAAGGCAGGCGAAGCAGCCAGCAATGCTAACCGTGCAGTCGAAATGTCCGAACGCGCAAATTCTTAACGCTAACGCACTACTACTTTTTATCACCTCGAAAGAGGTGATATTTATTTGTAAAACTTAAATCTTCATCCACCACTGTCTGATATAATTACCTCATTGGAGAGGTGCAGGAGTGGTTGAACTGGCCGCTCTCGAAAAGCGGTGAGCCGCAAGGTTCCGAGGGTTCGAATCCCTCCCTCTCCGCCATATTTGAAGATATACACAATTCATTTGCTTAGTGGTATAAATAGAGCATAAGCATAAAGTAAGGCATACTTTGTCAAGAATCGGGGGTTCGTATGGGATTTGGTAGTGGAGGAAGTGGCGGCGGAACGATAGCCGGCTCAAATGACGTAGCGTTAAACAATCCTTTAAACCAGGAAGTTCTAGCCTACAATTCCTCTACTTCTAAATGGTCGAACGCAGCGGGTATTTCCCAGGCTGCCCTTGATGCGAAAGCTCCGCTTGCCTCCCCTGCCTTTACCGGCACGCCAACCGGTATAACGAAAGCACATGTTGGTCTCGAAAACGTCGATAATACTACTGACGCCGCTAAACCGATTTCTACTGCCACCCAAACTGCTTTGACCGCTAAGCAAGATACTTCCGCAAAAGGCCAAGCAAGCGGCTATGCCTCTCTTGATAGCTCAATACTCGTACCTCGTGCACAACTGGGTTCTGGAATTGCGGATGCGACGACTGTCTTGTATGGTAATGGTACATGGAGTACGCCTGCTTCCGCCCCCGTTCAATCGGTTGCTGGCAAGACCGGAATTGTCGCACTCGTAAAAGCTGACGTCGGTCTTGGAAACGTCGATAACACAACCGATGCCGCAAAACCTGTTTCTACCGCCACCCAAACTGCTTTAAACGGAAAAGCGGCTGCCATACACGTTCATGCAGGTGCTGATATTACGACCGGAACCATTGACGCAGCTCGCCTTCCAGCCGCAACAGACGTTATACCTGGAGTTGTCGAATTTGCTACAGCTGAAGAAGTTGCTGCAGGCACAGACAGTACTCGCGCAGTCACTCCATTGGGTGTGAAGACCGCTATAACAACTGCTATACCTACCGTTGTATTTGTTAATACGCTAGCAAACATTCCTCCGGGAACTCCCGTTGATACACTCGTGGTAGTAAGGGCGGCGTAGTGGCCGCTCCGCAAGTCACAAGCTCGTTAGCTGTTCGTAGCACAAGTACTGCGCCTTCGGTTGACATCAGCTCGATTGCGAATGGTTCTTGGATGGTGATATCTGTGATGACATCATTCAACGAAACCGTGACGGCCCCTGGGTCATGGTCAGTATTGTCGGGTGCTCAGCTATCGGGCTCTCGTACCAATTATTTATTTGCCAAAATAAAGGAATCTACGGACGGACCAACGGTTCCGTTCACCAAATCTGGTTCGGGTACAGCAGCTTTCGGATTAGTCTGGGGAACGGGTGCTGGAGATATTACCGACTGGAAGGTGGGGGCAAGATGGATTCGTGCGAATAGCCTACAACCAACTGGTCAACGGTTTGATAATATTGCGCCAAGTATTACTACGACGCTCAACGAAGAACTTGTGTTAGCCATATCGCATGAAGCAACGAATGCGAAAGCGGCGGCCATGGAGATTACGAACGTGCCTATTGCTGGTTGGACACAGCAATTATGGCTTGAGCAAGTAGCGGTTGGTGACCAGATCGAAACAATTTGGGTAGGCTCTAAAGAAATGGCCACCACCGGGGCATCGGGTGATGTTACCTTGACCTATAGTTCCGAACAAGATTCAAATGGTTGGGCAGTACAAATTGCTATTTCAGCGCCGGTAAATACCGGTGCGGCACCTACTCCTCAAGTCAAAGGAACACCCGTTAATATTATTGTTCCTAGTTTGCCAAGTACATTCTCTATTGGACGACCAAACGGAGTGTTGCCTGGAGATTACATCATCGTTGCCATTCGTATACAAAATGATAAAGCTACGCAACCCGTAGGTAGTGGATTCACAAGGCTTGGAGCGGCGTTTATTCCTTCGCACGGTATCTCTCGTACGCATGGTTTGTATGGCCGGCCGGTACCAGATACGACAGCGGAACCTACGTCATATACTTTCTCGATAGATCCATCTGGTGGTCGCTTAGTGGCAAGCGCTTTTATCGTACGCGGGGTTGATCTAGCTAATCCTCTTGCTGGTTATTACAATAGTTACAATGGAACAGTATTAGGAACAACAGGAAACCGAGTTGAAAGCTATCCTCTTGATGCCGCCCCTGCTTTAAGTATTTTCATGGGGAGTTCAGAGTTTGCGGCTGGTGCTTCCCATACCCCAACCGCACTGCCGGCTTCCTACGAAGAAATTGCGCAAGTCGTAACGTCTGCCGGTACGACAAGTTCACGTTCATACATGTGGTTAGGGCAACGGGAGGTTCTTCAAACACCCGTACCTGCTGCGGAAATAACATGGACTTCAACAACAAGCGGTGCCGCAGAAGGTATTGCCCTGAGAGGAACCAACGCTACTCCTCCTGATCCTGCTGGTCTTGGCATCACCGCCGCAAACGGAGCCGGCAATCCTGTTAAGGTGTATTACACAACTGCCAGCGGCCCTCGAACACCAAGCGCCTTCATACCAATGAGAAGAGGTTTCAATACGGTCACCGAAGTACTTAATAAACAAGGAGCAACCTGGGCTCACCGTGGCGGTTCACTTAACTTTCCGGAAATGTCTCTCTATGCTTACACGCAGTCTGTCGCACGAGGATATGGAGTACTTGAAGTTTCATTAGCTCGCACGAGTGACGGTGTATGGTTTGGGTTACACGATCAAACAACTGATCGTACCTCTGGCGGTAGTTATGGAAACGCTTCATCCCAAACTTGGGCACAAATTCAGACCCAGCAAAACACAGTTGGTGCCCAAGGTGCTCCTCAACCATACATGCGTTGGGAAGAACTGGTTGCTGCCTATGGAAGAACGCACGTTATTGTGGCCGACCCTAAATACGCACTGGGAAGTTACCGAACCGAGTTCCTCGATATGGTAGATAGAGACTTAGGGCCGACACGGGCGATTCTGAAGTATAGTGGGCCTGGTTCTGGTGCGGCCGCTTTCAGCAGTGCTGCCCAAGCAAGGGGTTACCAGACGTGGGGGTTCTTCTACGCATCCGATGCTTCAGTGGCCCAAGGCGGAAATGGCGCACTTCAAACCTGGGGCAACAGTTGGACGATTCTTGGTATGGAATACAGTGCTTCTCAAGCGATTTGGGACGAAGCGCTCGCTTTCGGGAAACCTGTTATTGCCCATATCGTCCCCGACCAAGCCGGGTATATTTCAAGTATCGCCAAAGGTGCAACTGGAGTACAAGTAAGTGGCGTGGCAAACGTAAACCCCGTATCGTGGTGGACGTCATAGCCGTTACGGGAGTACTATAGCCCTATGGAAGACTCAATATTCACAAAAATCATCAAGGGTAAAATCCCTAGTCATAAAATTTACGAAGATGACAAAACACTCGCTTTTTTAAGTATTTACCCGTCAGTAACTGGACATACCTTAATTATTCCAAAGCTCCAAGTTGAATCACTATGGGACTTACCGTCCGATGACTACCTTGCAGTTATGAGAACAGCTCAGAAAGTAGCTTTGCGGCTTCGCGAGGTATTAGGGGTTGAACGAGTCGGTGAAAAAGTAATCGGCCTCGATGTGCCGCATGCACATGTACATTTAGTCCCGTTTAACACCGCTGCTGAATATTATTCAAAAGAAACAAGCGACGAACCTGACCACGAGGCTCTTGCTTCAATTGCCGAACGACTCGCTTTTTAGTATGCCTATTCACATAATTGCCGTCGGTAAAAAACATGAAAGCTGGGTAGGCGAAGGAATCGAACGCTACCAAAAGCGTTTAAAAGCACCCTATTTAGTAGAATGGGTCCTTTTACCACATTCATCGCTCGAAGGCCTCAGCGCACGCCAGGAGGAGTCACGGCGCATGCTTTCTCGGCTAGATGCTTATGACTACATTGTATTATTGGACGAGCGTGGAAAACTAATTAATTCCCCTGCTCTTTCGGAACTTTTAGAGAGCCGGTTAAACAGCTCACAAAAAATTGCCATTATCATTGGTGGTGCTTACGGGGTAACAGACGAAATTCGACGAAAAGCTAGCTTTACTTGGTCATTATCCCCTCTCGTATATCCTCATCAACTTGTACGTTTGATACTGACCGAACAGCTCTACCGAGCTCAAGAAATTGCCCGCGGTGGTGCCTACCATCACGACTGATAGTTGACATTTTATCAAGCTTATGCTACAGTGTTACTAATCAAACATGATTAAAACAAATATGCAAAAAGTAACGAATATAGCACCTATTATTTTCATTATCGCAGTTGTCACGGGCGTACTGGTACACGATATGCGTATCGATAAAGCGACAACCGTAGCCTTTGCGCTCCCAGCTATGTTAGCTACTTACGGTGCTGCCCATATGATAGGCGGCGGTGAACATATCCACGTTGAACGTGTATCTTTCTCGAATCAGTCACGAGTATTCCATTCAAGCTTACCGAAAGTAACACCTCGTGATAACGAGAACCGATACATCCAAGCTAAAAAATCTTTTGCCAATGGTGGTAACGACAATACTCAGCTGTGGCCTTCGGTGTAAGCCTACTTAAGCACTTCAAGTTCATGTTGCAAGCGTTCGATGAGCGCTTGCTTTTCTATCTGTTGCTTTTTACTTTCTTCTACCAAGGCGGCCGGGGCTTTTGAAATGTACCCTTCGTTCGACAACCGTCCGGTTAACACCTGGAGTTCTTTATGGGTGGCTGCTAGCCGTGCCTCTAAATTAGTTTGGTGCTCGGCTAAAGTTTCAGCTGATACATCAAGCCAGGCATCGCGGCCAGTCAAGGCTAAACGAAGGCCGCGAGCTTGATCGGTTTTCTGAATATGCTTTAACTTAGCCAGGCGGGTAATCAAATCGGCATTGTCATCAATAAGGCTGTCGTTTTCATACAGTAAGCCATACCGTTCGTTACCCGGAAGTGAGGTCGCAACGAAGCGAGCTTCGGCGACTAATTGTTGTACTTGCCCAAATTCGGCAGCGGCAATTTCGTTGTATGGTAATATTTGAGGCCAGCTTTCACTGATGAGCAGACTATTATGCCATGGGAGTGTCTGCCAAATAGTTTCGGTCACGAAAGGCGCGAACGGATGGGCAAGCTTCAGTGAAGTATCAAGCACCCATACCAGCAAGTCGAGGTTATCTTGGTTCTTTGAAGCCTCGACATACCAATCGGCAACGCTATCCCAAATAGCATGGTATATACTCTCCCCCGCTTCAGCAAAGCGATACGAATTTAATGATCGATCGATGTTTTCTTTAGCGGTGGTAAGTTCACTAACAATCCAGTGATCGGCCAGCGTACGAACTTCTGGCGCTTTTGGTTGATAATTCTCACCTACTCTATTTTCAAT
The DNA here is from genome assembly GCA_948288625.1 of uncultured Candidatus Saccharibacteria bacterium. Classification (GTDB taxonomy): domain Bacteria; phylum Patescibacteriota; class Saccharimonadia; order Saccharimonadales; family Saccharimonadaceae; genus Microsaccharimonas. The sequence goes on from CAOHYA010000001.1 coordinate 103,153, forward strand.
AAAGCGAGCAATGTTCCATAACTTATTACAGAAATTACGGCCAGCGACAACACGGTCAACGCTGAAGGCTTGGTTCTGACCCGGGCTACGGCTTGCAATCAGACCAAGGCGAAGAGCGTCGGAACCGTACTCGGTAACGAGTTCCATCGGGTTAATAACGTTACCCTTACTTTTGCTCATCTTTTGACTATGCTCGTCAAGCACCATACCGTGGAGATATACGTCCTTAAATGGTACTTGGTTCGTAGTATAGAGACCAAGCATGATCATACGGGCAATCCAGCGATCTAATAGATCGGTACCAGTTTCCATGATGTTTGTGGGATAGAAGCGCGATAAGTCACCGTTATTCAAAAAATCAGTGGTGATAAATGGCCATTGGCCGCTACTGAACCATGTATCGAAGGTATCTTCTTCCCGACGATATGTTTTGCCTTCGACAACTATTGTTTTTTCGTCAACAGTTTCATTAAATATCCAGTCATTTTCATCATCGACATTCTGGAATGCAGGAATTGGGATACCCCAAGGGATTTGACGCGAAAGGTTCCAGTCATGAATGTTTTTTAGGTACTGTGTCAAAATGTTTTTGCGCCCGGCTGGGTAAAACGTAATGTCACCTCGATCAATCACTTCAAGCGCTTTTTCGGCAAGAGGTTTCATGTTTAGGAACCACTGCTCTTTTATGAGTGGTTGAATAGGTAAACCACTCTTATAGTCATAGCCTACGCTATGTTCGATCGTTTCTTCTTTTCGAATAAGTTCTTCTGCTTGTAAAGCGGCTAACGTGCGTTTACGAGCGAGTTCCACATCGAGCCCCCGGAACTGTTCCGGTACGTTCATCATGGTGCCATCGAAATCAATGACCTGTAGACGAGGAAGGTCATGCCGCTTCCCTACTTCAAAGTCATTCGGGTCGTGAGCAGGAGTAATTTTAACTGCACCCGTACCAAAGTTTTGATCGACGTATTCGTCTGCGATAACGGGTATTTCACGACCGGTTAACGGCAGCATTACGCGTGAACCAATAAAGTCCTTGTAACGAGGATCTTCTGGATGGACGGCGACTGCGGCATCTCCAAATAATGTTTCAGGACGGGTGGTAGCAATAACGATTTCGCCGATTTTATCGAGTAATGGGTACGCGATGTGCCATAAAGTACCCTTTTCTGTTTTGTGGTCAACTTCAATATCGGCATAGCTTGTTTGATACTTCGTACTGTAATTAACGATGCGCTCACCTCGGTATATAAGGCCTTCGTCCCACATTTTCTTAAAGGTTTGATATACGGTTTTGATTACTTTCTTATCAAGGGTAAATACGCCGTTATCCCACGATGCGCTGATACCCAGGGCTCGTACTTGAAGCTCCATATTTCCTCGTTGTTGCTCGACGAAATCCCATACCTGGGAATACAATTGTTCACGTGAAAAGTCGAAACGGCTTTTGCCTTCTTTTTGTAACTGGCGTTCGTATACGACCCACGTTTCAAAGCCAGCATGATCTGCACCGGGAATATAAATCGTATCGCAGCCGTTCATTCGCTTATAACGAACCAGAATATCTTTAAGGCCCATATCTAAGGCATGACCAAGGTGAAGATTGCCATTCGCATTTGGCGGCGGCATGACGGTGCTATAGGTTTCACCTTCTCCGCTTGGATTAAAAGCACCGCTTCGTTCCCATAATGCATACACATTAGGCTCATATTCATTTGGTTCGTATGTTTTTGCTAATTTCACATGAAATCCCGTCAATTATTAAGAAGACTCTCTCTTTTCTCTTACTTAAAATTATACCATAGAAGAAGGCTGTATAATGGGGGTATGATTGAACTTCAACGGTGTAGTGATAAAGAGCAGTGGGATGACTATATTTTAGAAAATGGCGGTCATCCGTTACAGCTGTGGGGATGGGGCCAAGTAAAAGCTGGGCATGGCTGGGTAGCTGAGCGGGTTTTCGCCTACGAGGAAGATACTGTTATAGGTGCTGCTCAAATACTTATCCGACGACTCCCTACCCCGTTTCGTAGTTTTGCGTATATTCCGCGTGGACCACTTGTAGTACCTGCCTATTCGAGTCAATTTTTGAATGCATTGGCCGGCTTGGTAAAACGTGATCACCATTCGGTCGCATTAAGCATTGAACCAGACGTATTAGAGTTTGAAACCCCTGATGGCTGGCAGCGTTCGGTGAACAAAGTGTTGTCTGCGGAAACAATACTGCTTGACCTTACGAAAAATGAGAGTGAATTATTAGCCGATATGGCCAAAAAGACACGACAATATATTCGCAAGTCTGCGGCTGACGTCACAATCAAACAGGTTAAAAACCGTGATGATATTAACATATGTCTCGATTTGTATGCTCAAACCTCTAAAAGAGCTGGCTTTAATACGCACGACAGGCAGTATTACGTAGATGTATTTCTTCAAATGCAAGACCACTCCCCTATTTATATTGCCTACGATCAAGATGAGCCGGTAGCGTTTTTATGGTTGGCTATTAGCGAAACAACTGCCTATGAACTGTACGGTGGTATGAACGAACGTGGCCAAGAACTCAGGGCGAACTACGCTCTGAAGTGGCATGTTATGAAAAAAGTAAAAGAATGGGGTCTAATGCGGTACGATTTTGGCGGATTAGTTGCCGGTGGTGTCGCCACATTCAAACAGGGGTGGTCGTCTGATACTACCCTCTTCGTCGGTACGTTCGATAAACCCCTCTCCCCTCTTTATGTAGTGTGGAGTAAAGGTCTCCCTCTTGCCAAAAAAATAATTCAAAAAATAAAGCGCAAAAAATAACACTTTCTGAGCATATGCTTAAGATTTGCTGCTGATAGGGCTAATATCTAAATGCGCCCATGAAGTTTTAGTCATGGAGAGGCTAGGTTGTATCTCCAAAGTAAAAGGGGAGTTAGCGGCGACTTTTTGAGCATAATAATATCCGAGCGTCGCGATCATCGCTGCGTTATCTGTGCATAACTGCATAGGGGCATATTCAATATTCAAAGGGAGACGTTCTTGTAGTTGCCGGCGAAGTTCTTGATTAGCAGCAACCCCACCAGCGATAACCACCGAAGCGGGGGAGTGGTCTTTGAAAGCAGCTTCTGCCTTATCTACCAAAGTTTCAATAGCGGTTTGCTGAAAACTTGCTGCGAAATCGGACCGTTGAGTGTCATTGAGAAGCTCCGGTAGCTTAAAAGATGGAAAAGTAGTATCAACTCCTACTTCATGCTGAACGGCCCTTAGAACGGCTGTCTTGAGGCCTGAGAAGCTAAAATCATAAGCTCCTTGAAGCTTCGCTTTGGGTAGTACGTATTTTTTTGCATTTCCATGTAAAGCGGCTTCGGCAATCGAGGGACCACCAGGGTAGGGGAGGCCGATAATTTTTGCGACCTTATCGAAAGCTTCTCCTACAGCGTCATCCTGAGTTTGCCCAAGAAGTTCGTAGTCACCATGGTTTTTAAAGAGTACTAACTGTGAGTGACCGCCACTTACGATAAGCGCGAGCATAGGAAATTTTGGTTGCCGAGAGGGAAGGGAAAGGGCGAGGCCATTAGCTTGTTTGGTTATGAAGTTGGCATATACGTGCGCCTCTACATGGTGAATAGGAAAAAGCGGTTTACTTTTTAATAATGCCAATGTTCGTGCCGCCAAGGTACCAACAAGCAGTGACCCTGATAATCCTGGGGCGTGTGTGACAGCAATTCCGTCGATATCATCCCAGCTTAATTTTGCATCCGTAAGCGCCTGTTCGATAACAGGGTTGATAACCTCTATATGGCTGCGAGCGGCTATTTCTGGCACGACTCCGCCGTATATTTTATGAATATCTATTTGTGTTTTGACGACATTCGAAAGGAGCAGTGTGCCATCCTCGACAATGGCCGCTGCCGTTTCATCGCAACTGCTTTCAATTCCCAATATTCTCATCTGTTATATTGTAACACGTGTTGTAATTTGATACGGAGTATCTTGTAGTTAGCTGAGAAAATACTTAGAATAATAAGCATAAACTAAGGTATTTATCAGAAAAGAGGGCACATGCGGTGGGCAATTCTTAAATGCGTAAAAATAATATTGTTTTTAGTTATAGTAAACTTCTCCTACTCGGTTAGTGCCGATACGAATGCTGTTACGATTCCGGATTATGAACTCTCAGACGTGAAAGCTGCCCACGACTACATATGCTCCGCGGAATTTAGGCATATATCGGTATATGGGGTAGGGCTCGTGAAAGCATGTGTTATGGGCGAAGAGACACGTATCGCTTATTACTCTCCATCGCCTGGTCGAGTTGACTACTATGTGAGTTTCCCATTTGAAAATTTGTTCTATAGGCTTAATGTATGTAACTCGGTGCTCGGCTGTATTTATATCGAAGAGACCGATACGTTTATAGACTTTTCTGAAGCGCATAGGGATTTCGTTAAAACCTTAACTAAGAATTCTTTCAACGGTATGATCAGCTACCAGCCGCATCCGAGCAAGTCGTTTTCGGTAAATCGATTTGCTGATAGGCAGTTTCGTTTGCAGTCTATAGGAGTATCGAATAATGGTCGATGGTTAGCCTTGGGTATGAGGGAATATGGAATATTTCGTATGAACTTACAAACCTCGGAGATTCGAAGAATTTCAGTATCAGGTTTTCATTACGATATAGGAGCGGATCCTCAACTAGAACTTGCCATATCTGACGACGGTACAACTATAGCGGCCATAGGTAGAAATGCCGGTATGAGAATCGTAAAAGTGCAGAATAATGACTGCGGTGACACACCTTCTGAAGCTATGACGGTGTATTATCCGGCGCAAATAATCTCATGTCAGCAGTACCCACTTCATCCGACGTATTACACGACCTATTTTACTCATGCGTTAAAACCGCGATTCAGCGAAGACGTTAAGACGTTTTCGTTTGATGTCTATTCGTCAACTGAAACCCCTCGGCATGTCACGCTTTATTTTCCATCCCGCCCTACTACAAGTAGTTTAAAATACATGGCAATAGGCGATTCGTTCACAAGCGGAGAGGGCGAAATCGATGACACGTTTTATGTAGGCGGCGCTACTAATAAATGCCATTCAAGCACTCGGTCGTATCCGTTTCTATTAGCACAATCATGGAATGTGGCACTCGACAGCGTCGCCTGCTCGGGAGCGACTATCCAGAGTGCACGGGGTAAAACTAATAAAAATAACCAACCCGAACAGCTTGCTCAAGTTGAATCTCAACGTCCACGCATAACAACTATTGGTATTGGCGGGAATGATGCCGGGCTTGTAGGCAAATTAAAAGATTGCTTAGGTGTCGGTACCTGTAACTGGGCTAAAACACTTGAGGATCGGCAAAGAACTGTCGTTGAAGTACGAAACCTCTATCCTAAACTCAGGGATTTTTACGAAGATATAAATGATCATACGCTCAACTCGGTAATAGCGGTAAGTTACCCTCGTATCATCTCTTCGCATCCAAATTGCCTCTCGCCAATCGGGGTGTTGCTGAACGAAACGGAACGAATATTTATGAATGAAACAATTCATTATTTAAACCAAGTAATCAGGAGGGCGGCAAGGGATACCGGCGTACATTATATCGATATAGAACAAGCCTTTGAGAATAATGAGTTGTGCGCAGTCTACCTTTCACCTCATATGAATGCGATCAGGCTAGGCGACGATTACCCGGATATTGCAACTTTACCCTTTTTTAAAGTAATTGGTGCTGAATCTTTTCATCCGAAACCTGAAGGTCATGTAAAAATAGCTGAAAAAATCCTTCAGACTATTCCAGACATTCATACCCTCACAGCTTGTGATGATTGTGAAACTTCTTTGGTAGCACCCGAACCAAATGGTTACTGGGGAAGCATAGATGGTGATCTTCGTCCACAGCAAGGAGTTCCATTTATCGTTAACGTAGGCGTCAAACAAGGTGCCCGACTTCAAGTTTCATTGCCTAAGTTTAGTTTTAAACCATTTTCTAGCGTAACGCTAGAATTGCACTCTGATATTAAGCAGCTAGGTTCTTTCCGCGCTAATGAAGAGGGAAGTCTTCAGGTGACCATACCAACCGAAGATTTTAATGTCGGTTCACATTCCGTTCATGCGATTGGTAAAAACATGGCCGGTAATGAGGTGGATTTGTATGACTTTCTTATGGTTGAAGAGGGCGAAAGGCTCGTAGAGGCTCAAAATATAATATCGACCGTAATGAATACGCCTCAGAAGGCAGCGGTGTTAAATAACAAATATAGCCTGGTGGGGAGCGAAAACGTTCTAGGTGTTACCGGTACCCAAGTAATTAGTCAATCACCCTCGTACGCTAAAAAAAGCGCACCTCACGCTATGCCTGCAGCTCATCTGAAGCAACCGCAGCTAATAAATCAAATACTTCTTGCACTGTCCATTTTCATCGCACTCACGGTGATAGTGCTATCAGTTTACATTTACTATCTTCGAAAAGCGGCCCGTAACGCTGGTAGATAGGTATAATGGCTGTATGGGTTTTAGAACTATTGTAAAAACGGTAATTCCAGCGGGTGTATTTGAAGCTATCGAACCGACGGGCCATTTGTTCGAGTCGATAATAATGACTACGAAGTATGGCTACCCGGGTCGAAAGCTAAAAATAATCGGCGTTACCGGTACGAATGGTAAAACAACAACCTCTTTCATGATTCATACTATGTTGCATTCAGCTGGCATAAAATCAGCTCTCGTCACGACGGTCGGCTATGGCATTGGCGATGACATCGTTCATCAAAAACAGCACGTCACTAGCCCGAAATCGGGCGTATTGCAGCAACGGCTTAAAAAATTTGCTGAAGCTGGCGTGGAATGGGTTGTGGTTGAAACTTCAAGCCATGCATTGGCACAAAACCGGGTATGGGGGGTGCCGTACCAGATAGCTGTTATGACCAATATTACTCACGACCACCTTGAATACCACAAAACTTTTGAACGATATCTCGAGGCAAAAACAAAGTTATTCAAAATAGCCAACAAACATGGCTTAAAGAGCGGAATTGCTAATATTGATGACCCGAATGCCGAGGCTTTCTTGAACTGCGTAGAAAATAAAACAACATATGGTCTTAGTAGCGGTGATATTCAAGCAAAAAATATTATGTTAAATGCTGACGGCAGTACTTATATGGCTACTGCTGGCAAAGATGAATACGACATTACTGTTAAAATTCCCGGTGAATTTAACGTAAGTAACTCACTTGCCGCTATTGCAGTTGGGCGAAAGGTTGGCTTGAACAAACAACAAATCGAACAAGGTATCGCAGCTCTCGAAACGGTTGAAGGCCGTATGAATGTCATAGCGGCCGGCCAGCCGTTCAAAGTAATTGTCGATTTCGCCAGTACTCCGGATGGATACCAAAAATTCTTTGAAAGTATGCGGCCACTTGTAAAGGGTAAGCTTATAGCGGTTTTTGGCTCCGCGGGTCGCCGTGACGAATCAAAACGGGCTATTCAAGGTTCGATAGCTGGAAAATATGCAGATGTAGTCGTTATTACCGAAGAGGATGACCGCGACGAAGATGGAGAGGTAATTTTACAGCAAATTGCCGAAGGGGTAAAAAAGCAGGGCAAAAAAGAAAATAAAGATTTGTTTATTATTCAAAATCGTGAAGAGGCGATTGGGTTTGCGATGACTTTGGCGCAAAATGCTGCAGATACGGTGGTTTTGTTGGGTAAAGGGCATGAAAAAACTATCGAACGTGCCGATGGGGAATACCCTTGGGATGAAGCTGAGGCAGCTAAAGCTGCTATCGAAAGTTTGCTGAGTCGAAACTAGTAATAGTAGTCGTGTGTACGTTTGAAATACAAGCGGCGGTGAATTCGTTCACCGATTTTAGTCCAAATTTTATATTTTGGAGCTGACAGAACGTAATCATAGCACCCGATGTAATCAGTTATCTGCTTGTTAAAAGCCATTTTGAACATACCAACCCCGTGGTGAGGGTGGTCGGTATTATTAATTTCATCACTTGGAGGCGAACCGCAGAAATCGTGAATTACCACGCCACGGGCCTTTGCCCATTCGATAACCTTCCATTGGAGAAGGTGGCTGGCACCGTAAGCAGTGCGCTCACGAATTGAAGCACCGTCTTTATAGGTACTTTTTGTGCCGAATGTCATCGCGTAGGCACCGGCCACGATTTTACCTTCATAATGCGCAAAGAATAACTGCCCAAGACCAGCCTTTTCAAACAATTGCCAGTATTGTCTGTAGTAGCTATAGCTTCGAATACCAAATTGACCCTTAGCAGTTTCGCTTAGTAAGTCGTACATTGTTTTACAGTTATCTTGGGTTGACTCCGCGAGGCTGATAGTGACACCGTCTCGCTCTGCCCGACGAATTGCGTGCCGGCCTTTTTGCGGTAGTGAACCGAGCACGTCTTCGAGAGAAGGGGCGATATCGAGCGTAATCGTCGAAGGGTTGGGGATAATAGGAGCAGCTTTTTTTAAACCATAACGCTCCAAAGTAGGCTGACAAGACCGAGGAAGTTCGCTTTCGATTCGTATAGCAAATACGCCCGCCCTTTTAGCGAGCGGTCTTACGGCTTGCAATGCATCAAATAAAGCCTTGCTCGAGGTGACGTTCGGACCTTTGGGAAGGTACCATAATTTCCCTAACGGGGCCGTTTGTTTTTCTAATACGGTAATTGCCAAATCGTCACTTACGATAAAGCGAGGAGTGTAATTGGTAAGTTTCTTTATCTCGCTGTATTCATAACTCGAAAATACATTTCCACCATCTGGATTGGTAAGAATAAGGCTATCCCATTGAGAGATTTCTTCTGGTGAGGCATAGCGAGCAGTCATTGAGTTCTATTGTACCGTATCTCGTACGATCTACACACCAAGCATAAGAATATTGACAAGATATACATTTTATGCTAATGTTAAAACAGTACACACCAAAAACAAACACCTTAAAAAAAGAGCACTCCATGTCAACAATCGAAACAGCTTCTCCAATTGAAAAAAAAGTTTCCGAAAAAAAATCATTTTTGGAAAAGGCTGATGATGCGGTCGATATTCTAAGACGAAACCGTTCTTTATTTGAATTAAAGCGATCTGGCGCAACTACCAAGCAGGCTATTGAGACAACGGCCCTGGATTTATCAGAATCTGACGATCAAAACTTAACCGAATCAGAAAAAAACTTATTTGGTGTTATTGCTCATCTTGGCTCCTTTGTTACGAGTGATCGTGTAATCGAGGAAATAATCGAAGAGAGCGAAGGCCAGCGGTTAAGTCGTGACGATTATGACGAAGTGGCTTACCGTAAAACTCATGATCTTATTCCATTCAACCACGCACTGAAAGAGCTCATCAACACTGATTCATCATCCACGAAAGATCAGTTAGACGCCGGCCTTACTCGTCTCTACATGCGACTGTATTATCCCGACGATCCATTGGTGAGACAGGCTGATGTCTATGATATGCACGATCAAAAACTCATGAGGCAGATTAGCGGTGATGTACTTGCTCGTATTTCCAATAATAGTAATGGTATGCGCCATGAAATCGCCGCTGAATCAATGTTAGCCGCATTAGGCTATCACTATGAATACGAGATTAGTCCAGAAGAAGATAGTCATGGTATCGATATGTATGTATATATTGACGACGCATGGGTTTCAATTGACGTTAAGTCAACTCAGATGAGTGCGGAAAAAGAGCTGACGAAAAGAAAAAAATCTCACGCTGTATGGACTGGCCTCGAGCAAGCGGATTTTAAGGGAGCAAAAGGCGATCAAGTTAACGGAACACGCATTCCATTCGATATTGCATATAGTCACGCCGATAGTTTCGTGAATAGAATTCGCGCTGTCGCTCAGCGATAGACTCGATGAATAGATTTACAAATTTTGTATATATGATATAATCAATTATTGCACTGTTGTTCGAATAGAAGGGAAAACTGTGGGAGCAGGTACGGCTAACTACCAAGTGGTAGGACAGTCTCGCCAAGAGCTCCTCGATGAGTTCCTGGCAGCAGTAAGTGAAGATCGCGAAGCTCGTTTCTCCGCTATTTCACTCGATGATCCGTCTCTATCGCCTCAAGTGGTCGAGTTTGCAGTAGCCGTCAGAGAGCTGCACACACGAAACCCGATGTATGTTGATGTGGTAGACATTAAAGATTCGACACTTTCGTTTCGAGTCCCGCTTTTCAAGAATACCGAAGTCGTATGCTTCGATATCATCATCTAGGCCTCCGGCCTTCAAACAACCCTCGTGGTTTTCTGTCCCTTATTTCGGTAAGGTCGATCGGAAGACCTCGAGGGTCTTTCAATTTTAGAGTACTTTGCTAAAGAGTCGCTTGGTCTTTTTTAGACAGGTAATCGATTTCCTTGATAATATCGAGCAACGCCTCGGCTTTTCGCTTCTCATCGCCAATGGCAACGGCTGCGGTGTGGGCTGGTGCGATAAGGCTCGCATCGTCGGTGCTACGAATGAGCAGAAGGTACGTATCAAATTTTTCTTCTGGTGGAAGGTCGATGTGGTCGATGAGTGGGCGGAGTTCTTGAATGGCGTTATTTTTAACACCTTCAAGGTCTGAGGTAGGCGCTGTGTACTGAGTATCAAAAGGCACTACAGGTGTTTGATCAGGAACAATCGGTGGTTCTTCGAAGGCAACCGGAGCAGGTACGGGCGCAGGCGCTGGTATCGGGGCAGGAGTTTCTTCAAACTGCATTGCAGGTTGGTCGGTGACCGCTTGTACGCTTGGGTCGTCTGGAAGAACGCCAGCCAATGCTTTTGCGAGCTCTTGGTCGTCGCTAATAGGTTGTGTTGTTGAATCTTGCGGAGTAATATCCATGGCCCACCTCGAATAATAATTGTTATGCTTACTTAAAAATACTGTATCATATATAGAGATTGGTGGGAATACACGTGACAGATATATTAGACAACATAAACGTACTGAACCAGCGAGATCCAGAGGGTGCTCTGGCTATCGTGGCTTCTCAATATCAACAAACGGTGTTTGATGCGCAGGTAAAAAACGCCGAGCATGATAACCGTGAAATCACTTCGTTGGTAGTGACCGGCATGGGTGGTTCGGCTTTGGCGGCGCTGATTGTCAAAGTGCTGTATCAAACAAAATTAACTATCCCATTTGATATTATTCGCGGCTACGATTTGCCTGGATACGTGAACGAAAACACGTTGGTTATTGCCAGTAGCTATTCTGGAAATACCGAAGAGACATTATCCGCTTTAGCTCAAGCTCAACAAAAAAAGGCTCAACTGGCTATTATCGCTTCCGGCGGAAAATTGGTCGATATTGCCGAAGAAGAGGGGATTGCCTATGCCAGCCTTCCGGGGGGTGTGCAGCCACGTATGGCCATGCTGTATAACTTTAGGGCTTTGTTGTCTATTTTGGAGAACTTCGGCATTATCGGCAAAGAAGAAAACGAAGCGGTAGCGGCACTTTCTGGGTGGCTTGAGGCAGAAACGGCACAGTGGGGTCCCGAAGTGCCAACCGCTGAAAATTATGCCAAGCAACTCGCGCACGAAGCAATTGGTAAGACGCCGGTTTTTTACGGTGGTGCGGTGACTGCGCCACTTGCGTATAAGTGGAAGATTAGCTGGAACGAAACTGCTAAAAACGTCGCTTTTTGGAACGAGTATTCAGAATTTAACCACAACGAATTTATGGGCTGGGCATCGCACCCGGTTGAGAAGCCGTTTGCCGTATTCGATTTGATAAGCTCATTTGAGCGACCACGTATTTTGCAACGGTTTGAGCTTTCCGATAAGTTGCTCAGCGGTAAGCGACCTGCGGCAAAGATTATTAGGTTGAAAGGCGACACATTGTTGGCTCAACTATTGTGGGGAGCCATTTTGGCCGATTTCGCCAGTACCTATGCGGCTATTCTGAACGGAGTTGATCCTACGCCCGTCGTACTCATCGAGAAGTTGAAGCAAGAACTGGCCGAAGATCCGCGCTAACTAAGGTCAGTCATACTGCCGTAAAGCAGAAATAGGGTCTTTGCGAGCGGCGCGTATTGCTGGGTAAAGCCCGAAGAGCGTTCCGATTACCAGTGAAACGACTAATGCGACGGCTGCGATTTCCCAAGTGAATAGTGGATCAAAGGTAAGGAAGGTGCTAATCGCAAAGGCGAGTATGTACCCTACGACGTACCCAGTAATGCCACCTCCGATGCTGAGCGCCAAGGATTCTATTAAAAATTGTGAAACGATATCACCGTTCGTAGCACCCAGTGCTTTACGAATTCCGATTTCGCGGGTTCGCTCGGCAACGCTGACGAGCATGATATTCATGATACCTACACCACCGACCACTAATGAAATTGCGGCTATAGCTACGGAAACCCCGGCAATGGCCGTAAACATACCGCTGGTTGGTTGCGCGATCTCGTTACCTGATAACACGGTGAAGTCGGCTTGGCCAAAATGGTTTTTTAATAGCGACTTATTGATATGAGTGATAATTCCGTCAAGGTATTCGACAGATTCACTTTGAACGTTGATCTGCTGAATGTGCGACGCGCCTTGATTGAGGGTACGGCCACTACTTAAATTGATTAATACGGCATTATCGAAGTCGACCGTATTGTAGTTGATTGGATTGTTTGCACGTTTAAGAATACCGATGATAGTAAATGGTTGGCCTTTGACGGTAACAACTTTGCCGATTGACTGATCGGTACCAAAAAGGTCGATAGAAAGTTGCGGGCCAATAACTGCGGTGCTATCGTTAAGGGCGTCATCAAGAAACTGCCCTTCTGCTATTTCTATGTTACTTATTTCTTCTAAATTCGGTGTCGTAGCGAGAATTGGCGTTCGAGGTGACCCTTCGTTTTTACCACTCACCGCGCCGCCTAAAATCATGAGCGGCGCAACTGCTTTGACATGTTCGATTTTTTCAACGGAAGCGACATCGGCATCAGATAAATTGCTCGCAGCAAACGTTTGACCGACCGGAAGTTGGGTAATACCATTTAATGCATCACTTTCGTCGGCACCGGGGCGGATGACGGCGATATTACCACCGAGTGAATTGACTTGATCGACCACTACTTTGCTTGCTCCGGCGCTTAAGGCCAAAATCGTTGTGATGCTCGCGACACCAATGGTTATTCCCAGCATGGTGAGTATGCTACGCATCCGGCTGCTGGCAATTGATTGGCGGGCAATGTGAATATGATTCATTAAAAGGAGTTTCATTATTTTGGCCCCTTCTTTTTTATAGATACTTTTGGCTTTTTAGTCACGTTCAAAGGCTTTTTTGTACTCACTCGTGAAGGGAGGGGAAGGCGGAATGTGTCGGTGTCGATTTGACCGTCAAGCATAGTGATGACGCGGCTGGCGTACGTAGTGAGGTCGGGGTTGTGAGTCACCATGATGATAGTATTGCCCTGTTTATGCAGGTCGGACAATTCTTCCATGATGATATGGCTGGCTCGAGAGTCGAGATTTCCGGTTGGCTCGTCGGCAAGAATGATCGCGGGGTCGTTCACGAGGGCCCGGGCAATAGCGACCCGTTGCATTTGTCCACCTGATAATTGGTTGGGCATATAAAATTCACGTTCGCCTAAATGAAAACTCTGCAACATTTTACTCGCCTTCTTTTGACGGGCTAACTGACCCATGCCTTTATATATGAGCGGCAAAGCGACGTTATCGAGAACATTAAGGCGTGATACTAGATTGAAGCTTTGAAATACGAAACCGATTTGCTGGCTGCGAATATTTGCTTGGCGTTTCGCGGATAGGGAGGCGATAGACTTTCCATCGAGCTCATACTCACCCTCGACATGGCTATCCAGTAACCCGAGTACATTCAGAAGCGTAGTTTTACCGCATCCGCTTGGGCCCATGATAGCGATAAATTCGCCCTTTTGGATCGTTAAATTAATGCCATCGAGGGCATAATGTTCGGCGTCACCAAGACCAAAACGTTTTTTGAGGTCTTTTAGAACGATGACGGGCGGGTTTTTTGTATTTGACATTACCCTATAGTATGAGAGGAATTTGCGTTTACGGCAACTATTTGTTTGCCGTGGAAAAAACAATAGTTGGCCTTCCGAGCAATTTTGCCTACAATGGGAAGACGTGGAGAGGTGGCCGAGTGGTTGAAGGCGCACGCTTGGAAAGCGTGTGTGCGAGGAATCGTACCGTGAGTTCGAATCTCATCCTCTCCGCCAAATATTGACATCATATATAATTTATTATATTATGTTCTTGTTATCTGCACCTACAACCGAACGGAGAAAAGATGCCTGCCGTAACTTTTGACGGAAGTCAAAAAGTGGACTACAGGAAGAAGCAAACCCCCACCACCTACGCCTGTGAACAGTGCGGGATGACAGGAGTGAAGCTGTGGAGAAACGGAGATCGACACGTGTCACAAGTGACGCTTCGGTGTCAAACACATCGAACTGACGAGCATCATCACCCGGCCATTCTGTCGGAAGATAATCTGCAGTTCCTTGCACCTGGCTATCTGCCTAAAAACGCTGCCCGGTGGTGGGAGAAGTTGCCGCTTCGATAACCGACCCCGAGATCTACCCCGCTAGGTTTGTTGCCTTGAGGTAAGATCTCGGGCAACAACCAGAATTTTTTATACAAAGAAGAATCTGACTGCTGAATATACTAAAAAGTAACTAAACGCTACATGTAGCGTTGTAAATAATAATTATAACGCTACGAATGGCATAAGGTGTTACCAAAAGCGGAATAGGCGTGTAGTCAAAAAAACCCGTTAAAATGCTTGAAAAACTATATATAGGGGCATATAGTCGTTCTTAAGCACTACGAAAGTAGTGGAATAAAAATACACATGAGGCAAGGAGGAGAAAACAACCGACTCCATCGGTTTCTTCTTGCGCCCCGCTTGTAAAAAGAGGGGTACCTGGGGAGGTGTCATGAATCAATCAAAAAGGGGATATAGGGGAAAATGAACAATATTACTGTGGTCAAACGTGACGGTTCACGCGAAGCGTACGATGCCAATAAAATTAACTTGGCACTGGTTAAAGCGAGCGAAGGCCTCGAAGACCAAATTTCGAAAGTTGTTGAGGTTGCCTCACAGCTACAGTTAACATTGTTCGATGGTATTACCAGTGAGCAACTCGACGAAGCTGTCATTCAAACAGCACTGCAAAACGTAAAGGATGACCCTGATTACGATAAAATCGCGGCTCGTTTATTATTAAAGAACTTATACAAGAACATTCTCGGCGATTACAATACCGCTGAAGAGCTGAAAAAATTACATGAGAAGAAGTTTGGCGCTTTTCTAAAGGACAACGTTAAAGATGGTCTGCTCGACAAACGTCTTGTCGATGGTCGTTTTGACCTGCCGACGCTTGCTAAGGCGCTCGACCCCGCGAAAGACGATCTTTCTAAGTACCTCGGTGTCATCACGAACCGAAACCGATACGCCCTTCGAAAGGGGAGCGGTGAACCAATCGAAGTACCTCAATACACCCACATGCGTATCGCTATGGGCTTGGCAATCAAAGATACCGACCCGACGCAAGCTGCGCTTGATTTCTACACTCACATGAGTAATCTTGATTACGTTCCAGGAGGTTCGACGCGCGTGAACGCCGGTGGTGCCTTCCCGCAGCTTTCGAACTGTTTCCTTATGGACGTTGACGACGACATGGAGTCGATTGCCCGAAGCGTTCGCGATACGATGTTTATCGCTAAGGGTACCGGTGGTATTGGTATCGGTTTCACGAAACTTCGTGCCGCCGGAAGCCCAGTAAAGACTACCAACACCGAAAGCACTGGCCCTATCCCTTTCATGAAAATGATTGACACCGCTTTGTTCGCGGTTAGCCGTAAAGGTAAAAAAGCGGGTGCGGCCGCTATGTACATGGAGAACTGGCACCTTAACTTCCCACAATTCCTCGACCTCAAAGCCAACTCAGGTGACCCTTACCTGCGAACTCGTTTTGCGAACACGGCTACATTTATTAGCGACGAATTTATGCGTCGTGTTGAGAAAGACCAAGATTGGTATTTGTTTGACCCAGCTGAAACCATGGACCTCACCGAACTGTATGGCGATGAATTTTCAAAGCGCTACAAAGAATATACGAAAATGGCCGACGAAGGAAAAATGCGTCGATTTGAGAAAACATCAGCCCGCCAACAATTCCGCCAAATCCTTATTCAACTGCAAGCCACCAGCCACCCATGGCTTACCTGGAAAGACACCATTAACGTTCGTGCGTTGAACAATAATACAGGTACGATCCACATTTCAAACCTTTGTACTGAAATTACTTTGCCACAAGATAACGACAATATTGCCGTGTGTAACTTGGTAAGCATTAATTTAAGTGCTCACCTGAACGCTGATAAAACCTGGGATTGGGACCGCTTGGCAGCAAGCTCTCGGAGTGCCATTCGCCAGTTGGACAACCTTGTCGATATTACCGAACTCCCAGTACCGCAAGCTATGAACGCCAACAGTTCGACTCGTGCGCTCGGCCTTGGCTTTATGGGCTTCAGCGACGTCATCGAAAAACTTGGCTACAGCTACGAATCTGAAGAAGCGTACGAACTTGTTGACCAACTGACTGAATACATTAGTTACCACGCGATCGACGAATCAGCTGAACTTGCCAAGAAGCTTGGAAGCTACCCTAACTTCAAGGGCAGCGGTTGGAACAAGGGTATTTTGCCTATCGATACCCTTAATACGCTTGGCGACAACCGTAAGGTCAAGGTCAAAGTAGATCAAAAGACCCGTCTCGATTGGGACTCACTTCGTTCAAAGGTGAAGAAGGGTATGCGAAACGCCACATTAATGGCGATCGCCCCGACTGCTAACATCGCGCACATCGCCGGTACTACCCCTGGTATCGACCCACAGTTCTCACAAATCTTTAGCCGCTCGACTTTAAACGGTAAGTTCCTCGAAGTGAACGCTAACCTAGTTGGCGACCTAAAGCGACTTGGAATCTGGGAAGAGGTAAAAGATGACCTGCTTATTAACCAGGGTGATATCCAAGGTATCGAAGCAATCCCTCAGGAGTTAAAAGATGTATACAAGACAAGCTTCCAGCTTTCACCGTACGCCTTTATCGAAGTCGCCGCCCGGGCACAGAAATGGGTCGACCAAGCAATTAGCCGTAATATGTACCTCGATACTCGTGATATTGATGAGTATGAGAAAATTTACTTCGAAGCGTGGAAGCGCGGTTTGAAAACTACCTACTATCTCCACGTGAAGCCTCGTCATCAGTCTGAGCAAACTACCGTCAAGTCAAACAAGGCCGAGAAGATTCAAAAAACAACTGGTGGTCGAACTGGTTTCGGGTTCGCTAAAGCAGCTAAATAGAAAGGAGTAGGTGATGGTTCTCACGACGAAGACGGTACCGCATCATACCGATGAGATACTGGATGAAAAGGATCGCGCCGAGATTCATAGAATCATCGCCGACCTTCGGCACACGTACATCGAACGGCATGCCGAAGCGCTTGGTGAATATCATCAGGCGCAACGAAAAGCCAACCGAGCACTTCACGAAGTAACGCGGGTAGAAAAGCACCTTGAACGAATCAAAGATTTTTGTAAGAAAAATAATATACCCTTAGAAGACGGGGAATAAGGAGATACTATGGCAGATTCAGAACAATCACACGGAATTCTAGGAACCGGCCTTCGTGACGGGCTACAACTCAAACCAATTCGTTATCAATGGGCATACGACCTGTACAACCAAGCGGTTGCGAACACGTGGTTTCCAAACGAAGTGCAATTGGTGCAAGACTTAGCCGACTTCGATAAGTTGACCGACGAAGAGAAGCACGCGCTAAAAACAGTTATCAGCTACCTGAACCCGAACGAACTCCTTATTAACAAGTCGCTTGCTTTTGGTATCTACCCGTACGTCAACGCTGCCGAAGCGCACATCTACCTTTCGAAGCAGATGTGGGAAGAGGCGAACCACTTCATGACGTTCGAATACATTATTGAGACGTTCCCGTTCAACCGCGAAGAAATTTACGCGGCCGGAAATGGCAAAAAATCACTTGCCGATAAAGCGGCATTCCAAAACAAGTATCTCGGCCGTATTTTGAATGGCAACATCGATATCGAAACGACCGAAGGTAAAAAAGACTTCGTACGGAGCCTCGTCGCTTACAACATCGTACTCGAAGGCATTTGGTTCTACTCTGGCTTCATGGTAGGAATGAGCTTCCGCCAACGCAACCTGCTCCGTAACGTAGGAAGCCTTCTGGACTGGATTACCCGTGACGAAAACCTACACCTGACATTTGGTATCAACTTGCTTCTGACGGTGCTTGATGAAAACCCTGACCTTCAAACTGCTGAATTTGCCGAAGAAATTCGCGGGCTTATCCTTGAAGCGGTCGAGCTCGAAAAAGCGTACAACATCGACATGCTTCCAAAAGGTATCCTTGGCTTGAACGCCGAATATGTGAACCAATACGTTATGTATATGACCGACCGACGCCTTGAAGAGCTTGGTTTCGAAGCGGAGTATAACGTGTCTAACCCAGCCAAGTGGATGGCGGCAGCGAACGACACGCTTGAATTGGTGAACTTCTTCGAAAGTACCAATACAAGTTACGAAGTGAACGGCGGAAAGTAGTATCTACGATGTCGAACGAATCTACGATCCAAGCAGAAATCGAAGCTAAGTTTGTAGACGTAAACATCGAAGATATACGAACACGACTTGCGCAGGTAAAAGCGGAGCTTGAACACCCTATGAGGCTTATGCGTCGGGTCGTGATCGAGCAAGAACATCATGCGGCCGAAAACTCCTTTATTCGTATTCGCGACGAAGGTGATCGGACGACGCTGACGTTTAAGCGACGTACCAAGCCGGACGGCACGACGACTATCGATAGCACCCAAGAACTTGAAACTACCGTAGGTAATTTTGACGTTGCGGTGAATATTCTAAAAGAAGCTGGCTGGGATTACATTACGTTTCAAGAAAGCCGACGCGAAACGTGGCGTCTTGATGACGTAGAGATCGTTATCGATGAGTGGCCATGGATTGAGCCATATATTGAAATCGAAGGAGAAAGTATCGAAGCGGTGCAAGAAGTAGCCCGGAAGCTTGGATTTGATTGGAACGATGCGGTATTTGGTTCGGTCGATGTTATCTATCAACGTGATTTTCCAGATATGTCAGTTCGCGGGGTCATTGATATCAAGGAAGTACGCTTTGGTGATGCACTTCCGCGAGAATTCCAGCCTCGGCAGGAGGGTTCGGTATGATAGAGCAGGCAAAGACAATTCTTCAGGACAACCTCGTTGGCTCGATCGCGACGATCAACGAAGATGGCTCACCCTGGGTGACTCCAGTCCATATTGTTTCAGACGAACAAGCTGTGTATTGGTTCTCGAAAGAGACGACGCAACACTCATTAAATCTCGAACGTGATCCAAAAGTGAGCCTGACTATCTTCTCGCCAGACTTGAGTCGAGGGCCAAAAGGTGTCTATGTAAATGGGCGAGTAGACAAGCTTGATGTTGCATCGACAACGGAAGCGAAAAAGCTCCTTGAGGCGAAAATAGGTTTCATACCGCCAAATTTCGTAGACGCTACGGCGTATAAATTAATGATAGGCGAATTTAACAGTAGTAAATCCACAGGTAACTGTTGGTATTTTTACAGCTAAAAATGTATAGACATGCGCTATATGTGGCGTATAATAATTAAACATAAGCACTATAAAACAATGTTAGGGGAATAACAAACATGAATGCATCAACAATTATCTCAGACGAAATGAGCCTCGACGAAAAGCTTGCCGCTATCGACGCAGCAATGGCAAATGCACAAGCTCAAGCGAACGAAGACGCAAGCTCAAAGGGTTTGTTTGCAGCCCCACTCGACCCAGCAGACCTTACTATGTGTGAAGGTTGCCAATAGTCCTCGATACGCAATACAATTAAAAGCCCCAGCGAATGTTTGGGGCTTTTACTATATTATGTATAGCAATATACCTTATGTCGGGTGTATACTAATGGGATGAAAACACTCCTCGTAATATTCGGTGTCACCGGTGACCTAAGCGGCCGCAAACTCCTCCCTGCCTTATCACATATTATCGCTGACGATCCTCGGCAGGATTTATCGATTTTAGGGATTTCTCGACGTGAGGTAGAAATAAAGCAGCTGGTACTAGATGCGACGAACAATCAGCAGCTCGCTGAACGCACCGGCTTGCATACGATGGACTTAGCTGAACTGAATGACTACACGGAGCTTAAGGAGACCGTAACGGCTTACGGCGCGGATCAAGTACTAATGTACCTAGCCGTTCCTCCCGGGGCAGCCGCACAAATTGTCGATTTGCTTGGTGAAGCCGGTATCAACACGCCGGATATCCGTTTGTTATTTGAAAAGCCTTTTGGATATGACCTAGAATCGGCTCGAGACTTCTTGGAACGTACTGTGAGATATTTCCAGGAAGAGCAAATCTATCGTATCGACCACTATATGGCTAAAGAAGTGTCGGCCGAAGTGATTCGGTTGCGCCGAAACGCCGAAAACCATCACCATAGCTGGGGAAGCGCTTCGATCAAGGCTATTGAAATCGTCGCCTCAGAACGTATTGGTATTGAAGGCCGGGCGAGCTTTTACGAACAAACCGGCGCCTTACGTGACTTTATTCAGGGCCACTTAATGCAACTTTTGTCGTTGGTGCTTATGAAGATGTCATCTGATTTCAGTGACGATGACTTACCAAAACGTCGTTTGACGGCGCTTATGTCAATTAACGTAGCGACAACCGAAGATGCACTGCGGGCTCAATATGCTGGATATCAGCAAGAAGTAGAAAATGAGGGCAGTACGACGGAAACGTTTGCCAGCGTGCTTTTGAGGAGCAATGATGAGAACTGGGAAGGCGTTCCACTTCGTTTAACCACGGGTAAGGCGCTTGATGAGAAGCGCTCATTCATAGCCGTTCATTATAAAGACGGCACTACTGACACGTTCGAAGAGGGAAAAGTGGGCGACGATGCTCACCGACAGCTGGATGCGTATGAGAGGGTGTTGTTAGAATCCATAGCGGGGCGAAAGGCCTTGTTTACCAGCGGCGAAGAAGTGCTTCGTTCGTGGGAAATTCTCACGTATATTCAACAGAATTGGAGTATGGACGATACCCCGCTCCGGCTCTACGAAAAAGGAAGTTCCGCAGAAAGTATAATCGAAAGCTAACGCTACCTATAGCGTAGTGACAATACTACAACATAGTACATGTAGTGCTTTACGTATAATAAGTGGTACAATAGAATCCCATGGAGGTGCACACACGCATGGGGAACAAACAAAAATATATCTTTGTAACTGGGGGAGTGCTTTCCGGCGTCGGTAAGGGTATTACCGCTGCCAGTATCGGTGCAATCCTGCAGGCCAAAGGGGCTCGAGTATCGATTCAAAAATGTGACCCGTATCTTAATGTCGATGCGGGCCTTTTAAATCCTCGGGAGCACGGTGAGTGCTACGTCACGAAGGACGGTGCCGAAACCGACCTCGACCTCGGACATTACGAACGCTTTTTGGATATCGAATTAACCCAAAAAAGCGCCACGCTATCCGGGCGCTTGCTAAGCCAGCTCATTGCCGATGAACGTGCCGGTAAGTTTAACGGACAGACAGTTCAACTTGTCCCTCACCTCACTGGCGCCATAAAAGATGCCATCGAAGAAGCCGGCGAAGGGTCCGATATGCACATTGTCGAAGTTGGAGGAACCGTGGGTGACTATGAAGGTTTGAGTTTTGTCGAAGCCATTCGTGACTTTGCTACTCGAGTCGGCCGTGAAAACTGTTTTTATGTTCATGTCGTGTATGTGCCATTTATTCAAACGAGCAAAGAATTTAAATCAAAGCCAGCTCAAAACGCTCTCAATGACTTGCGGGGCTTCGGTATTGTCCCTGATTGTGTCGTTGTTCGTACGGATGAACCAGCTCCAGGTGATATTGGTGCTAAGATCGCTCGTTTCAGCGGCGTCGCCGAAGATGCGGTTATTTTACTAGCCAACGCCAAAACGGTCTATGAAGTGCCATTGACTATTTATGCCAGCGGCATCGCGAAGGTGCTGGAGCGCTTTACGGGTAATCACACCAAGCCTGACTTAACAAAGTGGACGAAGCTTGTCGAAGCTCAAAATGCTACGTATAAAAAGACGGTAAATATTGGCATGATTGCCAAGTATCTTGATAACGAAGACACCTACATATCTGTCATTGAGGCGTTGAAAGCGGCTGCTTGGGAAGTAGGGGTTGGGTTGAATTTGCAGTGGGTCGATGCCGAGGATACGACAAGTAGCGACCTTGAAAAACTTGACGGAATACTCGTACCAGGCGGGTTTGGTAAGCGTGGTATCGAAGGGAAAATTGCCGCCGCTACGTATGCGTTAGAAAATGACAAACCTTACCTTGGCCTCTGTTTAGGCCTGCAGGTAGCAGTGATTGCCGCCGCTCGCAAAGCTGGTTTGAAGGATGCGAACAGTACGGAGTTTGATGAAGACACGAAGTATGACGTGGTGTATATCATGGAAGGCCAAAAGGGTAAGGAGTCGACTGGCGGAACACTGCGCCTCGGTGATTACGAAGCCATTTTACAACCTGGTTCGGTTGTCGAAAAAGCCTATGGATCTACGGACATCATCGAACGCCACCGTCATCGTTACGAAGTAAACCAAAAGTATAAAGCTGAAATCAAAAAAGGTGGCCTGGCTATTTCTGGAACTTCGCCTGATGGCAAGTTGGTTGAATTTGTCGAAGCGACCAACCATCCATACTTTGCGGCTACTCAGGCGCATCCGGAATTCAAAAGCCGGCCAGATAGGGCACACCCGTTATTCGTCGGCTTAATTCGTGCGGCCTACGATAAGTAATTAACAGATAGGGTATAATAATACCCAATGGAAAAAAACCTACAAACTATCGCCAGGAACTTATATGGAGTCGATGTTACTCCGGCCTTAAGTCGTCCCGACCCGCAATTCGGTGACTATGCGACTAACATTGCTTTACAGCTGGCAAAGCCACTTGGCAAAAACCCGCGGGAAGTTGCCGAAGAGATTGCCGTAGAATTACGTCAAAGTGGTGAGTATAGCGAAGTGACGGTTGCCGGCCCTGGGTTCATTAACGTGCGCATTTCCGCGCAAGCCCTTGCCGGTAAGCTGCAAAGTGAATGGAGCGAAGCCTTCGGTGAAAACCATGACGGTGAAGGCAAAACGGTTGTCGTAGAATACCCAAGCCCGAATATGGCAAAACCATACAGTGTCGGGCATTTACGCCCAGGAAACCAAGGTTGGGCCGTTCGTCAACTCATGAAAGCGAACGGCTGGAATGTCATTACCGACAATCACCTCGGCGACTACGGCGCGCCATTAGGTATTTGGATCACCGGATTCCGTTTGTTCAGTAGCGAAGAAGCGTTGGAAAAAGAGGGTGTGTATGAACTGGGTCGAGTGTATATCGCCACTAAGAAAGCACTTAAAGAAGAGGCTGAACGCGGCGAAACCACCTTAGCCGATCAAGTACAAATGTGGTTACAAAAATTTGAGTCAGGTGACGAAGAGGCGATAGCGTACAGCACTCGGTTCAATACTATTTCGCTTGATCATATCCATGCTGTCATGGACCGCTTAAGAATTTCTACCGATTATGAACTTGGTGAAGCTTTTTTCGCGCCTCAAGGTAAAGCGGCAGTTCAAACATTATTAGAATCAGGCGTAGCAGTTCAAAACGAAGACGGTTCAATTATTGTGCCGCTTGATGAATTTGGTTTCGAGGTGCCCCTCTTGGTTCAAAAGAGCAATGGTACGGCTTTGTATGCCACCACCGACCTTGCGACCATGCTTTACCGGCAAGAAAACTGGAAACCTGACAAAGTAATCTATGCCGTTGGTGCCGAACAGCAATTTTACTTTTCTCAGTTGTTCGCAATGGCGAAAAAGCTCGGCCTTTCTATGGAATTTGTTCACTTATGGTTTGGAACCATCGACCAGCTGAACGATGATGGCACTCGTGAAAAAATGAGTAGCCGAAAAGGCGTCGTGTTGATGGAAGAGCTTTTGGATCAAGCCGAAGAGAAGGCGAGAAGTGCCGTCATAGGCCGCGACGTATCAGATGACGATATTGAAAAGATTGCGTTAGGTGCGATCAAATTCAGCGACTTCATGTCTGATCGCCGGACTAATATTTTGTTCGACTGGAATACGATTTTTGCGCTTACTGGATACAGTGGGCCGTATGTGCAGTATGCTGCCGTGCGGGTAAATGCTATTTTACGCGACAATGGTGATGGCCGACCGCTCGTCGACGACTACGATTACGCCGCTGAAAAAAACATCGTCGCGCATTTACTCGAGTATCCTGACGTAGTTCGCCGAGCTGCTTTAGAACTCGAGCCGCACCGAGTTGCTGGCTACTTATACGAACTTGCCCGTGAGATGAACCGCTACTACGAAGCCACGCCTGTCGCCACCGGTTCCGTAAGTGATACCGAAAAGGCCGCCCGCTTGGGTATCTTAAAGAAAGTAAGTCACATCTTTTCTCACGGGCTTGGCTTACTGGGCATTGAAGTACCCGAGCGCATGTAACACTTGTCGAAATTAAAAAACGGGCATATAATACACATCACTATGACAGCGGTAGCGCACAATTCGACATGTCACCTCATGGGTCTCATGCTCAAAGCGTCTTCGGCGTCGTAGTTTGCACTTCAATCGCATTTGCAGAACAACGCCGAGGGTAGCCTCGGCGATTTTTTGTAAGGGCGAATGTCGGAACGCGAAGAAATACTTCGCATTCACAACCAGGAGGAGAAATGACCACACAGGCGAACGTTTCTGTCGACCAACTTGTGTATGACAGGATTGTCGAGATGGGAGGCAGCTTTATCGTGGCGCGTGGCGAGAAGTTCGAAGGTAACGTCGCTCGCGCCTTGAGGCTGCCCAACAACATCAGTCATCGTGACACCTACCAGGCGGTGTGCCGTCTTGTCGAGAACAAGCGTCTCACAAGACAAGACGTCAAGGGACCTGGGATGCAGCTGGGAAGCAAGGAGACTGTACTGCTTCCTTCTGCGAAGTTCTCGGTCGCGTCGTAACAAACCGCTGTTCGGGGATCGGGCGGGGTTGTCAGTGGCCACGAGCCACCAACCCCGCCCAGCACCCTTTCTCCTCCTGCGTATTTAACCAATGATATACTTTATATAAATAGAGTACCGAACAAGGAGATGATTGTGGCTAAAACTGATACTGATTCCAAAAAGAACGTGACGAAAGAAAAGACAGCGAAAGTTGTCAGTGCCGTCACCGGTGATACCAAAAAGCATGTAACGGGCTTCATAGATTTTATTCGTACGCAAGGTGTCATTGGTTTGGCAATTGGTTTAGCGATTGGTGTTGCCGCCAGCGATACGGTGAAACGCATCGTCGAAGGCTTCATTAACCCGGTGGTGCAGTTTCTCGTCGGATCGCAAGATCGCCTGAGTTCGGCCAGCTGGACATTTGAAGCTTGGGGTCGTTCGGCAACGTTCGCCTGGGGCGCGGCACTCTCCTCGCTTATCACGCTGCTAGCCACGGCACTTGTCATCTACTGGCTCGTGCAAGTATTCCGTCTCGACAAGCTTGATAAGAAGAAAAACTAATTGTGGCTGAAAAACTGAATAGAAAATCAACACGCATTTTATGGGTTGATTTAGAGATGACTGGTCTCGACCCGGTCGAGGACCGTATTCTGGAGGTGGCAGCTATCGTCACCGATTGGGACATGAAAGAATTATCCACCTACGAAGCGGTGAAGAAGGTGGGGCCTAACTTGGTCAAAAAGCGTATGGTGGGTGAATTCTGGGAAGCCAATGCGACTGCACGTGATGATTTGATCGCGCAAAATGCCGATGGAAAAAACGGCCGTACCGTCGAGAATGAACTGCTCGAATTTATCGATACATGGTTTCCGAAAGAAGAGCGGGTGATCCTTGCTGGTAATTCTATCCACCAGGACCGTAAGTTCATTGCCAACGAATGGCACCGATTAGATAAGCGCCTGCATTACCGCATGCTGGACGTCAGCGCATGGAAAGTTGTCTTCGAGCATAAATACGGCATAAAATTCGCGAAACCCGAAGCCCATAGGGCGTTGAGTGATATTCGTGGCAGTATAGAAGAGCTTCAATATTACTTAAAGAAAATTAAATAACTGCAGTGATAAAATAATAGTATGATCCATAAAGAACTCGAAACATATTTGCTTAGTTTTCCAGACACCTGGCTTGATTTCCCGTTCGGCGAAGGTACGAGCGTGTATAAGGTTGGCGACAAAGAGGCCGGCGAAGGTAAAATGTTCGCTCTTATTGACGACAATAGTAAGCCTCTTCGAGTAAGCTTAAAATGCGACCCGAACCTTGCGGAAACCTTGCGTGAAAAATATGAAACTGTCGTGCCTGGGTATCACCTCAATAAGAAACATTGGAATACCATTATTTGTAGTGGCCAGTTGAGCGATGAAGAAATCAAAGACCTGGCAAACCTTAGCTATCAGCTTGTTTCGGCATAATTTATTCGTTCGAGGCGTTAAATTCAGCTAAGCTTTTTTGAAGCGGTTCAAAGTTATCGTAGGTCGTTTTCAAAAACGTTCTATTTATATCGTTTGAACTTGACGAATAAATTTGGCGAAGCAGCGTCAGAAGGTTCGATAGTTGAAAACTCATTTCACGGGCGTAGGTGCTGTCGTATTTAGCATTGAGGCGAGCATCTTCGAGGCGAGCCAGCATGTCAGCGCTCGATTCACTCGTAACGATGGCAGGTGAAGGCTCCGTGGTATCAATGCCCACTATTTCAAGTGGTGCAGCTATATCGCGCTGGGCATTAGTAATGGAGATCGTCAGGGTGCTGTTGGTCGAACGTAGCTGGCTGTTTTTAATTTTTCCCTGCGAACTCTCGGCAATTTCACTCGTGGCTGCCAGGCGAAACGAAAGCCGTTCCCAGGGCTCTTTACGTTGGTTATTTATCGCACCGATTACCAATGCCAAAATGATAACTAAGATGATGGCGATAATTCCGACGAAGATAATTAAACGAGTTTTGTTCAGCATGAACGAGTGCTTGAGCGTTTGTGGCGCAATTTGGTCGAGATAATCAGGTGACAGTGGTTGCTGAGGATTCATTCACTCCATTTAAGCACAATCAATAACAGAGGTAAAGGGTGCTATAATGAGGATATGCAGGATGCCAAAGAAGAAGTTCGCGCCAGACTGAACATAGAGGATGTAGTTGGAGAGTATGTTCAGCTCAAACGGGCTGGCCGAAACTTCAAAGGCCTCAGCCCTTTTTCGGGTGAAAAGACACCTAGTTTTTATGTCAGCCCAGAGAAAAATATTTGGCATGACTTCTCTTCCAACAAGGGTGGTGATATATTCAGCTTCATCATGGAAGTCGAAGGTGTCGATTTTCGAGAAGCCTTGGAATTATTGGCGCGACGGGCGGGGATTGAACTCTCTGATTATGATTCAAAAGGTAACCAAGAGTTTGCGAAATTAAAACGCCGACTCCTCGAGGCTCATCAATGGGCGGCACGATACTATCAGGAAAGTTTGAAGCAGAACGAACGTGCATTGCAGTACGTGTTCAAGCAACGCGGGCTTAGCAAAGAAATTGTTCAAGCATTTCAAATAGGCTATGCGCCTGATTCAGGTAATGCTTTGGTTCAATTCTTAACGAAAAAAGGTTTTAGTCGGCAAGAACTTTCAACCGGCGGGCTGACTAACCGATACGGCGGTGATCTGTTCCGCGGTCGTATGATGGTGCCGCTGATGGATCCATCGGGGCAGGTAATCGGGTTTACCGGCCGTATATTAAAAGACGAACCGAACGCACCAAAATACTTGAACACGCCACAAACGCCCTTATACGACAAAAGCCGTCATGTCTTCGGCTTGAGCCAAGCAAAAGAGTCGATTCGGAAAAATGATTATACCGTTGTGGTTGAGGGTAACCTCGATGTCGTCAGCAGTCACCAAGTAGGGGTTGCACAGGTCGTTGCGACGGCGGGGACGGCCATGACAGAGTCCCACCTCAAGTCATTAGTAAGGTTAAGTCCGAATGTTCGCCTGGCCTACGACGGTGACGCCGCCGGCTTGGCTGCTACCGAACGCTCAATTCCTATTGCACAAAACGTCGGTGTCGAGCTGACGATCATCAGTTTGCCCGAGGGAGTAAAAGACCCCGACGAACTTATTCAACAAGATATTGCACTATGGCAAAAGGCGATCGATTCCGCCGAAGGGGTGGTGGATTGGCTGCTTACTCAATACACGAAACGCGAAAATATGGCCGTCGCGCTAGGCAAGCGCCGCTTTACTACAGCCGCTTTAGCGGTGGTACGGGCGTTGCAGGACCCGGTTGAACAAGAATTTTATTTGAAAAAAATTGCCGAGTACACATCAACGACGCTCGAAACGGTGCGGAAGAAGTTTGACTCTAACGAAGAAGATCACCCGGAACCAACCTTGAAAGAAGTGAAGCACAGTAGTGAAGAGAGCGTTGATCCGCTGGGGTATCAAGATAATCTACTTGCTCTAGCCTTGGCATATCCGGAGGTTCGAGAATTACTCAATACTACCGAGGAAAAAATGCTTTCTAATGAAGAGCGCAAACAGGTTTTGACCTTTTTGAAATCCTCCACCGAATTAGTCCAATCAACCCCTCAAAACTTGCAAAATTTAGACACCTATGTCAAAATATTACTATTGAAAGCCGACGCACGGTATGGAGATTGGAGTGACCAAGATCGTTACTTCGAAACAGCCCGCCTGGTCCGCATTATCGAAACAGAACACAAGCAAACCCAAAAAGATGAACTAACCGCTGCTTTACGCGTTGCCGAAGATGAAGGCAGCGAAGAAGAAGCGGGGCGGTTACGTCAGGCCTTAAACGAACTTATAAAGGAGATACCACGTGCCAAGAGGTAAGAAAAAAGACGATCCAATTATTGAAGACGATGCTGCAATCGAAGAGGAAACTCAAGATATCGTAGCCGCCATCGAAGCGCTTCCAGTTGAAATCGATGGACCAGCGCCAGAAGACCTTGAAATTGAAGAAGAAGTTGATACTGACGAAGACGTTCTGAGTCAGGAACAGTACTTCGATGACGCAAGCGACGACAGCGTACGTTTATACCTTCGTGAAATTGGTAAAATTCCACTTTTGAACGCTGAAGAAGAATTAGCCTTAGCGCAACGTGTTGTTGCCGGTGAAAAGAAAGCTAAAGACAAGATGGCTGAAGCTAATATGCGATTGGTGGTTTCGATCGCAAAACGCTATAGCGGCCGCGGCTTAGACTTCCTCGACCTTATTCAAGAAGGTAATACCGGTTTACTACGTGCCGTTGAAAAATTTGATCCGGATAAGGGGTTCAAGTTCTCAACCTACGCTACCTGGTGGATTCGCCAAGCAATTACCCGTGCCATCGCCGACCAAGCACGTACTATTCGTATTCCGGTGCACATGGTCGAAACGATCAACAAGTTGCTTCGTACGCAACGTCGCATGACTCAAGAGCTCAACCGTGAGCCAAGTATCGAAGAACTCGCCAAAGAACTTGAGATGGAACCGGAAAAAGTGGAATATGTCATGAAAATTAAGCAAGACATTACTTCGCTTGATGCCGGTGTCGGCCGTGATGGCGACGATGAAGACTCGGTATTGAAAGATTTCATCGAAGACGAAGAAGGCGAAAGCCCTGAGCAGTCTGCTGCTTCGCAATTGTTGAAAGAGCAAGTTCAAGCTATTCTTTCGACGCTTTCTGACCGTGAGCAAAAAATCATCAAAATGCGCTTCGGCCTTGAGAATGGCAAAAGCCATACCCTTGAAGAAGTTGGTCAAGAATTCGCCGTTACTCGCGAACGTATTCGCCAAATCGAAGCCAAGGCTTTGGCCAAGTTGCGTAAGCACAAAGATTCTAAGAAGCTCCACGAATACCTCGGATAAATAAATGGGTATATCACAAAAACGCAGGCCTAAGCCTGCGTTTTTGCTTATGGTTTGAAAACAGAGGTAGAAATGATACAGTAACCTGTAATGGCGGAACGATTTAGTGGGAACGTACCATATCCACAAAAAGGGAAATCACACGGGAGTAACCGGCGTGGTTTGGTAGGGCACGCTGCGAATCAGCCCAGCATTGAAGCGCAAAGGCTTCAATCTCAACTAGACATAAAAAAGCGAATTGAAAAAATCAACCAACGGCGCGAAGAACAGCAGTTCGTCGAGCAAGAAAAAATCATAGAGCCACGTCACATTGACTTAGGTAATAAAGAATTACCGGCATACGAAAAAAAGCATGAGTTTCAAAAAAGCGTTTTCGAAAATAAAGTAGCTATCGGTACCGGTGCAACCGGGTCAGGTAAGAGCACTCAGTTCGTACAATTTTTAATTGAAGCTGGGTATGCGCATATATATGTTACGGCTCCACGCCAAATTGTCGTCGATAACTTGGGAGAACGTATGCGTGAAGAGTTACGTCCGCATTTTGGCGACGCGGCCGACGGAATGATCGACATTATACATGGCGACAGAAGCGAAAGAAGCCCCAACGCTATCGCGACTGTGCTTACTCCGGAAACACACATTCGAATGCAGGCTGAAATCGAAGAGCGAATGGCCGACAAAGATGTCGTTCATTTTAAAGACGAGGTTCATGAAGCCAATCTACAAACAGAAGTTGACCTTGCCGCTACTGCGCTGAGCGTAAGCAGGCATAAAGGCTGGCGGCTTGTTCTTGCTAGCGCAACGATGGACGAGTCGTTCGTTCAAGCTACCTATAAAGAACTTAACGAAGGAAAAGATGTCCCTGTCGTTAAGATCGAAGGCCGGCCTTATTCAATCAAGACCACCGAACGACCGGATATTAATGCGATGGAAGCATATGTCGAAATTGGTGAACATCATGAAAAAACAATGATATTTACCGCTGGTGACAAAGAAATCGATTATATCATGGAAAAAACGGCTGCTTTGCTTGAGACCCGTGAGAAAGATTCATCCAAAAACGTCGTATTTCGAAAAATGATCAGTACGCTTACGAAAAGAGAGCGAAAAGCAGTTTTTAATGACCCGGTTCCCGAAGGTAGTCGATTGGTCGTAGTGTCTACCCCTATTGGCATGTCTGGTATTACATTCCCGGGATGTACCGCGGTAATCGCCGACGGGATTATCAATCGCCCAAAACTTGATGAATACGGAATAGAAGGTCTTGTATCCGAAGAGGCTACGAAAGCAGAATTGACACAGATGTTCGGCCGAGCCGGGCGTGATGTCGATGGGGGAATTGGTATGCTGGTGCAACCAACTTCTGTTGTTGAAGATGCCTTGAGGCAAAGAGGTGTGAACATAGATACTCCGCAACATGAGTTCGTAAGCTATGAAAACCGAGATGAATACCCGCCGGCCGATATCTACAACACGAACCTTTCGAGAAGCGCTTTGGAAGTGGCGGGTATGAACTTCCGTTTTACCGACCTTAATCCATATCTTCCTCATAAAATTGAATTAGCGGATATCCTCAATGCGGAGCGGAACCTGTTGCATCTCGGAGCTTTAAAGCCGGATTATACCATTTCTGACATCGGTAAGGCGATGGATAGATTCCCGATAATTCCAGAGTTATCAAGAGGTCTCGTGGAAGCGAGTGGTCCGAATCGCACAGTAATTCATATGGGCCGGGCCGTCCTTACTGCCGTCGCGATCGATGCCGGTGGGTTACAAGACTTCATGAAGAAAGATGAACGAGCATGGGAAGAGCTTATTCGCTCTACTTCCAAAGATGACTTTATGGCACAGCTCGATATAATGACCGCCCTTCAAGCTGAAGAGAATCTGGAAAAAGCGGCCTATATGTACGACTTGAATCCGAGTAAAGTAGAAAAAATGTCAAAAACTGTCGGTAAGATATTTAAAATTTTAAATATCAGGCCGACGAACTTAGTATTTACTCCACCGAAACCAGAAGAGGAAAGTTTGCTGAGAGACGACTTCACTCCGGGGTTAATCGATTTGATATATGAAAAGTCCATTCGGAGGCGTCGAATTCAGCTCTATCAGCATATTCTTGGCAACGAGGGTTCGACGCAACGTGAGATTAGTGACAGGAGCGTCGCTGCGGAAAGTGATCATGAGTATATTGCCGGGTTCCCACGCTGGTATACTCCCCGTAAACGTCCAGGTGAGCTGCGTCAAATTATTGATAGAACCCTTATCGTCAATCCGGAAGTTGTCGCTCGGCATGCGGCTAAAATTCCTAATATTCTTCAGGCCGTTCCTTTGAGGCCTCGCTTTGATGGTGGTCGCGTGAGCGAACAAGAACAGTTGATGTTCGGTTCGATTAAAGTGGGCGAGCCGATAAAAAGTACCCATGATATTATTCCCGAAGACAGTCGAAAGTTTCTCTATGAGGGTGTCCAGCAGAAGCCTGGAATTGCACAGCAAGCCCTGAGGGAGATTGCCGATGAGCTTGATTGGTACGAAAAAACGATCCCTAAAGATGAGTTAGATGGCTTGAAGAAACCTGGCGCGCCAGCACTGATTACTGAGGCGACAATTCGTCAGCTTATTCATGATAAAACGGCGCTGACTCGAGATATGTATGCTGTCGATGAAATGATCGCGTCGCATATATATAGTCACAACATTTCCATTCAACAATATTACGATCAAGAAGTCTTGGATGTGTTAAGGGAGCGCTCGCCAAAGGTAGTGCGTATCGGCAAAAACATTATCGATGTTCACTATGAAAACGGCCAGCCGTACATTACTAAAATCTCGGCAACGCAAAGGCAGGCGCCATTAGCTGACTTCTATCTTCCGGATGGTCGTGAGATTCTCATTCAAATTTCACGTCCACAACGCCTCGGCGGTACTGTTCGCGTGTCTCCTAAAGACCTAGTAGCCGAGTGATTCGGCTAAGTCGGCCAGCTTCTCGTGTAACTCTTTCACTGATCCGTCGTTGATCACGTAATGATCGGCAATCGCAATAGGTCCACCTTT
Organism: uncultured Candidatus Saccharibacteria bacterium; assembly: GCA_948288625.1. Lineage (GTDB taxonomy): Bacteria > Patescibacteriota > Saccharimonadia > Saccharimonadales > Saccharimonadaceae > Microsaccharimonas. The sequence continues at coordinate 136,214 of CAOHYA010000001.1, forward strand.
TTCAAGGTGTTCAATTTCATGGATGTCACGTTCATGTGCTTCGGTCGCCGTGAAAGGGCGAACGGTACGTTCGGAAAGGCGATGGTAGCGAAGGTGTCGTGGTGAAACAATTGCCACGATTTCTAGTTCGCCTGGAAAAGCTTTTTTCAACACTTGATATTCCGTCCACGTATAAATACCATCGGCAATAATGCGGTGTTGGCCGGCATCGGCGAGGTGCTTGATTTGTTCCACGATAGTATTAGCGACAAAATCTTTGCCTTTTCGCTCACGAATTTCTTCTCTGAACTTCGATTCGTTTTGGGCGGTTCGTTCAATACCAGCTTCTTCCATGGCATTTAATATGACGCCGCCAAAATATACTTTTGGGTAACCCTTTTCAGTAAAGTATTCAACGGCGGTAGATTTTCCTGAGCCGGCCAAGCCGACGAAGGCGACGATTTTCAAGTTTTCGTGATGAGTCATACGGGTATTGTAACAGATTTCACGTTTGTGCTTGCCGCTCTATGAACGGTAGTCTATTATGTTGGAAACTAAGGATAGTTCGTTATGCAAATAAGTTCGGAGTTTTCTTCTATGTATCCGGCGAATCGCCGGGATAAGGTCTCGTGGGAGGCTGATGCCTTGTGCGCGAAAGTCGACCCAGAAGTATTTTTCGTAGAAAAAGGGGGAAATGGCATTCGTGAAGCCAGAAAAATATGTGCGCAGTGTACTGTCGGCAGGCAGTGTTTGCAATTCGCGCTCGATGCAAACATAAAAGCAGGCGTATTTGGGGGAATGTCACCTTTGGAGCGTGAAAAGTTAATGAAAGCCTCACGTGAAAAAGTGGATGAAGCGTTTAGGGCGGCCGACCAAAGGAACAAAAGGCTCCGTTAATTAAAATAACTTCTCACGCCAGTGTATACTAAAGGAATGAAACGGCTGGCAGTTATTGATGGAAAGTCCGTATTTTACCGTGGCTATTATGCGATGCCAGGGCTCTCTTTACCTGACGGCACTCCGACGGGCGGAGTATTTGGGTTTGCTTCGATTGCCATTGAGCTCATTAAAAAACTCGAGCCCGATTACGTGGCGGTTGCGTGGGATATAAAAGGAACGAGTGCTGCGAAGCGTCTCGAAATTTTCCCAGACTATAAAGCCGGCCGTACCAAGCCGTCCGATGATTTTTACGCGCAACTCCCCATTCTTCGCGAAGTACTCGAAGCCTTTAATTGGCCACTTTACGAACTTGATCAGTACGAGGCCGACGATATCATGGGAACCTTTGCGGTTCAAGCCAAAGAAAAAGGTGTAGAGGCATGTTTGATTACCGGGGACTATGACTTACTTCAACTGATCGATGAGAATACCGGCGTCTACATTACCCGGACGGGCAGCACCGATTTAGTTCGGTATGACGATGCTGCGTTTGAGGAAAAATACGGCGTTAAAGTGAGCCAATTCGTTGATTACAAAGCGCTGGTAGGGGATAGTAGCGATAATATCCCGGGCGTTCCGCGTATAGGCCCGAAAGCGGCTCAAACGCTACTCACTACCTACGACGACCTAGACGGCATATACGCGCATGTGGACGAAGTAAAAGGCGCGCAGCAAAAGTACCTCGCCGAAGGAAAAGATTCGGCCTATATGAGCAAAGAGTTAGCCGGTATTTTTACCGATGCTCCTATCGAAATTGACTGGGAGGCGACCAGTATCGAACGTACCCGGGTTGATAAAATTCTCGATGTGCTCCATAAATATGAATTTAACTCGCTCATAAACCGACTCCCGAAACACATGAAAATAGGTGAAGAAGTCGTGGATGTCGAAGAGATGGTCGAAGACCTTGAAGAATCAAGCATCGAACCTCTAAAAGAAGTCGACTGGCCATCACCGTTAATTATTGACGGCCCGGTATTCGTCGAAGTATTTGGTGACGACGTATGGATATCTACCGACGGTAAGACCGCTTCGAAAAAAGCCATTAAGCAAGTTGATCGAAATTTTTGGCACGCCTTAGTAATGGCTCGAACCGTCAGTTATGACGTAAAGTCTTTGTATCATTCCCTCGACGCACTCGGTTCAGCTGCCCGTTTTGATGATGTGCACGATATCCGTCAAGGTGCCTTTTTGCTCGACCCGTTGGCTCGTGACAGGTCGATCGCAGCGTTGATAGGTGATACGTCAGAAGACCCGCTGACCATTTTAGCCGGGCTCGCCGTGGTGTATGAAGCACAAAAGAAATCTTTTGAAGCAGAACCACGCTTGGCCGATATTGCTTACCAGTACGATTTTCCGCTTACATATACACTGTTTCAAATTGAAAAAACAGGGGTCAAAATTAATCCTGAACACTTTGCGAAGCTCAGTGAGAAACTCGGCGAAGAACACGCCAAGCTCGAACAAGAAATGTATGCAATGGTGGGGTACGAATTTAACATCGGCAGCCCCTCACAACTTTCTGAAGTGCTGTTTACTAAACTGCAGTTACCGACCCAAGGTATCAAAAAAGGTAAAACCGGCTATAGTACCGGTCAGAAAGAACTCGACAAACTTCGTGGCCAACATCCGATCGTCGAGCTGATCGAACAAACTCGAGAACTTGCCAAGCTAAAAAATACTTACGTTGATACGCTCCCTAAGTTAGCCGACGAATCAAACCGTATCCATACCACTTTCAATCAAGATGTGGCGGCAACCGGTCGCTTGAGCAGTACTGACCCTAACTTACAAAATATTCCTATCCGGACCGAAAAGGGTCGTCAAATTCGCGAGGCCTTCGTGGCGGAAGGGGATAATGTACTGGTCAGTGCCGATTACTCGCAATTCGAGCTCCGTTTAGCAGCGATTATCGCCAACGATGAGCCGCTCATCAACGACTTCAACGGTGACGTTGATATTCACACGAAAACGGCCAGCGAAGTATACGGTATTCCTATGGACGATGTGACCAAAGATCAACGCCGAGCCGCCAAGGTAATCAACTTCGGTGTACTTTATGGCATGAGCCCGCACGGTTTATCGGCGGCAACGGGTATGTCATTCCCGCAAGCTAAGGAATTCATCGACCAATACTTCGATCTGCGTAAACCAATTCGCAAGTTTATCGACGACACGCTTACCAAAGCGCGCACCGAAGGCTATGTAGAGACGTACTATGGCCGTCGGCGTCCTACACCTGATATTACGAGTTCTAACTTCATGGTTCGGGCGGGTGCTGAGCGAGCCGCAGCTAACATGCCTATTCAAGGTACCGAAGCCGACCTTATGAAACGGGCGATGCTTCAAGTAGATAAAGAAATTGGCGACCTTGGTACGCAAATCCTGCAAATCCACGATAGTATTTTAGTAGAATGCCCGAAGGAAAATACCGAGAAAGTATCTGAGTTGCTGAAGACTATCATGGAAGGTGTCGCGCCTGAATTGAAAATAGCATTGAAAGTAGATGTACATGTTGGCACGAGCTGGGGTGATTTATAATGGCACGAAAAGGCGGTAGTAATGATTAAGGCTATAATTTTTGATTGTTTCGGGGTGTTTATTGGCAACCCGTACAAACTTCGTGCTCAAGCACTCGATCAATCAGATCCTGAGAAAGGGAAGCGGTTACACGAAATTAACCGAGCTTCCGATCGCGGCTATCTAAGCCGTCAAGAAACGGCCGACCAAATGGCTGAATTAATTGGTATTACCACCGAGCAGTTTCTAGCTGAACAAGATCAAGGTGAAATACGAGATGAAGAGCTTGTCGCGTACGTAAAGACACTTCGACCCCAGTTTAAGTTAGCTATGTTGAGTAACATTAGTAGCCGCGACCGCCTGAATATGCGTTTTGAACCAGGTCAACTCGATGAGCTTTTCGATGTCGTAGTGGCCTCGGGTGACGAAGGCTTCATCAAGCCCGAGCCGGAAATTTTTCAGATCGCTCTCCATCGGCTTGGCGTGGAACCTGAAGAATGTGTCATGATCGACGATATTTTGGAGTATTGCCAAGGCGCTGAAGCAGTTGGTATTCATGCGATCCAATACTTTAGCTTGCAACAGTGCATAACAGATTTGAACGCCCTCATTGACAGAGGTGAAAAAACGGACTAAGGTAGGTTCATGGCTAATTATCGATCTTCACGTCTCGTTCCGACCATTTTGGTGGTTGTTATTGTTATCATCGCAATCGTAGCGCTTATTTCGGCGGCTCGAGCTATCTTTTTCTCAGGCTCATCGTCTTCTCCGGCAGTAACTGATACCACCGAGCAATCACTGCTCAATACTTCTTCTTCAAGCAGTGTCAGCATGTCGGTTCGTGGCCCTATCGTGGCTGAAGAAGATTTTCATTCGTACAAAATTACCGTCTCTCCCACTAGCCGTCAGCTCACGACGTACAACGGGTACCTCGGCACGGTTGTTGAGCAACAGAATCTTGGTAATAACACCGCTGCCTACGAACAGTTTGTGAATGCTCTGAACTTAGCGAAAATGAGCGCAGGTAACCAGCCGGCCGAAGGTCCAAGTGATGTTCGTGGCGTATGTGCGACTGGCCGCTTAACTGAATTCACTATCCTAAGCAACGAATCACCAGTTGAAACATTGTGGACCTCTACTTGTAGCGGCTCACAAGGTACGTTGCGCGCAAACTCCACGCAACTGAGCAACTTATTCATTGCTCAAATTCCTGACGGTCAGCCACTTATACGTGGTGTGTCATTATAGGGGTATTCCATGCCTGAATTGCCTGAAGTCGAAACAGTCCGCCGTGGACTGTCGCAATTAATTATCGGCAAAGTAGTGAGCGGTGAGCATCACGATACGGAAAAATCATTCCCGAATGCCGCCCAGGATGTCGCTGAGTTTTTGGTTGGTGCATCAGTAGTAGATATTAGGCGGCGTGCCAAGGTATTGATGATCGACCTTTCGACGGGGTATTCATTGTTAATTCATTTGAAAATGACCGGCCAATTAGTATTCGTTGGTGAAACTCGCTTTGGGGCGGGTCATCCAAATGACAGCCTGGTTAACGAGCTTCCGGATAAATCAACCCGCGTCGAATTACGCTTCCAGGACGGTACGACACTTTTCTTCAATGATCAGCGTAAGTTTGGGTGGATGCGTCTTATGCCCACCATCGAAATTCCGAACATCAGTTTCATGCAAAAGGTGGGCCCTGAACCACTGAGCGCGGATTTTACGGCCGAACATTTTATACAGCGGTTGGCGCGCCGTCCCAAAACGAATATCAAAGCCGCCCTGTTGGACCAGTCGGTGATAGCGGGCATCGGTAATATCTATGCCGACGAATCGTTATGGGGGGCTAAAATTCATCCGCAACGATTGGTAAATTCGTTAAGCGAGCAGGAAATGACTCTGCTGTATTCTGAAATGCGCGCGGTAATGAACTTGGCAGTTGAAAAGGGTGGTTCTTCGAATCATACCTATGTAAATGCCGAAGGTAAAAAGGGAAGCTATATGGACTTTGCCCGTGTGTTCCGGCGTGAAGGCTTAGCCTGTCCACGCTGCGGCACGACAATTGAAAAAATGCGTGTGGCTGGTCGTGGTACGCATATCTGCCCCGTGTGTCAGGTATTGTAAGCTATACTAAAGAGTATGATTACGCTGTTAACGGGAGACAATAGTTTTGAGCTGCGCGAAGCTTTGCAAGCCATCGTAAAGCGCTTTGACGGGAGTGCCGAACGTATTGACGGTGCCAACTTGGAACTCCGCCAACTTCCTGACTTACTCATGGGCGGAACTTTATTTGCTGAAAAACGTTTGGTTATTATTTCCGGCCTGTCATCGAATAGCTCATTATGGCAAAAGCTTCCCGAATGGCTCCCTCGCGTATCGGATGACGTCCAGCTGGTGCTTATCGACGAAAAGCCAGACAAGCGTACCACTTCGTATAAAGCCCTAAAAGAAGTTGCCGAGGTAAAAGAATTCCCGGCTTGGACCGATCGAGACCAGCATAAAGCCGAGCAGTGGCTTGAAGCACGGGCTAAAGCACGTGGTGTATCGCTTGATAAAAAAATAGTGCACCATATCGTGGCACGGGTCGGGGTGGACCAATGGGTATTAGCGAATGCCTTGGAGACGGTATCGCTCCTTGATGGCATTACTCCTGAAGCTATCGATCGAACAATTGTCGCTCACGATACGGAAAACATTTTCGAACTGTTCGAAACGGCCCTGAAAGGGGAGAGGGCAGCGCTTCGTGATACCTTGCGTACGCTTGAATTGCAAGAAGACCCATACGCATTTTTCGCTCTTGTTTCTTCCCAAGCTTTTTCATTGGCCGCCGTTACCTACGCCGATGATACGAACAACCCGAGCAAAGATTTTGCCATCCATCCATTCGTGGCTTCGAAACTAACGCGGCATGCCAAACGGCTGGGCAAGCCAGCGGTCCATCGTATCATGAAAAAATTCGCTCAAACCGATGCGGATATGAAACTATCGAAAGCCGACCCGTGGCTGCTTATCGAACGCCTCATGTTCGACCTCGCGTAATCAAAAACTCCTCCAGGCTTGGAGGAGTTTTTGTAAGCAATAAATAAACTATTTCTTGGCAGCAGGTTTTTTCGCGGCAGGCTTCTTTGCAGCCGCTTTTGGTGCAGCCTTGGCAGCTGGAGCTTTTGTAGCTGGTTTGGCAGCAGCAGGTTTTGCGGCTGCTTTCTTAGTACCAGCAAGCTTTACGCCAGCATCTTTGGCAACTTTTGAAAGTTGTGCCTTACGGCGAGAAGCGGTGTTCTTTTCTAAAACGTTCTTCTTTACCGCAGTGTCGATAGCGCTTTGAGCGGCTGAAAGGGTAGCCGCTGATGGATCAGCGTGAAATGCTTTCACGGCATCGCGGAAAGTACGCTTCGTAACGATGTTACGTTCACGTCGCTTGATAGTTTGTTTTGCTCGCTTAATAGCGGATTTGATAATTGGCATGAATTTCCTTCACTTCTTTTATTAATTCTTCAACAAATGACTTGTCTATTCAAAGGGTGATTATAGAGTAAAACGCATAAAAAGTAAAGGTTAAGGGTTACTTTTGTTGACGCTTTAAAAACCCTTATGCTATAGTGAAGCAAAAGCGTCTACATAATAACGGACTAAAACAAAAAACCATGGATGACATAAAAGCAAAGCAGCAAGTTGTCGAGAAGATAAAAGAAGCTTCTAAGATATTAGTAACGGTCTCAAACAGCCCGTCTGTCGATGCGCTATCGGCAGCTTTAGGGTTGACACTTCTTTTCGATAAGCAGGAAAAATACGCGACAGCTATCTTTAGCGGTGAAGTGCCACCGGCGATCGCGTTCTTGGAGCCTGAAAAAACCTTCGACGAAACGACCGACAGTCTTCGTGACTTTATCATTGCTCTCAACAAAGAAAAAGCTGACCACCTTCGTTATAAAGTGGAAGGGGACTCGGTTAAAATCTTTATTACCCCGTACAAAACGACGATCTCTCAGGAAGACCTTGATTTCAGCCAAGGCGACTACAACGTTGAACTTGTTATTGCGCTCGGCGTAGACAACCAAGAACACCTCGATAAGGCCCTTGAAGACCATGGGCAAATTCTTCATGATGCAACCGTCATTACCGTTTCGGCGGGTGACCAAACTAGTGATCTTGGCGGTATCGACTGGCATGACGCCGGTGCAAGCAGTGTGAGTGAAATGATTGCCGGCCTTGCGGAAGCACTGAAAGAAGATAAAAAGAAGCCATTAACCGATGCTCAGATCGCGACTGCTTTACTCACCGGAATCGTAGCGGAAACTGACCGATTTAGTAACCAGCACACCACTTCCAAGGTGATGACCGTGGCGGCTCAGCTTATGTCAGCTGGCGCAGACCAGCAACTTATCGCTACCGAGCTCCAGGCAAGTTCTCAGGTTGAAGAAGCGGCTGAAACTCCATCAGATACTCCAGAAGAAACCGAAGAAGTTGCCGATGATGGCACCTCGGGTAACATCGACGTCCGAAAAGATGAAATTAAAATTGAGCACGATGACGAAACATTAGCCGAACTTGATGAACGAGTTCGCGAAGACGAGGAACCAAACGAAACCGAAACACCTCAAGCCCAAGAAGCATCCGAACAGGTAGCTGAAACCGAGGAAGAAACTGCTGAACCAGAGCCAACTTCTGAAGATGGCTCAGATTCTTCGGCAGAATTAAACGAAGAACAAAAACCCGAGGAACCAACCGAAACGCAAGAAGAGCCCGTTGAAAAAGGCACTGAAGGCCCAGAGGTAGAAAAATCGGAAGAAGTAACGAGTTCGTATACCCTTGATGAAGAAACTGAACCTTCGCTTGGAGGAACATTGAATGCGACGAGTGAACAAGCCGCCGAAGATGCTCGCCGCGAAGCACTCAGCGACCAAAACAAAACTATCCTTTCACATGCATTTATCGGTGACCAAACAAAGCAAACTAGTAACCCGATCGGTACGACCCCAATAGGGTTTCCGGGTACTCCATCGGTCGCTCCTGGCTCGGTAGGAATCAACGAAGTCGAAGAAGAAGTACACTCGGCGTATGCTCTCGAAGATAATAAAGGTACCTCTGCGTCTACGTCGGCACCGACATTCGGTATCAATGGCGAAAAGGTAGTGGCACCGCTTCAAGACACACTCGAAACTTCGCGAACTTCAGATGCACCCTTAGCCCCTGAAGTACCCGCAGTTCCGCCTGCTCCCGTAGCACCGGTTGATCTCGGTTTGCCGCTTCCTCCGCCGTTGCCGGATTTTTCACAAAACCCTTTGGCGCCACCACCGATATTTCCGGCACCAGCAGCACCGCAGGTTTTTACGCCGCAACCGCTTCAGCAACCAGCTCCACAGCCTGAAATTCTCGGTGATATATTAGCTCCGGAACCAACTTCCGCCTACTCACCAGTGACACCTCCACCTCAACCACCGTCAAACGATCCTGGTCAATTCAAAATCCCCGGATAATCATAGGGTATAATAGCCTTCATGATTGAAGACGGAATGGTGCTCGTTGATAAGCCGGCTGGTATTACCAGTTTTGGTGTCGTCGCGCGCATCCGTCGCCAGCTTTCCCAGCAGATCGGGAAAAAGGCCAAAGTAGGGCATACCGGCACGCTTGACCCATTCGCTACCGGCCTTATGATAATCGTCACGGGAAAAGAGTGCCGTAACGCTGGAAATTATTCTAAGCTCGACAAAGAGTACGAGGCAACGTTCACTCTTGGGGTGACCAGCTCGACCGGAGACCCGGAAGGTGATCTTACCCCGGTTTCCATCGAACAACCCACACAAGAAGCGCTTGAAGCGGCTCTAAAACAGTTTACGGGTGAAATTACCCAACGGCCACCCATCTATAGTGCGATCAAGATCAACGGCCGCCGCGCTTACGATTTAGCACGCAAGGGTGAGGTTGTGGAAATGCCTTTACGGCAAGTAACAATATTCAGCTTGGAGCTCCTCGCGTATACGTACCCGGAAGTCCGTATCCGCGTTCATGTAAGCAGTGGAACGTACATACGCACATTGGCAGAAGATCTAGGAAATGTGCTTGGGACTGGCGCCTATTGCTCGCAGTTGCGAAGAACGAAAGTAGGTGAGTGGGATGTCGCGAACGCTACGGCTGTTCAGGCGTAGGAGGCGGCACATGGTCGTCGCCACCGTCAACCGTTTCGCCTAAGTCGGGAGAAACATCACTTTGCTTTGGAAGGTCCATGGTTGCGTAATCATCGGCGTTGACTTTAAGCTCAGGCGATTCAGCCGGAAGAGGGTTTACGCCATATATTCGCGCTAATTCCGCCTCGATAGTGCGTAGGAATTGTTCACGGTCTCTCATGTCAGCCAGCGTATCATCGTTAAGTAATGCTCCTCGAACGGTTTTGAATGCGGCGCTCAGACTAGCCTCTGCGGCTGTGGCAGCTTTCTTGTCGTCTCCGGTAGCGTCAGGACTATTACCTTTTTGTATCACACGAAGTACCGACTCGATATTGTTTTTGAGATTTTCCGGTTCAGCTAAGCTATTGGCTACCCATCCGAACTTCAAGCTTGATAGTCCAGATGAGTTTGCGTTTGCCAAGTTAGAGATACGTTGGACGTTAAGTGCTTGGTCAAATTCTTCTTTGGTAGCGAAGTTATCGATATTAAGCGTTGGGTCATCTACCAATCCGTATGCACCGGCAGCCATAAGCGCCGGACCGTTCAGTGCGAATATTTCACGAACCATAGCTTGGTCGAAACGTTCGCTTCCCTTAACTCGCTCAAGGAGCGGAACGTTCTTTTGTTCAGCTTGTGCCTGCAATGCGGCCTTTAGTCGTTCTGGAGTAATGGTCTTGCCATCATGATTATCAAATCCTTTTTCCCACTCTACGACTAATGCGTTAGAGTAGTGCTTAAGGTTGGTACCGGCAACCTCCGCATCATTCTTGAGTAGTTCCACATTCGTCTTCAGGGCGTCGCTATCAAGGTTACGAGCGGCGTTTACGGCTTGAGCTTGTGCCCGAACGCGGGCAGTATCACCACCTACGCCTTGCGCAATATTCAACATGGCATCCGTAAGAGGCCCAGACCCCGTCATCACATCGGCGATTCTACGCTGTGTCTCGTATTGTGCAGATGTAATAGCTTGCTTTTCGGCATTGGCGGTAATCGCGTTCGTGCTCATTTCCTCCATGATGTCTAACTCGGCTAGAGTCAGGTTAAGAGGATTGACTTTTCCAGACTTAAATTCTTCAACCATGCGCGTCAGTTGCGTTTCGGAAATCTGTTGAACTTGCTTGGCGTTTTCGGCGTCAAGCGTCACTCGGCGCAGGCTACCGCCAACATTTACACGCTGGTCAGTAATGAAGGTAGCAAGTTCTGCTTTGGCACGTTCAGAAACGGATTTACTCTCTTCAAGTAATTGAGTACTAAAGTTCAAACCAGTACCCGCTACGCGGCGTCGGTCATCAAAGTGCGCTTGTACCTTGCCTTGTACGGCTTCGAGCACTTCTTTGCTTGCCACGTTATCTTGGGCGACATTGTACAGTGATGAGCTTGGCTTGAGCTTCATGCTTTCGACCATAGTCGCGTACTGGCTTTGTACGTTCTCAGCCTGCAATTTACTTGCCTCAAGTGGTTCGACGGTCCTATTTAACGCGGAACCGGCTACCATGCGTTGGCGGTTAAGGTAAGCAGCTTTCGTGTTTTCGCTGGTTTCAAGCGTCGCCTTGCTCGCTTCAAGCCCTACCATCGAAGAGTTAAGCGCCGTACCGCTTACCATACGGCGTTCATTGAAGTGTTGGTTCGTTGTGTTTTGGGCGGCTTGCAAGGAATCTTTGCTCGCTTCTAAACTCTGGGCACGACCGTAGAGCGACGAACCAGGGGTAACCTTAAGTCCTTCGATGTGTGATGCATTGCGGTTTTGGATAGTGTCTCTATCTGTTTCAGCACCTGACATACGTTCGTGAAGCTTGCCGTATTCTTTGGATGCGTGGTAAAGGTTATCGCCCTCTTGCTTGTACGTATTAGTACGGTCTTGCAAGCGGCGCTTCCTGAAGTCCATCGATCTCACCATGCCTGAACCGTAACTCGCAGGGTTGTACCAACGTGCACCTTGAGAGATGTTTCGTTGCTTCGCTAGTGCTGCGCGGTCGTTCGCCCAGTTTTTGCTGCGGTCCAAGATACCCTTGCTTGGGTTGTTGGCAATTTGGGCGATACGACCCAACAGGTTTCCGCTGAACTTAAGGAGAAGGGGAGTAATGACTAATGGTGCGATTTGTACGGCCATTCCGAAAATAACCATGACGATATTGTCACCGGCATTCTGAATCACTAGTTGCCCGGCTAATTGAGAACCACCGAATACCAATGAGAAGGCCGGGAAGAAAATCAACATGGTCATAAATAGGTCTTTCCATTTCTCGAACCACTTCTCGGTGTTTGGAAGTAGGTTGGCGACGAAAGCGAGTGGGGCGATGATCACCAAGATGATGATGATCGCTTGGCGAGCAGCCAGTACGATGATCACGAAAATAAGGGTAAGGATCAGGCCGAGCAACAGGGGAACGAGCATGTGCAGACCGCCGGTCGCGGCAAAGTACACGCCGCCAATTACACCACCATTGGCAAGTACGACGGCGGTAATCGTCGTCCAAGGGCTATCGTTAACACCGGCGAAATTATCGTTCGTTATATGGAATACGTCTTCGCGGATCGCATTGAAGACATTTTGAATTGAATACCCAAGGATATTTGATATATCGATGGCGATTGCCGAAACGATGAACGATACGTTTACCAAAATAGCGGCAATGATAAGCCGTGGAATCAGCTTCTTGAGGCCATAATTCGATACACCGTATCCGGTCAACTGAGAGTAAATGATAATCAGAAAAGCAATGACGAAGGCCACGTTGGCAATATTCCTCATCACATTCCATGCCACGTACATTCCATTATCGGAATCGCCTAATACACTTGGTTGTACCGCGATCAAGTTGGAAAGCTGCGCGAACGCCCAGTCCATACCTTCGGCGATATACACGCTGACCGGACAAATAATCCAACCGATACCACCCACGGAACATGAAGACATTTCATCTTCTTCTCCCTTGACGGTAAGCGTAATGTCGCGTTTGTTCTGCGCGTTCGTAAGGCCGTTGCTTGAAGAGGTAAACTCAACATACTTAGCCTCAGTAGCTTTTGGTGGGTCGACGCCGGAACTAAAGTAAATAATAAATACTTTCTTCGTATCAGACCCGGCCACGACCTGCGGTGGTGTTTGGTAGACGGTAGCGCCAGAAGGGATGGTATCGGTCGTATCATCGTAGTCAGTGGTTTTCGTGAAGCCGTGGCCGTCGTAGATGAGTGAGTCACCACTCCAGTTCGCATCGGCTGCGTGGGCTGTTTGGCTGTTACCGAACGTTACCCATAAAAGAGTCGTGATAAACACGACTGCTATAAACATAAAGATACTTCGCACGGAGAAACTTCGGTGCAAAGTGGACACTAAACGTTCCATATCGTCTTGAATTATACCACGTAACAGATTAAAAGTCAATGCTTAAGCATAATTTCCCATATTACACCGTACCCCCTTGAAACCTGTGTAAAACTCTGATACAATACACCCTCGATGATAACTGCAGAAAACAAAGCACAGGCATTCGCCCTGACGCAAACGCACAAAACCGATGTTGGGAGCCCACAAGCTCAAGCATCTGTTCTTACGGTGCGCATCAAAGAGATTACCGAGCACCTAAAGGTCAACAAACACGACCATATGGCTCGCCGGGGTCTTGTGCAGATGGTAGGACGCCGCAAACGCCTTCTGAAATATCTTGAGGCAAAAGACTTCGAAGCATACAAAGCTGTCGTAGCAAAACTAGGACTCCGCAAATAGCGGGGTTCTTTTTTAGTAAGCAGTATAATGAAACTCGATGCCACGACGTAAACCAGGAACACCTGAAAGAAAATTAAATACTCGCCAGAAAGCGGCTGGTATTGCTCGGGTAGCTGCCATTACGTACAAAGCGTCTCCTTTGGCGGTCTTCGTGAAACTAGCCGGGACCTTGATAACATCTATTCTACCGATCGTCACCACGTACTTTGCCGCCCTGACGACAACTGAGCTCGCAAAAGCCTATGCCGGGGATGAAGCGGCCGGTAGTCAGGCGATAACGTACATCATCGTTACCTCTGTGCTTGGCGTCGCGTTGACGGCTTGGAGTAGCTTGGAGCAATATATCAATCAATTTGTTCGCTATAAAATCGATGCCGCTATTAGCGACCAGCTGTACGAACAATTCTTAGCTCTCGATTTCTGGCGCTACGACGATAAGAAGACTGCTGACTTATTCGACAAGTCAAAGCAATTCGCACAGTTTTTCGGATATGTCTTCGATAAGCTGGCCTCAATCGTTACTTCGTTCGTTTCGTTGATTGCCGGCTTGGTCGCGTTGTTATTGGTCAGTTGGTGGCTAGGGCTTATTTTGCTCGCTGCCGTTATTCCCGGGGTCATTATCCAATTCAAACTTTCGAGGGCACAGGTGAACCATTGGAATAACAACGTCGAAACCCGCCGCGCCAAAGATATGATCGAGTGGAACATGTTCCAAGTTTCAGCGATAGCCGAACTTCGCCTTTACGGAATGGTCCGTCACTTACTTGATTTGCGTATGAAATTACGCGACAAAGACGAAAAGGTACGCATAGAATTTGAACGAACCTATATCGGCAAACAACTCGCCGCTGATGTTCTGGAAGCAGCTGCCGAAGTAGTGGCGCTGATTTATGTAACGCTTCAGATTATCGCCCATCTTCAGCCTGTTGGTCAGCTGCTATATGTCCAACAAATTGTCTCACGAGCTTTAAGTGGCTCAAGCGGCTTCGTATCGCAGCTGAGTAGTATCGATGAAGATATCGCCAATTTGTTCGATTACAACGAATTTATGGAGCTTCCGACCGCAAAGCAGGCGTCGAAGCGGCTTCTGAAGGTCCCGGAAACAATTAGGTTCGAAAATGTCTCCTTTCACTATCCAGGCAACGAACAAACCGTACTGAACGCTATTTCCCTTACGATCAAACAAGGGCAACGTGTGGCGATCGTCGGCGAGAACGGCGCCGGAAAGTCGACGTTCGTAAAATTACTTCTTGGGTTATATAGGCCTACCAGCGGCACGGTGTACGTCGATGATACCGATCTGGCTGATGTTTCTTCTGAGGCGTGGCATCGCTATTTAGGCGTGCTCGAACAAAACTCAAACAAATATTCGTTCGCGACTGCTCGTGATAACATTCTTCTCGGTGACGTGATGCACCCGGTGAGTAACGAGCGGTTTCAAGCTGCGCTGGATGCCGCCGAGGCGCGGACGTTCTTAGAAAAGCTCCCTAAAGGCGTGGATAATTACTTGATCCAATGGATCGAACATGACGACGGCACTGCCGGTGTCGATTTATCCGGTGGTCAATGGCAACGCCTTGCCTTGGCGCGTAATTTTTACCGTGACAGCCCGATTATTATCTTAGATGAACCTACCAGTGCCATCGACGCCCTCGCCGAGTCGCGTATTTTCGAGCGTCTCCTTAAAAAAGATGACAAAACCATCGTGACTATTAGCCACCGCCTTACGACCATCGAAAAAGCCGACATCATTTATATGTTTGAAGAGGGGAATATCGTCGAGCAAGGAACCCATGACGAACTCGTGGCTAAAAAAGGTCGCTATTACCGAATGTTCAAAAGTCAGTTGAGAAAGTCATAATAAGCACCTAGCTTAATTCGTTGTGAATAAACACTGGCAAAGTGCCATCAATATGAGCTTGTATATCAACTTCGCTCAAAAAGGCCGGGAGGATGAAGTTTTCTTTAGGGTTGATAAATTCATGGCGAACCAACTCGGTAAGTCCATGGCTCGTTTCTTCGAGTTTGATCGTTTCGTAATCATGGGTATTTTTAATATGGAAGAAAAGCTCAAGCTGCTCCTTTTTTCCGTCGTTGAATTGCTGAACAAATAATAAATTCCCAATTTCCGGTGCTATACCGGTTTCCTCGATCATCTCCCTGTGCAAGCCTTGGGCAAATGATTCGCCAATATCTAAGCCGCCACCGAATGTTCCCCAAAAGTTACTTTCGCCTCCGTCGCTTAGACGGAATTTAGTGGCAAGTAGCTTGCCTTCATTGTAAATAATACCTCTCACGTTTACTCGACGCGTTGTCATCGTGTGCTCTCCTTTGTCTTTTATTATTGACTCGTTATAGGTGAGCGTTAGTGGTTCGGCTCGTCCGAACGTTGACGCATAGCGGACCTCGCAAGGTCATAGTAGAAATAGTGTACCAAGTTTTTTCCGATATGACGAGCTCTTTCGAAAAGTATCTAGTGTAAACTACCCCTGTTAATAAGCACTATAATATTGACAAATTAGCAATTTTATGTATAATACAAAGCATGAGCACAATCGAAACTTTTTCACCACAGAAGTCAAAAGAATATGATGGTCGTAAACAAGACCATGGCGATGCCGCCCAGAGAAAAGGGCATGAATACGAATACCCTTCAGAAATTAAATATGATCGTCGTGGAATCGAAAGCCACTCAAAACAGCTACTCAAAAGTGATTTAAGCGAACTAGATATTGACTATGCATCCATGAGCCCAGCCGAACTTGAAGCTGAAGCTGATGACATGCTTAAAGAATACAGTACTGGTGCTACGACCGCGGAAGTTTCTGATGATGAATACACGCATTACCAGGATTTCTTCCCAACCGAAGCCGAACTCGGTGTGAAGTCTAAGCACGAGATTGGCCGCGAGATGGCCCGACGTGTCACTCTCGACGTCGACTATGAAGACGATGATACCGGTGATAGTGATTACCATATCCCAGTCCGTATAAAAAATCGTTTGTAACCTTTTATTAATCAAAACGAGCCGTGTTACAGCGGCTCGTTTTTTATTGAAAAGTTAAACCCCGCACCTTCCGGGAGCGAGGCTCAACCGATGGCGCGGGGTATTCATGTCGGTGAGGGCAGGGGAGAGGGTGTGGCTCTGGCGATGCGCTCGCGCAGCTTCTTGATACCACGCTTGAGGCGCTTCCACTGGTCGTTGAACCAGTTGTCGTCATCAAAGAACCTTTTCAAGCTCCACACCCATATCCATACGATGACCAGGTCCCATCCTGCACCGAGCAAATTTTCTTGCATGAAATAAATCACGCTGCTCGCTAGCAAGGAAAGGATGACCATGATATCGGTCGCAATTATCCATGTGGTCGCTACGTAACGCTGGTGACTTCCGAGCACCGCACGATCTCTACGTATTAGAAACATAAGATTTATTGCCATGCATACGAGCATTATCATTAAAACCACTAAACTAAGCGCATTAAGGTCCATCTTCCATCCAACTTTCCGTCAAAGACAAAGAATATACATATTTTACTATGTATAAGCATAATTGTCAATCTGCTATAATGGAGACAGCCCACGCGATTAAGTGCTGGATAGAGTGGTTCGACTCATCGAATTTCTGTACCCGTTACTTACTCGTTAAAGAAGAGTGGGTCAATTAAAGAAGGAGGTCCTCATGCCAACAATCAACCCTTATGGCAAGGATATTATCAAAGTAACGACCGAGTTCGAAGGTCGTCCATTAACGTTGGAAGTGAACCGTGTCGGGTTTCGTACCACCGGTTCGGTCTTGGTTACCTACGGTGACACCGTCGTGCTTGGCTCGGCCCAGGTAGGTACCCGCCCGGTAGTGCTGGATTATTTTCCGCTTTCAATCGACTATGAAGAAAAATTTTATGCAGCCGGAAAAATTAGTGGGAGCCGTTTCATTAAGCGTGAAGGCCGCCCAAGCGACGAGGCGATTCTTATCGGGCGCCTTATCGACCGTCCAATCCGTCCGTTATTTCCCAAAGGGTACCGCCAAGAAGTACAAGTGGTCGCCAGCGTCTTGAGCCTCGACCCGGACTTCCGGCCTGACATTATCGGTATGATTGCAGCGTCAAGCGCCCTTATGCTAACTGGAACGCCGTTTGACGGACCTGTCGCCGGGTTGCGTATCGGTCGAGTAAATGGTGAGTTCAAGGCATTCTTAACCCCCGAAGAACGTGAAAACAGCGACCTCGACTTAGTAGTCGCTGGTATTGAAAGCGGTATTACGATGGTTGAGGCGGGTGCAAACGAAGTGCCTGAAGAAGTCGTGGCCGATGCGCTCGCCTGGGCGTTCGAGCATTACCAACCGGCAATCAAGCTCCAACAGGAATTAGCCGCTAAAATTGCCCCAGTTGCCCAAGAATACACCTTGGTGCTTCCTGACGAATCACTACAGGAAGTTGCCAATGCGTGGGTAGACGGCAAGCTTGGTGAAGCAATTCGCAAGCCCTACCCGGAACGTAACGAAATGATCAATAAGCTTCGATGGGCATTCCATGAAGAGATGGCGAATAAAGTAGCTGAAAATGAAGACGGCGAATTTGTCGTGTACGCTCGCGACAAATACGATGAAGCGTTCACCGCCGCCGTGCATAAAGATGTGCGTAAAGGTATTGTCGAACACAAAGTTCGTCCTGATGGACGATCGTTCGACGAAATCCGCCCTCTTTCCAGCGAAGTAGGGGTGTTGCCGCGTACCCATGGTTCATCATTGTTTACCCGTGGTATGACCCAAGCCTTAAACGTAGTTACCTTGGCTCCTTTGAGCTATGCGCAACTTGTCGACACTATGGAAACGAACGACGGCGAACGCCGTTATATGCACCATTACAACGCACCAGGCTACACTGTCGGTGAGGTGCAACGAATCGGTTCGCCGGGTCGTCGTGAAATTGGTCACGGTTATTTGGCTGAACGGGCACTTATTCCTGTGCTGCCGAAAGAAGAAGATTTCCCATACGCTATCCGTAGCGTCACGGAAATCATGAGCCAGAACGGTTCGACTTCGATGGCGGCGACCTGTTCGAGCTGTTTGGCGCTGATGGACGCTGGTGTGCCTTTGACGGCAATGGTGAGCGGTATCGCCATGGGTCTTATCATGGACGGCGAAACACCGAACATCCTGAGCGACATTGCCGATGCCGAGGACTTTGCTGGCGACATGGATTTCAAGTGTGCCGGTACGTCCAAGGGCCTGACGGCGCTTCAAATGGATATGAAAGTGCATGGACTGCCTGTAGAAATTTTGAAAGAAGCATTGTTGGCTGGTAAAAAGGGTCGCGCACACATTTTGGAAAGCATGGTGGCGACACTCTCCGAACCACGTGCCGAACTAAGCCCATACGCGCCGCGAATCGAGAAGATTAAGATCAACCCGGAAAAAATTGGTGCGGTTATTGGTAAGGGTGGGGAAGTGATCAACAAAATTACCGGTGAAACTGGTGCTGAAATTGACATCAAGGAAGACGGCCTTATTACCGTCGCCGGTTCCGACCCGGCGGGTATCGCCCGAGCCATCGAGTGGATCAAAGGCCTTACCGAAGAAGCTGAAGTTGGCAAAATTTACACTGGTAAAGTCGTCAGTATCAAAGACTTCGGCGCATTCGTGAACATAATGCCTGGACAAGACGGTATGGTGCATATTTCCCAACTTTCGAACGAACGGGTCGAACGAGTAGAAGATGTACTCACGGAAGGCCAAATCGTGAAAGCGAAGCTTGTCGGTATCGACGAACGCGGCCGTTTAAGTCTCAGCCTCAAAGACATCGAGCAATAAAGGTTTACCCCTTTCATTCATTGACTTTTTATACTTTTTATGCTAAAATAATCGCAAGCTCTTTTCATAATTACGCTTATTCAGGTTACAAGCTGGCTTACCCCGGCTCCTGAAAAGTGTAATCCAGCCCTATCAGAAGGAAGTGATCCATGACGACAGCGTCATCGCCCTATTGGGGTACGGATCTGTCCGCAGAGGTAGTAGCGCCCGAACCCGAATATATTTCGGTAGAGGGCGTGTCTGTCTGCGTCAGGTACGAGAAAGCCGGGTGGTATTCAATTCGCCCGATTCTCGAGGTCGACATCGCCGATGCCATGCGTCTTGCTTGGTATCCCGAACTCAGCCACGAGGAGTATCCGTACATCTCGAACGTCAGCGTCCTTCAGGACGGCAAAGAGGTGATCAGAACGTTCGTTTCACGATTCACGTATGACGTGAGGGACCTCCGAGCGAGCGTCGTTCGCTGGCAAGCGGAAGAGCACCGAAAGGCCGAAGCCACCAGGCTTCGCGTTCGGCTGGATGCTCTTGGCCAGAAAGTCCAGGAAGTTAATCGCTTGGACTGGCCGATGCCACGCCTCGATGCGCTCCACGTCGAAGCGCGGCTGCAGTTCAGTCGCCTCAATTCCGGTTACAAAGCACCCACGTCGAACCATGTGGAGAAGTGCTTCGACCGGGTCGACCAGGAGCTCAAGCGCCTTCATGAAGGTGATGTCACCATCATCGTCGATGACCTCATCGACGGCGTGCTGTATCACCCCGACCTCGCCGCCAACCAGACGGTCATCGACGAGGTGAAGGAGTGGCACATCCGCACGGGCGGCTTCATCGATCTCATCGACGAGTCGGTGCTTCGCGCTTTCTACGAGCGTCGAATCCTGAACAAGACGATGAGGGACTTCATGTCGCACGGTATTCGGCTCGACATCGAGGACTACGTGCTTCCGGATCTGTTGGAAGAACTCGACGACATCGCTCCGGCGAAGCTCGTCCTCGAGAAGCAGAAGGGAAGTTCGTCTTACGAACTGACCTACGACTACCTCGAGCGCGATGGAAAGCGGGTTCCGGTTGCTTCGGTCATTCTTCCGCTGCGTGTGTACGAACACAACGCGCCTGAGTATGGCAAGAAGTCCAACTTCCCGAAGTTCCCTCACCAGATCGAGCTGTACGTCGAAGTGTTCTTCGACGGCAAGATCATCGCCGCCGGTACGCCGGGCGAAGACCTCGACAGGAAGATCGCGAAGTTCAAGAAGAGCCGTAATCGCAGCAACCCTCTCCAGGGTACGACTGACGAGTTCGGCCTTCGCCGGTACCGTCCCATCGACCCGACCCCGGTTCCGCCGTGGTTCAAGGGTCGTCCTCCTCGCTGGTAGGTAATAAGAGCATCCCCGCATCAGCCAGATGCGGGGAATCCTCTCAAGTTCTTTTCTTTTCGGAAGAGCATTTAAGAAGATCGCAAGAGAGTATTGTCGTACCTCTGTTATAATAAGTCACTGTATGATAATCACCGCAACCATCGAAGAAAAATCCTTTGGCGATAAGCGCCTTTTTAAGGACACTTCGTTTTTCGTGGATGATGACGAAAAAGTGGGCATCGTCGGCCGCAATGGTGAAGGGAAGACCACGTTATTTCGCATCGTTACCGGTGAAGATAAAGATTTTCAAGGTGAGTTCAACTTAGGTAAGGGCGTGTCGATCATCGCTACTCGCCAAGAACACCATGGCTTCGAAGATATGGTGGTATTGGAATATATCCTTCAAGATTTGCCGCACTACGGCAAGTTAAAACATATCCTCGAAAACCATCCTTTGATCATGGGTGACGACATGAAGCTCATCAACGAATATTCCGAAGCGCTCGAACGGTTCGATAGCCTCGGGTATTACACTATCGAGAACGAAGTCGAAAAGACCATGGATTCATTCCAACTTGGTTCACGTATCAACAGCAAGCTCGGCGAACTATCCGGTGGGCAGAAACGCCTGGTAGAAGTGGCCAAGGTGATGATTTCCAAAGCGCAACTAGCGTTGATCGATGAGCCTACCAACCACATGGACTACGTGGCGAAAGACAAGTTTCTCCAGTGGATGGTTTCGGCTAAAGAAGCAATGTTGGTCATTACGCACGACCGTGATGTTTTGGAAAAAGTGGATCGTATTTTGGAGGTGAAAGACCAAAAGATCATCAGCTATAAAGGCAACTACAGCGATTATTTACGTCAGAATGCTGGCTCGACGAGCAGCAAGATGAATGAGTTCGAACTAACGCAACGTCGCATAGTGAACTTGAAGGCGAAAATCATCGAATACCAACGCTTCAAGGAAAAGTCGCGCCATCCAAGTACTATTCAACGCTTCAAACGCCTCGAGCAAACGTCCCGCGACGAACTTGCCCGGCTTGAAAAAACCGAAAAACCAACCTTTTGGGTGGATAGCGAATCGGTGGCCGATATGGGCTTGAAGACAGGTGAGCAATACCAAAAATTCAAGGCGAAAAATATTCGTTTGAGCGGCGTAACCGGCGAAGAGGGCTTTGGGCGCTTATTGGTAAATGTTTCCGATCTCTCTCTCGGGTATGATACACCACTCTTCGAGGGCATTTCGTTTCAAATCCGCGAGGGTGAAATCTTAGAAATTCGCGGTCGTAACGGTGCGGGTAAATCGACCATGGTAAAAACACTCCTGTCGACCGTCCATGGCAACGATTTCTCGGCAAAGGTGTATGACGGAGTCATCGATATCGACAAGAAAATTCGTGTCGGGGTATATGAACAAGAAACACCAGATATGTGGCTTACGAAAACGCTTTCCAGTGCCATCGAACACATTTATTTGTCACGTGGCTTGAAAGTAGGTGAAACCAAAGTACGCCAGCTGATGGCCGATTATTTGTTCACGCAGGGTGATGCGAATATTCCGGTTGCTCAGCTGAGCGGTGGTCAAAAAGCCCGTCTTCAATTGATCGATATGCTGGCTGACAGTCCATCACTTCTCGTACTCGACGAACCAACTAACCACCTCGACCTTCCAAGTATCGAAGAGCTTGAGCAGGCGCTTAAAAACTACACCGGCGCAATTTTGTATATCTCGCACGATACGTTCTTCAGAAAGAATGTGGGCGGGGAAGTGATTCAACTATAGGCGTCGCTTGTAGCCAGCAGAAATCCACGCTACACTGGTAATTGATGAACGAATCAACCCGTACTGCTGCGATTCTGCGCTATCTTGATGAAGTAACTGAACAATTTTACAGTGGTCATGCTATCGAGCACGCCTACCGGCCGGCTTTAAAAGCGCTTATGTCGGTTTTTGATGACACTATCGCGGTAAACGACCCGAAGCATTCCGAACATGGTGCTCCTGACTTCGTTTTTCTGAAAAAATCGAACCAAAAAATTATTCAAGGGTATGCAGAAGCGAAGGATATAACTGTCAGCCTCGATAAAACGGAAAAATCAGAACAAATGAAGCGTTACGCCGGCTACGCTAATTTGTTTCTTACCGATTACCTTGAGTTTCGATTTTTTAGAAACGGTGACAAGTACCAGACGATAAGCCTCGGGCACATCGAGAATGGCACCCTCTACAAGACACCTGAAAATGGTGAGCGATTAATGCGAGAACTCGAAGCCTTTCTTGAACAAACACCTGAAAAAATCCGTAACGGAAAGCGCCTCGCACAAATTATGGGCGGTAAGGCCCGCCGTATCCGAGACAATGTAGCGGCCTATTTGCACGGTGATGATAAAAAGAGTACCGAACTTTTAAAGATTTTCGAGATGATGAAGAAGATGTTGGTGCATGACCTCACGCCGGATAAATTTGCCGATATGTATGCTCAAACCTTAGTGTATGGTCTTTTCGTGGCTCGCTATGGCGATTCGACGCCCGAGAGTTTTAGCCGCATTGAAGCACGAGATTTAGTGCCGGCAAGCAACCCCTTCTTACGCCATTTTTTCGACCACATCGTCGGCCCCGATTTTGATACGCGCCTAGGTTATATCGTCGATGAATTATGCGAAATTTTCAGCGTGAGCGATGTGCAGGAAATCGTTCATAAGCATTTGAAAATAGCCGAAGATACCACCGAAGCCAAAGACCCGATCATTCACTTTTACGAAGATTTTCTTCAAGAATATGACCCGGATGAGCGCAAAGCAATGGGGGCCTACTATACCCCGATTCCTGTCGTGCAATTTATCGTTCGCCAAGTCGACGCGCTGTTAAAAGAAGAGTTCGGCATCGTCAAAGGCCTCGCGAGTGATGAAACATTCACGAAAAAAGTCGATATCGGCCAAGAGGTAAGCATCGTCAAAGCCGGTAACGTAAAGGCGACGAAAACGACGGTGATCGATAAGAAGTTCCATACCGTACAGGTACTTGACCCGGCGGTCGGGACGGCGACGTTCTTGAACGAGACCATCAAACATATTCATAAAAGTTTTGCCGGTCAAGAAGGCCGTTGGCAAAGCTACGTGAACAATAACCTGCTTAATCGCCTCCATGGTTTTGAACTGATGATGGCTCCGTATACGATCGCGCACCTGAAACTAGGGATGACACTAAAGGAAACCGGTGTTACGAAGCTCGATGACCGTTTGGGAGTCTACCTTACGAATACGCTCGAAGAGGGGATACCGATTCAGCAAGATATTTTCAGCTTTGGGCTGGCGGAGGCGGTGAGCGAAGAAAGTCGGCTGGCTGCCGAGGTGAAAAGCGAACGCCCCGTTATGGTAGTGATGGGCAACCCTCCGTATTCGGTGAGCAGCAACAATAAGAGCAAGTTCATCGAAGTGCTCATGCAAGATTACAAAGTTGGCGTCACGACCACCCGAAATACTCAGCCGCTTTCGGATGATTATTTGAAATTCATAAAATTCGCTCAGCACATGGTAGAGAAAAATAGCCATGGAATAGTGGCGTATATTTGTAACCGTTCGTTTATCGAAGGTATCGTGCACCATAAGGTTCGTGAATCATTACTGTATTCATTCGATAAGATATTCGTGTACGACCTTAACGGTGATGCGACCCGTAACCAGGCGGCAGGAGATTCGACCGACCAAAACATCTTCGATATCAAGCAAGGCACCTGCATCATCATTCTTGTTAAAAAAGATAGCAAAGATGGCATGGGCCAGGTATTCTTCAGCGATATTCGAGGCAGCCGCAAACATAAATTCGAAACACTCTTAGCCGGCAACATACCAGTGAAAGAACTATCGATGACGACCAGGTACAATTTCTTCGTCGATAAAGACCTGAAAGATACGACCAACGATTTGAACATCGGCCTTGGTGAATTGTTCAATGTCCATAATAGCGCTATTGCTACCTCCGATGATGTCGCACTTGTTTCACGACAGCCAACCGACCTTCATACGATTCCGTTTTACTATCGACCATTCGATAAGCGCTATATCAACTACGACTTGAAACTCGTGAAAGGCAATCGCTATAACGGCCTCGTCAAATACTTGATGTCATACAAGAACAAAGAGGTCTTCGATAATCTTATCTTGACGTGTTCGAAAAATATCACCACTCCAAGTTTCACTAGCGTATTGATGAGCGATGGTCTGACCGAGCGCAAGTACAGCGATTATTCACGGGGGCCGCACCTTTTCCCGCTGTATCTTTATTATGAAGACGGCACCAGGGCGCCTAATTTCAACCCAGCCGAGCTTTCCGCGCTCACCAGAAACATAACGATCGACTATACTCCCGAGGATATTATCGATTACATCTACGGCATCCTTCACAGTCCAAGTTACCGTAAAAAGTACGATGCTTTTTTGAAGATTGATTTTCCACGTATTCCGATACCGCACAGTGATGACGAATTCACTCGTATCGCCGCGCTTGGTAACGAACTCCGACAGCTCCACTTAATGAAAAGCCCTGCTTTGGATACGTACGAAACGACCTACTCCGAACCCGGAGATAACCTGGTAGAGAAGCTGACCTATAAAGAGGGAGATGTATACATCAACGATACCCAGTACTTCGGTAACGTACCGCAAGAAGCATGGGAATTCTATATCGGTGGCTACCAGCCAGCCCAAAAGTGGCTTAAAGATCGAAAGGGCGACACCTTAAGCGACGAGGAACTCGATCATTATCAACGGATCATCAAGACGCTTACCGAGACAATCCGTATCATGGCGGAAATTGGCTAATGGCTACGCACCAGCAACAATTAGACGAGTTAAGGACCGCATTGTTAGAGAAGAACATTTGCCCTGAACTCGCCAGCCAAGCCACGCAAATCGTCATGGGAGACGGCAATCCGAACGCAGACATCGTTTTCATCGGCGAAGCCCCAGGTAAAAATGAAGATATTCAAGGCAAACCGTTCGTTGGGGCGGCCGGTAAGTTTTTAAACGTAATGCTTGAGTCGGCCGGTATGGTGCGGGACGACGTGTACATTACGAACATCGTGAAGTACCGACCGCCTAATAACCGTGACCCGTCACCGGAAGAGAAGGCTGCTTTTTGGCCATATTTGCTCAAACAACTTCAAATTATCGATCCTAAAGTAGTCATTACGCTCGGTCGCCATAGCATGGAGTACTTTTTGCCCGGAATGAAGATAGGGGAGGTACACGGTGAGCCAAAACGTATTGAATTTGGTGACCATAAGATTGTCGTCATGCCTTTGTTCCATCCCGCGGCAGCTTTGTATAACGGTTCTTTGCGCCAAACGTTGATCGATGACTTTCTAAAGGTACCCGAAGTGATAAAAACGCTCGAAGCCAATTAAAAGAGCTCGGCAAAGTACCGAGCTATTGAGAGAAAGTTTCCGAGACGGGAGGCGGCAGATATACCGCCTCCCGTCTCGGTACGGCTAATCGCTGCTACTGCCTCCACCGGAGTCCGAGCTGGAGCTGGAGCTGTCGTATGAGGAGCTCTCGCCGTACCAATGGCTGCCACTCGAGTTCGAATGTTGTGAGTGAGCATCGTCGGAATTGGTGAGGGCGGAGAACATCAGGAGGTTGTTTACCGAAGCGAACGATTCCTGTGCGAAACCTGTCGCTCGTCCAACCGTCTGGTCGTACGCGCTACTGATCGAGCGCCGGAACTGCTGCCGTCGTCGCACTGCCGTGGGTCGCTTACGCGCCTTGAAGTGCGCCGCAATTGCCGCGGTGGTCGTGGTGCCGAGGGTAGCGACAAGCACTACCGACGCCACTATACGTGAGCGATTCATGGATTCCCTTTCTCTCGGTCTTACGGTAGGTAAGATAGCTACAGTATACCATGAAACATTGACAATTCAATGTTTTTTTGCTATAATATATTTTAACGACTTTATTTAAGGAACTTCCTTGAATACGTAGACCCAACAGAGAGGGGATGTCGTGGCACGCTTCGATGAAGCACTGGAAGAAGAGAACTCGGATCTCAAGGTGATCATCCGCGAAGAGCTTGCTCGTCGCAGTAGTTACCTCAAGATGTACGATGGGATCGACGAACAACTGGTCGGCAACACGTTAAGGTACCTGTCGGGTAGCGAAGACGCATACGTCACCAGGCCTGTCGAACGCATTTTGGCCACTGTCACGCCCACTCGGCGCGAACGTGGTCAGCTGGCCGTCATCTGCGAGATCTTCGCCGAACTCAGTACGCATGTTCACCAGGATCGCCTCGCAGCTGTTCTGGCTCGGCTGGAACACTTCAGAAGCCTCGGGCTAATGGAGGACGTTGCCCACCAGACGGCTCCGGCCTGACCATCACTCCTGTGGGGCTCGCCAAGCAAAAACTTGGTTGAGCCCCCGGGAGGGGTGGTTTTTTCATTTCCGCTCAATCTTGCTATTTCACCCCCGGTGTGCTATACTAAGGGCACTGTTTCAGAGAGGGCAATCGATACTAAGACATTACTGTCAATCCGTAAAGCCTCTCAACCTTGTTATCAATTTAGTTAACGAAATACAAAATTTTCTTTAAGAAAAGGAGAAAAATATATATGGGTCAACAAAGACTCTCAACGCCACAAGGTGATGACACCTCAAAGCAACCGCGCAATCAACAGCGCCCAAAATCAAATAATACCGTTCTCGCGAACACGCAGACCCGTAGGGGAGAAGTGTTCCGAGCTCAACGCCGTACCAGTGACGACGTCAACGCCCGCGCTTCACAGCACGTTATCAACATTCCGGTGAACAAATCGGTGTATAACGGCTATGGCGGCCGCCAATTCAGCGTCGCCGACTTCAAAAAGCAGGCGAAGACCTCAGGTCCTAAGCTTCGCGTCATACCTATCGGTGGTCTTGGCGAAATGGGTATCGGCAAGAACATGATGGCGATCGAATACGATAACGACATCCTTATCATCGACATGGGCTTCTTGTTCCCAGGTTCCGATTACCCAGGTATCAACTATATCGTGCCCGACATCAGCTACTTGCTTGAAAACAAGCACAAAATCCGCGGTATCGTGTTTACGCACGGTCACCTTGACCACATCGGTGCCGTTCGACACTTAATTCACCAAATTCCTGCCCCTGTGTACGGTTCGAAGTTCACTTTGGCCATGGTACAGAAGAACATGGAAGAAGCGACCAGCGGTTTCGAGCCCGTTTACAACGTCCTCGACCCGGAAGCACACGAACGTGCTCAAATTGGTGATAGCTTCAGTATCGAATTGGTGCGTGTGAATCACTCGATCCCAGATGCGACTGCCGTCGTGATCCGTACGCCGCTTGGCGTCTTGGTTGATACCGGTGACTGGCGTTTTGAAGACGCTCCGGTAGATGGTAAGAAGTTCGACCTCGAGCGTTTGACCGAAATCTCTGCCAAAGAAGGCATCCTCATGCTCATGAACGAATCGACCAACTGTGAATCAGAAGGTACCCATACCCACGGTGAGTTCGATATCCAAGAAAGCATGGGCCAGGTAATGGAAAAGCACGCCAACAACCGACTTATCATCAGTTGTTTCAGTAGCCAAATCCACCGTATGCAACTTATTCTCGACGAAGCCAAGAAGCACAACCGTAAGGTTGCCTTCGCCGGTTACAGCATGATCCAAAACGTCGAAGTCGCCCTTCGTACCGGTACGATTACCGTTCCTAAGGACGTCATCGTCAAGATGGAAGACATCATCAAGATGCCTGACGAAAAAGTGACGATCGTTTGTACTGGTTCACAGGGTGAATTTAGTGCCGTACTGAACCGTATGGCCAGCGGTTCGCACAAGTTCATCAAGATCAAGAACTCTGATATCGTCGTCTTTAGCTCGAACGCCATTCCTGGTAACGAAAAGTACGTGACTCGTACTGTCGACGGTTTGATGCGCGAAGGTAGTGAAGTCGTTCAAAACGGCAAAACGCACCTTACTGGTATCGGCCCGCTCCACCTTTCGGGTCACGGCTACTACGACGATCACGTCAAGCTTATCTCTGCCTTGAACCCTAAGTACTACCTACCAATTCACGGTGAGTTCCACATGTTGGCGCACAACGCGACGTTGGCGGAACGCGAATGTGGTATCAAGCGCGATAACATCTTTGTTTGTGACAGTGGTGACGTCGTGGAAATTACCGCTGAAAAAGCTCGTAAAGCTGGTCGCGTACCAGTCGGCGGTACCATGTACGACGACTCTGGCGCGATCGTTTCAGAAGTCGTCTTGAAGGATCGTATCCACATGGCCAGCGAAGGTATGTTCGTCGTAGTGCTTACCGTTGCCAAGGGTAACGGGCGTTTGCTTACCAGCCCTGACATCATTAGCCGTGGGTTCATTTACCTACGCGACAGTGAAGAGCTGATGGGCATCATCCGCCAATACTTGAAGCAAAAAGTTGCTCGAACCTTTAGTGGCCGCCGCGTCGACCTCGACGTCGTGAAGAAAGAGATTAAGGACGAATTAACTCATGTTCTCTACGACCAAACTCGCCGTACTCCAATCGTTATCCCAGTGATCAACGAAATCGGTGGGGGAGGCAAGCCTCAACACGACAACAACGGTCAAGATGGCCAAGGTCGACCTAACGGTAACGGTCGCCAGAACAACCGCAACCAAAACCGCGGTCCACGCCCAAGCTTTGGCGGTCAAGGCGCCTTGCCGAACGACGCCCCGCTCGAACCCGACACTCGTCCGCCCGAGCCTCGCTACGAACGCCCCGCTCGTAAGGATTTTCCAGCACCGGTCGTTCCTGACACCGATGTCGTCGAACCGAAAAACCGCAGCGACGCCCGTGGGTACTAAAACACTTTGAAAATAAAAAGAGCTCCGAGTAACGGAGTTCTTTTTATTTTAGAACTCAACGTTGCTCGGAGCGATATCACATTCGGATGAACGGTCTCTCCAATACCCCTCGGTGAATCTCCGTGAGGCTACCATCCGGGTTGGGGGAGAGCACCATGATGATGTCACCGGGCTTAATTGCGCTCGATGGTTTCAGTTCACGTTGTGAGCGCCGTTGGTTTTGCCAGTACACTACCAGTTTGGCAATTGTTTCGGCAGCCTCGCGGTGGACGTCAATCTTGGCGACGGGGCGAGAAGCACTGGCGTGTTTCAGGCGGTCCATCTCGGCATCATGAATGATCTTTTTCAACAGGTAGCCTTCGACATCGACCACCTGCAATCGTCTATCTTCTGACTCGATTCTCGTAGTAAGAGTGGAAGCTGGGCACCTGGAACTGGCGCCAAGCTCGATTTTAAGCGTATTGCGACTCCCCATTGAGGTACACCTTCTTGTTTGAACGGATGAGAATACAGTACAATAGCCCTCAGATATTCGCAACCATAAGCCTCTTGCAAAATGTGGTAAATTTTGCTATAATATAAGTTATCAAATTAAAGGCGCAAGCCCGTATAATAAAAAAGATTATGGCAAAAGCAAAAAAGAAAAAAAGCAGCGCATCGAAAAAGAAGGTTGTCAGCAGCGCACCGAAACATTCGTTACCGAATGGCTTTTGGTCTCAAGTTGGCGCACTCTTTTTGATTGCATTCTCCCTGCTGCTCATCTTGGGCTGGTTTAGCTTAGGTGGTCCTGTGCTTGATTGGCTGTACGAGGCTGCTATGAATACCATCGGGTATGCGGTCTACGTAGTGCCAGTCATCTTCATTTACGTTGCCGTCGAAATTTTCCGTGCCGATGACAACCGTTTGCCATTCATCATGAAATTTGCCGTAGCCCTTTCGTTAGTTTGGTTTGCCGGATTATTCGGCTTGCTAAAGAATGCCGACGGTAAAAATACCGGTGGGTTCGTAGGGGACTTGGCGAATAGCGGTATGTTGCTACTCGTAAACCCTGGTGTAGCAGCTTTCATTTACGTTTTGCTTATCATTATCACGGCGTTATTTATCGTTCGTGTCTCACCGATCACTATCATCAAGAAAATTTGGGAACTCTCTCGCCGCGATACCCGTGAGCAAGATGATAACGTCAAGGTCATGCGTAACGCTGCCGCCCTTGACGCGCCGAAAACCGCTACCGCCCCAATGGCCGACTTCAAGATGAACGCCGGCGTCCCGATGCTTGGTGCCGATGAGCTGCCTGAAAAGAAAAGTCAGCCACTTAACTCATTACGCAACAGCGTCGTAAAGGATAAAGCCGCCGAGGATAAGTCAGCTCTTATTACCGTCAATGACCCGAACTGGAAGTCTCCAAGCGTCGATTTGCTTGAGAAGAAACAATCGCCAGCCGACCCGGGTGACGTGCAGCAAAATGCCCAAACCATTAAGGACACTTTGGCTGAGTTTAATATCAACGTCGAGATGGAAGGGGCGAACATTGGCCCTAAGGTAACGCAATATACCCTTCGTCCACCAAGTGGCGTGAAGCTCACCAAGATTACCCAGCTTGAAACGAATATTGCTCTCAACCTGGCTGCTCAAAGCCTGCGTATGGAAGCGCCGATCCCAGGCCAAAAAGCTGTTGGTATCGAAGTGCCGAACCGTAAGGCCGCCGACGTTCGCTTGCATTCGATTATTACCAGCAAGCAATGGACCTCAACCGGCGAGCCGTTGCCGTTTGCCATCGGTAAGGATATCGCTGGCCAAGCGACCATCGGTGAACTCAACAAGATGCCCCACCTTCTGATCGCCGGTCAAACCGGTTCGGGTAAGTCAGTGATGATCAATACCTTGCTGACCAGCTTGTTGTATCACAACAGTCCAAGCGAAATGAAATTGATTTTGGTTGACCCTAAGCAAGTGGAAATGGCGCCGTACGAAGATATTCCGCACCTTATTACGCCTGTCATTACCGAACCTGAAAAAACGATCAGCGCGCTTAAATGGGCCGTCAACGAGATGGAGCGCCGCTACAAACTGCTTGCCGAACACAAGGTTCGTGACATCAAGACGTATAACACGATGATTCAAAACAGTAAGAAAACGATTACCGTTACCGATGATGATGGCCACGAACAGCAACATGAGAACGGCGCCATGCCGTATATCGTCATCGTGATCGATGAGTTAGCCGACTTGATGATGGTGGCTGCCCGCGACGTCGAAGCTTTGATCGTCCGTTTGGCACAAAAGGCTCGTGCCGTCGGTGTGCACTTGGTACTTGCCACGCAACGCCCTTCGGTCGACGTCATTACCGGTCTGATCAAGGCCAATGTCCCGGCCCGTATCGCCTTTACGGTCGCTTCGCAAATTGACTCGCGAACCATCCTCGACCAAATAGGCGCCGAGAAACTACTAGGCCAAGGTGACATGCTGCTATTAACGCCTGCTATGAGCAAGCCGAAGCGTGTACAAGGTGCCTGGGTGACCGACGAAGAAGTGATGAAGATTACCGACCACTTACGCCTGCAATCGCCCCCACAATACAACGACGAAGTCGTTAGCCAGCCTGTTCAATTGAACGGTAAGGGTGGGGTAGTAATGGACTTCGATTCGAACGGTCCTGAGGGTGGCGATGATATGTACAAGGACGCCGTCCGCGTGGTGATCGACAGCGGCAAGGCGAGCGCCAGCTTATTGCAACGCCGTCTCCGTGTGGGCTATGCCCGCGCAGCCCGCCTGATCGAAGAAATGGAAGAACAGGGCATCATTGGCGCTGCCGATGGCGCACGGCCACGAGACGTGCTCGTATCGAGTTTAGATGACGTGTTTGGAAGCTCATCTGCTGATGACGACGAAAACGTAGGGTAAGTTTCATTACAACTTCATAATTTCTTGCCATACTAATATATGCCCTCCTTGCTCTAACAGGGGAGATAGTGTATAATTACCACTGTTAATAACTCAAGCCCATGGATTACGTTATGTGACGCATGGGCATTCGGCTCACCCCGAATTCCAGAAGGAGAAAAATAGTGAAAGAATACGAACTGACCGTTCTCATTCATCCTGATCTCGAAGCAGATTTGGAAACGCCACTTACTAAGGTACGTGACATCATCAAGAACGCTGGCGGTACTATCGTCCGCGAAGATAACTGGGGCAAAAAGAAGTTGGCATACGCTATCAACCGCGAAGATTTCGCAGTGTACGTATACATGGATGTTGAGCTTCCAGCTGACGCACCGCTCAAAATCAGCAATACATTCAACATTACCGACGAAGTACTCCGTTACCTCTTGGTGAAAGTAGATGTAAAAGCCCGAGCTGCGCTTGCTGAGCAAGCCAAGAAGGCTGCTTCTGACGAAACAACAGAAGAAAACAACTAAAGTAGAGGAATAGGGAAGTATATGGCTAAAAGTATCAATCAAGTGATCCTGATGGGACGTCTCGTACGTGACCCGGAACAACGAACCACGACAACTGGTAAAACGATTGCCAGCTTCAGCATTGCTGTCGACCGTGGTGGCCAAGAAGATGCGGCAGATTTCTTCAACGTAACTGCCTGGGAAAAACTTGGTGACTTGGTCATCCAATACCTTGCAAAGGGCCGCCGCGTACTCGTACAAGGCCGTCTACGCCAAGATAGCTGGGACGACAAAGAAACTGGTAAAAAGCAATCACGTATCGAAGTGGTCGCGACCGACGTTACTTTCCTCGACGGGCCTAACGGTGGCGAAGGTGCTTCAAGCGCCGCAAACGCCGGTTCTGCATCTGGCAGCAACAACAATAATTCCAAAGATGTCGTCATTGAAGACATCGACGACAAACCAATTGATTTAAGCGAAATTCCATTCTAGTCATACCGACTTACCGGAATATTTATAGGAGAATATAACTATGCAAAAACGACTCAAGAAAGATACGCCTGCGTTTTTTGACTACAAAGATGTCAAAACGCTCCAACGTTTCATCAACATGTACGGCCAAATTGAACCAATTGGCAAAACTGGTTTAAGCGCTAAGCAACAACGCCAACTTGCGACTGCTATCAAGCGTGCCCGTCACCTCGCGTTACTACCATTCGTAGCACAAGGCTAATAGCATATGGCTTCTTACCAGCCAACTGAACTGAAAAAAGGTGTCGTCGTACAAATCGACGGCAAGCCTTTTCGTGTCACCGACTATAACCAAAAGGTCATGGGCCGTGGCGGAAGCATTGTGAACGTAAAGTTGAAAAACCTTATCGATGGCAGTGTTATTCCAAAGACCTTCAAGGGCCAAGAGCGGGTTGATTCTGCCGAAGTAAGTAACCAAACGGTGCAGTACTTGTATAAAGATACTGATAACTTCTACTTCATGGATCCAACCAGCTTCGAACAGTTCCAACTGGCCGCTGATATCGTCGAAGATTCTTCAAAGTTTTTGAAAGAAGGGGAATCACTGACGCTTCAGTCGTTTGATGGCCGTATAATCAACATCGAACTCCCAAAAAACGTTTACCTCGAAGTAACGTATTCCGAAGATGTCGTGAAAGGTGATACCACCAGTAGCGTGCTCAAAGACGCCACCCTTGAAACGGGCGCTGTCGTCAAAGTTCCTGCTTTCATCAAAGTAGGGGATGTCATTTCAGTCGATACCGCTACCGGCGAATACCGCGAACGAAAGAAGGACTAATGGCAAAGCAGCGCCTCGATGCTGCGTTAACCGCACTTGGCCTTGTGCCAACCCGCTCTCAAGCAGAGAGCGTAATTAAACTCGGGGAAGTAACCGTGAATGGTCAGGTCGTTACGAAACCTGGCCATTTCGTGTCTGATAACTCAGAAATAAAGCTTAAGGAGAAAGAACGCTATGTCAGCCGGGCAGGGCTTAAGTTGGCGAGTGTCGCTGAGCTATTGCACCTCGACTTTCGCGAAACAATCGTGCTTGATGTCGGCAGTAGTACAGGTGGTTTTACTGATTACTCCTTGAAGCACGGCGCTTCAAAAGTATTCGCCGTTGACGTCGGCACTGACCAGCTCCATCCTAGCCTTCGCAAAGACAAACGAATAGAGTTACATGAAAAAACCGATATTCGCGATTTTCGTATCTCCGCCAAACCAGGCAAAGCACCGGTCAAACCGGATATTATCGTCATCGACGTCTCGTTCATCAGCTTGCGCGAAATTCTCCCGCACATCGCTCATGAACTATCTGGGCCGAACACTAAAATTGCCGCCATGGTAAAGCCTCAGTTCGAAGCAGGCCGTAACCAGACCAACAAAGGTATTATCAAAAACGACGCCGTTCGTCGCCAAATCCTAAAAGAGTTCGAAGTATGGGCGAAAGAGTATTTTGTTATTCAAGACAAGCGCGATAGCGATGTGTCAGGTGCCAAGGGTAATCAGGAGCGTTTCTACTTACTAACGTTGAACCGGAACTCAACCACGTCACCAGGCCGCATTACGTAGTCACGACCCTCGGTACGCAATTTACCCACAGCTTTGGCTGCCGCTTCACTTCCAGCATTAATCAAGTCGTCATAGTCGACGATGGCGGCGGCGATGAATCCCTTTTCAAAGTCGGTGTGGATGACACCGGCAGCTTGTGGGGCGGTCGAGCCTTGCTTGATGGTCCAGGCGCGCACTTCTTTCGGCCCGGCCGTTAAGTAGCTTTGAAGGCCCAGTGTCGAATAGGCGACACGAGCAAGTTGCGACAAGCCTGATTCCGATACGTCGTATGAAGCCAGTAACTCCTGGGCGTCTTCGTCGGTAAGGCCGCGAAGTTCTTCCTCAAGTTTGGCGCAGATGAATACGCTTAAAGCAGGGGATACCAAATCGGCCAACGCCTGCTTCTTCGCCTCATCGCCAAGGGTGTATTCATCGACGTTGAACATGTAAATGACTGGCTTGGCGCTGAGTAGTTGTAAGCTCTGAATAACTTCATTGCTCACACCCTCTACTTCAGAAGCCAGCCGCCCAGCTTCAAGTTCCGTTTGGAGCTTTTTTAATTCCTCGATCTGCCCACGGGCCGTCGGATTCGATTTCGCTTCCCGTTCTAGCTTAGGGATGTGGCGTTCGACAGATTGCAAGTCGGCCAAGATAAGCTCGGTGTTGATTACTTCGATATCACGTTTTGGATCGACAGAATTGCTCACATGGGTAATGTCGTCGTTCTCAAACGCACGCACCACGTGGACGATCGCGTCGCATTCGCGGATGTTGGCCAAAAACTTATTTCCCAAACCTTCGCCCTTACTGGCACCGGCTACCAGCCCGGCGATATCAACGAACGTCACCGTCGCAGGAATAACCTTGCTAGCTGAATACATTTTTTCAAGTACTTTCAGGCGCTCGTCGGGCACGGCGATAATTCCCGTGTTCGGCTCGATGGTCGCAAACGGGTAATTAGCCGCCAAAATATCATTATTGGTGAGGGCGTTGAACAGGGTAGACTTGCCGACGTTAGGAAGGCCGACGATTCCGATAGATAAACTCATATACCATCATTGTACCATAACAGGGGTAGTGCTGGATAATGCTTCACGGTCAACTCTTGCTTGCAAAACCGCTTGTGGTTTCCTATACTAACAGGTAATGAACGACACTCCTCGGTTTCCTGAAACAGCTCAACCGCAACTGGCTCCGCAAAAGAGTCGTAAGAAGCTTGTCCTCACTATTATTGCGTTAAGTATTTTATTGCTTGGAACCTGGGCAGCTGCAGCATGGTTGGTATCATCGGGTAAAGTGACGGTGTGGGAAACGAAAGCACCGGTCGCCAACAGTGATGGTAACCTCTGTCAAAACCTGATCGCAGGTTACAATAAGGTATTCATCGAGGCAGATGAAAGCGAGTTTACGAACACTTTGAAGCAAACTGCTGATAAAGCGAAGGCTGCCGACCCGAACGAATCTGACCCGACCTGCGTGTACATGCGCTATACCAACGCAAGTATGACCGAAAATAATGAAGAGGCGCTGCGCCTTGCGAATGTATTGAAAGCCTTAGCAAGCCAAGGTGCGTACATGACAGCTGAGCTTGCGAACCCACAAGGTATCGATGCGATTATGTATACGGTTCAGCCGGAAGAAGCTACGCCAGCCTCAACAAACGATGAAGCGGTAAAGGGTGAAGGCTAAAAAGATCTATCCAATAAAAAGAATACTCATGGCGGTGGGTCTTATTTTGTTTATAGGTATTGCTATAAATGTATCGACGCCCGGGGGTGATGCACAGGCAGTAAGCTGCGGGCCAACTCGGGCACACTGTAACGATGATGAAGAGCGTGCTTACGACGTGTGTCGAAGCCGAACGGGCAGCGGGAGGGTTGTGCAGGGAGCGATTTGGTTTAATAACTCAAGCAATGCTGCTACGAGCGATGGCTATTATGCGCTTGGTGTAAATATCGCCGCCGACCAAACATCGGTCGATGTGTCGATTCGTGGTTCAGTCTATAGTTGTGCGAATTTGAATAATAACAGAGGTGCGATTTACGCCATAAGGATTCGACCTGATTCAATAGGTGGAGCATATCCCGATTCCGGTCGACTTCGCGTGAACAACACTGTGTTAAACCGTGGTACGTTTACGGGTGCTGCCTATCAATGGACATCACGGGGAAGTTCGGCCAGTGCTACCCTGAACGTGGCGGGCCTAGCTACTAACAATACCGGGTCGAGTGCGACGCAGACTATCAATGTAGGTGTATATAGGTGTCAGTCAAGCAATGGTCGCGACCAAACAGGAACGTGTGATACGGCAGTTATTCCCGTCCGAATTACTCGTGCGCAGCGTCCGGCTCACGAGTTAACGCCAACTGTTTCGGTAACACCGAGCTATGGCGAATCTCAGCAGCCGCTCGAAGTGACGCCACGCGTGAGGACGACACCTGGTGGTACGATACCGAATGTTAACTGGCAACTGACAAAGTTTACCGTATTACCTGGTGAGGGGTATCCTACTACGCAAACCGAAAATACTCGCACTCCATCGGTGCATTATGGCTCTGATTTCCCTCCGGTAGCGCAAGGGACGGGAACTTTTACCGGAAACAGGACGCTTCCGGTAAGTAATGATACGCTCGCCGATTTACCGGTCGGGTCATTACAGTGCTACGCTCTATCTGTTAACCCGTACACGAACCGATCAGGGGTAACGGGGTGGCGTCATGGCGTACCGGCATGTACGGCAATTGCGGTCAGGCCGTTGGTACAGGTGTTGGGTGGCGACTTGATTGTAGGGCGTGGCGTTGGTGCGAACCCGTCAAAAGTATCTCGTGTGTCAACTTCAACGAAGCTCGAAAGCAGCACCGGGCTGCACTTCGGTTCATGGGCTGAATACGGCATCATTCCGACCGGTACGGTCATTGGCATGGGTTCTGGGGCGGCATATGCAGGTGGTAACGCCACTAACGAAATATGTGCAGTCAGCGTTTTGACTTTCGCTAACAATACTGGGTCGTCATGTACTGCGACCAGAGTAGGGGAATTTGATACGAGAACTTCTGCTCCAAATATTGCTTCACGGTTTATCGCCAATTCCCCGGCACCGTTGAATGCCGCTGCCGTAAACTTGTATGCACTATCACCGTCAGTGATTTATTCTTCGAACCGTCCGGCGTTTAGTGTTTCGAGCTCAGCGGTATTCGGGGTTGGACGATGGGTGGTTATTAACGCACCAAGCAGTACTATTACTATTACGGGCAACCTCAGCTATACGGATGCACCGCTCCGCGGGACTAATGAAATTCCGCAAATCGTTATCATTGCGAACAACATCATCATTGCCGACGGGGTAACGAACGTCGACGCATGGCTGGTGGCTACGGGTACGGGTGCCAATGGAAGAATAAATACGTGTGGAGCTGGGAGCGGCATAACTGAAACAACGCTTCCAAACGCAGACCAATGTAATCAGCGGCTGACGGTAAACGGTCCCGTCGTGGCCAATCACCTTATTATGCGTCGAACTGCTGGTGGTGATGAAAATGCCCAACCCGGTGATCCAGCCGAGGTATTTAATCTTCGAGCCGACGCCTATTTATGGGCCAGCGGCTATAGTTCTGGCACGGGCCGTATCCCGACGGTTGACGTAAAAGAACTGCCTCCACGATTCTAAAGTAAAAATACAACTAAATTAGCTTGCTTTTACGCTTATGCTTTCGCTATAATGAGTGACAATATGGCAAAACACGGCGTGGGCGATTACTTTGCACTTGATATAGGCACCAATGCGGTTCGCGTGGTTCAGCTTTCATCAGCTGGCCCGGATGCATGGAATTTAGTTCACTTCGGGTACGCTCCACTCGATGAAAAAACCAGCAGCTCTTCGTCACCGGAAGCGCTTCGTAAGCTTGGCGAGGTTATCATGACCGCGGTAGGGCAGAGCGGTATCAAAACAAAGAACGTCATCATTAGTCTCCCTTCAAGCAAAACGTTCACGACAGTTATCGAGATGCCTCTGATGCCGGAAAATGAGCTACGTAACACTATTAAGTACCAAGTAGACCAATACATTCCTATGGCGGTTAACGAAGCTAAGGTTGACTGGGCGCCGTTGGGCACTTCATTGCATGACCCTAAGATGCAAGAAGTCTTGATTGCCAGCACTGCAAATACGTACGCTGAAGAACGGCTTGAGTTTATCGAAAACCTTGGCCTCAACGTTATTGGCGCCGAGCCAACTCAATTGGCGATGGTTCGTTCGTTATTGCCAAGTGGCGTGCTTGATGCGCGTTTGATCATCGATGTAGGTGAGCACTCAACTGACCTCGCCATTACGTTTGGCGACAGTCCACGCTTGGTCCGTACTATTCCAACCGGCGTAAATTCGCTTATTAAGGCGGCGGTACAAAACCTTAACGTACAAGAGGATCAAGCCCGTCAATTCATTTTGAAGTTTGGCCTTGCGCCTGACCGTCTTGAGGGCCAAGTGTTCCGTGCTATCGAAGGTACGCTCGAAGGCTTCGCGAACGAACTGACAAAATCGATCAAGTTCTTCCAGACTCGATACCCGAACACACCGGTGGGAGGTATCTTGCTTTCAGGATACGGATCAGTCGTACCTGGTTTTGCCGAATATGTCAGTTCTAAAACAAGCGTGACTTCATCAATGGCAAACCCATGGCAAAAAGTTCGCGTATCACAAGGTGACCAACAGCAATTGGCTCCGGTTGCGGCCGAGTTCGCGTCTGCGATTGGCTTGGCGCAAAGGAAGAATGAAAAATGATAGAAATCAACCTTATTCCAGACGTAAAGCAAGAATTGCTTAAAGCGCAGCGTACCCGTACGACGGTTATTTCGTTCGCAATAATCACATGTATCGTAGCCGGTGGTATCGTTGTCGCCTTAGCACTGTACGTATTTGGCGTACAAAGTGTTCGCAGCAATTTAGTCGACGATGCGATTACGACCAAAAGCGCGCAATTGGCCCAAGTAGAAGACCTCTCAAAAATGTTAACTATCCAAAACCAGTTGAACCGTGTCACTGAATTGAACGACAAAAAACGTATCGATTCACGAGTGTTTGACGTACTTTCAGCCGTTATTCCACCAGCACCAAACGAAGTGCAAGTTTCGCTTCTTTCCATGAATACCGAAGAATCAACCCTTACTCTAGAGGGCCAAACAAGAGGGTATGACTCAATGGAAGTCTTTAAAAAGACAATCGATAGCTCAATAATCGTACTAAACCAAGATGGTACCGAACAACAAGTAAAGCTTGCGAACGACATTAGTACTAGCGACGTTAGTTATGGTGAAGACCCTGATGGCCGAAAAGTACTGCGCTTTAAGTTATCTTTCAAGTACCCTGAAGAACTATTCTCCGTAAAAAACCCAGCCCTCTCTATCAAATTGAGTATTAACGGTAACGTCACCGACTCTTACCTCGGTATTCCAAAGAGTATTTTCGCCGAACGAGCAAAGGACATTGAATAATATGAAACCAAATGATGTAGCGATTCGTAAGCGAACCCAAATTGCCAAAGCAAACCGGACTATGTTCTTATGGATTGCCATAGCTTCCGCACTGGTAGGTTCAGCGCTTGTAGTAGGTATTTTCTTAGCTCAAAAAGCTATTTTCAACGAAAAGGTATTAAGTGAAAAGCAAGCAACTGTTGCGACGCTCGATAATAATAATCAAGTAGCTCCAGAGCTTGAAGATCAAATCAGGGTACTCGACACCAACCAAGCCCTCAGCTCCGCGAAGGCTAACGACAGCGATCAGGCTATTCAGGTTATCCTTGACGCTTTGCCTGCCGAAGGTAACTTCCTTGCGGTCGGTGCGTCGCTACAAAACAAGTTGATCGCAAGTATACCTGGTTTGAAATCGGTTGAGTCTATCCAAGTTGACCCAATTGTCGGCCTTGAAACACTGTCAACTGACACTACGACAGTTGACGCGTCGGCAACCGGAGGCGCCAACGAAATTACTTTCCGTCTTTCGGTGAAGGGTAACCAAGAGGCAATCAAGCAAATCTTACAAAATTTCGAACGCTCTATCCGTCTTATCGACATCATTTCCATGCAAATTGAAACCCAACAAGACGGTCAGGTACTTACTATCCAAGCGCGTACTTACTACGAGCCAGCAAAAACTATCGAACTACAGAACAAGGTGGTGAATCCATGAAAAAAACCGATATAGCAATGATCGTACTTATCGCCTCCGTGAGCGTTATACTTGCTTTCTTCGTGACACGCTCGCTCTTCGGTGGAGAAGTGAACCAACCGGTGAATGTTAAAACAATCGAACGTATTGAGCCGACACTCAGTGAAGTTGATCCGTCAATCTTTAACGAGAATGCTATTAACCCTGCGGTTGAGGTGCA
The DNA here is from genome assembly GCA_948288625.1 of uncultured Candidatus Saccharibacteria bacterium. GTDB lineage: Bacteria > Patescibacteriota > Saccharimonadia > Saccharimonadales > Saccharimonadaceae > Microsaccharimonas. Next base: position 177,395 of record CAOHYA010000001.1, read on the forward strand.
AATTACGCCAGGAAACCAGTAAGGGTATAGCCGATGCCGCTTCTTACTGACGATATACAAGAAAAGCTCATCAAACTACTTGTCGATGAGGGTTTGGTTGCTGCTGATGTACTTGACGAGGCGAAAGTCGAGTCTACTAAAGCGAGTAAGCCATTGTTTAGTTTATTGGCTGAACAAGAAATCATTGATGATGAGCTTTTGACGCATGCCATTGCGCAGGTGTCGGGGGTTCCATATGTTAACTTGGCGAACACTATTATAGACCAGAATATCCTGGCTTTATTACCAGAGGATATTGCCGAGCGGTTCATGGCCGTGCCCTTAGCGGAAGTACAAAACCGCCTTGCGGTAGCGATGATTGATGCGAATAACGTCCAGGCAGTCGACTACCTGGCAAACCGTATCGAGCGTCCTCTAAAGGTGTTCATGGCCTCGGAAACCGGCGTACGCCACGTTCTGGACCAATATAAGACCGACCTTTCAAGCGTGAACCAAGCGGCACAAGTGTCACAGGCTGAAGAAAAAGCCGAAGAAGCCAGCGATGTTAAGACGATCGTTCAAGACTCGCCGATTAGCCAGGCGCTCAGTAAGATTTTGGAATACGCCGTGAAGTCACGAGCCAGCGATATTCACGTGGAACCACTAGAGAATGCCCTTAAAATTCGTTGTCGCGTCGACGGTGTGTTACGAGAGGTGATGCAGCTACCCAAAAGCATCGAACCGGCTTTGGTAAGTCGTGTAAAAATCTTATCCAACTTGAAAATCGATGAACACCGTGTTCCGCAAGACGGTCAATTCGCGGTAAAGGTAGCCAATAAAGAAGTCGACCTTCGTATTGCTATCAGCCCAGTGGTATGGGGCGAACAAATCGTAATTCGTTTGCTTGATAAATCCGGTAACAGCTTCGACCTCGAAGAAATGGGTTACGCCGGCCGTTCGCTGCGGGTTATTCGCCACGGTGTGCAACGCCCGAATGGAATGGTGTTGACCTCTGGGCCAACCGGTAGTGGTAAGTCGACCAGTCTATATGCGCTTATCAAGGAAATCAAGGACGATTCAGTAAATATCGTTACCCTCGAAGACCCGGTTGAGTATAAGATGAACGGGGTGAACCAAATTCAGGTAAATGCCGAAGTTGGGCTGACCTTTGCCAATGGCCTTCGTTCAATTCTGCGTCAAGACCCCGATGTAGTGATGGTAGGGGAGATCCGTGATGGTGAAACTGCTGCGCTAGCGGTGCAGGCGGCCCTCACGGGTCACTTGGTGTTCAGTACGCTCCACACCAACAGTGCCGCCGGGGTGTTGCCTCGTTTGCTGGATATGAAAATCGAACCTTTCTTAATCGCTAGTACGGTGAATACCATTATCGGGCAACGGTTGGTACGTCGAGTAGCCAAACGACGCGAAACGTATCAGTCGTCGCCAATCGAAACCCAGAACATTTTAGCGACAGTAGGGCACTTATTACCTAAGACACAAGCCGACGTCGCGAAGGTTTCTGCGGATTTAGGCTATAAAGACCTACCATTAGCAGGCCAAAGCGCTTATACTTTAGTCAGAGGAATCGACACCCCTCAAACACCGCATGGGTACAGTGGTCGTGCTGGTATATATGAAGTGATGGATGTTAACAATGAAATCCAAAACCTTATCATAAACCACGCCACGAGCTCTGAAATCCAAAGGTTGGCCGTCTCCCAAGGCATGATTACGATGCGCCAAGATGGCTACTTAAAAGCTTTGGCGGGTGTCACCACATTAGAAGAAGTTAACCGCGTAACATCAGATGCATCCTAAGAAAGATGGAATAGGGTAGGGGAATACAATGAACAACCAACAACTTAGAATCGAAGTACTCCTAGAAGAAGTAGTCAAGCGCCGGGCATCCGACCTTCACCTTCAGGTGGGGCTACCTCCAATGCTCCGTATCGACGGTGCGCTTGTGCCGGTATCAGGCTTCAATCCTTTGGACGAAGCAGGGGTGGAAACATTAATTTTCGCTATTCTTGACCAAGACCAGCGCCAAATTTTAATGAAAGATAAAGAATTCGACTTTAGCTTCGCCTTTGGTACCCTTGGCCGTTTCCGTGTGAACGCTTACCACGAACGTGGTAACTTGGCCGGTGCCCTGCGTCTTATCCCGAACGAAATTAAATCAGTGACTGAACTTGGTATGCCAAACGTGGTGATGGGCTTCGCCGATTTCCCACGTGGCCTGGTACTGGTAACTGGCCCGACTGGTAGCGGTAAGTCGACTACCTTGGCCGCTTTGGTGGATAAAATCAACACTGAAAAAGCTATGCACATCATTACCATCGAAGATCCGATCGAGTTTACGCATAAGTCGAAGAAGTCAGTCATTGTACAGCGTGAGGTGCACTACGACACCTACAGTTTTTCGGCCGCCTTGCGTTCAAGTTTGCGTCAAGACCCCGACGTGGTGTTGATCGGTGAGATGCGTGACCTTGAAACGATCTCGGCGGCTATTACTATCGCTGAAACCGGGCACCTTGTGTTCGCGACACTGCACACCAACTCGGCGGCGCAATCAATCGACCGTATGATCGACGTATTCCCGCCACACCAACAACCTCAGGTGCGAGCGCAGCTTTCGAACATCCTTATGGCTATTTGTTCGCAGCGCTTAGTGCCATCAATTGGGGGTGGGCGAGTAGTGGCAGCCGAAGTACTCGTAGCGAACCCGGCTGTTCGTAATATTATCCGTGAAGGTAAATCGCACCAACTTGATGCCATCATTCAAACTGGTGCCGACCAAGGTATGCAAACAATGGACCGTACGTTGGTGAGCTTGGTACAAGCCGGCACCGTGACATACGACAATGCCCGTGAATACGCAGTTGATTTAGTTGAATTTGAAAGGCTTATGAGAGGCTAATACGTGAAAAAGTTTTCATACGAAGCGCGTGACCAAGCGACCAATAAGATTGTTAAGTCAAGCATCCAGGCTGACTCTGAAACAGCCGCAGCTCGGTTGCTTATCAAGCAGGGGTTCGTGCCGCTGAACGTGAAAGAACAAGTAGGTGACGGTGGCTTCTTGTCTCGTATTACCGGTCGTATTACTACCAAGGACAAGGTGGTATTTACGCGCCAACTTTCAACGCTTATCGGTGCCGGCCTTCCGTTGAGTCAAAGCCTCCATACTGTGATGGAGCAAACTAACAACAAGCAGCTCCAGTCAGTCGTCCAGGAAATTTCCGCTTCGGTCGAAGGTGGTCGTTCGCTTTCTGATTCATTCTCGAAGCACCCGAAGGTGTTTAGTGAAGTATTTATTGCCCTGGTTTCGGCCGGTGAGTTATCGGGTACCTTAGACGAATCACTCCAACGGGTGGCCAACCAACAAGAAAAAGATGCGGCGATCGCCAGCAAGATCAAAGGAGCTTTAACCTATCCGGTTATCGTGCTTTTCGTAATCTTCGGTGTATTAATCTTCATGCTTGTAACGGTGGTTCCACAAGTAGAAAAACTATACGAAGACCTTGGCAAGGAACTGCCGATTCTTACGCAAGTCATGGTAAACATGGCCAACTTCTTGAGTAATTTCTGGTGGTTGGCACTGATTATCATTGGTTTTGGGGTTTATTTCTTCATGCAGTTCCTAAAAACGGAAAACGGTATCAAATTTGCCGATACTTTCAAAATGAAAGTCCCACTCTTTGGTAAATTATTTCAAAAGCTATATATGGCCCGGTTCGCCCGAACGGCTCAGACCCTCCTAAGTACCGGCGTAAGCATGCTCGACATGATGAAAATTACCAGCCGGGCAATCAACAATACGCTTATTGAAGGGGCGATTGTGCGCGCATCCGAAAAGGTACAAGGTGGTAAGGCACTTTCGGTGGCACTCGAACCCGAAGAAGTTATCGCATCACTCGTTCCGCAAATGATTAAGATTGGTGAACAATCTGGTCGTATCGACGAAATGATGGGGAAGGTTGCCCAGGTGTATGAAGATGAGCTCGATGAGCAAATACGAACTATCTCGACGCTAATCGAACCAATTCTGATGGTGGTGTTGGCGGTAGTTGCCGGTGGTATGGTAGGGGCTATCTTGTTCCCGATTTACAGCTTGGTTAACGGTATAAATATCTAAAAAAAGTTGTAGACTTTTAAGCATAAGTAGTTTAGTATTAAGCTAAACGTATATAACGTTCATTTGAAAGGTGGGATAATTCCTATGAATCGTACACAAAATATCAAAGGTTTCACAATCATCGAGGTTGTATTGGTACTGGCTATCGCTGGTTTGATCTTCTTGATGGTGTTTATCGCATTGCCTGCGCTACAAGCCGGCCAACGCGATACCGCACGTCGCAGCGATGTAAGTAACGTTGCTTCAGCGGTAACAAGTTATGTTAGCTCAAATCGGGGTAATTTCCCAGCTGCAAATGCAACATCTCTTGACTCGGTGTTGGGTGCTCAAGGTTCGGGTAACACTAAAAGTTACAATAGTCTTTCGAACAATATTAGCAGCGTAACCGTTGTTACTGGTGGTAATACTACTATAGAGGCTGGTGTTTCAGATGGTGTTATTACTGTTTACACGAAAATGAAGTGTAACCCAACTCCAAACAACACAGGTACTACGTCTTCAATCGTTCCTGGTACTGCGCGTCAATTCGCAGTAATTACCAAACTTGAAGGTGGTAGTGGCACAGGCTACTGTCTCTAATACCTGAATTAGGTTATAAAAACGCGCATGCTTCACAGCCTGCGCGTTTTTTGTATTACCTCATGCTATGATAGAGCTTATGGATGAAGTAGTGATATATGTCGCGTTGGTGTTGTTCGGTGCGGCCTTAGGGAGTTTTGCCGCGGCGACGGTATGGCGAATTCGAGCACGGCAATTACAGGCTGATAAGGCTGCGGGTGAGGACTATGACAAAAAAGAGTACGAACAGCTTAAGAAGATCATCTCCAGCCCGTTGGAGGACCGCTCGCAATGCCTCCACTGTTCGTATAAGCTAAAATGGTACGATTTGATCCCTATCGTTAGTTGGCTCTCTTTGAGGGGAAAGTGTCGCAACTGTCATAAGCCTATCGGGTGGTTCGAGTTCCTCATGGAGATCGGAGTGGCTGCCTTTTTCGTAGTTTCCTATGTAGTTTGGCCGGGTGGCATAGTATCGCTCCTCGATATCGCGCACTTTATATTATGGCTGGCCGCCGGCGTAGTGATGGCGATGCTTTTTGCGTACGATGCCAAATGGTTCCTGCTTCCTGATAAGTTAAACCTGCTTCTTGCAATTATCGGCCTGGGTATCGTGGGAGTGACGGCGGCACAAACCGGTGACGTAGTAGGTACGTTGCTTACGGCAGCCGGTTCGGTAGCGATATTGAGCGGTATTTATGCGGTGCTGCACTTCGTTTCAAAAGGCCGCTGGGTTGGTTTTGGCGATGTAAAGCTTGGAGTAGGGTTGGCGTTAATTCTAGTGGAGTGGCAGCTGGCAGCTATGGCCTTATTTTTAGCAAACCTCATCGGTTGTTTAGTGGTAATTCCGCTATTGGCGATGAAAAAACTGAAACGAAATGCACATGTACCGTTCGGTCCAATGCTCATCGCAGGAACTGTTTGTGCGTGGTTTTTGGGGTGGACCCTGCTCGATTGGTATCTTTCGAGTATCGGCTTTTAAACTGCACTTGAAACAGTAGTGCTTATGCTATAATGAAGGCCAGATGGGCACTCACAAACTGGCCGGATTCACGATTATCGAGACGATGCTATTTCTTGGAATTAGCGGTGCTTTAATTGTGGCTTTCATTGGTGGTGCTGCCGCATCAATTAATATACAGCGATACCGCGATGCGACCGAAACGCTCAAGTCGGTACTACAGCAACAATACGCCGACCTTACGAGCGTGCAAAATAGCCGCGACGATTCATGGTCGTGTGGCGCTACCGCCGCACCCAGTAAATCGGGCCCGACAAGCGAATACCGTGGCCAAAGTGAATGTACCTTATTGGGAAAGTACGTACGTATTGAAGACGATGCCATCTCTATTTACAAAGTGATTGGTTTTGAAAAACCCGGTGGTGATTTGAATGATATCGAATCGTTGAAAAATAACTATACGCTTAATGTCAGCAAAGATGAGGTTGAAACGTCTGACTTAGAGTGGGACACGCAAATTGGTTTCCCGACACGCTTCAATGACAGTTCGGTGACCGATCCAGGGTCGAATCGAAAAGTAGGCTTACTTATCATTCGTTCACCGGATAGCGGTCTTATTTATACCTTCAATAATGAAGGCGGGGATGTGCCGGATGACGCCGAGATTAACGGTACGGCACTTTCCGAGATGTTGATTGCTGGCGATAGTATCCCAGGGCAAGGCAAGGTATTACTTTGCGTGAACCCGAACGGGCTCCTTGCAACCAGTGACCGCGGTATATTGATCAATAAGTTCGCTACAGGCTCAAGCGCGGTAGAAATTCGAACCAATGATTATATGGAATCGGAAGAAACGGGTGATAAATGTTAGGGTTTGCTAAGCGCCGTGGGTATGAAAAAGGGGACACCCTTATTGAAGTGCTGTTTGCCGTGACGGTGTTCGCTTCGATTGTCGTCGTAGCCCTGAGTTTGATGAACCAAGGCGTTGCCAATGCACAGCGGTCACTTGAAATTACCACCGTGCGCCAACAGATGGACGGCCAGGCCGAAACACTTCGCTTTTTGCACGAAGCATATATACAAGCATACCAACCGGGAATAACGTACAACGTTACTGATGGTGTCACGAGCCCTGCCGAGGAATACTATAAGCTCGTCAACTTCATCAGGGTGGGTAACCGTGTCGCAGCCTCCCCGTTCAATAGCACGGCTGCCTGTACTATTCCGTCAAGTACGGCCCGTGATTTTATATTGAACCCGATCACCGCGACCTACGAGACAAATGCAACGAAGGCAAATGTATTCCAAAAAGCAGCCACCTTTTCTCAGCTTACGTATGAAAGATCGAACGCTTTGGCGCAAAGCCAAGGTATGTGGGTCGAAGCGGTCCGGGTCGGTTCGGGTACGGCACCAGGGTACATTGATTTTCATATTCGAGCTTGCTGGGATGTTATAGGGTCGGATGTACCGATGAACTTAGGGACGATTGTGAGGTTGTATGAACCGCGTGGCTAAAAATCAACAAGGCTTTACTATCATCGAGCTGTCGTTGGCGATGGCCTTCATCGCGTTTCTCTTGCTCGCCATTGCTTTGGCTATCATCCAAATCGGTTCGATTTACAGCCAAGGCCTCACCTTGAAAGAAGTAAATCAAGCTTCACGTGATATCAATGATGATATTCGCCGTAACGTGACCGTGGCCAGTCAACTGAACCTCGGCGAAGATTACGTGGCCACTGCCGGGAATGCGGGCGGAAGGCTTTGCTTCGGGCAGTACTCTTACGTCTGGAATTATGCCAAGGCGATTGCTGAAAATAACCCGAACGTAGCCAAGCTAAAGGGTGAAGCAGTCCGCTTTATTCGGGTAGCCGACCCTGATGGCGCGTACTGTCAAAAGAATGACGGGGTATTAATCAATAAAGATATTCGTGGCGATGACGAATCGAATGCTCGTGAGCTGTTGCAACCTGGTGACCACAATCTTGGTATTCACCAATTTATGATCAACACCCCGCCAGCCTCTGCCATAGATGCCGCCAGCCACCAACAACTTTATTCGTTCCAGTATGTTATCGGTACGAGTAAGATCGAAGCGCTCAATAGTACTCAAACGGCCTGCTTAGCGCCAAATGAAGATAAAGCTGATCCGTTATTTTGTACGGTTCAACCGTTTAGCCTTGTCATAAGGGCGGGTAGTGGGGTTAACTAGTAGCAATGAAAAACATAAGCGTTCATAAGCAATCTGGCGCCGTATCGCTTTTCGTGGTGGTATTCTTCATGCTACTTGTCACGGTGGTGACCGTCGGGTTCGTACGCTTGATGGTCGCCGACCAGCAGCAAGCTTCTAATAACGACCTATCGCAGAGCGCTTTAGACTCAGCTATGGCTGGCGTGGAAGACGCTAAGCGAGCACTTATCAAATACCAGCAGGATTGTAAGGTCAGCGTCGTGAGGTGCGGTGAAGCCGCACAGGTGGTCAGTGGCGCAGATGGTCGAGGCGCCGTCTGTAATGCCGGTTTGAGGGAGGTCGTAGGCACTGGTGTAGAGGCTGGGGAAATCAGAGTCCAGCAATCGGTAGGGGATCAAGCCCTCGATCAGGCATACACCTGCGTAAAAATTATGCTGAAAACCCCTAACTATGAAGGAAATTTGGCGGCAAATACTTCGCAGCTCGTACCGCTCATTTCCGATACGGCCTTTGACCGTGTGGTAATCGAATGGTTTAGCGATAAGAACGTCGCCAGCGAGGGTGGAGGCTCGAACGTTGACCTAGAAGGCGTTGGGTCTGGTCAACCGCTCTATACACGGGGTGAATGGCCGTCGAATCGTCCATCGCTTATGAGAGCGCAAGTCATTCAATATGCGAATACGTTCACGGTAGGGAACTTTGATGCCGTCAAGGGTACTCAGAGCAACGGAGCGACTATGTTCTTGTACCCTACCAGCCAACCAAATATCGGTGCGAAAAGCTTCACCGAATATGACAACAGGAAAACCGACATCGCTCCCAACCCGTTACCAAAAGATAGCGTCACGACCCCGACGGCGGTAAGCTGTAAGTCGAACCTTAACTCGGGCGGCTATGCCTGTAAGAGCGAGCTTATTTTGCCTCAAGCCATTGGTGCGTCGGGCAACGAGCGTACGGCATTCCTTCGTCTCGCATCTTTTTACAATGCTTCGGCGTTCCGCATAACCCTTTCCAACGGTGCCTTTAACCCTGAAAATCCATTGGCGACCCTTGCCGAATTTGATAGTGTACAACCTGAAATCGATTCTACCGGGCGAGCAAACGATTTGTTCAAACGTGTCGTCAGCCGTGTGAGTTTATTCGACACCACCTTCCCGTACCCAGAGGGAACCATCGATATCACTGGTGACTTTTGTAAGGATTTCGCGATAACGAAAACCCAATATATCCCTGGTCCGAACGGTTGTACCCCTTAGTACTACGAACCTGATTCGCTGTGGAACTTTTCGTACACTTCTTTCAAGTGAGCATCCGTTACGTGGGTATAAATTTGCGTCGTTGAAATGTCGCTATGGCCTAGCATTGTTTGTACGCTACGCAAATCGGCACCGTTCATCAGAAGGTCGGTGGCGAAGCTATGACGCATAGTGTGCGGGCTGACGTGCTTGGTAATGCCGGCCAAGCGGGCGTACTTGTTGATGGCACGCTGGATACTGCGAGCTGAGAGTCGACGATAATCGCCGCTGGTATTCGCTTCCACGTTACGGCTATAGCCGATAAAGAGGGGAGCGAGGGTGTCCTGACGCATGGCGAGGTACTGGTCGACCCAATCGGCGGCAGTTTGACTGATAAATACCGGCCGATCTTTCTGACCTTTTCCACGAACCATAAATTCTCGCCGTTTGGTGTTGATATGATCTCGGTTTAAGTTTACTAGTTCCGATACGCGCAAGCCACTCGAGAACAGAAGTTCGATGATGGCTCGGTCGCGCAGGCCTGCTTCGCTCGAGGTATCAATCTGCTCGAATAAACGTTGAATTTCATCGTAATGAAGAAAGGTAACTTGTTTGCGGGCTGTTTTGGGGAGTTCGATCTTATCCGGACTCATCGAGGGTATATCGCGCTTCGAGAGGTATTTCAAGAAACCGCGGAGGGCAATCAAGTGGTAGGCCTGCGTAATCATGGCGAGTGTTTCGCCGCGTTCATTTTCGTGACGGTTCAGCCAGAGGCGGAATTTACGGACTAATTCGCTGTCGATTTTAGAAACCTCGATGTCACCGGCAAATTCGATGAAACGGTTTAGGTAAAACTCATAATTCTCGGCGGTTTTTGGCATACGGCCACCCTCTACCTCAAGGTGTTCGATAAAGTCGAGGACGTAATCTGACATATACATATAATAAGCATAGCCTAAAACGGCGCTCACCGATACAATACTCAGCTCACTTCGTAGTACAATGGAACATATGCAATGGCTTGAGGCAATTATTTTAGGGCTCATTCAAGGGCTCACTGAGTTCATTCCTATTAGTAGTTCCGGCCACTTGGTCATCGCTCAGACCTTCATGAGCGGCGCTTCCGACCATCTCTTTCTCGAATTCATCAATATCGGTACCATGTTGGCGTTGTTCGTCTTCTTCCGAAAGCGAATCTGGAACATTCTGCAGGATATCTTCGTAAAGAAGAATTATAAGTTGGCTATCAATATCCTCATCACTATCCTGCCGGCTGGTTTGATCGGCTTTTTCTTGGCTGATTTCATTGGCAGCGAAGCATTCTTCTCAAGTGCGGTCGTCGTGGTATTTACGCTGGCGATCGTCGGTATCATCATGGTGGTGGTAGAAAAGTTGCCAAAACTTTCACCAGTTCAAGATGGTGAAGCGTTGTCGAAGCCACGGGCTTTGATCATTGGGCTGGCGCAAGCACTGGCGCTGATACCGGGCGTGTCACGCTCTGGCTCGACTATCTTGGCTGGCCGCTTCATGGGGCTGAAGCCTGCCGAGGCTGCCGAATATAGCTTTTTGGCTTCTTTACCGATCATGCTCGGCGTGACCCTTAAGGTATTAGCAGGGGATAGCGAATACCTCATGGCTAATGCGGGAACGCTTTTGCTTTCAAACTTAGCCGCCTTCATCGCCGGTATTTTTGCCGTCGGCTTTTTGATGCAGTATCTTTCCAAGCACTCACTGGCGGTGTTCGGGTGGTACCGCATTGTTTTGGCGGTCGTGCTGGCAGTGGTACTTTTGGTACAATAGCCAATAGACATTTATAGACAGAGGAGAATATATGAGCCATATTGAACGAACATTGATACTTTTTAAGCCAGATGCCGTGCAGCGCGGTGTCGTCGGTGAAATTTTGAGCCGTTTCGAACGTGTCGGTTTGAAGATTGTCGGTACGAAGATGATCGCTCCGAACAGCGAGCACTACTATAAGCACTATGAAGAAATTGGCCAAGTCATCACACGCCGTGGCCAAGAAACCTTTGACAACGTACTGACGATGATGGCCGACGGCCCGGTGATCGCTATGGTTCTCGAAGGTATCGAAGCGGTCGAACTGGTACGAAAGCTGGTTGGTTCGACTGAACCTAAGTCGGCTGCGCCTGGTACGATCCGTGGTGACTTCTCGCACATGAGCTACGGCTACGGCGACGAACAGCACAAGGGCATCCCGAACCTCATCCACGCCTCAGGTGACGCCAGCGACGCCAAGCAAGAAATTCCACACTGGTTCAACGAAGATGAATTGTATGATTACAATGTGTTGAACGAAAAGTTCACTCGATAGAGTGTCAAAAACTGAATAGAACAAAGCCCCGTCAGAAATATCTGCGGGGCTTGTTCGTACGCGCTAAACGGAGGAGGGATCTATCAGGTTTCTTCGTCCGGCAAGAGCCTTTTGATGAGCCTCTCCTGGGCCTCGATGTCGTCTTGCTCCTTGGAAGCTCTCGCCCTTTCACGCTCCTTTTTCCACTTGAGGAATCCCGGGCTTACTCGCCACTCGGTCTCGGGCTGATCGCCGTTCTGCTGACTTGCCATCATTTCTCCGTTTCAGTAGGTACGAACTAGATATATATTATACCAATTATATATAAATATGTCAAAATATACTCGGAGTGAAGCTATTAGGAAATATCCCGGCGGCGCATTCTCTCCCATATCTGTTAAAATAAAACACATGCCCCGGTAGCTCAACTGGATAGAGCAGATCCGTCCTAAGGATAAGGTTGTAGGTTCGACTCCTGCCCGGGGTACCAAATTTGAAATAATCATTCATTAGCTATCGCTCATTCATTCATGTATAGTGTTAAACAATAGCACTATAACAAGGTATGCATATGGGATTTGGTGGTAGCTCTGGTGGATCGGGAAGCCTTTCAGGTAGCAGCGATGTTGCGTTAAGTGGCGTGGCAAACAGCCAGGTGCTGGCCTATGATACCTCGGTTAATAAGTGGAAAAATAAAACGCTTTCCATTCCAACGGGGGGTACTGCCTCGACCGACCTCCTTGATGCGTGTGGAATTTTCTATGCAGCTGTTGCAACTCGAAACGCCGACGTGCGCCGGATTGTATTCGTCGGTTCGTCAACCACCGCGGGGCAGGCTGCTTCGGCGGTACAGTTTCGGTACGTCAATCAGTTGGCGGCCGCAATTCATGCCAGGTACCCACTTGTATCAGGCAGCCATCCTCCTGTTTCTAATAACTTAGCGACAGGGTATGCGGCTCGAGATTCCTATTCGACAGGCATACACGTTATAAATGCCGGGGTAGGGGGTACGACGTCGGCCAACTATATTGGTGCGACTGAGTTGAACCAAATTGCTGAAATGAGACCTTCGATGATTGTCCATATGATTGGTACGAATGATTTTCGTACCAAAATGGCCGTAAGTACGTACAAGGCTAACCATCTTGCACGGATTAACGCATTAAAGTCGGCGATGAATGGCTCTCCTTGCGTACATTTACTTATCCACCCTTTTGAGGCGTGGGATACCTCTAATCCGGTTGCTCCATGGTCTGATTACGGCGAAGCTAAACGTGAAATTGCCTTGGATTCACCGAACGATACCGCGTATATGGATATTAGCAAACCTTATTACTTGGTAGGTGTGCCGAGTACCGACCCATTAGACCTTATTACGACCGATAAATTACATCAAAATGATTCAGGCTATACGTTGATGGCAGATCTTATTCGGATGAGGCTCAACCTCTAAGAGGGTATTTGGCAGATCTCTATTCCGCTTATGGTACTATATATCCATGGCAACTACGAAAAAGACATCGACCCCAAAGAAATCATCGAAAGCAACGGTAAAAAAGAACGCTAAAAACGCACCTCGCGCGTGGTCATGGCGTTTTTCTTTGATATCGGTGGGTATATATACCATCGTGGTGACAACGTTGGTTGTCGCGGCCTTTGCCGTCTCGCACTTCGTGACTGCGCAGCACAACAAATCACGCCTCGACCGTATTCAGGCAATTTACAGCAGCCTGGAACTTCCACGAGATTACCAAGAAGAATACTCGAACGTATTTGGCGACAAGCGACCATACGATTGGGGTGAAGGTCGCACCTTTTCTTCTGAGATTCGCTATGCGCACGGCGATACCGTCAGCAACACCTTTGCCGACCTTGATAAGCGTATAAAAGATGCCGGGTTTACCTTCGTGTACGAACCATACCCAGGTTCCGTCAGCAAGCAGTACCACTACAAATCTGACAAGGGTGAATATGTGCGTATGTCGGTTTCAAGTAAGCCGTACGACGATGCGTGGCGCAACTATGCGCTACTGAAGCAAAGTATGCCGGATGATGTCCTCAATAACTTCGATACTAACGCCGGCCCATCAAACGTTACCATCAAGGTAAACCTCGACGACAACAATGAGTAAGAAAAAGGACGATTCACGCAAGCTTGACTTCGAAGGCCAGCGGCCTGGCGAAGAGGTATTGTTCGTGTTCCGTCGCCACCTGATCGCGATGCGAAAAGGGTTTTATCTGTTACTCGGCTCGTTGGTAATAACGGCCATTCCGCCGCTCATTTGGCAGGAAAACCTGGAGTTATTCTTGCTCCCCGTATTTGGTTTTGCCCTTGGGCTCGTGCTGTTCTTTTATCACTACACGATGTGGTATTTTACCATTTACGTAGTGACGAACCAGCGTATCCGCCAAATCACTCAAAAAGGATTTTTCGGGAAGGATGTCGTCGAGTTACGGCTGTCAAAGATTCAAAATATCAGCTATAATATCCCTGGGTTCTCTGGAGAGATTTTTGGTTTCGGCACCATAGTCATCCAGACGTTCGTGGGGGATCTTGTTATCCGTAATGTTGAACATCCCGAGAAAACGTATAACAAATTGCAAGACGCCGTCAGTACGGTAGTCGAGGCACAAGGAGAACATGAAAAAGACTTTATCTAAATTGGCCTCGAAAACTGGGTTGAAGAAAAAACAGCCTGAACAACCTGCCGGTCGTATTACTACCGACACACTGGCCGAACATCGTCAGCAAGTATTGGCTGGGGGCCGTAAATTCAAGTACCCCGTACAGTATGCCCGCCATAAGTTGGTGATGAACGCCATCATCATTATCGTCGCATCAATCTTGGTATTGATCGGGGCAGGGTACTGGTTGTTGTATCAAGCGCAAAACACTACCGACTTCATGTATCGTGTTACGAAAGTAGTGCCGGTGCCGGTCGCAGAAGTAGATGGACAGCAGGTTCGCTATAGCGAATACCTTATGAAATTCCGAAGCAACCTACATTACTTGACGGAAAAAGAGCAGGTGGACGTGACGACCGAAGATGGCCAACGCCAGGTTGATTTCATCAAGAATCAAGCCATGCAAGATGCCATTGCCGATGCCTACGCACTGAAGATTGCCAAGGAAAAAGACATCGAAGTGACCGATGCCGAACTTGAAGCCTACTTCAAGCAACAGCAACAATCGATCAATGCCAGCGAGTCCACCTACAGTACGGTGATTCTCGATTACTACGGATGGTCACCGGATGAATATCAGCAAGCAATGAAAACGAAGTTACTTCGCCAAAAGGTAAGTTATGCCGTCGACACAGATGCCGAAGCAACTTCCAAACGTATTGAAACCGCAGTCGCCGATGGAAATACCGACCTCAACGCCATTGCAACCACGATAAACGCCGAAAAAGAGTCAGTCGTTTTTTGGCCGGCCGCTTGGGTACCTGTCGATAACCAGGACGGTGGCTTGGCCGCGGCTGCCAATAAGCTTGAAGTCGGTCAAGTTTCAAAAGCTATCAAAACAACGGCTGGTGATGGCTATTACTACGTAAAACTTGTCGAAAAGAACGAAACGCAGGTTCGGTACGAATATATCCAAGTACAGCTGACGACTTTCCAGAACCAGCTCGAGAAGGCCGAGAGTGAAGATAAGATTTCTGAATATATCACCATTCCGACCGTCGAAGGCCAATCTGAACCTGAAGCAACCAAACAATAGGGGTTTTATTATGTTTAGCGTACCAGCACTTCCTTACGATTACGATGCACTCAGTAATTACATCAGCGAAGACATCATGCGCCTTCATCATGACAAACATCACCAGGCGTATGTCGATAAACTGAACGCGGCAATTGAAAAGTACCCGAATTTACAGGGGAAAGCGGTCGAGGAGTTACTCGTCGAGCTTAATTCGTTACCCGAAGATATTCGTACGGTAGTGCGAAATAACGGGGGTGGCCACTATAACCACTGCCTTTTTTGGGTGATGATGTCACCTCAGGGTGGTGGCCGACCATCCGGCAAATTACTTGAAGCGCTTCTTCAAAAATACGGGAGCTTCGAGGCATTTATCGAAGCATTCAGCGCTCAGGCAGCCAGCGTTTTTGGAAGTGGTTGGGTTTGGCTGCAGCCGAACATGGAAATCAAAACGACACCTAACCAAGATTCTTTGTTAAGTAGCGGCGAACCGGCGCCATTGCTTGCCCTCGACGTATGGGAGCACGCCTATTACTTGGATTACAAAAATCAACGCCCGGAATATATAAAGGCGTGGTGGAATGTCGTGAATTGGCCGGTGGTCGAAGCACGTTTCGAAGCGGCTCAGAATAATTAGACATGAAGAAGCCCCTCCGGGCATCTTCGACTCTTCGGTAAGAGGAGGATGCCCATTGGGGCGAAATGGGGGCGTACGCTACGGAAACGTGATACTCCCGTTCTTGATGCGAACCAGATCGGTATGGCCTTGGGCGACGATCTGCTTGATTTTTTTGAGATCGGGTTTCGACTCCCTGAAGGAGGGGCCGTGCTCGCGCAGGTTGTCTGCCGCCGTCTCCCAGTATGCGACAACTTGCTCGCGCGTGTAGTCGCTGGCGACATCTTCGAAACGTCGTTCAAGCCGCCTACCAATCCGTGAGGTGAAATGCGTTACCCGCCTTTCACCATGAAACAGCGAGAAGTATTCGAGGTAGTCGTAGTTTTGGCCGTCTCTTGTGTGCGCTTGGAAAACTGCCTTGTGGTTGTCATCGAAATTGATGACGGCCTTGCCTTGAAGCAGGCTTACTCCAGTAACGATTGGTCTGCGGTGAGACATCGTAACCCTCATTTCTGGTATACGTTCAAATCGGAAGGTCCGACAGAATAAATATATTATATCATTAAATAATTATTTGTAAAAAGAAGATGCCCCTCTGGGCATCCTCAACTCCGAAGAGAAGGATGCCCGTGAGGGGCATTATATTGAAATATCCTACAAATCGCCGCGAGCCAAGGTTCAAGGCTTTGAGCCGAAACGTACCCATTCGTACGCTTTTTGAATGAAAATCACTATACCGACGCCAGTCAGTATACTCAGCAGGCCCTTGACGAGGATCTGAAAGTACATTTCGGTCGTCCCGGTCATGTAGACAATGCTCAGGAACGTGAATAAACTTTCGTCGTATCCGGCAAAGCTTACGCCGTACAGGTATTCGCCGATGGTATACATCACGCCACCGACGATTGATATCAGGACGAGTATACCGATGATGCCTGTGAGACGGGCAAGCGTACCGATCGTTTTCGTGCCCATGCGAGCTCCTATCTGTAGAATAACTCCAAAGAGCACCATCACGGTGATGGTTTGTATATTATACCTATTTATTTGATTGTTGTCAATCAGTTTAGAAATAGGTATTTAAAAGTAACTATTTATTAAAAATGTGAAACCCCGCTGGCTGCGGGGCTCACCGAGAGCTCATCCGCGCCGAAGCGGGGTTATGGATGGGGCGTTAATCGGCCTTGATGTAGTCCTTGACGATCCCGACGAGTTCTTCGACGGTGTCCGGGTCGATTCCCAGGGTCGTCAGTGCCAACGGGATGTTGACGGATTGCATGACGCCCGCGACGATCATCGGCATGAACGCCTTGATGCTGGCGATGTTGACCGCACTCGACAACAGCGCGGAGAGGTCTGCCGACATCTTGCTGCGAAGCGGCGCGACGACGGTGGAGTTGAAGGCTGCCACACGTGCCTCGTTCTCGGGCGTCGGGTTGTTCAGCTGTACGATCCGAAGGTCGTTCAGCACGATTGATTGCCTCAGGTATTCGTTTCGATCGGCCAGCAAGCTTGCCAGCCGCTCGCGATCTTCGGGCTTGAGGTCGGCAAGTGATGCCAAATCTCCGAACATTGCACACATCCTTTGAATCGGTTCTCCAATTTGGATTGTTTATATAATACAACTTTATAAGTAATAAGTCAATAAGTCGGTTACCATGTAAATTAAAAACCCCAAGGGCACCCGCTTCTCCTAGAAGAAAGGGGTGCCCATTGGGGTGAACCGTCAGGGCGGTTGGTGAGCTTAAGCGTTCGCGCCTTTCGTACCCTCGATGAGGGGAGTGAGGTGAGCGCTCAGCTGATTGGTGAGTTCCATCATCTGGCTTTGAACCAAAGGGTCCAGGATGCCGTTGTCACCGTGAGATGAATGGCTCAGGTAAATCGCCACCTCCGGTTGTTCGAAACCGGGCTTGTCTCCCCGCGACTCGTAAAGCGGGCCCGTGACGATCGAACCGTCGGCTCTGTAAGGCTGCTTGTAGTACGAGCCGACCGTAACGTGGTCGAGCTGCAGCGTCCCGGTGAAAGAATTGTGCTCGAAGAGGGGAACGATACCACCATGCTGGATGATACTGGACCAATCTTCCTTGTAGCCGCCGGCGATGAGCCGTGCGACCTCCTTTGCATCGAGGCCACCGAAAACACTGTCTTCGAGTGCAGCCACGATCGGTTGGAAGTCGATCACGAACTGGTCGCCTTCGGCCGCGTCGAGCTTGATCGCTACCTTCGACCAATACAAACCGCGCGTCGCACCGAGGTACTCGGCGATATCCGCCTCTGCTTTCCGGCCGACATAGGCCGCGAAAAAGCCGACGATATACCCTTGGGGTACTTTGTCTACCTTCACGCTGGTCTTGAGGAACCGGCCGACACCGTCGTAATCGTAATCCCGGTCGAAACTGGACCGCTCCGACAGCGTTTTTTCGATCTCTCGATACAACTTCTCGACGAACGGGTCGCCGTACTGCGGCAGCATGTCCATCAACATGAGCGTTGCGGCGGGCTGTTGGGACCGAGTAACCAGGGAAGCGGGTGAGACGCCGTTCGAATAGGCATACACTGCCTTCTTGACCGCGTCGAGGTCGGGTACCAAAATACCCGAGTAGTGTTGGTCGGTGGTAACTGCGACGACTCGCATAAGACTCCTAAAATGTGCGACGGGGAACTGCCCCGAATCAGAGAACCCAACTCCTGTTGAGTTTGTATATTATGACAAAAAAACTATAAAAAGTCAATACAGTCTTTGCACCATGACTACGTGTGCAATCCTATGTCTATGGTTCGACAGCAGAGGTATTCGCACAGTAGTGCATATGTAGATAGCACGCTTGTCGTCGCGTTTATCGTAGGTCTGATCGCTTTTGCGATTTGGATTGCAGGTTCTTGGATAGTAATACCAACCGCATTCCTCATCGCTTTAATTCTGGTGGTCCTTTGTTTAGTGAGTTTGATATAACCTACGGCAAAAAAGAAACTCCCGTCGAAGGGAGTTTGAATAATTGCGTGGCGGGCCGTAGCGGAAGAAGTATGGGACTATTTTGAGAGCATTTGATACGTACCGCTAGGCGTCAATACTGCATCACCAGTGCGCACGAGCGACTCCCAAATTCTTCGTGAATTTCCATTTAACTCACTAGATACGAATGTGTATAGTTGGTTCGGAAGTATTAATGAATGCGGCGGAGTTAATGATGGTATGTCTTCGTATAATTTTCTTCCTAGACCTTTATATCGTAAAGGTAAACTAAGAACTACATAAGCAATTGCAACGGTGCCGAGTTCTTTTTGATAGTTAAGATCAAGTGTGCCTGCTTGTTCGTCGGATGGAGTTGATAACTCGTATGAGATCGTACCTCTATGGTCACGAAATTGTTCGGCAAATCGAAAATTTTCAGAAACTTGTAACATTGGCCTAGCATCCCGGAGAACTTCTGTCATTAAAAGAGGATACCACATTGGTATTATCTTTAAAAATGCAAATTGCGGGCCGTAGCGGAACAGGTTTAGAGCTACTATACTTCTGATGACTCAATTAAATAGGGTGCTATTTCAGGTTTTTCTTCTGTGTCGATACTTGACCTGAAGTGAATTTCAGCCAACTGCGCCTTCTTTAAGTCTCTTGGTGCGATCGCGTAGGTGTATGTGCCATAATCGTCAGGTTCATACTTGTCATCCATATAATATGCTTCATATTGTCCTCCCGTAATATCTTCAACCATCCTCTTGTCGTAGATAGCTAGGCGACTATAGGGTCCGTATTTGCCTTGCATGTTAGAGGCAAAGCGCAGGGGGTTGCTTGACCAGTGATCATCTTGCACTAACTCATCGTCTGAAAAACTTTGAGGGGGAGCAAGGCTCATCGCGTTACCAAAGAAAAATACAGGCAAGTTGTCATCAGAGTACATGCTATTTTCTACAGATGTTTTTTCATTATCGATAGTATATCCGGAGAATAGAACGGAATTAGGGTCTATGCCATTAGCTTCAAGTAAATCAAGTACTCCAACTTCAAGTTTCCCAATAGTTTCAGTTGAATAATCTAGCAATGTATTAGCACTGCGTTCTATCTTGGGTTGTTCAAGGAGGGTTGCAGATATTAACTCGGTCATGACTTTTGATTTAGCTTAGTAATATTTTTGCACTTAAAAGCGTATTTAAAAAAATACTACCATAAAGGTAGTATTTTGTCAATCTATTGGCGGGCTCGACCGGATTTGAACCGGCGGTCTCCTCCGTGACAGGGAGGCATGATAACCACTTCACTACGAGCCCGTATGTGGTCACTTATCAGTAATAAGCTCGTACAATCGTACCACTCATCGGGGTTAAATGCAAGGTAGTCGTAAGATAAAGTGTGTATACGCTCTACTTTTTACTCGCTCGCTCGTGGTATACTTATTCAGTAAAGAGGGTGAGCGCATGCCGTTATAGCTCAGCTGGTAGAGCGGCGCTTTCGTAAAGCGTAGGTCTCCGGTTCAATCCCGGATAACGGCTCCAAACGTATATGCTAAAAGATACCATCACACACTCGATCAAAGAACTTGTCACCAACCGTTATTTGACGGTTCTTTCACTGGTAACTATTTTTTTGGCGATCGCTTTAGTTATTTATATCGCCATTTTCGTACGGCCAAGTGAATTGCAGCTTGTGACGCATTATACTGCCTACGGCGTAACGCATTTGTATCGTGACCAATGGTTCTACTTGTTGAGCTTCGGTGCCTTCGCGGTTATCATTGCATTTTTAAATATCAGCATGGCTTTGAAGGTGTACCTGACAAAAGGTCACCCGCTGGCGATTATGTTCGCCTGGTTCGGGGTAGGGATCATGGTGTTCGCTTGGTTGACGAGTTTCTCAATTATCAACGTCTGGTCTCCGCTATAAACATATGATTGATCTCGAACTTCCTCTCGGTAAGCGCACGAAGATGTATCGGTTCTTCGAAATTCTCCCCGCCGTTATTAGTTACGGCGCTTTTGTATTGTTGATCGTATTGTCGATCGTGTCTCCGTTATTGGCGGCTATCTACTTGATGTTGGTGATTATCGTACTGCTCGTACGCGCTACGGGCATTGTCTACCACACCGTTACGGGGCATCGTCGTTTAGTAAAGACTCAGAAAATTGATTGGGCGCACCGCCTGGGTGAGTTGGAAGACCCGCTTGCATCATACGAAAAACACCAGCATGCACAAAATCATGGCTATGGCATGATGTCGCATGTTGAAAACCTCCGCTTGGTGTCTGCCGACCCGGCGGCTTTTCCGAAACCATCTGAAATGTACAACATCGTGATCGTCGCGGCGTATAACGAAAGTTATGAAGTGATCGAACCGACGATCCAGTCATTAGTCGATACGACGTATGATCTTTCAAAGCTGGTCGTCGCATTTGCCTACGAAGAACGAGGGGGCGAGGAGATTGAAAAGACCGCGAAGCAACTGAGTAAAAAATTTGCTCACCATTTCAAAGAATTTATTCTCATAAAACACCCCCGTGATTTACCGAATGAAGTTGTCGGGAAGGGTGGTAACATTACGTTCGCTGGTAAGCATATGCAAAAGTGGTGCGAAGATAAAGGCATCGAATTCAAAAATGTCTTGATGACGACGCTTGACTCGGACAACCGCCCGCACCCAGCGTACTTTAATTACGCCACCTATGAATATATCGTGAATGAAGATCGCAAGCACTTGGCCTACCAGCCAATTGCCTTGTTCCTGAATAACATTTGGGACGTACCAGCCCCGATGCGCGTATTGGCGA
Organism: uncultured Candidatus Saccharibacteria bacterium; assembly: GCA_948288625.1. Lineage (GTDB taxonomy): Bacteria > Patescibacteriota > Saccharimonadia > Saccharimonadales > Saccharimonadaceae > Microsaccharimonas. Next base: position 198,838 of record CAOHYA010000001.1, read on the forward strand.
CCGGGAATACTTTCTGGAATATCATTAGTTCGATGCGACCGCATATCATGCGTAACTTCGCCTCGCACTCACAGCCAATGGATGCCTTGGTAGAGATGGGCTTTTGGAGTACGCGTACGGTAGTAGAGGATGGGCATCAATTCTGGCGCAGTTATTTCTATTTCAACGGTAATTATTCGGTGCACCCATTATATATCCCTATCTACCAAGACGCCGTACTTGATAATACGTATGCGAAAACTTTCAAGGCGCAGTTTATTCAGCTTCGCCGTTGGATGTATGGTGCCTCGGATATTCCATTTGTCGCATCGCATATTTTCACGCGCAAAAGGACCGTTCCGTTTTGGCCGGGGTTCGTGTGGTTCATCAGGGGATTAGACGGCTATGTCACGGCAGCCTCCGTATCTATTATCGTCGCAGTCGGAGGATGGATCCCGTTACTTATCAATAGTCAGGCCTACCGTGACGTCGTGGCTCACCAGCTCCCGGATACGATTAGTTTGTTTCAACGGGTCGCCCTCATCGGTATCATCGTGATGGTATTCCTCTCATTCAAGTTGTTGCCGCCACGCCCCGAACGCTACAAACGGACCCGTACCGTCGGTATGTTATTGCAGTGGCTCATCATGCCTCTCACCGCCATCGGCTTTTTGTCGTTCGCGGCCCTGAATGCCCAGGCGCGCTTGGCGTTCGGGAAGTACTTGGTGAAATTTGACGTTACCAACAAAGCGACCATCGCTTCAAAGGCCGCCCTCAGGGCAACCGCCGAACCAAAAAAGGCCATACGTGTCAGCGAGTTAGAACGGGAAGACCCCGATACGACTAAATAGTCGTTGAAAAGAAGAACCCGCACCAGTGACGGAGCGGGCTCAACGTCGAGTGCGGGTAGGGAGTGAGTTGAGCCGGACGAACTGCTCTACCCATTCAGTGAAAAGGTCGACCTGCTGGTGGCTGCCTTTTACTTCGAACCTGAATGTGGTGGTAAACAGGGTGCTTACGGACTCGACTACATGGATTGAGAGAGGTGATGATGCTTGGATATCGGCCACTGCGCCGAAGAACTCTTTCAGATGACGACGCTGGATCACGACGGACATGAAAACTTTCGTAGCCATTTCTCCTCGTATGCTCGAAGGTGTTTGTTTTCACACAATCATACAGGCCGTATTCTTAATATGCAACTATAAGCGAGCAAATAGAAAAGCTCCTCGAAAGGAGCTTTTCTTGTGGGTTCTGAATTAACTGACTAAATAGTGCGTGAACGTACGTTACGCTTGATCTCTTGCAACGTCTTGTCGTACTCGAACCCGAGTGAAAAGCGTTCTAATGAAGAGGTCTTTGCTGGGTTAGTCATCTGTTGTTTCTTAACCATGTATTCATATTAGCATAAACGACATAAATTGTCAATGGAACAGACTTTCGCGTGAAATACCGCTTATGATATATGGTAGGGCAAGAGGTACAAAAAATCCCCGTGGATAACTTCCGCGGGGATGTGGGTAAAACTAATATGGTGGGTCCTAGAGGATTCGAACCTCTCACCTCCTCAACGTCAATGAGGCGCTCTAGCCAAATGAGCTAAGGACCCGTAGGTCGACGGCAACGCTGCCGAAGGCTTATTTATGGTATCAGAATAGGGGTGGGGAAGCAAGGTGTATGTCGTGCTGGTTGATGACAGTAGTATTTGAAGGTGATATACTGTGTGCATAAGCAACGACGCGGCCTCACTACCCGCCGAGCTTCGTGGAGGTTACCTGTACGATAACGGGTATCATAAGTAAAACGTCCGGTGGAACCGTCTACCTCGTAGACCCGAGACATGCAATTGAAGGATTTAATGTATTAAACCCGACATTGCATGTTTCTTTTTAATTAACAAAGGAGAATATATGAGCGAACAACTACACGCAATGCGACACAGCTTGGCGCATATTACCGCCAGCGCAGTGAAGAAATTATGGCCAGAAGCGAAGTTCGGCGTCGGGCCGGTCGTTGATAACGGCTTTTATTACGATATCGATTTAGGAGAATTAAAGATTTCCGAATCTGATTTCAAACGTATCGAAAAAGAAATGCGCGGCATCATTAACCAAGCGCAAGAATTCGAACACTTCGATATGCCGATCGATCAGGCAATTGAATGGGCCCGCGTGAACGGCCAACCGTACAAGGAGGAATTGCTGAACGACTTGAAGCGTTCCGGAACAACTATTGCCAAGGACCTCGATGCCGATGAGCTTGGTTTGGCTGCAGAAGGTGATTCTGCCGTGGAGACGGTATCATTCTACAAGAACGGAGAGTTTGTCGACCTCTGCCGCGGCCCTCACGTGGCGAATACCAAAGATGTCGGCGCCTTTAAGTTGCAACGGGTAGCTGGTGCCTATTGGCGCGGTAAAGAGGGAAATCCTCAAATGCAGCGTTTGTATGGTGTGGCGTTTGAAACCAAGGAAGAACTTGATGAATACCTCGTTCGCTTAGAAGAGGCGAAGCTCCGCGACCACCGAAAGCTTGGTAAGGAACTTGACCTCTATACCGTATCGCCGCTCGTTGGTCCTGGTTTGCCATTATTTACCCCTCGCGGAACAGTGCTGCGCGATATTATGAGCACGTACTCGAACCAATTGCGTCAGCGCTATGGATTCCAAAAGGTGTGGACTCCACACATTACCAAAAAGGAACTCTACGAAACCTCTGGGCACTGGGCAAAATTCGGCGACGAGCTTTTCTTAGTAACAAGCCAAGAAACCAGTGATAATTTTGCTTTAAAGCCGATGAACTGCCCGCACCACACCCAAATTTACGCGTCGTCACCACGCAGCTACAAAGATATGCCGGTTCGTTTCCTGGAAACAACGACTGACTATCGCGATGAGAAAACGGGTGAGCTTGGTGGATTGAACCGTGTGCGCTCATTAACTCAGGATGACAGCCATGTTTTTGCGCGTCCTGACCAAATTGAACAGGAAATCAATAATTTGCTGGCTTCGGCTCGTGAGCTGTACGGTACTATCGGCATGAAACTCCGAGTTCGTTTATCATACCGGGATGGCGGCGAAGGCTATCTGGGAAGCATGGAACTGTGGGAGTCTGCCCAGGCCCAATTGAAACAAGCTGTTATAGCTAACGAGCTTGATTACTTCGAACAAGACGGCGAAGCGGCCTTTTACGGCCCGAAGATCGACTTCATGGCCACCGACGCCATCGGTCGTGAACACCAAGTAGCGACCGTACAGCTCGATTTCGTTCAGCCGGAACGGTTTGGACTAGCCTATACCGATACCGAAGGTAACGCCGCGCAACCAGTGATGATTCACTGTGCCTTGCTTGGTTCGATCGAACGGTTCTTGAGCGTATTTATCGAACACACCGCTGGTTGGTTCCCGTTCTGGGCTGCCCCGGAGCAGCTTCGTATTTTGACTATCAACGACACGGTACTTGATTACGTTGATGAGATTAAAGCGGTGTTGAATGAAACCGTACTCATGAAGCCGGTTCGGTTCAACGAAATTCGCTTTACGGTTGATGACCGCAATGAATCGCTTGGTAAGAAAATTCGTGAAGCTGCCAAGGGGAAGATTCCAGTGCAGCTGATCGTCGGCCAGCAAGACAAAGATGCCCGTGAAGTCAGCGTCCGTACCCAGCAGGGTGAAGAGAAAGTATCGCTTGAAGGCCTGGGCGAATATTTGAAAGGTCTTTAATGAAGCGATTGGTCATTGCGGTTGATTGCGACGACGTGCTGGTGCCGACGACACCGTTCTTCGTCGAAGCGTACAACAAGCGATACGGAACATCCGTACGTCTCGAACATGCCCATATAGCAGACGATAATATATGGGGAGTGACTCACGCTGTTATGCTCGAGCGATTCAACGAGATGGTGCAGACCGATACTTATCGAGCTTTAGGGCCTTCGGACATTGAAGTTGAAGTATTGAAGCGGTTAGCGAAAAATCACGAACTACATGTCGTGACCGCCCGAAAAGAAGAGGAGCGAGAATTTACTCAAGCGATGCTTGATCTAAAATTACCAGGTGTATTCAAATCACTCGATCTTGTCGGGTGGACGGGCTCGAAAGGCGAGGTGTGTAGGCGTATCGGAGCCGATGTGCTGATAGACGATAGCGCGCGACATCTTCACGATGCCATTGAGTTAGGCTTGCCGAAAGGTGGCGCTATCCTATTTGGGGAGTACCCATGGAACGCTGCGGATAGTATGCACGAAGACCTGTTCGTATGTAAGAGTTGGCCGGAAGTGCAACAGATGATTGAGGACTTGGCTCACGCCTAGATGAGTACATGGCAGTTGATAGCGAATTTCGCAAAAAGGTAGAGTCATTGATGGCACAAGTGCCTGCCGGCCAAGTAACGACCTATGGTGATTTGGCTGCGATGGCTGGGCATCCGTATGCTGCCCGCATCGTTGGCGGTATGGCGCATTACGGCGACCAAGAATTACCATGGCATCGATTGGTGAACCGCTTTGGCGGGCTTGCCAGCGGCTATTATGGTGGGCGGGAGGTCCAACAGGTACATTTGGAGGCAGAAGGGCATACCTGCGCAAATTTTATACTCGATAATTTTGAGGAAAAGCGATGGCGACCCCTGTAAAATATTCTTCACAACAGCCTGATGAAATTCCACTGGTGGTTATTGTGGGTCCTACAGCAAGTGGCAAATCAAACCTCGCCGTGCAGCTGGCGAAGGAGCTGAACGGCGAAATCATTTGTGCAGACTCACGCACCGTGTATAAATATATGGATATTGGTACAGCTAAGCCAAGTGCCGAGGACCAAGCCACCGTACCGCACTGGGGGCTCGATTTAGTAGAGCCTGGAGACGTTTTTACGGCCGCTGATTTTAAGAAATATGCGTTACAAAAGGTCCAAGAAATACGAAATCGTGGGCACGTTCCATTCATAGTAGGCGGGACAGGATTGTATGTTGATGGGGTCATTTTCGACTACGAATTTGGTCAACCTGAGCCAGAACTCCGAAAACAGCTCGAAAGCCTATCGTTAGAAGAGTTGAAAATGTATTGTTCTAACAACAACGTAGAACTACCTGAGAACGAAAATAATCGTCGTTATGTCATTCGGGCGATTGAACAAAAAAACATAAACACTAAAAGGTTACGTAGACCGATTCACAACGTATTATTAGTAGGAATTACAACAAATAGAGACGAATTACGACAGCGAATTGCCAACCGAGCCGAACAACTATTTGAAAATGGAATGGTCGAAGAGGCGATAACATTGGGCAAAAAGTACGGCTGGGACAGCGAGGCTATGACGGGAAATATTTACAAACTCGTACGCAAATACGTTAATGGCGAACTTACTATGGACGAATTAAAACAAGCCAATGCGACCGCCGACTGGCACCTCGCCAAACGCCAACTTACATACCTCAAACGCAACCAATTCATTCACTGGCTAAGCCTTCAAAACGCTCGCGAATACATAAAATCTACGTTGAAAAGCTAACTGAGCACACTAATGTTTGAACGGCCTCTGCAGCCCGAGCGAGATAAGGCGCAGAGGCCCTTATCGAACCCGGAGCGAAGCCGCCTGAAAACATAGTGTGCTCAGTTAGCTTTTCTCGAGAACTGTATGGTATTATATGAGTATTAAAAGTGAACAAGGAAACAGGGGAATGATCGATAAATTGTTCGGCTCAAAAACTCGAGTAAAACTACTTCATCTCTTTATGAACCATCCTGGTCAATCTTTTTACGTACGCGAAATCACCCGATTGATTGACGAACAAATTAATTCAGTCCGGCGCGAACTGTCAAACATGCTTGAAGTCGGTATCATTACCAGCGACACGGCTGATAACAAACTTTATTACCAGGCAAACCAACGCTACGAATTTTACAGGCCGCTCCGAGCGATCTTTGCCGGCGAAACTATGGGCTCCGATGAGAAGTCGCCTGAAGAAAAGGCGACGGTCAACCAAAACGAAGTCGATATCATCGCCAGCATTCCATCGCTCCGTTTGGCCATTTTTGCTGGTGTGCTGGTGAAGGGTTCAACCGCGCCGGTGGACGTGATGTTGGTAGGTAACGTGTCGCTCGCCAAAGTGAAGGCTGCAATTTCCATGGTTGAAAAATTAGAAGGTCGTGAGCTAAACTACACGGTGCTACCATACGATGAGTTCTATTACCGATTAAGTGTTCGTGATAAATTCATTACTGAAGTTCTTACGAACAAACACAGTGTGGCCGTTGACAAAGATAACATTCTGAACGAGAAATAAGGAGAAACTATGTTTGAAGTTGAATATAAAGGTGCTAATTGCGTGGCAATTTCTACTAAAAAAGGAACGATCGTCACCGACCCTAAACTATCGGTCGTGGGTTTGAAAGACGCGAACTTGAAAGATTCGATCGAACTTGCCACCGAAGCGCGCTTTGCCTTGAACAGCGATACGGCTCGTTTGAACATCGAAGGCCCAGGTGAATACGGTATCGCCGACTTCGATATTCATGGCATTGCCGCTCAGCGTCACCTTGATAGCGATTCCGACCCGAAAGCAGCGACTATTTACCGTATCGTAGCCGGTGAAATGCGCGTTGCGTTGTTGGGGAATATCTACGAAAAAATCTCCGAAGACCAACTAGAAGAGATTGGTGTCATTGATGTGCTTATTATTCCTGTTGGCGGAAACGGTTATACATTAGATGCCACGGGCGCAGTTAATTTGGTGCGTCAAATCGACCCGAAGGTCGTAGTACCGATTCATTACGCCGACCCGACAATCAAGTATGAAGTACCACAAGACGATTTTGAGATCTTTGCCAAAGAACTCGGTGGAGCCGTCGAAGAAGTCCCTAAGCTGAAATTTAAGCAAGCCAGCGCTTTGCCTGAAACACTTACTACATACAAGCTCGCGCGTTCTTAGGATTGCCTATAAAAAAAGCCTCTCGTAACGAGAGGCTTTTTTAGGTAATAGAAAACTTAAGCTGTAACGCTTTCGCCCTTCTTTGGAAGGATACCCTTCTTTTTGAGCGTACGAATCGCATCAGTACTCAGCATCATGGTAACCTTCTGGCCTTCGAACATGAAGGTTTTCTTTTGAAGGTTAGGCTTGAATACGCGATTTGTGCGACGCAAAGAGAAGCTAACGTTGTTGCCAAATTGCTTTCCTTTACCGGTGAGTTCACATCGTGCTGCCATAATTTATTCCTTTTTTCCTGTTATTATCAGGACACTGGTATCAATTTTACTCTTTTTACCCTTTGAAGTCAAGGGCTCGGCGCGGGCAGACGAGTGGTGATACAATAGTCGTAATGACCACGAAAATAGACACTTTCAATGAACTTCCGGTACGTGATTATTTCCAAACGATCATCGATGCCGTCGATAGTAACCAGGTCACGATCGTGACTGCGGAAACAGGGGCGGGGAAGAGTACACAAATTCCACAATACCTTGCCGAGCACGGATACAACCGGGTCGTGGTCACGCAGCCGCGTATATTGGCGGCCCGTAATTTAGCCCATCGGGTAAGAGAAGAATGGTCTTTGCGAAATACCGAGGACGCAAGCGAAATTATTGGCTACCGCACCGCCCATGAGCGTGACGACAGTGGTGATACACACATACTCTACTGTACCGACGGTTTGCAATTGGTTCGTGAAATTACCGGCTCAGGTATCACTGAAAAGCAAGTCCTCGTACTCGACGAAGTGCACGAGTGGAATGAAAATATGGAAGTATTGGTTGCTTGGGCCAAAAAGCGTTGCGAAGAAGAACCACGCTTTAAGGTGGTAGTGATGAGCGCCACTATCGAAACTGAAACCTTGGCAAACTATTTTGGTACCAAAGCGATCATCGATATTCCTGGCCGTTACTTCGAGGTGACGAAACGTCGTGGAAAAGACGTGCTTTCAGAACTGTTCGCACAAATTGAGCATCGTGGTAAAAACATTCTTACTTTTCTGCCCGGTAAAGCGGAAATACAGAACGTAACTGATGCCATTGAGAAAAAAGCCACCGCTGCTGGCGTGCCAATCATTCCACTTCACAGCCAACTTGAAGCCGAAGAACAGCAAAAAGCCTTTGCAAGTTATCCGAATGGCAAAATTATTTTAGCGACCAATATCGCTCAAACCAGCGTGACGATCGATGATATCGACATGGTCATCGACAGCGGGCTCGAGCGCCAAAGTGAAGTGAGGAGTGGGGTCGAGGGCTTGTTCATCGCCCAAATCTCTCAAGCAGATAGCCTCCAACGGGCTGGTCGTGCCGGGCGAACTCGGCCGGGCGAGTATGTATTGGCCCAATATGATACCATGCCGTGCCTCGATTTCAATGATCGACCACCCTATGCCATCCCTGAAATTATGCGTAAGCACATCGACCGCCTTACATTGCGATTGGCAAATGTCGGTATTGATATCGAGACACTTGATTTTTACCACGACCCAAGTAAGCGAGCGATCCAAAGGGCGAAAAAAACCCTGGTGGCTTTAGGTGCGCTTACCGCTGCCGGGGAAGTGACCGATATCGGTCGCCAAATGGAGCAGTTCCCGGTTGAGTCGAATTTCGGCCGTATGTTAGTCGAAGCCAGGCAATTCCCCAAAGAGGTCCAGGCCAAGCTGGCGGCTATTATCGCTATTCAGGAAATTGGCGGTATCGTGAAGGGTGGAACTCGATTTACGGGCTGGCGCAAGTATACTCGACAATTCAAATCTGACCTGTTAGCCGAATATGATGTGTATTTAGCGCTGCCTACCATCGCGGAAGATTCATATGAAGACCTAGGGATCATCAGTAAGAATGTCGATAAAGCCGAAGAGGTGATCGAACGCCTCAACCGGGATTTATCGCTCGATGACATTCCATTGACTGCAATTGCATCCTCTGAAGAGGAGCCGTTGCTCCGGAGCATAACGGCAGGTGAAATCGACCAATTATGGAGCGCGGTTGACGATAAAGGCACCGTCGAGCATATATTTAGCGGCCAACAACGAGAACTTTCAAGTAGCACCGTTGTTAAAAACCCTACGCTGATTACGGGAACACCATTTGATCTGCAAGTACCGCTTCGAAGTGGTGGGTTAGAGACGCTTCATCTCGTAACAGGGGTCACTATCGTAAATACAGACATTTTGTTGGAAATTTCACCACACTTATTCGAAACAAAACGGGGTCGCACGATGTATGACCCACGGATGGGGTGTGTGGTCGATCGGCAACAAATACGTTTTGGAAAGCGCGTTTTGGAGGGGGCAAGTATCCCTCGACTTGAAGATAGTTCGGAAAACCAAAAGCTTTTTGCGCGCGAATATGCCCGCTGGGCATATGAACAGCTCGAAAAACAGCACCGTGAGCTTGAACGTTTTTACAAACGTGTCCCAATGGTATCGCCTCAGCAGGTTGAACAGGAATTACGAGCTCAGGCAGCGCATATCGTTTCGCTTGATCAATTATCAAGTACCGACAAACAAAGAGTCATCGGCCTTTCGAAGCTGGAAACATACTTTGGCGATAAGTTTATCTATCACCTTGGCAAGCCCCGCCGACAGCCTCGACCGGAGGAAAAGCGCCGGCACGGGTGGACGCCTCAGCATAAACGCAAAACCAAGCGCGAGAAATGGTAAGATATAAGTAATGGGTTTCGATATCGTCGGTTTAATTATTGTATTGGGAGTTATTCTGCTCTCGATGACGCTTCACGAGGCGATGCATGCCTTTGTTGGGTATTGGCTAGGTGACGATACCGCGAAGAGGGAAGGGCGTCTTACTCTTAATCCTATTAAGCACATCGACCCCTTCTTAACGATATTGTTGCCTTTGGGGTTATTTTTGATAGGTGGTCCAATCTTTGGTGGTGCCAAGCCGGTACCGTTTCGCCCCGACCAAGTAAAAGGAGACGATTGGGGAGCGGCGTTGGTTGCCGTCGGAGGCCCGCTGACAAACCTGTTCATAGCCTTCGTTGCTTTCGGTATTAGCGCCATAGCCGGTGGTTCGCTCACTGGTATAGGTCTGGACATTATCAACACATTCATAATCGTGAACCTTGGATTCTTTATTTTCAACATGATCCCAGTTCCACCACTTGATGGTTCGCGTGTCTTATACGCCTTGGCCCCAGAGTTCGTCCGTACCGGTATGCGTTTTATCGAGCAGTATGGAATCGTCTTTATCTTCGCCTTAGTGCTACTGGCCGGACCACTGATCAGTGGTATCATGGGTACCGGCATTACATTCTTCATTGAAATTTTCACTACGATTTTCAGGGTTTCCTAATTGAGGTGAGCGTATATTCACTGCGTGAATTTAACACGTCGGCCCTCGGAAATATGAGCAAGACTCATATTTCTCTCAGTTTCTAGTGTTATAATAAGAAGTACCAGGTAAGACACCTAGGTGCACATGATTTTCCGATATCATAGATGAGGAAAGCCTAATGATTTAACTCCGAGGAGTTACTTTGCGGTTATCCACCTTGCATTTACGCGGGGAATATCATCAGCATCGAGGCGGTCAGCCTGGTTTTATGTTGTCCAAATGCCCGAGCACAATATGCTATACTTTAAGCATAAAAGGTAAAATACAAAAACGCATGAAACAACGACTATCGGTACGAGCCATTATTAATGAAGACGGTAAAGCGTTGCTATTACGCCGAAGTAATGGGCGTGACACGATTTTAGGGAAATATGAGCTACCGGGTGGAAAGCTGGCGTACGGGGAGCAGCCAGAGGATGCGCTCCGCCGCTACTTGCACGATGATGCGGGGCTGCATGTCCATACGGCTAAATTGTTTGATGCCGTTACGTATATCGACCATGACGATAGGGCCATCCAGTACGGAGTCATCACATACCTCGTAACGCTTGCTCCTCAACGTCATCCCATGCAACTAAGCGGAAATTACAATAAGTATAAATGGCATTCGATGTCGAATGTACACCAATCTGAGCTCACTGATTTAACTCAACTTTTGTTGGGTATTATACAACAAGAACAATTGACAGATGTAACTCTCGCAAAAGTTAAAAATAACGATGATAAAAAAGCGACAAGTTCAACCGTTACTGTTTACTCGGATGGTGGCTCGCGGGGTAACCCAGGTCCATCGGCCGCAGGTTTCGTTATCTTCGACGCGCAACAGCAGGTCATTGCCGAGGGTGGCGAATACCTTGGTGTTACGACGAGCAACCAAGCTGAATACCAGGGCGTACGTATAGGGCTTGAAGAAGCTGAACGCCTCGGCTATCGAAAGATAGATTTCAAACTCGATAGCATGATGGTCGTCAACCAAATGAAGGGATTCTATAAAATTAAGAATAGGGAATTATGGCCGATTCACGAACGTATTCGTGATTTAATGACCCATTTCGATCGCGTCACCTTTACTCATGTGCCTCGCCGCTTTAATCAGCTGGCCGATGGCATGGTTAATAAGACTCTTGATGCTGAAAAGCGCAAAAAAGCCGATCAAGCCCAAAAAGGTAATGATATAATGGATTCAGGTAGTCAGCTAGACGACCGCTTGCCTTAAAAACAAGAGGAAAGTCCGGGCAGCATAGGATACGACAGTTGCTAACGGCAACCGGGGGAAACCCTAGGGAAAGTGCCACAGAAACAAAACCGCCCGCAAGGGTAAGGGTGAAATGAGTGGGGTAAGAGCCCACAGCGTCATATGGTGACATATGGAGAAGGTAAACCCTGTTGGCTGCAAGGAGATCGGTAGTAAAAGAATGATCCGTTCGCCGGTCGATACCCGCTTGAATATATCAGCAATGATATATCTAGATAGATGGTCGTCCACGACAAAACCCGGCTTACCGGCTGGCTGCCAGTTAAAAATACACCCGATGGGTGTATTTTTAACTGGCAAGCACCGATTATTTTCCCTAAAGGAAAACCTTAAGGTTTTCTCTTCGTTTTGCGTAATATATAAGCAGCACGAAAAGAACCCCTCGTACTGAGGAGTTCTAAAAGATTGCAATCGCGTCGTAAGGAGTACTACTTGATGCTTTTGACGACAGCGGTAAATGCTGCTGGTTCGCTGACGGCTAGTTCGGACAAGATCTTGCGATCAAGTTCGATCTTAGTAGCCTTAAGGCCGGCGATAAGTTTCGCGTAAGTAGTACCTTCGATACGGGCGGCTGCGTTGATACGTGTAATCCATAAACCACGGAGGTCGCGCTTACGGTTACGGCGGTCGCGGTAGCTGTATTCAAGCGCACGAGTTACGGCTTGCTTGGCAAGGCGGTAACTACGGGTGCGGTTGTGTTGCATACCCTTAGCTTGTTTTAAAATCTTTTTGTGACGGTTTCGTGCCGTTACACTTCGTTTTACTCGCATATTAGATTCCTAGTGCTCGCTTAATGTTTTTAGCTGTACCACCAGTTACTGTAGCGGTGGTGTTGATTGCACGCTTACGGCTTTTGCTCTTCTTCGCGAGAAGGTGAGCACCGAAGGCGCGTTGACGGGTAAGTTTACCAGTGCTGGTAACCTTGATCCGCTTTGCGGTCCCTTTGTGGGTCTTCATCTTTGGCATTATTATTTACTCCTTATTACGACGCTTAAATTGCGCCCGGCCATTTGTGGCTCATGCTCGAATACTGCGTTATCTTCTAGTAATTCACCAATTCGCTTCATCATTACGAATCCTAGTTCTTTGTGGGCCATCTCGCGACCACGATAGAAAATTTGGATGCGCACCTTGTGCCCTTCGGCGAGAAACTCACGCACCTTGCGCAGTTTGATTTCCAGGTCGCCCTGGCCAATTTTCAAACCGAATCGCATTTGCTTTAGTTCGTTCGCCTTGTTGCTGCGACGATTCTTTTGGGCTTCCTTCATCTTTTGATATTGGAATTTGCCCCAATCGACGATTTTAGCAACCGGAGGATCGGCATTAGGAGATATCTCAACCAAGTCTAGTCCGGCTTCCTCGGCAGCTTTCAGTGCGTCTGCACGACTGAGAATGCCAAGTTGTTCACCTGATTGTCCGATAACGCGCAGCTCAGAAGCTCTGATTTGCTCGTTAATACGAGTTGACTGGTTTGCGATTTTAACTCTCCTTTTAACCCCTATGGGTATACCTTTGATTGTGAATTGGCTCGATCATTAAAAGATAAAGCCGTTTTGAGCAGTTACTCAGGCGCTATTGTAGCAAATTTGAAAGGGTAAGGCAAGGGGTAGGGGCGAGATGGGAATCATGGTGAATCGTCTGTTGTGCGTAAGCAGTTAGTTTTGGATAGACCCGCGGAATTGTAAAGCCTCTGCTACATGCTTACTTTCGACTTTCTGGCTATCGTCTAAGTCCGCAATCGTCCGCGCAACCCTCAAAGCTTTCAAGCACCCACGGTTGGTGAGGTTTAGCTTTGTGGCTGCTGCTGCGAGAAGCTTTTCGGCCTCCGAACTGACCTGAAAAAGTGATTTTATGGTGGACAAAGAAGCATAAGCATTGTAATTGGAGCTACGATTATACCGTTTTCTTTGAGCCTCTCTAGCAATACTTATGTTTTTTAACACCTTAAATTGTTGATTTTCTTGCAACGTATTTGAATTAAAAATGTGTACAGTGTCTGTTTTTTGAATCGTGACAATTAAATCAATCCTATCCAGTAACGGACCCGATATTTTCTTTTGGTAGGCCGATATTTGGCTACCTGAACAACGGCATTGTACGTTCGGATCACCTAAATATCCGCACGGGCAGGGATTCATGGTGGCAACCAAAATGAAATCAGCAGGATACTGAATGCGGCCATAATGCCGTGAGATGGATATCTCCCGATCTTCTAATGGCTGCCTTAATGCTTCAAGAGTAGCTCGGGGATATTCCGGCATTTCATCTAAGAACAACACGCCTTTATGCGCCAAACTGATTTCACCAGGCCGAGGGCGAGCGCCACCTCCAATGATAGAGGTCAGGGTAGCAGTATGGTGAGGGGTGCGAAAGGGTGGGCGTGTATGGACGGTGCTATCAGTACCGCTGACTAAGCTGTGCAATTTAGTCACTTCCAAAGTTTCATCTGGTGATAAAGGAGGGAGAAGCGATAGGAGTGCTTTGGCGAGCATGGTTTTGCCAGCACCAGGCGGCCCCGTGAACAAGAGGTTGTGCCGCCCGGCGACTGCGATAGCCAAAGCTCTTTTGGCTTGCTGATGGCCTTTAATGTCATCTATTGTTAGTGAATCAGGAGGCGTCACCTCTGTAGCTAGTAGTGCTTTAACGGGGTTTAGCCGAACCTCTCCCTTCAAATGCAGATATAAACTTTGCAAATCCTCGACGCCATACACTTCGATACCTGGCACCAGACGTGCTTGTAAGGCGTTTTGCGGCGGCAGGTACACATGGGATGCGCCTGAATGCTTGGCAGCTTCGGCGACTACTATAGCACCCCTTACGGGGCGTAACTTGCCGTTCAAAGCCAACTCGCCGGCAAATACCGAAGAGCTTACCTCGCTTTGTTTCAAAGCTCCAGAAGCCACGAGGATGCTAAGGGCAATGGGAACGTCGAATTGCGTACCGTCTTTAGGCAGTTCCGCCGGGGCAAGGTTTACTATCAGTTTGCGAGCAGGGAAGTCGAGTAAGGAATTGGAGATAGCACTGCGTACCCGTTCGCGGGCTTCATCGATAGCCTTGTTGCCCATGCCGACGATATTCATGGCCGGAAGGCCCGATTTCATATCTGTCTCCACTTCAATCAATGAGCCTTCAAAGCCCGTCAGTGCCACAAATTGAACTACTGCTACCATACACCTAGCTTACAGAGGCAATCGGTAGAAAATCATTAACTTTTATGCTAAAATAAACACATACGTGGGGCTGACATAGCTTCGACAGAAGGACTTTAACAGATTATTCCGCAAGCTGATTTACGCCCGTAAGGCGTTTTTTGTAATTGCAAACACTATTGCTAAGCGAAACAGCCTAACTGATGGATTTGAACGTTTTGTTTCAACATTCTCAGCGAAACCTGCTTTCGCGCTAGCTGCCTAATTTAGACAGCCATCGATTCGCCTTAATGAAGCATAAGGGCGACGGTGTTATATACTTGTTTCTTATCTTTCCTCAGGGCTGCTGCTGAGGTTTGAGACATTTTACAGCGAGACGTTTTCTTCTTTTTTGCCCTACCTTTATGGAGAGGAAGTCTTAAACCGGTAGGTATGGCTATGCTTGTAGACGAATAATAGGTTACCTTTTGGACCCGGGGGCGGTACCCGGCAGCTCCACCATGAATGTATTGAATAAAGACCTTGAATGCTCAAGGTCTTTTTTATGTAACGTATAATACCAGTTCCGCAGAGAGATGCAGGCGAATGGGGCCATAAAAAAAACGACTACCTGCGAGGAATAGTCGTTTTTCGTGGAGTTTTTCAGTAATTTTTATTTTTGGTCCCTGTATAATTTATTTACTCAGGAACTACCCCTATAATATGACGGAATAGTGCTTGTGTCAATAACTTTATAAAGTTTTTATAGGTAAAAAAGACTACATATTTGAAGCCTGCGGAAGGCTTTATTTTAACTGTTCAAAGCCGTAAGGGGCTGTGTCAATACTGAACACCACCCATAGGGTTTAGTTAGGTGCTTGAACACAATTTATTGACAACTAAGAAATACTGTACGCCGACTTATTCGCCCTATTCCGCAGTTATACGTACAAGAATAAACCATCGGAAAGAAACACGAGGCGGGTCGTATGGCGCATATATATGTAAACGCGTATAAAGTCCGTATGGCATGAACCTTTGCATATAGTATTAAACGTAATGATCGTATGTTGAAGCATCGAGCCGTATAGTGCAGAAAATAAAATATCTATGTTCAATGCATAGACGAAAAATTATATATTTTTTTACGCCGCATTTATATATGAACAGTAGGTAAATAAAAGCACGCACCACGAAACTTTTAGTTGAGTCGCATACAAACCGAAGCTTAAATAACGTTATGGTCATTATGAAATCTTCAACTTCATTAAACTACTTGGTATAAGCGCCGTGTTGTCTAAAAATAATCATACGAAAAAAGTACTTAAAGCAATGAATCGCAATATAATATACATTATTTACAACGTAGTAAATAAATCATCAGTATATAATTAACACCTTAAATATATGCATTGTAAAAACGATTACTCATATTTACAACGAATATAAGCATAAAGAGTATTGACCTAAAACGTTCTTCGTGCTATTCTGAATACAAGCTTCAAGAAACACAAAAACATTTCAAAAAGCGGTTCACAAAAAAGTAGCAGGGCAACGTAACGTACATTAACAATTCGGTATATGCAGCTCAATAGAGCACTGATCGCAAACTTCGACGGAAAGTTTGGCCTGGTGTCTTTAAAGATTTATTACCTGTTTTCGGGTACGCACTTTCGTAGAACTCACTAGAGTCCTACCCAAATCTTTATAAAGGTACCGGCCAATGCTCCGCCTAAGGCGTTTGCCGAATGGTCTTCTATAAGTACCAGTTGCGCCAAGAAAATTCCTAGTTTTACAAAACTAAAAGAATAAAAGTAGCAATAACTCTTGGCGTGACTTGTGGAACATAGAATTGAACATAGGCTATGAGCAAACGGTTGTTTGTCTGTATATCAGTACAAACGCGAATGCCCCGGGTTTTCCCGGAGCGGTCAGATAGTCTCGAGCGGTTCGCTGTTCATTGGTTCACACGCCCATATTTATATTTTGCGGCGTATGCTGCAACCAGAACATCATGGCGTTCCGCTCAGGCTCCATATTTTAAACTTAAGTAGTTTCGTATATAGTAACAGGGATGTTACCTCGAATCGTTGCTACTTTATCCTTGGCGAGCCTCTGTGCGCTGAGTGCTATGCTGACTTTTACGACGCCAGCATCAGCCGGTCCATTCGGACTTCTCGTGATTTTTATAACAGCTTATTTGACCTTCATTGGTTTGATAAGCTTTTTTTTGTATGGAATTACCAAGCTTATTGCCGCGCTGAGCTCGGGTATGACGGTCCGTAAGCCTTTCAAGCCAATGAGCTTTCGCCGAGCCTACTATTTCAGTACCGTATTGGCAGCCGCTCCGGTGATGTTAATCGCACTACAGTCAGTGCGTTCCATAGATGTATATGAACTTATTTTGGTGGTCGTATTCGAAGTAGTCGCGTGTTTGTACGTCAGCCGAAGAATCCAATGAAAAAAGCATAAGTAACATGCTTTTTGCTGGCTGATTATGCTATAATTTCAGATATGAAACCCGAGAATTCTCAATCGGCAGCACCTGGTGCGGAGCAGCTGCCAACTCCACCGGCGTTTACGGGTGAAAACATCCCGTCGTTGCCACCGTTGGAAACCGGCATTGAGAAAGGTGCTGAGCGCCACGAGCAAGCTGCCGAAGCGGGCGCACATGCTGCCGATGCGGCAACCTTAGCCGTCCCGGTTGCGCCGCAAGCACCACCGGTAGTGGTGCCGCAAGACAATCCGGTCCAAACGGCTACGACCAGCTCACCGCTGGTGGCAGCAGACGAAGACTTAATCGAAAAAGAGTGGGTCGACAAAGCAAAAGAGATTATACTACATACCAAAGACGACCCGCATATGCGTACGCAAAAGGTAAACGAGCTCCAGCGAGATTACCTGCAGAAGCGATACAACAGGGTGGTCGGCGCCAGCGATTAACGGCAAGCAGACAGAAGAGGAAGAGGGAAGGTGTTAGGAATTATTATTACGATTGTGGTCATCTTGCTTGCTGCGGCTGGTATAGGTGGCTTTGCTTTCATGCAATATCGTAAAGTGCTTCGTGAGGCTAAAAACTACGAACGTGGCTTGAAGATGATTCCGATGTACATCCATATCCCGCCTATTAGTTCCGATATCGAAGGTAATGGCCGTGACGAGCGCGACCTAACCGAAGAAGTGCTCAGCCAAGCTCAGGTGATGTATAACATCATCGCGAGTACGGCAACCAAAGGTTTTAAAAGCCGTATCTATGGCCAACGGCATATTTCATTTGAAATTGTCGCGCATGAAGGTCTCGTACACTATTATGTCGTCGCACCGGTCTCTTTGGTCGATGTGATCAAGCAGTCGGTGGCCGCGGCTTACCCGGCGGCTCGCCTGGAAGAAGTCAGCGAACGCAACATCTTCAACCCAGCCGGCCGCATGAGTGGCACGATCGGTGGTGAATTTACGTTGAAGAAAGATTTCGCGTACCCGATCGCCACGTACCAAGAAGCGAAGCGTGACGCGACGCGCGCCTTATTGAATGCATTATCGGGTGCTACACGCGAAGATGGCGTGGGTATTCAAATTTTAATCCGCCCAGCGCTATCTGGATGGTCAAAGGCCGGCTCGGACGTTGCCAACCAAATCCGCAAGAACAAAGGCGTGAAAAAAGGTTTCCAAACAAAGGGCATCGTAGAGGCTTTATGGAAACCACCCGAGACACAAGAAGTAAAAGCAGAAGACAAGCAGCTTAACTCAACTGAGCAGGCCATCGTCGACGCCATCGAAGACAAAACGCGCTACCCGGGTTACGAAACGCTTATTCGCGTCGTGGCTTCATCGAATACGGCTGGCCGCTCGCAGGCACTCATGAATAATGTGGTGTCGGCTTTTTCGTTATTCGACTCACCGTCAAATAACGGCTTCAAGTTCGCGGTCGCTAAAAATATGGAAGAATTCGTCACGGCGTATATTTTCCGCTTCTTCCCACAGGCGGTAAACCAGAACGTATTGAATACGGTCGAGTTAGCTACCGTGTTCCATTTGCCGAACCAAAACAACATCCCGACATCACAGGTCCAGCGCCAGGCAGCCAAGCAGGTAGATGGCCCAACGCAAATTATGGACGAAGGGTTCTTGTTGGGCTACAACGAGTTCCGCGGCGTGAAAAAACAAATTCGCTTAGGCACCAAAGACCGTCGCCGTCATACGTATATTATCGGGCAAACTGGTACCGGTAAGTCGAAACTGCTGGAAAACCTAGCCTACCAGGATATGATGGATGGCCGTGGCTTCGCGTTTATCGACCCGCACGGCGACTCGGCAGAAGAGCTGCTTGGAATGGTGCCGAAAGAGCGTGTCGAAGATGTCGTGTACTTCAGCCCTGGCGATATGGAAATGCCGATTGGCTTGAACTTGTTCGAGTTCGAAAACCAAGACCAACGTGACTTCCTGATCCAAGAAACCATCGCTATGCTGTATAAGTTATACGACCCAGGTCACACTGGTATCATTGGTCCACGCTTCGAGTCGTGGTTCCGTAATGCCGCCTTGACGGTGATGGCCGATCCGGCCGGCTCATCGTTCCTTGATGTGCAGCAGGTGTTTATCGACCAAGCCTTCGCCGATGAGAAAATCAAGCATCTGACCTCTCAAACGGTGCTCGACTTCTGGAATAAGGAAATGGCTCAAACCAGCGAATCGGCCAAGGGTGAAATGCTCGGGTGGTTCGCCAGTAAGTTCGGTGCCTTCTTGGCCAACGACATGATGCGCAACATCATCGGTCAAACTAAGAGCGGCTTTAACCTGCGCGAAATCATGGACAACAAGAAAATTTTGTTGGTAAACCTTTCCAAAGGTAAGGTAGGGGAGCTGAACTCGCAACTCCTCGGTATGATTTTCGTGATGAAGTTCAACGCGGCCGCCATGGGCCGGGCCGATATTCCGGAAAGTGAACGTGAAGACTTTAGCTTGTACGTGGATGAGTTCCAGAACTTCGCGACGGAAAGCTTCGCTACCATCCTTTCCGAAGCACGTAAGTACCGCCTGAGCCTGATTTTGGCGAACCAATTCATGACCCAGTTAACCGAACAAATCCGCGAAGCTATTCTAGGTAACATCGGTACCGTTATTAGTGGTCGTATCGGTATCACCGACGCAGAGATACTGGTGAAAAAATTTTCGCCTACCTTCGACGCCGAAGATTTGACTCGTATGCCGAACTACCAAACCATTGCTTCGGTGATGATTCAGGACGTACCATCGGCTGCCTTCAGCATGTCGTTGTTGCCTCCGCTCGGTGAAGCAAACCCGCAACTGCGCGATGCTTTGAAGAAACTCTCGGCGACGAAGTTCGGTCAACCACGTGCCATCGTCGAACAAGAATTCTTCAAACGTATGGGAGCGGGCGATGCCGCCAAAAAAGAGAAGATGGAGGCGTTGAAGAAGGCCCAAGAACAACGCATGGCGGCCTTCCAGAATGGCAATAACCCTCAAATGAACTCGAGGCCGGCCGTAGGCGCTCCAAGCCTTCCTGGGGCCGCTAACGGCCAACCAGCGGGTTATCCGAAGCCAGCGGCGCCACCATCGTTCCTTGACGAATGGCTTGCCAAGCGACAGGAAATTTCGAACGCACCGAGCAGCCCTGCGACCTCTGGCGCGCCAGTAGCACCACCGGCGCCGGTTCGTCCTTCCACGGCACCAACCACGCCTACGCCCGTACAGCAGCAGAATGTACCAGTGCCGCAAGTACCGCGGCCTCAGCCACAACCTGCGCCTCAGCTAACGCCTCAAAACTCGCAGCCAACTGAAAAGCCGGCTCAGATTCCCGAACCGGCTCAACCTGTTGCTCCCATTGAACCTGAAAAACTTCATGTTCGTGATACGTCCGCCAATCCTCATGATGACGGTGTATCAATTAAACTACGTTAACTGATTAACTTTTCTTACCGGTAATCATGACGCGGAAGAAGTCGTAGAGTACACCCAGTACCCATCCGACGATAAACGCACCGATCGTCTCGAAACCAGACAGTACGTAGCCGAGGTGCTTAGCGATCAAATAAACCGCCAATACCAGGAAGAAGGCGACCATTGCACCCGCTAAAATAGCATTAGGGCGGGCAATGGTGCTTCCAAGGGCTTCGCTTGTCTTTTCGACGACTGGGTTATGAATGACCTTACTGAAACCACGTTGTGTCGGTGGTAATTCGGCTTGGAGCTTATTCATGTGCAAAGCATAGCTGGCTTTCTGTTCCTTTTTGCTTACCACGCCGTGACGGCGGGGAGCGGGCGCGTCAGAAGCTTTGTTCTTTTTCTCGGCACTGCCTTTTTCGACGCTGATGGCTTGTTCGAGGGCTTCGATTTTTGCCCGTTCGAGTGATTGCTCGCCGTTTTCAATTTTGGCTTGTTCGGCACCTCGCTCAACTTTGGCATCGATGTTCTTTTGCGCTTCGACGCGTTCCGGAGAAGCTTCGAGGTTCTCCGGTTTGTTCTCTGGTGACTGAGGGACGTACTCACTCATTAGATAGTTCCTCCGTTAAGGTCGCGGCGAATCAGGCGTACCTCGGTTGATAGTTGTTTCGAGCGGAAGTAGAAGAAGGTAACGAGTGCGAGTACGACACCGGCGAAAATCATGTTTTCGCGTGGCCCGGTGTGTGGTAACTCAGGGACGATTTCTTCGATGACTTTTGGTCCAGGGCAGGTAACATCGATGATGATGTCGGTACCGAAGACGTTTTCGATACGACAGTCATATGAACTCGGGTCACTCATACCAACAGGTGTCGCTGGGATTTGTGCCAAAATTTGTATCGTGAAGGTTCGAATTTCTTTGGCGCCTGGTTTAAGGCTGATGGTCGGCCATGAAAGCGTACGAGTCGCTTCGTTGTACACGCCGCCGCCATTATCGATGATCGTCGAGTACTCAAGCGTATCACCAACCATGTCGGAGAAGGTCACTTCTTTGGCGGTACCACCCTTATTTTGGGCAGTAAGCGTAAAGGTAATTTGATCCTTTTCTTTGGCAGTTACCGATGATGCTTCGACGTTACCCTGAGAGACGTTCTTAGCCGTTTTCGACAGCTGAATCTCTGCCGGAGGGGTCGTACAGCCCACCGGTACGGTAACGGTACTGTTCGTAAAGGTATTTACCAACTTACAGTTCGTTTGCGCCGTCTGAAGGCTGCTGTTCATTTGAACGGTGAAGGTCTTCGTGACAGTTGCTTTGGGAGCGATGTTGACTGCTGGCCATGATAGAACGTTGGTCGCGGTGTTAAAGGTTCCACCGCCTCTATCGATCAAACGAGAGAACTCTAATGTATCCCTTAGGTTATCGCTAAATTCAACGGTCTTGGCGGTACCACCGGTATTGGTCGCGCTGAGCTTGAAGGTCAGCTTGTCGTTTACTCGTGCAGTCGTTTTCGTAGCGTCGACATTTTTTTGCGTCACATTCACTACGGTTTTACTGGTAGAGATTTTTGCCGGTGCCGGTGCTGGCGGAGGTGTCGGTGGCTTTGGTGGAGGAGGTGGGCTTGGGTAGATGTCGGTGACAAGGTTACCGCAGGCTTGCATGATGGCGAACCAACCAACCTTCTTCGAGTAGCCTATATATGAATAGATGTTCGCGTTCGTCGGGTTGAGCGAGTTTAACTTACGTCCGTACAAGGTAGTGACTTGCTTTCCCTTCGAATCGGTAATAGCGACAGCTTTCGAGCTGGCACGGTTCTCAAAGCCCCAGCTGATTTTGTTTCCCACCTTGAATGATGAGAATTTCGTAGCGGTAATTTCTTCACGGGTGATACCAAAATAGTTGTAAATATCTTTTAAGTGTCGTTCGTTACGATCGTAGGGGCCCAAGAAGGCGGCGAATGATCGATTCGAGCCTAACCCGAGGCCACCCGGAATCATGTCGCTCGGGTTTGCCGCATTGGCTGGTTCGGGTGGTTGGAATACCACTAGGCTTTGGACTACTAACGCCAGGGCCACGAATACTAACCCTAAACGACGAGTGGTTTGTTCTTTTTTGAGCCGCTTAGCATAAAAGCTAAGTTGTCCGACTAACGCCGGGCTATATGAAAGCTGTGAAACTATTTTTCTAAACATATTTTTATTTTTTTGTTTTTTAGAGAACCTCTTGATACAAACAGTAGCATAATAAATGTGTTCAGTGCAAGTACCTTGAGTGAATATCTTTTTTTCTGTATACTATATGCATATAGCACGACCGGTGGGCGGCCGATTATAGTCCTACGATAGGGGAGAAGGTAAATTTACGTGGCTCAAAAAACAGACAAATCATACGATGGTTCACAGATCCAGGTATTGGAAGGGCTCGAACCCGTTCGAAAGCGTCCTGGTATGTACATCGGAAGCACCGGTTTCGACGGTGTTCATCATTTAATCAAAGAAATCGCCGACAACTCGATTGACGAAGCGATTGCTGGCTATGCCACGAAAGTCGAAGTCGTCATTCTTACCGACGGTGGTATTCGCATCGGCGACAACGGCCGCGGTATTCCTGTCGACAAGCACCCGAAAACGGGCCTTTCTACATTAGAAACTGTACTTACGGTATTGCACGCCGGTGGTAAGTTCGGAGGCGGTGGCTATAAGGTATCTTCTGGTCTTCACGGGGTAGGTTCAAGCGTGGTAAACGCCCTGTCTACATTAATGATCGCGGAAGTTGTTCAAAACGGTCAATTGTACCGCATTGAATTCGAACGTGGTGGCACGAAAGTACCATTCAAGAAAGTCGGTAAGACTGACCGCCAAAACGGTACGACTATTACTTTCTACCCGGACGATACTATTTTCAAAGAAACCGTCACTTTCGATTACAACTGGGTCGTCGACTACCTTCGCCACCAGGCATACCTTACGAAAGGTGTCTATGTATCGGTCGTCGATGAACGTACCGGTAACCGCCAAGCCTTCTACTTCGAAGGTGGTATCCAAAGTTACGTCAAGCACCTCAATATCGGTAAGAACGTCGTCAGCGACAGTATTTTCTACGTCGAAAAACAAGTCGAAGATTCAATGGTCGAAGTGGCCGTTCAATATAACGATACGTTCGTCGAAATGGTGAAGCCATTCGCCAACAACGTGTTGACCCCTGATGGTGGTACGCACTTGGTCGGGTTCCGTACGGCAATGACCCGTGTGATCAACGAATATGCGCGCAAGGCGAGCCTATTAAAGGAAAAAGACGACAACCTGACGGGTGATGACATCCGCGAAGGTTTGACGGCTATTATTCTCGTGAAACTGCCTGACCCTCAATTTGAAGGCCAAACCAAAAACAAGCTCGGTAACCCGGAAGTTCGTCGCTACGTCGAACAAGTCATGAACGAGTACTTTGCTTATTATCTTGAAGAAAACCCGGAAGTCGCCAAAAAGATCGTCGGTAAAGCGCTTTTGGCAGCTCGTGCCCGTAAGGCGGCTCGCGCGGCTCGTGACAACGTGCTTCGTAAGGGTGCTTTGGATGGTATGGGGCTACCTGGTAAGCTGTACGACTGTTCAAGCAAAAAACCTGAAGAAAGTGAAATCTATATCGTAGAGGGTGACTCGGCTGCCGGTTCAGCCAAAGAGGGCCGTGATAGTAAAACGCAAGCCATCTTGCCGCTGCGTGGTAAAGTATTGAACACTGAACGGGCTCGCCTGGACAAAATGTTTGCCAACAAAGAAATCGTGGCTATGATCCAAGCCTTCGGGGTTGGTATCGGTGAAGCTTTCGACGTGAATGGTCTTCGCTACCACAAAATCATCATCATGACCGATGCCGATGTTGACGGTAGTCATATCGCTACGTTGCTTCTCACGTTCTTATTCCGCTACATGCGTGAAGTGATTGAAGGCGGCTACGTATACCTTGCCCGGCCACCACTTTACAGCATTAACCGTGGCCAGAAGAAACAGTATGTCTACGACGAAGATGCCCTTGAAGCAGCGCTGCAAGGTATCGTTTCGCAAAAACAAGAGCGTGGTGCCGCCGTCAACGAAAGCGCCGACCTTGCCAAGCAAGCCGGCGTGACTATCTCTCGCTTCAAGGGTCTTGGTGAGATGGACGCCGACCAACTATGGGATACGACCATGAACCCAGACAACCGCGTCCTCAGCCAGGTACGTATCGATGACGCAGAGCGTTCTGACGCCATCTTCACGAAGCTTATGGGCGACGAAGTATCACTGCGTAAGACGTTTATTCAAACGCGTGCCAAAAATGCCAACTTAGATGATTTGGATATCTAGAAGGAATTGCTATGAACGATGAAAATACACCGCTAAATAACGAAGACATACCAGAAGGTTTGATTGAAGCGCCGGTCGAAGGGGAAGTACTGCAGCCAGAAGTCTCCGGCGTAGAACAAAAGACGCTTGAAAGCGTTATGGAAGATAGCTTTTTCCGCTATTCGATGAGCGTTATTATCGACCGTGCGTTGCCTGACGTGCGCGATGGTCTGAAACCAGTTCATCGCCGTATTATGCACTCTATGAACGTAAACGGTAACCGGAGTAACTCGAAGTTCGTAAAGAGCGCCCGTATCGTCGGTGACGTGATGGGTAAGTACCACCCGCACGGCGACTCATCTATCTACGATTCGATGGTACGTTTGGCACAGCCTTGGGCGCTGCGTTACCCATTGGTACAAGGCCAAGGTAACTTTGGTTCGATGGACGGCGACCCCGCTGCTGCGAGCCGTTATACGGAGGCACGTTTGCAACGTTTCGCCGATGAAATGCTGGCTGATATCGATAAGGAAACGGTTGATTTCCGCGATAACTACGATGGTTCTGAGCAAGAGCCGAACGTGCTTCCGGCTAAAGTGCCGAACCTACTGCTGAACGGTCAGATTGGTATCGCCGTTGGTATGGCGACGAACATTCCGCCGCACAACCTGGGTGAATTGATCGATGCTTCAGTTGAGTTAATCGATAACGAGCACCCAACGCTCGATGACTTGCTGAAACACGTAAAGGGTCCTGACTTCCCGACGGGAGCTACCGTCTATGGTGGTTCCCCAATGAAGCAAGCGTATTTGACTGGCCGCGGTAGCGTCACGATGCGAGCGGTAGCGAACATCGAAGAAACCAAAAAAGGCCGTCACCAAATTATCGTGAGCGAGATTCCGTATGGTGTAAATAAAGCATCACTCGTGGAGAAGATTGCCGAACTGTACAAAGAGAAGAAAATTAACATTAGCGACCTTCGCGACGAAAGCTCACGTGGTAAGGTCCGCATCGTCATCGAAGTCAAAAAGGATGGATACCCTAAGAAAGTACTGAATCAACTGTACAAGCTAACGGCCCTCCAAAGTAGCTTTAATTACAACATGCTGGCATTGATCGACGGTATCCAACCAAAGATTCTTGGCCTCCAGGAAATGCTAGAAGAGTTTGTGAAGCACCGTCAAAAAGTGGTGCGCCGACGTACTGAGTACGAACTGCGTAAGGCCAAAGAACGTGCCCACATCCTCGAAGGTTATAAGATTGCTCTTGATAACATCGATGAGGTTATCCGTATTATTCGTGCCAGCAAAACAAGCGAAGAAGCGCAGAAGAACTTGATCAAGTCATTCAAGCTCAGTGAGATTCAGGCCCAAGCCATCCTCGCCATGCAACTTCGTCGTCTTACCGGTTTGGAACGTGCCGCCATTGAGAACGAGTTAAATGAGCTGTTGGCTGCTATCAAGCGCTACGAAGAAATTTTGGCCGATGAAAAAGAGATTTTGGCAATCATCAAAACTGAACTTCTTGAAATGAAAGAGAAGTATGGTGATGAACGTCGTTCAGTCATAATTAACCACGAGCTAGGTAAGTTCAGCGACGAAGAGCTCATCCCTGAAGAAGAGTCAGTTGTTCTTCTTACAACAGAGAACTATATAAAACGAACTTTAATGAGTGAATACCGTCGTCAAAACCGTGGTGGTAAGGGTAAACGGGGTATGACCACGAAGGAAGAAGATGTCATCGACCAACTTATTCCTTCGAATACCCATGACTGGTTGTTCTTCTTCACGAATAAGGGCCGCGTCTTCCGTTTGAAGGCATATGAAGTGCCGGCTGCCAGCCTTGCGGCTAAGGGTGTCGCAGCGGTGAATTTACTGTCGCTACAGCCTGAAGAGAAAATTACATCAATCATTAAGCATGAAAAGAATGCCAGTGAAGATGGGTATCTATTCATGGCAACCATCAAGGGTACGGTAAAGAAAACTCCATTGAAGGATTACGCGAATATCCGTACGAATGGCTTGATCGCGATTAAGCTTGATGACGGTGATGAACTGCGTTGGATCAAGAGTACCTCTGGTAAGGATGATGTTATTATTTCAACATCAGCCGGCCAAGCCATTCGATTCAGCGAAACCGATGCTCGGCCGATGGGTCGTGCCGCACGTGGTGTTCGTGGTGTACGCCTCCGTCCAAACGACAACGTTGTCGGTATGGATATCGTGCAGAACAACGAAGGTAACCTATTGGTCATTAGTCAGAACGGCTACGGTAAGGTAACGAAAGCGGCTCAATTCCCGTCTCACAAACGTGGTGGTGTCGGTATCAAGGCGGCAATCGTGACTGCTAAGACTGGCCCGATCGTAGCGGTACGATCACTTGAAGCTGATACCGAAGAAATCTTACTGATTTCAAATAAAGGCCAGGCAATACGTGTAGGCTTGAAGGATATCCCGGTTATCGGCCGTACCACCCAGGGCGTGCGCATTATGCGTATGGGCGATGGTGATATCGTTTCTTCTTACGGGTTCGTGCCAAAGCAGCCTGAAGAACTCGATGAACCAGTAGAAGAAACCAAAGAAGGGTAGGGGTCTATGGACGAAGTCATTTCGCCGTACATTGTAGCAATCGTAGTGGGGTGGACATTAAGTCAGCTTATAAAATCCACCATCAGCCTGTTTCGTAATAAGTATATGGGGCTACGAAGTATCATGTTTGTATCCGGCGGGATGCCAAGTTCACATAGCGCCACTATGATGGCGGTGTGGACGGTAATCCTCCTTACCGACGGTGTTAACTCAGGGCTCTTCGGCCTGGCAAGCGTCGTTGCGCTGATCGTACTGTACGATGCGGTGAAAGTGCGCCGTTCATCTGGCGAACAGGGAGTGGCGCTGCTCGCGCTCATGAAGGAAAAGAAGAGTATCGTCCCATCACCTCGAGTGGCGATGGGCCATACGCCGGCAGAGGTATTGGTTGGTTCGATCCTGGGTATTTTGGTCGGTATTTGTACCTTCTATATTGGCTTCTAAATAAAAAATAATTTTCCTGCCATTAAGGTGTTGACTCAGTGGAAAACTTCGAGTACAATTAACCAAGTCTGAACGGCACTGTGAAAGCAAAAAGCCGACCATCAACGTGGAGTTGAAAGACAAATGATCTTTGACAATTTAGTAGTGCAAATTAACAAATCTATCTTTTAGATAGATTTAATCATCGTCAATTAATTTATGTAGAGTCTATATGTCTTGAAAATAGAGACATTTTTATGGAGAGTTTGATCCTGGCTCAGGATGAATGCTGGCGGCGCGCCTAACACATGCAAGTCGAGCGGTAACAGGTCTAGTTTACTAGATGCTGACGAGCGGCGGACGGCTGAGTAACGCGTGGGAACATGCCCCAAAGTGAGGAATAACTGCCCGAAAGGGTAGCTAATGCCGCATATGATCTTCGGATTAAAGGATTTATCCGCTTTGGGAGTGGCCCGCGTACGATTAGGTAGTTGGTGAGGTAATGGCTCACCAAGCCTACGATCGTTAACTGGTCTGAGAGGATGATCAGTCAGACTGGAACTGAGACACGGTCCAGACTCCTACGGGAGGCAGCAGTGAGGAATCTTCCACAATGGGCGAAAGCCTGATGGAGCGACGCCGCGTGCAGGATGAAGGCCCTCGGGTTGTAAACTGCTTTTATAAGTGAAGAATATGACGGTAACTTATGAATAAGCACCGGCTAACTACGTGCCAGCAGCCGCGGTCATACGTAGGGTGCAAGCATTATCCGGAGTGACTGGGCGTAAAGAGTTGCGTAGGTGGTTTGTTAAGCGAATAGTGAAATCTGGCGGCTCAACCGTACAGGCTATTATTCGAACTGGCAAACTCGAGAATGGTAGAGGTAACTGGAATTTCTTGTGTAGGAGTGAAATCCGTAGATATAAGAAGGAACACCAATGGCGTAGGCAGGTTACTGGACCATTTCTGACACTGAGGCACGAAAGCGTGGGGAGCGAACGGGATTAGATACCCCGGTAGTCCACGCCGTAAACGATGGATACTAGCTGTTGGAGGTATCGACCCCTCCAGTAGCGAAGCTAACGCGTTAAGTATCCCGCCTGTGGAGTACGGTCGCAAGACTAAAACATAAAGGAATTGACGGGGACCCGCACAAGCGGTGGATTGTGTTCTTTAATTCGATGATAAACGATGAACCTTACCAGGGTTTGAAATCCCAAGAATTATGCCGAAAGGCGTGAGTGCTTTATTGAACTTGGTGACAGGTGATGCATGGCCGTCGTCAGCTCGTGTCGTGAGATGTTTGGTTAAGTCCATCAACGAGCGCAACCCTTGTGAATAGTTGTATTTTTCTATTCAAACTGCCCCGGCAACGGGGAGGAAGGAGGGGATGATGTCAGGTCAGTATTTCCCTTACATCCTGGGCTAGAAACGCAATACAATGGCCAGTACAATGTGCAGCGAAGCCGCGAGGTGAAGCAAATCACATCAAAGCTGGTCCCAGTTCGGATAAGAGGCTGAAACTCGCCTCTTTGAAGTCGGAATCGCTAGTAATCGCAGATCAGCAAGCTGCGGTGAATACGTTCCCGGGTCTTGTACACACCGCCCGTCAAACCATGAAAGTGACCAACACCCGAAGTCCGATTCGTCGGCCTAAGGTGGGGGGCATGATTGGGGTTAAGTCGTAACAAGGTATCCGTACCGGAAGGTGCGGATGGATTACCTCCTTTCTAGGGAGAGTTATGCCAGCAATACGAGTAATCTATTGCTGAAGCTAGGTCGGTCTTTTTGTTGTGTTGAGCTTACATAACAATATAGTTCTCATTCGTGAGAACAAGACGAAGTTCGAAAAAATCTCTATGTAAATATTTGAGACGATGATAAATTTGCACTACTAAGTTGTTAAAACAGGGAACCTCTCGTGAATACGGGAGGTTCTTTTTTGTCTATGCTTTGATGAATGTATTTTTTATGGTTAGATGAAGGTGTTCCCAAGATGATTGGTGGTGATGAAAATGGGAGAGAGTTACTATGACGATGCTGATGATCGTCGATGGAAGCGACAGGAGGCAGAGCTTCGTAAGCGTGAAGAACTCGCTAAGCGCGGATATGTACCTTCGGGCCATACGGGAATATGGAATCATGTACCCTGTGGTGCGGCTGTGTTTGCTCCGGATACGCATGATTCTGTGTGTCCGGCTGCTAAGTAGCTGAAAGCGGAACTGACCATTCTTCGTCGCCGCCTTAGCACAACCTCGTAGCCACACGGTATAAGATGGCTCGCTGACCGAGAACGGTCACTTTCTATTAGGGGCCATTTACTCTTGTTATAAACGGGATTTTACGGTAGAATAATACAAGTTCTGTCAAAATTGGGGCAATAACTCAGTTGGCTAGAGTGTCTGCTTTGCAAGCAGGAAGTCCAGGGTTCGAGTCCCTGTTGCTCCACCAAGTACGGGGTGAATCTGGCGAAAGTCAGAATCACTCCACCAGAACTCATTGTCGGTTTCGGCCGACGCACGAAAAACACCACGTATTCGTGGGCGATTAGCTCAGCTGGTTAGAGCGCGTCACTGATAATGACGAGGTCGGAGGTTCGAGTCCCTCATCGCCCACCACTACGTGGTGTTTTTTTGGTTTTCTCGCTGAGGGCTCTTACGTGGTGTTTTTTGTTTTCTCGCTGAGGGCTTCTACGTAATATTTTCTTTTTATAAAAAGTAAGACCCCGCATTCCTGCGAGGCCTTACGGCGCTACGAGCAGGGCGGGGTCAGTCGGCCTGGTTGTTGATGATCATCTTGGTGATGGAGAAGGCGGCGATGACGGGAGCGGCGATCAGCACGATCGTGATGATCACGCCCATGAGTGTCGCGTTCTCCGGCGAAATGATCGACGAAGTCCATACGTACATGACAAGCATGATGAACACGGACATCGCACATGCTGCCAGCCAGATGCCGGCGATGGCGATACCTGCTCCAGTTGAAAGCCCGTTCTGCTGATACACCGTGGTATCTTCGTTTTTTCCCAATGAAAATCCAATCCGTAAAGAACAACTTGAGGTCTTATATATTGTATCACAATAATCAATATTTGTAAAGGTACAGGTATAATAAACCGTATGCACGATTCCTTTTTCAAAGAAGCTCAAAAAATAGCTCAACAGGCTACCTGTCACCGCGCTCGCTGCGGTTCGGTAGTAGTCGCCAAGGACGGAACGATCATTGGGCGTGGCTTCAACGCCCCGCCGAACAACGATGAATCGCAACGCATGTGCGACGCTGAACTCGACAAATCGATAAAGCAGAACAATGACAAAACCTGCTGCGTACACGCAGAGTGGAACGCAATTCTCAATGCCTTGCAGCATAATGCCGACAAAATCAAAGGCTCGACCCTTTATTTCATGCGCGTCAATGTAGAAGGAGAGTTTACCGAAGCGGGTGATCCATATTGTACGGTATGCAGCCGGCTCGCACTTCAGACGGGCATCGAAACCTTTGGCCTTTGGAACGGTGGTCCACAGATGATAGATACGAAAGAATACAACCAAAAATCGTACGCATATTATCGCTGAAATCTATTGCAAATAGGCTGCAAAAAGAGTACAATCAAATACATTAGGTTATGTTGTGTCAGCAACCTCTAACAACACGGGAGACAAATGCGAGGTCTCATCCGTCACGGAAAATTGGAAAAAATGTTCGAAAAATCCCTTGTACTTTACTAACCGGGGTGATATTATCGAAAAGCTGTCTTAGAAAAGACTTGAGCGTAGACCACATATACTAAGGTTATAGTATGTAGAAATGTGCTCTCAAGTTTGGAGTTGTGCACGTTGTTTAACAATTTATTGTAAGAAAATTTTTTTTAAGATTGACGGCAGAGTAGTTGGTTATTGCCAATTACTCGTTAAGTCAATGCATAAAAAGGTACTCAAGGGCACAAAGTGAATGCCTAGACGTATATTACCGAAGAAGGACGTGGAAGACTGCGAAAAGTCTCGGGGAGCTGTCAACAAGCTTTGATCCGGGAATATCCGAATGGGGAAACCCAGCACGAGTCATGTCGTGTTACTCATATCTGAATAAAATAGGGTATGGAGAGGGAACCAACTGAACTGAAACATCTTAGTAGGTTGAGGAAGAGAAAATAAATAATGATTCTCGGAGTAGTGGCGAGCGAAACGGGATCAGCCCAAACCTTATAATCTTTCTGCATTCGTGCAGAATAAGCTGATAGGCGAATGATTATTCGGGGTTGTGATATAACACGAGACCAAGCTAGAGTACTTAAGTAATTAAGTAATCTAGTTTGCGACCAGCGACTATCATCGACTGGATAAGGTAAGAAATTTTTGTTGTTAGCAGAATCGTTTGAATGACGAGCCAAAGGACGTGAAAGCCGCGTACGCGAAAACAACATTGACCTTATACGTGTTTTATCGAGTAGGGCGGGGCACGAGAAACCCTGTCTGAATCCGGGAGGACCACCTCCCAAGGCTAAATATAATATACGATCGATAGTGAACTAGTACAGTGATGGAAAGGTGAAAAGAACCCCGGGAGGGGAGTGAAATAGATCCTGAAACTTTGTGCCTACAAGGAGTCGGAGCCTCATTTATGGGGTGACGGCGTGCTTTTTGTAGAACGATCCAGCGAGTTAATTTCTAGTGCAAGGTTAAGTCAAGTGACGGAGCCACAGTGAAAGCGAGCCTGAATAGGGCGATTTAGTACTAGGGATTAGACCCGAAACCGGGTGACCTAACCATGAGCAGGTTGAAGCTACTGTAATAGGTAGTGAAGGACCGAACCGTCGTACGCAGCAAAGTGCTCGGATGACTTGTGGTTAGAGGTGAAATGCCAATCGAACTCGGAGATAGCTGGTTCTCCTCGAAATAGCTTTAGGGCTAGCGTCAATTAATTAGCCAACGGGGGTAGAGCTCTGTAAAGGACTGGGGGGAGCAATCCTACCCACCCTTAACAAACTACGAATACCGTTGGTGGTACATTGGCAGTTAGAACGTCGGGGCTAAGCTCGACGCTCGAAAGGGAAACAGCCCAGACCATCGTCTAAGGTCCCAAAATATATACTCAGTGGGAAACAAGGTGAGATTTCTTAAACAGCTAGGATGTTGGCTTAGAAGCAGCCATTCATTTAAAGAGTGCGTAACAGCTCACTAGTCAAGAGATCTTGCGTGGAAAATGTAACGGGGCTCAAGTATATTACCGAAGACATGGATGCATAATTTATTATGCGTGGTAGAGGAGCGTTCCTATCTGCAGTGAAGTCGAATTGTAAAGTTCGGTGGAGCGTTAGGAAGTGAGAATGCTGGAATGAGTAACCATAAGACAGGTGAGAATCCTGTCGGCCGTAAGAGCAAGGTTTCCTGAGCCATGGTAATCATCTCAGGGTTAGTCGGGCCTAAGCCGAGGCGCATAGCGTAGGCGATGGACATCAGGTTAATATTCCTGAACCGGTTATAATTTGTACACTGTTCACGGTGAGATAGTCGAAGCGGATTCATGGTATGTATCCGTCCAACCTAGCGGGAACGCGAAGGGAGTGAAAGTGAGTCTTCGGACTTACGATTTCGGTGACTGCACTGGCAAGAAAAGCAGATGTACGCGTGATTATAGCCGCCCGTACCGCAAACCAACACAGGTGCTCGAGTCGAGTAGACTCAGGCTTACGAGAGAACCTTCGCTAAGGAACTCGGCAATATAGCGACCGTAACTTCGGGATAAGGTCTGCCCCCTCTTCATTGAATATGAAGTGGAATTGTCGCGTACGATATCAGTAATGATATTTGCTAGCAATAGCATAGTGATAGGTGGTTAAAAAACGCACTATCAGGAAGATAAAAGCGCCTGATAGTGTTAGTGAGTACGCTCGTTCTGAAAAACGGTAATACGTTTCAGAACAATATGAGCGACAAATCCTTTTTTAGCAACCAAAATTTTTTACTGAGATAGAGCAAAATGATTCGCATACTTTTATGTATGCAAAAATAATGTTCTTTTGTACGCGAGTCTCTTCGTATTTAACGATGAGGGGGCCGCAGCAAAAGAGCCCACGGAACTGTTTACCAAAAACACAGGTCTCTGCGAACACGAAAGTGGATGTATAGGGGCTGACTCCTGCCCGGTGCTGGAAGGTTAAGGCGAAGGCTTCACGGTCTGAACTGAAGCCCCAGTGAACGGCGGCGGTAACTATAACCGTCCTAAGGTAGCGAAATTCCTTGTCAGGTAAGTTCTGACCCGCACGAATGGAGTAATCATGTGGGCACTGTCTCAGCGAAGGACTCGGTGAAAGTGCATTGGCGGTAAAGATGCCGTCTGTCCGTACCAGGACGAGAAGACCCCATGGAGCTTTACTACAGTTTTACATTGTTCCGGGTTACAACATGTGTAGCATAGGTGGGAGACTATGAGACAGATACGCTAGTATTTGTGGAGTCGAAATGTGAAATACCACCCTTGTTGTGATCTTGATCTAACTGATGCCGTTATCCGGTATCAGGACCGTGTATGATGGGTAGTTTAACTGGGGCGGTTGCCTCCTAAAGAGTAGCGGAGGCGTTCAAAGGTTGGCTAGCAACGGATGGAAATCGTTGTGATAGTGTATGCGCAAAAGCCAGCTTGACTGTGAGGAATACATTCCAAGCAGAGACGAAAGTCGGAGCAAGTGAACCGCTATAAGTACATTTATGTACGTATATGTGGGAATGATAGCGAACACGGATAAAAGTTACCCTGGGGATAACAGGCTTATAGCGCCCAATAGTTCACATAGACGGCGCTGTTTGGCACCTCGATGTCGGCTCATCACATCCTGGAGGGGGAGCACCTTCCAAGGGTTCGGCTGTTCGCCGATTAAAGTGGTACGCGAGCTGGGTTCAGAACGTCGTGAGACAGTTCGGTTTATATCCGGTACGGACGATAGGAAATTTGAGGAGATCTGCCCTTAGTACGAGAGGACCGGGGTGGACGAATCTCTGGTGTATCGATTGTGGCCACCTGCTGCATTGTCGAGTAGCTATATTCGGAATAGATAAGCGCTGAAAGCATATTAAGCGCGAAACTAACTTCAAGATTAGATTTCCCTATGAGGACACAGAAAGAATATCTGTTTGATAGGTGCAAGGTAGAAGCGTAGTAATACGTGCAGCTGAAGCATACTAATAGTCCCATCGCCTTTTTATGTCCTTATCATCGACGTTAAGCTTGTCTTAACTGAGGTGATGAGGTAGACTTAACGAGTAATTGGTGAGAATCAAGCATTCATATGAATGTACGAATTTCACTTAAGACGTCAATTTTATTAACATCTTACGATAAAACACCGATACAATAGTTTCATATCCGAAAGGGTACGAGGTATTGGCATCGAAGCAAGGTTTTCCGGCCCACTGATTTGTTATATCAGCACAAAGCGCTCGTGAAGCCTTACTTCGGTGCCCATGGCGCTGAGGAAATACCTGTTCCCATTCCGAACACAGAAGTCAAGCTCAGTAGCGGCGATTATACTGCCACAAGTGGGAAACTAGCACGGTGCCGAATTATAAAAAAGCTATCCGAGTAGGATAGCTTTTTTCTTTGGCGTAAACTGCTTGTGGTAGACTCATGGTAAAATAGAAAAGATGGATAAAAACACTCCTAAGACACACATAAAAAAGCTTTATGGCAAACTACCGTTACCGGCATGGATCGGTATCGTAGCAGTGCTCGTTCTTGGGGTGTCATATGGTCTTATCTTCGGCGTTGCTAAAAAAGTACAGTTTTCATATGCCGGTGAAACCTGCGTACAGCAACTCGTGCTCTTTCCATCGTCTCAAACGGGTTCTTCCAATGCGTTTGAGGTTCAGGTAAAAGGCACGCTCGGTATTGGTTCGTTCGACTATGCGGCCACAAAGGTGTGCGTTTCCCCTAGGCAAGCACCGGAAAAAGGTACCTATCCAGCCTCATTGGGCCTATTCGGCGGTTCGTTTCTCGCGAAGCAATTTACAGTACAGGTAGGTGATGCGCCGGTGGCGCGCATTGCCGATATTGCCGAAAAATCGATATCAACGGCCTTGCCGCTTAAAATCAGCCTGTCTCAACCTGACGCTATTCACTCATATTCTTTAGCGATGAACGATAAGGTGACGAAATGCCAAAACGAGAAATCCAACCTTACCTGTAACGTGGCCGATTTAGGTTTGAAACCAGGTACTGAATATACCGCATCGCTCATGCGGAGTTTTAATAATTCAGTCGCCGAAAAGGTCGTTGAGGGCAAAATCGCGACATTACTACCGATCGTCTTGCAAAGCGCAACGTTAAGCGAGGCGAAGGTACTCTACGATACGCCGAAAGAGTTCAGCTATACCTTTGATAAGCCGTTAGAAAAGGCCGAAGTTCAACTGGAACAAAAGGCTGGTGATACTCCCCAAAAGATTGTTACATCAACACGAGTCGAGGGCGCGACCTTGTTCGTGACGCTTGCTTCGGAACTCGCTCGTAAGAGCACTTATACGCTTACGGTCCAACAAGCTGTTGCCGAAGGCGGCAATACGTTAGATGCGCCCGTCGTAACGAACTTCTCGACATCCGGCGGTCCAAAGCCTCGAGCGGTGTCTGTCGGCGGTACAGGGGTGCCACAAGCTGCGAAAATTGTCGTGACGCTTGATCAACCGGTGAAAGCGGGGACTGATATCGCCAAGTTTGCTCGAGTTGAAGGGATCGGCGGGAATGTGGCGCTGCGTTCACCGACCGAGCTGGTGTATAGCGTTCAAGGTGGCCTTTGCCAGGCGTTTAGCCTCATATTTACCAAGGGCGCGCCAAGCGGAAGCAACAGCGAAGTATCGGAAGATTGGAAATTCGACGCGCGAACCATTTGCGGTACTTCGTCGGTAATCGGACATTCGGTAAAAGGCCGCGCCATTACCGCTCACTATTTTGGCAACGGGAACAAAACAATCTTATTTACCGGTGGTATCCATGGCTCCGAGAAAAGCGCTTATACGACGATGCAAGCATGGGTTGATCACCTTATGAGCAATGGCTATAAAATTCCCGCCGACAAACGTGTAGTGGTCGTGCCAAATACGAACCCTGACGGTATCGCCGCCGGCACCCGGTATAGCGCGACCAACGTAAACCTTGGTCGTAATTTCCCGACGGCCAACTGGAAGGCCGATATCGAAACCGCCAGCGGCGTGCAGAAGAACGGGGGCGGTACGAGCGCCGGGTCCGAACCGGAAGCAAAGGCACTCATCAACCTTACGCGTAAGCTGCGTCCTCGCCTCGAAGTGTCATACCATGCGCAAGGTCGGTTAGTGGGCGCGAACAAGTTTGGTGATTCGGTCTCCATCGGAAACGTGTACGCCTCAATGGTAGGGTATCGTACCATGTTTACGGATGCCGAAGCGGTAATGGGATACCCGATGACCGGTGAATACGAAGACTGGATGGGCGAAGAAATGGGCATTCCTGCCATTTTGATCGAGTTGCCCTCACACTCCGGCAACTACTTAAATAGTCAGCTGAGCGCGCTGTTCCGTATGCTCTCGGTGTAACGTGTCTGGTAGTATGAATATATGAAGTTGGGAAGAAATCTTAAGCGTCAACGAGGCAACAGGATTGTTGTTCTTAGCTTAGTCCTCACCCTACTTACCGGGCTTGGGATTGGTGGATTCTGGCTATATAAAGAGGTTACCTTGGCGGAGAAACGCCAACAGGCGAATGAAACGATCCGACTCGCCGATGCTCGCTTGGCGGAAATTGAAGCCAAGAAGAAAGAGCCGGTCTATGTGACCTTGCCCGGTGCCGAAAAAATACGTGCCCCAGCTGAAAACTACGAGGATCCGACCAACATCTGGACCTTGGTGAATAAAGAGCGGGCTATTCCTATCGATTATGAATCATCCGAACTGATCAAAACGGCGCTCCCGACTCGCACGAATTCAACTCCGAACGAAAAGCGAGTCCGTAAAATCATAGAAGGCCCGTTGACGCAGTTATTTGCCGATGCTCAAAAAGATGGCCATGCACTGATGATTGGAAGCGCCTATCGATCAGCCGATACGCAAGAACAGTTGTTCAACACCTATGTTGCCCGGGTAGGATACGACCAGGCGAACAGATACAGTGCTCACCCCGGCCATAGCGAACACCAAACAGGCCTGGCGGTCGATATCAGTACCGTCTCGCAGCAGTGTTACTTGGCGGAATGCTTCATAGGCACCGCCGATGGTCTGTGGTTGGCTGAGAACGCCTACAAATACGGGTTTACCTTGCGCTATCCTAAAGGAAAAGAAGACATTACGGGATATAATTTCGAACCGTGGCATTATCGGTACGTAGGGATCGATTTGGCGACCGCCCTTCATACCAGTGGATTGACCCTCGATCAAGCATGGCCATATTTGGAAACGGCACTGCGGACATTACGGGAGAATCGAGCCGTTAAATAACTGTCTCTATAGTAATATTGATTACGGATCTTTCTAAAAGGGTCCTATAAAAAAACGACCTATCTCGCAGATAAGGTCGTTTTTTCATGCCTGCGTGGTGGTGCAGGGCCTTTTATGAATCTTGTCTGTTTTTGGATAAGATTCAAACAGGTGCGTATTTATAATATCCCACCAGGCGGATATGTGCAACGGTAGCATAAACATTTTTTGCTCATTTTGACAATGAATATTAGATAACAAAAAAACGCTTGTGTAAAACTTGACATAAAGCATAAGCTATGCTACTATTGTTTCATACACATTTCGAGGTTATATCGTATGTGAGGTAGTAATGAGGGTTTCCACGCCAAAAGGCATGTGGAAACCTTTTTAATTTGGAGGATAAATCCTATGGCAGGAACAAAAGCAGGCGGCCAAAAGGCTGCACGAAAGAACCTAGAACGCGACCCTAACTTCTACGCAAAAATCGGTAGCAAGGGTGGCAAAAACGGTCACACTGGTGGATTTGCAGCGAACCCCGACCTTGCGCGTATCGCAGGTGCAAAGGGTGGACGCATTTCACGTCGCCGTAAAACAGCCGCTTAATCTAAGCGAACATATAAAAACTCCCGTTCTTAGAGCGGGAGTTTTTGTTTGTAGCGGCGTAGTTCGCAGATGCGAGCTTCATTGACGCGCCATTGCGCCGTGCAAGCGGGGCAGGCATAGGTATCCTTACCGGTTTGATATCCTGTCGCCGAGCAGGTAACGCAGGTGCTTCGCGCATGCAACCAATCGCGATAGGTGTCGAGGTGTTCCTCGGCAACATCTTCCTTGAGCGGGTAGTGGTAATGCTCGGCAAGTTCTTTTGCCCTGTCCCAAGCAGCTGCTTCCATAGCCAGTAGTTCGACGTCACGTCTATAGTCTTGGTGATCAAGCAAGCCATGTGCCACTTCGTGTAACAACAGGGCTTTTACTTGTGGTCCTTGGCTATCGTAAAATACCGTTTTCGTTTCCGGGGTCCATACGAAAGTAGCGCTCGGCATGAAATGAATGTCAGGATAATCGGTTTTTAGTTTATGCAGTAGCGATGAGGTCGAGCGCATAGTAGTAACATCCGTAAATTACCGCTTGTTCGGGATGAGCGGCTTGGTAAAACTTTGGAAGGGGAATGTGATCAGGTAATTTCTCGCGCAGGATAGCTTTGAGGTCGGTGCCGTACTGGTCGAAATAGGTGCCGATACTACCGCCGATAATGATGCAATCGGGTTGAAGAATAGGGATGACGGCCAAAAAACCACGACTAATACGATCGGCGATTTGGTGCCAGGTGCGCTTACTTTTGATGTCTTTCGCGAACTTTCCGTACGTGTTGTAGATTGCCTTACCTGAGGCAAAACTTTCCCATTCACGAACGAGGCCGTCGAACTCGATGAGGGCACGGCCAGCTTCGCTATAGCGGAGCGCCGGGTCGATTTTACCTTCGGTGATGATACCACTGCCGATGCCGGTACTGACCGTTACGTACAATGAACACGCCGGCATGGGCTTAAGTTGTCTAGTTTCGGCTAAGCCGGCAAGGTTGGCGTCGTTATCGACGTATAATGGCGCTCCGCCAAGAATGCCTTTGAGCTCGCCGGCTACATCAAAATTTTTCCATTTCAAATTATTGCACCACACGGCAACGCCATTTTTTACCGTCCCCGGAATACCGATGACGATAGCATCTACCTTGCGCTGACCGAATAAAATATCAAGGTGATACTTTAGTTGTTCGATATATTCAGAAGTTTTTTGCGGGGTAGGAAACTTATACTCGGTCGTTATTTTACCGGCTTCGGTATAGCCGGCTATCAACGTTTTTGTTCCCCCTGTATCCACCGCGACAATCATGGATTCAGTTTAGCATGTCGGACTAGCCAAAAGAAGCCGATTGGCGCAAACGGGAGCTCATTGTCTCAGCCTAAGCTTAAAAGCTTCATATTTTTGATTGGATTTTTCTGGTCGAAGGAGTTCCCCCGGCTTGGCGACGAACCTCTGCAGCCCGAGTATTTTAAGGCCGTATACCCCAAAAAATACCCGGAGCGAAGCCGTTCGTCGCCAAGCCGGGGGAACTCTACTTGGCACAGAGGTACATAAGGGGTACAATGAAACTAATAAAAGGAGATGTACCATGGCGATACGACAAGTAACGCGAGCGGGTGTGGGGCTCGTGGTGGGAATCATAATTATAGCGCTATTAGTATTTGGTGGGCTCTGGCTCGTCAATCAACGTGGTGAACAAGCGCGCCGAGAAGAAGCAATCAACATAGCCGATGAACAGCTACGAGCTGACAGCGATCAAGACATCGCGATCGATACGAATACCGATACGGCACCGGCCGAAGAATCACAGCCACAAGAAACGACGCCGACCACCCAACCAAGTAATACTGCGGCTGCGCCCGAGGCTACCACGGCCACCGAACTACCCCAAACCGGTCCTGGGGTCGGTCCGTTCGTAATGGTCGGTATACTGGCCTTCGCGGTCGGATCATTTATCCATTCTCGTAAGCTCGTCGCCTAACCGGCGTGGTATGTCGCGGCGTTTTGACTTATCTCTGTATCTGAGGTAAAATAGAGGTAATCGATGAGGTGGTTCGAATAACCCCGTGTTACACTGTGTTATTTTATCGCCTCCGAAATATATTTAAGAAGGGAGTCTGAAAAAGACTTATGGCAAAAGCCGCAACAATAACAATGGATGAGCTGCTCGCAATCGAAGATGCGAGTATCAAGCAAGCAACTCAAGGAGAGGTAATCGACGGAAAAGTACTTACGATTCGTAAGCACGAAATTCTCGTCGACCTCGGCCCTCAAGGTGTTGGTTTAGTACCACGCCGCGAAGTTGGCTACTCACGTGCTCTTAACGAAGGTGATGAAGTAACTGCCAGCGTCGTCGACACAGAACTCGATAACGGCTACGTATTACTTTCACTCCGCAAAGCCGCAAAAGACAAGGGATGGGACGAAGTTATCGCAATGATGGAAAGCGGCAACATCATCGACGTCACTCCATACGACGCCAACCGTGGTGGTCTATTGGTAGAATACGAAGGTGTTCGTGGGTTCCTCCCTGTTTCACAATTATCAGCTGAACACTACCCTCGCGTAGGTAGCAGCGATAAGGACGAAATTCTCCAACGG
Organism: uncultured Candidatus Saccharibacteria bacterium; assembly: GCA_948288625.1. Lineage (GTDB taxonomy): Bacteria > Patescibacteriota > Saccharimonadia > Saccharimonadales > Saccharimonadaceae > Microsaccharimonas. The sequence goes on from CAOHYA010000001.1 coordinate 240,361, forward strand.
CTTAACGCGCTTATCAACCAAGTGTTGAAAGTACGCATCCTCGATGCAGACCGTAAAGCCAACAAGTTGATCTTCAGCGAAAAGGAAGCTGTCAAAGAAGGCCTCGCTGCCCGATTTGAAAAACTCACTATCGGTGACACCGTCAAGGGAGTTGCGACTGGTGTAGTCGACTACGGTATCTTCGTGAACGTCGAAGGTATCGAAGGCTTGGTACACATTAGCGAAATTAGCTGGGAGCGTGTGAACAATCCTGGTGACTACGTGAAGGTCGGTCAAACGATCGAAGCGAAAATCATCGCTATCGACAAAGAACGCCTCAGCCTTTCGATGAAGCAATTAAGCGAAGACCCATGGTTGAGCGAAGTTGAACAGTTCAAGGCTGGTGAAACCGTCGAAGGTACCGTGACTCGAATTACACCTTTCGGTGCATTCGTCCAAATCAGCAACGCCGTCGAAGCCCTCGTACATGTCAGTGAACTCGGCGATGGCGACAGCGCCGACCCTGAAAAGGTATTCACCCTAAACGAGCGTAAGTCATTCGTTGTTCTCGACATCGAAAAAGATAACCGCAAAATCTCACTTGGTCTTCCAGGTGCATCTAAAAAAACCAAATAGCATGAACGAAGTTCGTTCGGAAGAAAGGAGCATGTATGGCAGAGAAAGTCTTATCGATTGCCGATTCGATTACCGTAGGCGAGCTTGCCGAAGTGCTCAATCTTCCGGTAACGACCCTCGTTGGTGAGCTGTTCAAGAACGGCATCGCCGCTACCATCAACCAACGTATCGATTTTGAAACCGCGACGATTATCGTCGAGGAGTTAGGCATCGACGTTGAACTGCAGAAAAAAGAAACTGCGACTACCTCTGAGCGCCGAGTTCACGAACTCAGCGATAAAGCTGTTGATCGCCCGCCAATCGTCGCCGTCATGGGTCACGTTGACCACGGTAAAACCAGCCTTTTGGACGCCATTTTGGGTCAAAAGGTAGTTGAAGGTGAAGCCGGCGGTATTACGCAGCACATTAGTGCCTACCAAACGGTTCGTAAAGACCGTACCATCACGTTGCTCGACACTCCGGGCCACGAAGCATTCGCCGCCCTCCGTCAGCATGGTGCGACCCTTACGGACGTTGTTATTATCGTCGTCGCTGCCGACGACGGCGTAAAGCCTCAAACTGTTGAGGCGATTCGCTTTGCCCGTACGGCCAATGCGAAAATCGTCGTCGCGATCAACAAGATCGACAAGGAAGCTGCCAACCCTCAGCTGGTCAAAACGCAACTGGCCACCGAACACAATCTCAACCCAGAAGAATGGGGCGGTGATGTAGTGATGGTGGAAGTCAGTGCGAAAACGGGCCAAGGTATCGACAATTTACTCGATATGGTGTTACTCGTAGCAGATATCGAAGAGCTCAAAGCTGATATCGATGTTCCTGCCGAAGGGTTAGTCATCGAATCTCACATGGAAACCGGCCGCGGAGCAGTTGTGGGCCTTTTGGTCGAACAAGGCATGCTGACGCCAAGTTCATTCTTGGTGGCGGGTACTGCTTTTGGTAAAATCCGTACCCTTCAAGACTTTGCCGGCAAGACAATCAAGTCTGCGGGTCCATCGACTCCGGTCACTATTTCCGGGTTCAAAGAATTACCGCAATTCGGTGACATTTTCGAAGTAGTGAAAAGCGAAAAAGAAGCGAAGGCAAAAGCCAGTATCGTTCGCATCGAACGCGAGCAAAACGCTGCCAGCACCAATGTGACCGGTGCCGACCTCTTGCGCCTCATGACGCAAAAAGAAGAAGCTGAAGATTTCAACGTCATTGTCAAAGCCGACGTTCAAGGTTCGTTAACTTCTGTTATCGACAGCTTGAAAACCATCGACACGAATGGTGAAGTGAACATTCACATCGTCAGCAGCGGCGTCGGTAACATTACCGAAAACGATATCCGCTTAGTGGCTGGTTCTAAAACGGTCATTTACGGTTTCAACGTCGAATTACCTCCGGCCGTGAAGCAGCTTGCAACCCGTGAACGTGCCGAAGTACGTTTGTACCGTGTGATTTACGAACTGCTCGATGACGCCCGCCTTTCGATGGAGAAGCTATTGGCGCCAGAAGTCGTCGAGACTCAAATTGGTACGCTCGAAATCAAGGGCGTCTTCCGAACTATGAAGGATGAAATCATCGCTGGTGGTTTGGTGAAGAGTGGTAAGGTCGTGCCGAATGTTCTGGTACGCATGACACGTGGTAAGGGCGAAGCTGCCGAAATTCTCGGCGAAGCGGAAATTACCAGCTTGCAACGTGAAAAAATCGAAGCCAAAGAAGTGTTCGAAGGTGACATGTGTGGGCTTAACCTGAAAACGAGCAAAAAGATTCAGCTCGAAATAGGTGACAACCTCGAATTCTTTACCCGCGAAGTCGTCGAACGACACCTGTAGGCAGGGCAAAGCCTTTCTAAGGTGACTCTCGAGTCAAAAAGCTTGTGGTAACACGGGCTTTTTGTTATATTAAGGCCAAACGATCCATAAAAACAAACACAAGGAAACATGCAATGACTCTTCAAGAGACCTACAGGGCACCCGTAGAAGAAAACGAACCAGCCGATACTCAGGCTGACGCTTCGAGCGAGCTGAAGTACAGCACGCAAACTTCACCGGAAAACGCAGATTTCGATAGGAATGGTTTCGTAGAGAAATTCCAAAAGTGGCACAAGGAACACCAAGCTGCGGCAGAAGCATCTCTTCCTGATGCGGACGAAGACGAATCTCACGAAAGTCACCATGTCGATGTGCAGGCCGAAGAAGAGGGTGCCGAACCTATTCCGGTTGACGTAAAGACAGAAGCCGAACCTGCGGCTGTGTCAAAACCACAACCTCGTAAAGAATTCGTGAAGCAGCAAGAAGAGCTATGGGGAGCGAAAGATGACATCAAGCCAGAAGATGTTCCGGAAGGAGAGCTTACCTACGAACAATACTTAGCGCAGCGTCCTGTTGCTCAAGATCGTGACCTTTACCGAGCAAATGGGCGTGTTCGTGACGTCATAACGGGGAAATCCGTGAAGCAGGCCACATATGAAGCGAAACTAAATGAAACCAGTGCCGAAAGCCACTATGATCAGTTTGAAGTAGATGCTGCGCATGAAGAAGCCTCTGTCGAGGATGAGGCGAAAAATAAAGAATACGATACCTCGATCCGTAATGATACCGAAGGGGAGATGCTGGTTAAGAACGACCCGAGGCTACAAGGGCTATTAAGTGTCGGCGAAGAAGTATTGGCCCTCTATAATAACCCAGCTCGAGGCGAAGAATTCGAAGAAGTTATTAAACCGCAACTTGAAGCGAAAAAAGCCATTTTCAATGACCTCAAAGAACTATACGAAAGCAAAAACCTTGATTCACGCGCACTTAACTTCATTACCAATAAGACGTACTTGCGCGTAGAGGAGCCTGAGAAAGTACCTGTCGAAGGGTCGCCGTATATCAACGGTGAAAAAGTAAAACTTCTCGAATTCTTCGATAATACCGACGAGGCGCAAAAAGCTTACACCATCGAAAAACCTGACGGCACCATAGAAGCCGTCTACAGTAATACGGTCAATTTCAAACGTGAATTTACCCATGAACAACCAGAGAAACTTTCAAGGATGGAACGTTTCAAAAACTGGTTTGGTAAAGAGCGCCAAAAAATTCAAGAGTACGGTGGCTACGCGTACATGGGTAGCCTATGGAACAAAGCCGGTAACTGGCTGACGAGTCGTAACATTACCGAAGGTATGAGCGACGAAGAAGTTCAAAAGCAAATGAATAAAAACAGGCGTAACAACATCATGGGATTGGCAGCCCTTACCGTCGGGGCGATGGTTGCTCAGAAGTTCGGTGTTTTCGAAGGTATTGGACTTGATGCGAATATAGAGAGCGCCGCAGCCGCTGATAGCACTGCGATGGATACATCGGTAGAGGTTCCTGCGGGCAACGGAACCGGTGTCGTAGAGAATGGATCGATTGCGAGCGTGGACAATGCCGAGGGCTATAGGGCACTGGAAACAGAGCCTTCTTTCGCGGATAACGGTGCGGATGCCGCTTCCGAAGTAAACTTAGGGGTATATGACCCGGCATACGATGTTCCAAAGCATGGTTCAGGGCTTCAATTATTCGACAAGCTCGAGTTGAGTGATTCAACTTGGTATAGCAACGCCAGCTCACTGGTGGAAAAATTCCCGCAAGACTTCAAACGTGTCGGTACGGACGTACAGATTAGTCATAGTGGATGGTTATCACCTGAAGCTCGAATGTATATCGAATCATTAAGAACAAGATAAAAATAGGGAGGTGAGTATGTATCAGAACGAACACATTATCGAACAACTTGGTATTGCCGAATTGCCGGCCGAACAACAAGAAGAAATAGTGAACGAAGCCCAGGTCCGTATCGGCGAAGCGATCAGCCGACAACTGACGGATGAGCAGCAAAACGAATACCAAGCGATCATCGATGGTGATGCCCAGGTAATCGATGCATGGCTCGACGCGAACGTTCCGGAGTACCAAGATGCGGCCACGTACCAGTCATTCGGAGAAGGGTACGAATCAGACCCTGAAAAGAATGACCCTAAAAAGTTGTTCGCCTCATTGGCCTGGGTCCAGCTAACGGTACCGCAGTTACCAGAAATTGTCGCGACGGCATTGGGAAGCTTCAAGCAAGAACGCGAAGTGCGCTAACTCCTGTCATTTGTTATAATGAAAGCAATATAACGGAGATACTGTAGCAATGTTTCAACTTGATGACCAATTTTTAGCAGACATCGGTTTGACCGACCTTCCTGACGAACAAAAAAAGCCATTCCTTCAACACGTATACGATCAGCTTGAGCTCCGAGTAGGCAAACGTTTAAGCGATGGTATGAGCGATGCTCAGCTGGAAGAATTCGAGGCGATCATCGACCGTAAAGAAGATGTAGTCGATAACTGGGTGCAAGCGAATGCGCCAGGGTATGCTGCCGAAGAAACGTTTCAGAAAATGCAGCAGGTCAGCGGGTTGGCGGCCGATAATCCTGCCTTGAAAGCGGAATTTGCCGCTACGAAATGGCTTGAGGTAAACCGACCCGACTACCGCGATGTCGTGGCGCGTACGCTCGATGAGCTGAAGAATGAAATTGTTCAAAACCGCGATGCGATTTTAAATACCACCGCCGATGGTCAGCAAAACGCTCAACCCGAGCAAGATCAGCCGGCTGCGTAACCATTCACGAAAGCTTTCGCGTTCATCGCACGCCCGCTCGGGCCGATGAGTTCGTCGATACTGAGGAACTGGCCATCACGGCAATATACGTCTAACGCCGTACTGCCCACACCTTCGATATGTGCTTTCGTAATAATGACGGAGTGGCCGGCAATGGTCACTTTTGTTTTTGGATAGGCCAAAAAGGCTCGTACTTGCCGTTCGGCCTGAATGGCGGTCATTTTTTCCGGAACAAGCGTGCCGTCATCTTTGGTAAGTAGTTTGCAATACGTTGCCGCTTCGTCATTTTGTGCTTCGGGCTGGAGAGAGCCGTCCATGATACTTGGAAGAACTGCTACCAGTTCTTGAGCCCCGCGTGAAGCAAGTACGGCTTCCAGCTCCGGGGTCGTTTCGGTGCCGTCTAGAGCAACGACAACTTGCTTATAAACTGGTCCGGCATCCATTTTTGCGGAAAGCTGCATGATACTCACGCCCGTTTCGCTGTCACCGTGAAGAATAGCCGACTCGACAGGTGAGGGACCCCGGTAGCGAGGCAGGAGGGAAGGGTGGACATTGACGATTCCCGGTACGAATAAATCGATGATTGATTGAGGAATGATTTTACCGTAACTCACCAACACCCCGGTCGGGCGAACTCCATTTGTATTCAACGTTTCGATATGCTCCGCGACTTCACTCAGGTGCGATGGCTGCAATACGGTAATATCATGTTCAAGCGCTATCTGCTTTACCAGCGGTGCCTGCAATTCACGCCCACGGCCTTTCCGGCTGTCCGGCTTGGTAATGACGGTGTTGACGGTAAAGCCGGTTTCGATGAGCTTGCGCAAGCTGACGGCGCTGAAATCATCAGTTCCAAAGAATACGATTGTCTTTGATGTGGGTATCATAGTCGAGTGGCTCCAGTTCACCTTTATCGTCGAGCGTATAGAACGCTTTTGGCATATCTCTGATGTGGTCGATAAACACGACGCCGTTCGTATGGTCGATTTCATGCTGAATGACGCGTGCGAGGAAGCCTTCGGCTTTGAAGCGTACCTCTTGGCCATCGATATTGATGGCGCGTACGCGAATTTTGCTGTAGCGGGGCACGTGGCCGTAAACATCTTTCACGCTTAAGCAGCCTTCGTAATCTTCGACCAGTTTACCTTCGTATTTTACGATTTCAGGGTTGATGAGGGCGGTGAACTCGTTCGATTCTTTGTTATCGAAATCGCTGCGCACGATAACGACCTTGTGCATCGAATCGATCTGGACGGCGGCCAACGCGGCACTGATTTCGTGCGGCCGAGAGGTTTCCCAGTCGATCGCGGCACTGGTCATGTCGCTAATAAGCGCCTTCACTTCGTCGTTAATTTCAGGAACTTTAACTGACTTCTCCCGAAGGTGTGGGTGTGGAAGAGTGATGATATCTTCTTTTTTCATTAGGGATTAGTATATCAGAGGTGAGAGAGGGTGACTAGAGAGTTACTTCACAAACCACACAAAGTCGATTACTTTATGCAGATTGGGAAGTACCGGAGGCGAGAACAAGTCTCAAACTCCGGTTACTATCCATTACTTCTCAAACGAGAGGCGTTAATCATGTTAAGAGTTCTTTTCTTTGCGAACTCGGCGGCTCTCCCTGGCATAGTCGTCGAAGTAGGCGAGGATGCCGGCCAGGTCGAGCATGATGACCCCTAGGAAGAAAATACTCGCTGGTAGCAGTACCACGCGTAGCGCGTTGACCGCTACGTGTTCGATCGAGATGTTTTCGACCGAATTTATCAGCGTCGAAAGCATGTTGAATACCGAATCGTACCACCAGTAAAGCATGTCCATGAGAAACCTCTCTGTAGCGTTGAGCTCCTTGCGGAGATAGTAGATGGAAAGTTAATGTGCAATCCAAAAAGATTACACATATATTATATCACAAAATATTAATTATAACAAGCTTGATGGGTCTAAGTCATACTGCCAATGCGTGGCCGGCACGTGCCTTAAAACGTCCGCCAAAGCCTCACGCTTCGGGCTTTTTAGCACCAGCTGCCAGCGGTAGGTGTCGTGTTGACGTTCGTAAAAGGCGGGTGTCGGGCCGAGGACTTCGATACCCGGTTGAATACTTGATTTAAGTGTCGCCGATAACTGCTTGGCCGCTTTGATGGCGCTGGCTTCACTTTTATATACGTCAGTCAGTTGCAGCAGGAAACGAAACGGCGGGAAACCGGCTTTTTTACGTTCGGCAAGGGCGTATTGATAAAAGCCTTCGTAATCTTGCTTCAGCCCAAATTGAACAACTGGGTGGGTTGGTTGGTATGACTGAACGATGGTTTGCGTATCACGTTCATCGCGGCCAACACGGCCGACGACCTGGGCTAATAATTGGAAGGCTCGTTCGGCGGCGGTGTAGTCGGGGAGTGCCAGACCGCTGTCGGCTTGAATGACGCCGACAGTGTGTAGTTTTGGTAAATCCAATCCTTTGGCGACTACTTGCGTACCGATGGCGATGTTGATTTCGCCTGAGTACAGTTCCTTGTAGCGTTCGTTGACGGTTTCGGCGTTAGTATTGTCGCCGTCGAAGCGAGCCACGATTGCTTTCGGAAAAAGCCGCTTTAGTTCGGATTCGATCAACTTCGTGCCGATACCTTTATGGATGATATCTGCCGATTGGCACACCGGGCAGGCAGTAGGAACTTTCTGCTTGGTGTCACAAATGTGACACGACATCGTGTAGGTGTCGGCATGCAAAACCAAAGGGACGAAGCAGCGTGGGCATTGTGCGCTCCAGCCGCAGTTTTCGCAGAGCGTGGTACTGGCGCTCCCGCGCCGGTTATGGAAAATAAGGGTTTGCTTGCCTGTGGCAATATTATATTCGATTGCCTCGAGGAGCTTATTCGATAAAAAGCGGTGCTTGCTAAAGTTTTGCTGCTTAGTCATATCGACGAGTTCGACGGTTGAGGCTTTGGCGTTGCTGCGCGCCGATACGTCCATCCGTACGATCAAGGAATTGTTTGCTTCTGCCAGATAACGGTCGGCGATAAGTGGCGTGGCGCTTCCGAAGATAACCCGAGCATCACAAAGTTTGCCAAGCACGCTGGCGGCCCGCAGGGCGGAATAGCGAGGCGCTTGTTCTTGCTTGTAGCTTGGTTCGTGTGCCTCGTCAACAATAACTGCGCCTAAATGCGGGACCGGCATGAACAGTGCCGAGCGCGGCCCGATGGCGACGACCGGTTGGTCGGCTTCCAGCGCTTGTTTCCAGGCGATGTGACGTTGCGCTTCGGTCATGTGCGAGTGAGTGACGATGAGGCCGGGGAAGTCATGAGTGAACTCATCGATGATTTGGCTGGTAAGACTAATTTCCGGTACTAATACGATAACCGATTTGCCACTTGCGATAGTACGGCGAGCGACTTCTTTGTACACCTCGGTCTTACCTGAGCCGGTGACTCCTTGCAGTAAAATCGTACCATTAGTTTGATTCATTATAGAGGTCACAGCTTCTGTTTGGTGAGGATTGAGCACAATTTTTGTTCGGTCTCGCGTGCTTACTTTTTCAAGTAAAGTTTGTGCTCTACGGTTGGTAGTAAGCCCACGCGGAAGCACCGTCTGCAATACGGTTGCGAGGGGAGTGCGATAATAATCAGCCAGCCATAACGATAACCCCACCAAGCTCTCGGGCAGCGGCGTATTCTCAATGACATCACCGATCGGCTTCGTGGCATACGTCGGCTTGCCGACTTCTTTCATAACGACGCCTATGGAGGACTGCTTACCAATGGGAATCGTCACCAACAGCCCAACCTGCAGCGGCTTTTCCGACTCATATGTGAATACAGCCTGATCAGACCGCACAATCCGCGTCGGAGCCACCTCGTAATACTTCATATATCTAGTATAGCAGTGTGACGAATCCGGATGCCAAGGCCATATTTTATGACCTCTGCAGCCCGAAGACGAGTCGGCGTATACCCGACTTCGTCTCCGGCGCGAAGCCGTCAGAAAATATGGCCTTGGCACCCGGATTCACACCCTCGTTATGCTAAAATAAGCATATGTATTTTGAGTCTCGAGTCCACGCTGGGCAACAACTTGCCGCAGAGCTACTAGAGCGGTATCGCTACGACAACTGTGCGGTCGTGGCTATTAGCGATGGTGGCGTGGTGGTGGGCGAGCAGATTGCCGCTGCGTTGCACTGCCTATTGACGATGTTAGTAGTGGAAAATATCGAGGTACCAGGCGAAAGCGTCAGCTTCGGCGGTATTTCCGAAGGTGGTAACTTTAGTTTCAATAGTGAAATTTCTAAGGTTGAGATGGATGAATACGCTATCGAATACCGTGGATATCTAGAAGATCAAAAGCGCGAAGCCTTCCAACGTATCAACCGTTTGCTTGGTGACGGCGGCCTTATCGACCACGACATGCTGCGTGACCATACAATTATTCTTGTAAGTGACGGCTTCGATAGTACGGTCGAGCTTGATGCTGCCCTTGATTTCCTGAAACCAATCCGAATTGCCCGTTTAGTTATCGTCGCTCCGATCGCTTCATCGTCGGCCATCGACCGTCTGCACGTTGCCGCGGACGAGCTTCACATCCTTGACGTAAAGGGTAATTACATCGAAACTGACCACTATTACAACCAGAATCAGATACCAACTCACGAGGAGACGATCGACAAAATCAACAAAATTGTGTTGAATTGGCGTTGACCTGAGCCTACCAAAAAGTGTAGAATAAAAAGCAACAGACGAACGTGTTTTGGAACTAATTGAAGAGTAAAAGGGGAATATGTTAGACGTATTTATTACATCTCGGGTGCGCCGTAAGATCGTAGTGGTCTATGCTAAATATCCCGATTTCCGTACGCACGTTCGCGGCCTCGCCAAACTTATCAAAGAAGACCCAGGTAACATTCAACGCGAGTTAAAACGTCTCGAAAAAGTCGGCTTTTTACTTAGCGAACGCCATGGCAATACCAAAATTTACGCGACCAATAAACAGTTCCCGATTTTCAAGGAACTCCAAAGTATCGTCATCAAATCTCAGCAACAAGCAGCCCGCCCGAAGCGCACTTCATCCGATATTGCCTAATGAACTTATTCGAACGCATTCTGAAAGCCAGAGGGTTATCTGGCGAACGGAAGGCGATTTTTTTATCGCCGAATTACGATCGCAAGCACGATCCTTTTTTGCTACCCGACATGCAAAAAGCGGTCGATCGCCTGGTAAAAGCGCGTGAAAAACAAGAAAAGATTACCATTTACGGTGACTACGACATCGACGGCCTCACTGCCACCACCGTGCTCATCGACAGTTTGAAAAGCTTCGGTTTTGAGCATGTGTCCGCTTTTATTCCCAACCGTTTCGTCGAAGGGTACGGCCTGACGGTCGATGCGGTCGAACGTATTATCGCCGACGGTGCCGAACTTATCGTAACGGTGGACTGTGGAAGTTTGAGCCATAAGGAGATTGCTCGCGCCAAAGAATTAGGCGTCCAAGTTATCGTCACCGACCACCACAATGTCGCCGAAGTACAGCCCGAGGCGGTAGCGGTCATCAACCCAAAGCGGCTTTTGGCCGATTATCCCGATGAATACGAAAAGTACTTGTTGAAGCCGGAATCGAAGAAAAAAATATATCCTTTCCTGGATTTGGCAGGGGTCGGGGTCGCTTTCAAACTTGTGCAAGCCCTCCAAACGCGACTCGATGGTTTAGAGCTTGGGCAAGAAAAGTGGCTGCTTGATTTGGTAGCGCTGGGAACGGTATGTGACATCGTGACTTTGGTCGATGAAAACCGAACGAACGTGTTCTACGGTTTGAAAGTACTCGCTCAAACACGTCGTCCTGGGTTGAAGGCTTTGATGGCAGTGGCGGGCGTGCGCCCGGAAACAGTCAACGCTCGGAGCCTCGGGTTTGGCCTTGGTCCGCGCATGAATGCTTCGGGGCGGCTTGAAACGGCGCAGTATACGCTCGATTTACTTACCACATCTGATAATTATGAGGCGCTTGAATTGGCGCGCCAACTTGACGATATGAACAAGAACCGCCGCCGTGAGCAAGATGAAATTTTCAAAGAGGCGATCATCGAAGCGGAAGAGCGTAAAGCCGATCCGGTACTCGTGGTTAGTGCCAAGGGCTGGAACCATGGCATCGTCGGTATCGTGGCGGCCAAGTTATTGGAGCGGTATCAAAAGCCAACCTACGTATTGGCCGTTCATGGTGACGAAGCCAAAGGGTCGGCGCGCAGTTACGGTGATTTCAGCGCCGCCGACGCTATTCGTGCCGCCGATGACATTATCACCAAAGGCGGCGGGCATAAGCTGGCGGCCGGCGTCACATTACCGGCAACGAACATCGATGCCTTCCGGGAGCGCGTCAACCAATTCTATAAAGACAAAGAATTATTTAACCAACCGCTTTTATTGCTGCCGAAAGCCGACACCGAGGCTGAGCTCGATGACCTCGACGAGGAGCTTTTACGTCAACTGGCGACCCTCGAGCCCTACGGAAGCGGTAATCCGCAGCCGATCGTGCGCATTAATGATGTGCTCGTAATGAACGTTCGACGGATGGGCGATAGCAGCCAGCACGTAAAATTAACGCTCCGAAATGCCGCTGGGCGAAAAATAGATGCGCTCGCTTTTAGCGCGCCGGCACACTTTTTCGTGGAACCAGGCACGAAAGTGCACGTATGGTGTACCATCGAGCTGAATGAATGGAACGGCAACCGTTCGGTAGAAGGCAAGCTGCTTCACCTTGAGCTTGCGGAATAACTAGCGTTTAAAAAGTTTCGATAACTTGATCGTCTGGCTGAATTCGAGCGCCCCTAACTTGAAGGCGCGAACGGCTATGAAAATACTCAACAGCATGAATGCCGTCATGACGGCCAATGAAACCCATGACTGAACAGGACCGAGGTTATCCACCGTGTTACGTATCAAGTTAACGACCGGTGAAGTAATCGGGAAGTAGGTTATGAAACGAACGATCGGGTTTTCCGGGTCGGTCACGATTGCGGCGACGAAATAGAAAGGAATGAAAGCGCCGATAAAGAAGATGGACGAGAAGCTGTTGGCTTCTTTCGTTGATGGCGCCGCAGCGGCGGTAGCGGTCATGAACCCGGCGTACATCAAGAAACCGACGATCAAGAAAGCGGCACCAAAGAACATGGTGAGCGGGTCGAATACGATTTTCGCAAAGTCGATGCCGAACGGCAAATGCACGCCGTTTCCAGTTTGCGATAATACCAAAATACCAATTACCGCAAGAAGCGCGAAGAATGCGACTTGCGTCAGCGTGACTAAACTGACGGCCAGTAGTTTGCCGACAATCAAGGTACGCGGTTTTACGTAAGTCAGTACCATTTCCATCGAACGGTTTTCTTTTTCTTCGCTGACACTCGTAAGCATGTAGCTGATCGAGAAGGCAAAAATGATATAGAACAGTATGACGAAGAGGGCAGGGGCGATGAACCCGTTTACTCCGGCAGTTTCCTCACCATTTTCATAGGTAGTGAGCGTCGCTTCGGCACCATTTTGGGCAAGCGCGATTACTTCCGCGGAACCGAGTGGCAGGAACAAGCTTGTCTCCAGAATGTTATCGGCTAAGGACGTGACGGTACTGGTTTGCGTGAGGTCGCTGGTACTTAGGTAGATTTTATATTTGCGATCATCTTTTAACGTCGAAGGGAAAACGATCAACGCATCTTTTTTACTATCCTGAACCTGTTGTCGAAGGGTTTCCGTTTGATCGGCCGGGCTGAGGGTGAGCTTGCTGGCTTCGACGATCTGTTTGTTGATCAGGCCGCTGTCGTCGACGATAGCTACGTTCTTCAGGTCTTTGGCTAACTCCTGAATACGATTAGCGCTTGATTGGTTGCCGACAAAACTTAACGCGATAACCGCGCCGATGATAAGGGGGATCGCCAGCATCAAAATCCAAAAACTTGGCTGACGAACGATCGTCAAGTATTCATGGCGAATAACGGATTGTAATTTAGACATGGGCTACCTCGTGACTTTTTTCTTTATATATACGTACGAAAATATCTTCGATTGATTTTGACTTGAACTCTTTTTTCACTTCCGCGACCGTACCGTACGCGCGGGCCGTGCCATCTTTCAAGATAAGCAAGCGATGTGCGAGACGTTCTACTTCTTCCATGAGGTGGGTAATGTAGATTACCGCCGTACCATTTTTCTGTAATTCATCCACGATATCGAGGAGTAATTTTCGATTGACCGGGTCGAGGCCTTTCGTTGGCTCGTCGAGAATAAGAAGGTTTGGGTTTCCCATGATAGCCACGCCAAGTTGAATTTTCTGCTGTTGACCACCGGAAAGTTTTTTGATTTTGGTATTCGCTTTGTCGGCCAGCTCGACACGTTCCAGGAATGCCGTCGAAAAATCACGGGCAGCTTCGCGGGTCATACCTTTTAACTCGCCGAAGTAAATCATGGTATCGAGTACTTTCGAACGAGTATAAAGGCCACGTTCTTCGGGAAGATACCCTACTTTTGAGGCGGTTTCAGGTGTCAACGTTTTACCGTTTATGTGGAGCGTACCGGTCGTAGGTTGGTAGATGCCAAGAAGGGAACGGATGGTGCTGGTTTTGCCTGATCCATTTGACCCCAAGAAGGCGAACACCTCGCCAGGTAATACTTCAAAGTTTAATTCTTTTACGATCTCTTTTTCGCCGATGGTAAGGCTGAAGTCTTTTATGCTCACGATAGGTTTTGTCATATGGTGTAAGTATAAAGATATTTTCGATCGTCGGCAAATGAAAACGAAACATACTGTGGACAATGAAGAAGCCACCCGAGAGGACGGCTTCCTCAATCGAGTGGCTTAATTGTCACGCCGTTTGCGAACGAGCACGTAGGCGGTGGAGACCCTGTTTCGCCCAACGATACAGCATGATCGCTGCGTCGTACGAAGTGCGAGACAAGTAGATGCTCAACACGACGGGCGCGAACATCGCTACCAACATGGAGGGTTCGAATTCCAGAAGGGAATACAGCATCGCGAACGTCATGACACCGAGGAGGCCGGCGACGGCAGGTGCGGCCGTGATGAGTGCGTACAGCTGCTTCCGTCCACGCTGGGATCTCTTGATCTGCAAGCTCAGTCTTGCGAAAATGAAGTAAATCGCCGAAGCCAGCATCATCCACGCACTGAGCTCCAGGTACTCGTCGAGCGTAAGGTCCATTCTTATCACCTTTTCTTTGGGGTTTGAAACCTTTAACTACAAGGCTAGAACAGTAGTATTATACTATTTCATACGAAAATAATCAATGTGTCAAATTATTCCAACGTACATGGCTTCAATAGCCCGGAAGGGGAGTTGTAATACTCTTACCAATCTGTTACACTATCATTCATATGGTACAAGTAACACGTAAAGACGAACGCGAAGCGAACGAAAACATCATTCGTCGTTTCAACCGAAAAGTGCTGCAAAGCGGTGTATTAGCTGAGGCTAAGGCATCTATGCGCTTTAACAAGGACATTAGCAAGGTTGAACGCCGTAAAAAGGCTATCATCCGTAAAGAACGTAAGGCCGACAAGCTTGCCAAAGCTCGTCTTGGTTTACGCTAAGGTTAAAGCGGGTGGCGCTCAAAGCACAACTCGATGACGATTTAAAAGCCGCCCTTTTGGGCGGCGATCGTTTTCGTGCCGAGGTTTTACGCGGTCTGAAGGCCGTTATTCTTAACGAAGAAGTATCTCAAGGCAAGCGTGACGAAGGTCTTGACGACGTCACTATCGAAGCGTTAATCGCTCGCGAAGTAAAAAAACGTGCCGATAGCGCCGCTCAGTACGAAGCTGCTGGTCGTCCCGAACTTGTTTTGTCTGAAAAAGCTGAATCCAAAATTATCGAAGCCTACCTTCCGGAACAAGTTTCAGAAGAAGATATTCAAGTTGTCATCAAAGAAACAATCGCATCACTCGGTGCAGCCGGCCCACAAGCTATGGGGCAGATTATCGGTGCCGTAAAAGGACGCCTTGGCAATTCAGCTGATGGTGGCACGATTGCTCGGCTTGTGAAACAAGCGCTCGATGCGTAGTATAAAAGTATGATTATTTTCTTCGGTCCAGCAGGTGCTGGAAAAAGCGTACAAGGACAAATTTTAGCGGCTCGCATGGGCTGGCGCTGGTTAAGCGCCGGGCAACTATTGCGTGATTCTCACGACCCGGAACTGATTGCCCGTATGCATGAAGGTAAGTTAGTCCCGCATGAAAGCATTACTCGCATCATGGGCGAAGCCATCAGCAAGGCAGGCAACATCGAACAACTCATTCTCGATGGCTTTCCTCGTGAACTCGACCAAGCTCAGTGGCTGATTGAAAGCCAACCACAGCACGGTCGTTCTATCGGATTAGTAGTGGTGCTGGAAGTGCCCCGCGAAGAATTATTAAAACGATTAGAAATTCGTGGCCGGGCTGATGATACGCCAGAAGCTATCGATCAACGACTTAACATTTACCGCCAAGAAATGTATCCAATCTTAAGTCTAGTGACCGAACAGCATATTCCCGTTGTGCATATTGATGGCGTCGGAACCGTCGGTGAAATCCATGACCGAATCTTTGCCGAACTGAAAAGTAGGGAGCTGGCAGCATGATGCAGCGCAGCAAAACGCCCGAAGAATTGCAGGCGATGCGCGAGTGTGGCAAAATTTTGGCCACCATCTTCGAAGGCTTGAAGCAACAAGTGAAACCAGGCGTCAGCGAGCTCGAACTGGACGCCTGGGTAGACGCTGAAATCAAAAAGCACGGCGCGATCGCCACGTATAAAACGAGCGAAGTGAATTTCCCGGCGGCGATTTGTATTTCGACCAACGAACAAATCGTGCACGGTATCCCGACCGAGTATGTGTTGCAAGAAGGTGATGTAGTGGGCTTCGACTTGGTAATTACCTATAAAAATATGAAAACCGACAGTGCCTTTACGATGGTTGTCGGCGGTAAGCCGACGGGCGTCCAAAAGCACCTTTTATCGGCGACCGAACGAAGCCTGTACGCGGGTATCGACGCGATCAAAGGCCCGGTTCGAACCGGTGATATCGGTGCGGCGGTAGAGAAGGTTCTCAAAGATGCCAAACTTGGTATTATTCGCGACCTCGTAGGCCACGGTGTCGGCCATGAAATGCATGAATCACCACCTGACATTCCGAATTACGGGAAAAAGGGGACGGGCATGCTGTTACCGGTGGGTAGTACTATTGCGATTGAGCCAATGGCAACATTAAGAGGTGAAAAGATTATCGTTGATGACGACGGTTGGACGATCAACACGCGCGACGGCAGTTTAGCGGCTCATTTCGAGCATACAGTGCTTATTACTGAAAACGGCGTCGAAATCTTAACTCAGCTTTAACTGTTGCTAGATATAACGATTATGGGGCGTTCTTGACATTGGTTCTGATATTCACTAGTATCAAACCATAAGCAATAAAAGAGAAAATAAATATGAATGAGCATGAAAATCAATCTAGTTTTTCAGACCAGCACAGCGAACAGGTGCTGAATCCCGCGGAGAGCTTAGGCGACGTAGAGCTTGGGACAGCGGCTTTACAAAGTACTTACGATAATAGTTTGCGCCCCGGCGAAGAAAGTTATGAAACCGATGTTACGAAAGCCGAGACAATTGCTCACGCCGTTGACCGAGCGGTTGATCCCTCTGCAATTTACCCCGAAGGAGTAACGGATGATAGGAGACTTGTTTCATATCGTCTGGATGATGGAAGGGTAGAACAATACCATAGATCATCTATCGATCAAGATGAAAAAGAACGTCTCGTTAAAAGGGAGATGAAGTATCAAACTTCACGTTTTGAAGCGCTCTACGCCGTTAATCCAGATGTCTTTGCTAGTCTTCCAACTGCTGAATTCATGGAAAAAGCCGAGGAATTTGGTAAAAAAAGAGATATGGTCGAGATACGAGAGGGTCTTAAGGGTGATTTCGAGTTAACCGCTCAAGTTTTAAACGACATTATACCTATAGCGTATGGTAAAAAAGATGCTGATACCAGGTATAAAATAAAGGCTGATAGACTTAAGCGAAAGATATCACAGCACTTTGTAGGGGATGGTCGGTTCGACTCTGATATTGGGCTTCTCAATGTTATGACACCGGAGGATGCGACTGCATTTTGGCAGAGTATTGAGAATATTCTTGAGATAGGACAGCATCAGGGTAGGCTTAAACTGGTAAGGCAGAATAGTACTAAAGAGAGGATTTTGGAACTTGCCGAACAAGGACGCAGAGATTACTACGACCAAACCCCTCGCCAACACGTCGATCGTTTCACTGAATTTATAGAAGGCTTGAAAGATTCAAATGCTAAACATTTAGAAACTGCCAAGCAAGAACTTGATGAATTCACTGCGCAATTTTCTTCACAGCCAGAAGAGCAGGCTGAAAATTCTTTCGAAGAGCAGTCAAACTAGCACTTCACAACCGTAGACACAAGCGGTATACTTAGCTTCATGCAAGAGTCTTCTCAATATGCTGTCGGTCTTGATATCGGTACGACCAAAGTTCGCGCGGTCGTCGCCCATATCGATAGTTCTACCGGTGTTCCTACCATCGTAGGTATCGGTCAAGCGGCCAACACCGGCATGCGCAAAGGTGTCGTCGTCAATTTACAGGGCCCGGCCCATGCTATTGATGATGCCCTCGGGGAAGCTGAACGTATGAGCGGTTACCAAGTGCACGCTGCGACGGTAAGCGTGAATGGTGCTCATATTCTCACTACTCATGCCGATGGTATGGTAGCGGTTGGTGGTGCCGACCACGAAATCAACCAAGATGATTTGGCTCGTATCGAAGAAGTGTCGACCCTCGGCAAGGTACCGGCGAACCGGGAAATTCTTGATGTCATCCCTCATGCGTATAAACTTGATGGCCAAGATAACATCAAAGACCCGATTGGTATGACCGGGACGCGCTTGGAAATTGATGCTCATGTGGTTTCTTCTTTGACGCCCTACTTGGTGAATGTCCAAAAAGCTGCCGAAGCGGCGCAAGTACAACCAAATAACATTATTCCCACCTCTATGGCAGCCGCTCGTGCGGTACTAGGCGAGCAACAACTTGAAAACGGCGTCGCTGTTATCGATATGGGCGGCTCGACTACCAGCGTGGCTGTGTACGAAGAAGGTGACCTTCAGTATGTTGGCGTGGTGCCTATCGGTGGCGTGAACATCACCAACGACTTGGCGATTGGTTTGAAGACCGACCCTGAAATCGCCGAAAAGATTAAGCTTGAACATGCCTCGGCGGTCATTCGTGAAGATACTACAGGTATCAGCATCAAACACGATGGTGAAATTCACAGCTTCACCAGCAACGACATCGATGAGATTGTCGAAGCTCGTTTAGAAGAGATTTTCGAAGGCATTCAAAAAGAATTGAAGAAAGCTGGCCGTGCTGGCCGGTTGCCGAGCGGTGTTGTATTTACGGGCGGCGCATCACAGCTTAAGCACTTGACCGAGTACGCCAAAACAACCCTTGGCTTAGCGGCTCGCCTAGGTCAACCAACTGGATACGGCGGAGTTGCCGATGACATCGACAAGTCATCGTTCGCAACCGCTATCGGCCTCATGCTCGTTGACGCCGAACGTGGCGCACCGGCGAAAGCAAGCGGCGCTAAGTTCAAAACGCCATCTGTCAAGAACGTCAAAGGTGGCGTGAGTAAAATTTTTGGCTGGTTCAAACCATAGCGAAGCATTATTAGCCGGCTATAAAAATATTGTTCGAACACATATTCTTTACAGTCAGCCTCGTGCTATACTAATACATAACAGATAAGCGTATCAGGGGAGAATACAGGCATGCCTGAAGTAAAACCAAGTGACATTCAGACCTTCGCCAGCATTAAAGTTGTTGGTGTCGGTGGTGCTGGTGGGTCAGCGGTAAATCGTATGAAAGAAGCTGGGTTAACCGGTGTTCAATTCATCGCCATGAACACGGACGCTCAGGCACTCCACAATAGTAAAGCTGACATTAAAATTCACCTCGGTCACACCACTACTGGTGGTCTTGGCGCAGGTGCCGACCCAACGAAGGGTGAGGCGGCCGCCAACGAATCGCGCGATGATATCAAAGATGCACTCGATGGCGCAGACATGGTCTTCGTCACCATCGGTGCCGGCGGCGGTACTGGTTCTGGTGCTGGCTATGTGGTAGCCGAAGTTGCCCGTGAAATGGGTATTCTGGTGGTCGGTGTAGCCACCAAGCCGTTCAGCTTCGAAGGTGAAAAACGTCGTCAAAATGCCGACTGGGCAATTGGTCAACTTCGCCGTCACGTCGATACGCTTATTACGATTCCAAACGATCGTTTGCTACAAACCATCGACCGTCGTACGCCACTGCTTGAGACCTTCAAGATTGCCGACGACGTACTGCGTCAAGGTGTGCAGGGTATCTCAGAGCTTATTACCGAACACGGCCTTATTAACCTCGACTTCGCCGATGTTAAGGCGATCATGAGCAATGCCGGCTCAGCCCTTATGGGTATTGGTCGTGCCAGTGGTGACAACCGTGCCGCCCAAGCCGCCCAACAAGCCATCGAATCACCGCTTATCGAAGTGTCGATCGACGGTGCTCGTGGCGTACTCTTCAACGTTACCGGTGGCTACGACATGAGCATGAGTGAAATTCAAGAAGCGGCTGAAATTATCACCAGCGCGGTTTCACCGGATGCCAATATCATCTTCGGTGCCACTCTTAAGCCTGACATTGAAGACGAACTGGTTATTACAGTGATCGCAACTGGCTTCGACACTGCTTTCTTCCAGGAAGAAGAACAGCCTGAAGTCGTTAACACCGAAGTATCCGAACAAATGAGCGCCGCAATCGAAGCGACCGAAGTAAAAGACATCGACATGAACCTCGATCACAGTGAATCAGCGGCAATTTTCGCCGAAGAAAACACTGAAAACATGTGGAACCAAACCGTCGAACAGGACGATGAATCTGACACACCTGCATTCTTGCGTCGCCGTAAGAAGCGCGAAAAGAAAAACAAGGAGTAGAGTACATGACGAGAATTGTTATCGGAGATAGTCGGGTTATCGAATCACGCGAAGTAAGTGATGGTGTGACCATCCGCCGCCGCCGCGAAGCTCCCGATGGCACTCGTTTTACTACGTACGAACGCATCGAAAAGCCAAACTTGGCCATCATCAAGAAAAATGGCGCGCGCGAACTGTACGACCGCGAAAAGCTGGCGACAGCTATTAAGCGTTCGGTCGGTAAGTTCTTCACTTCGGAAGTTGAGGTAGAAGAAATTATCGATGTCATTGAAGACGGCCTCTATAACTTTGGTGAAAATGAAATTACTTCCAAACAAATCGGTGATAAGGTGCTCGACGAATTAGCCGAGCGAAACGAAGTCGCCTATATTCGTTTCGCGAGTGTTTACCAGGATTTCAAAACGCTTGACGATTTCGTGCAAATTCTCGAAAAGCGCCGCAGCCAAAAGCAACAAAAGCAGGAGCAGTAGGGGAATAGCATGCGCGTGGTGGTGCTGTACAAAGAAGAAACCGATTACGCCCGACAGGTAACTGATTACTTGCGTGATTTCCAGCGCCAAACGGGCCGTGAACTCGAAACGCTCGACCCGGAAAGTAATGGGGGAGTAAGTTTTTGTACAACCTACGATATTCTGGAGTTTCCGACCGTCGTCGCGCTCTCCGATGATGGTTTGATGCAAAACCATTGGCGAGGATTGCCGTTACCAACTATCAGTGAAGTGAGCTATTATGTCTAAATTGAACCAATTAATTACCTATTTCAAGCACGATGATAAACGCATCAGGGATAACCGATGGATTTTCCTCAGTATGCTTGTCGGTGCGCTACTTAGTCTGTTGGCCGCATTCGTATTGTCGGTCGAAGCGGTAGAGCTCGCAAAAAACCCAGATGCTGATTTGAGCTGTAATGTTAATGTCATCGTAAACTGCGCCACTATCGCCAAACACTCTACCGCAACAATGTTCGGGTTTCCGAATAGTTTCATCGGTCTCATGGCTGAGCCTGTGGTTATTACCGTGGCGATCGCCGGCTTGGCGGGTATCGCGTTCCCGCGGCGCTTTATGTTTTTCGCGCAAATCGGCTATGCGCTCGGCTTTGCTTTTGCAGTTTACCTTTTCTTTATCAGTATGTTCGTTATTCAAGCGTTGTGCCCATGGTGCTTGCTCGTGACGGTTTCGACGACCTTCGTTCTCTTCTCGATTACCCGCTACAATATTCGCGAAAATAATTTATACCTCCCGAAGAAAATTCAAAAAGCAGCCGTGAAATTTATCGAGAACGATTACGACAAGCTCGTGTTAGGCATTTTGATCGCGGCTCTATTTGCCGGCATCTTCTTGAAATATGGTGAAGGACTCTTCGCTTAAGGCCGTACATGGCAAAACTGGACCTGTACGAAGCGACCAAACATCGTTTAGAAAAATACGCTTTATTTTCTACGGATACGATTCACGCGATTGCTTCGGTCGCTAAAAAACAATCCGAGTATACCTCTTATGAAGATTTTTTTAGTGAAATAGGCATACCTAGACCTACGATGTATCTTTCGGGTCGTAACAAGGGAGTGCCGGTTGTTGATATTCTTCCTAAGAAAGGGAAAACCGAAGGGGTGCTCGTTCTGCACCTCCCTATGGTGAATCCGCTCGACGAAAACCAGTTATACCACGTAGCGACGGTCGCGGCGGCGCAGCCGAAATATCGTATCATTGCGTTTGGCAATCCGAGCGGAAGGCCATATAACTATAAGCAACAGAATATGTCTATATGGAATTTGTTCAAAATAGCTTTTACGAATAATCAACAGCCACTTGTTGCTACGGAGTTGGAATATTTACGTTCTCATGCCATCAAGGATGCTCATTTCGTGGGGTATTCGTACGGCGCTCACAAAGCCTTGATCGAAGCCTCGTATGCCGAAAAGGGCACGTTAAAAGCGATCACGCTTATTGACCCTGTAGCGCATCCCCGGGGTGTACGCCAGTTGATCCATGATTTTCGTAATACGTTTCAACCACTTGGTGAATATGTAAATCGCACCGGTATTGAAACGTATTTTCAGGCACGAAAAGAGACGGCGAAAACCAATCACCATAACGATGCTTTGCGTCGGCCTATTTCGATCGCCATCGGCTTTATATTAAAACGTAAAGATTTTATCGGTTCGCTTGAGAAGGTCTTTAAAAAACACCCTAGAATTGCGGCGACCGTAGCTTGGGGAAGTGTCGGTGAGTTAGGGAACGATGCGCATATGAAGGTAAGCATGCACCGTTTGAAATATGAAGCACACGAAAACATCCACGCATTACGCCTCGAAGGTGATAAGCACGCTTTCGCAAACGACATTCACCTGTATGCCGCCGTTATTCGAGAAGCCGTTTCTAGGGCTGACAAAACGAAGTAAATTTGACGTTATTTTTTTATTCCGCATATGTTGTGGCGCTTAAAAGCTTGTGCTATACTTCATACATTACAGCTTGTGTTTTAGGAGTAGGGCACAAGTATTAAGGGAGTATAAGATGAAAAAACTGCGAGTAGAAAGTCTTAAGGTTGCCGTCACGTTGGCCGCTTTAACCAGTATTGTTGCAGCTGCACCAGCAGCAAATGCGGCATTAACTGCGAGTTCACAATTATCACAAGAGGTAACAGCCGGTGTTTTAAGCACCAGTATTCGAGATGCTTCTAACGTTGTCGTAGCAAGCCCATCATTTACGATGAGCTCAGTAACAGCTTCTACTGCTGTACAAACTTCAACCGGAACCTTTGGTTCAAATACGCAGCGTATCACCGTAGACAACCCGACCGGTACGGCTACCTGGGTACTATCTCTTGGCGCTACTGGTGGTTCATCAGCTACATGGACTTCAGGTGCAAATTCATATGCTTTCAATGGTACAGGTACTACAGGCCAACTCACGATTAACCCAGCTGCTGCAACGCTTACTCCTGCAAACGGCAACACCGCTACCGGTATTACCAAAGGTACGTCAGCAACCTTTACCGGAGCTACTCCAATCAACTTGCTTACTGCTGGTTCTACCGCAGACAAGATTTGGAACGGGTATATTACCGGAGTTGGCGTGAGTCAGGTTATTCCTGCTAACCAACCACTCGGTACTTACACTATCGACTTGACGCAAACTGTTGCCGCCTCATAAGAGGCGGTTTCTTAACCATATTAAAAAGGCAGAATTCTATTATGAAAGTACGTACACTTTTCTATTCGACCGCAATTGCTTTAAGTGCTTTCGTAGCCGTGGTGGGCTTAACTCCCGTTGGAGCGGCTGATGCCGGTGGTGTTGGTGGACGCCCGGCTAACCCAGACCCAACTAACGCTCGTACAAAATCAATCTTTATCTATGAACTCTCTGGCGGTCAGTCTAAGACCGACGCCGTGCTGCTGATGAATAACACTGATCGCGAAGAGACGATTAATATATATGCAGTCGATGGTATTCTTACCAACACCGGGGCATATAGCTGTGAGCAAGCTGTCGAACAAAAAGATGGCGTTGGTGCATGGGTAAGTTTTAGCGAATCGCAAGTTACTTTGGCTGCAAATTCGACGAAGCAAGTTCCATTTACCACCAGCGTACCGAATGGCGTTGACGTGGGTGAGCAAAATGGGTGTATCGTATTTCAGTCAGCAACTGACGAAGGTGACGTACAGGGTAACGTGCGAGTACGAACTCGTCAGGCGATTCGCCTCGCTGTAACGGTGCCTGGTGATTTGCGAAAAGAAGTGGCCGTAAAAGACTTTACTGTCGGTGAGCTCAATGGCTTGCAACAGTTCCTGCTAACCGTAACGAACACGGGTAACGTATCTGCCGATATTGATGCTCGGGTAACGCTACGAACACTATGGGGGAGTCGTATGTACGCTGATGGGGGCGGGTATCCTGTCTTAGCGGGTAACGATCTGCAACTTAACTTCATTAATGATAAATGGCCATTCTGGGGCGGTTGGTACAACGCATCTGCCGAAGTAACCTACGATACTCGTGCCGGCGTGTTTAACGTCGATAAAGGTGGCCAGCTTGTCACTAAGCGCAGCGAAGTAAAAACGGTTTTTGTTGCTCCGAATGCTATTGCCCTCCTCATTTACGTTGTTCTTCTGATCGCATTAGCTGGGCTTATCCTTCTCCTTGTGACACGTCGACGTGAACGACGTTACATTAACACATGGGAAACCCGTGAAGTTGCCGAAGGTGAGAGCGTAACATCTCTTGCGGCTCATTACGGTATCAACTGGCATGTCATCGTCCGGGCAAACAAGTTGAAAGCGCCATACACGCTCACTAAGGGTGATGAAATAAAGCTTCCGAAAGAGACAAAGCAAACGCAGCCTTCTGAAAAGAAGCGCAGTACAACCAAGAAGGGGTAAGTTTGAAACGTGCCGCCCGAAAGCAGTCATTGAGCCTGCGATCGATTGTATCGTTCGCGGGTTTGCTGTTAGCGGTGTTGCTCGGTACGCTCTTCGTTCAGACGGCAGATGGACTCGACCCCGATATTCAAGGGTCGGGCTACCGCCTGTATGAAAATGCTGACTCAACAACGCCAGGAAGCCCGCTAGCGGCCACTAACACCAGCGCGACATTATCTACACCCGGGCAGGGTTTCCGGCTTCGTACGGGTATAAAGACTCGTGCCGACGCAATAAATATCACCGATATTGCCACAGGATCTGGGAACGCATGCTTAGTAGCAAGTGGAAACGTATACTGTAGCGGATCGAATACGGTAGGGCAGTTGGGTAATGGTACGACAAGCCCTTCTACTACCTTCGTTCCCGTTACGAGAGACCCTGGTGTCCTTGCGGGTAAACACGCGACAAGCGTCAAGGTGACAACACAGACGACGAATATGGGAGGTTGTGCTATTGCTGATGGGCAGGTTTATTGTTGGGGTAGTAACCAGTACTATGCAGTAAGTCCTTTAAACAGGACGATACCTACTTTAGTGCCTGTACTCGTCAACTCTGGAGCGCTTGCGGGTAAGACGGTGTCGAAAATAGCTTATGGCGAAGGGTTCATATGCGCGGTTTCAGAAGGTCAAGTGTATTGCTGGGGAGTCGGTCCTCGTACGGGTAGAGGGTCTAACAGTGACACGACGGTTCCGACAGCTGTAGTTACTTCAGGTGTGCTTAATGGAAAGACAGTGACCGATATAGCTACCGGTGCTGGTCATGCCTGCGTCATTGCTGACGGCGCAGTGTACTGCTGGGGGTTAAACGGTCCGAGCAACCCAGACGTGCCGGGTGGGCAACTTGGCAACGGTACCGTTATTGATTCGAACGTACCCGTCGCTGTATCGAATGGACCGGGCACTGCTTTGAACGGTAAAGTAATGGTCGCCGTTGCGGCCGGCGGACAATCTTCTTGCGCATTAGATAACGCTGGGCAAGTATATTGCTGGGGTTATAACAATGCCGGACAACTGGGAAACGGTAACACTGGTGCAACGACGAGCACGAGCGTACCGAACGCGGTGCTTCCCGGAGCAATGGCGGGAGTACCAGCGGTTGCAATTGCCGGTGGCGGACAGCTTTTTTGTGCGATCGGTTCTAACGGTCGTGCATATTGCTGGGGGAATGGCGGTAACGGGTCAATGGGAAACGGTACCACTACTTTTCGCAATCCCGCGCCAGTTGCTACGAATGTGATGGGAGACGTGAATTTAACGACGCTTGGCGTGGGAATTCAGAAAGCTTGCGCTACGGGTGGCGGGATAGGCTATTGCTGGGGGCATAACGCGGATGGCCAGTTAGGTATTGGCGGTACAAACTCAAGCAATCCATCACCGCTTCCGGTTTTGACTACTAATATCGCCCCCGGTGACGGCGTAACCCTTGCCTCGAACACCGCCAGCTACAAGCTGCAATACGCCCAAAAAACAGTGGGTTCTTGTTCGGCGCAGACCGGCTTTGCCGACGTGACGACCACCAGTGCCATCGCCTGGAATACGAACCCAAGCGTAGCGAATGGAACTGCCATTTCTACTACGGCCAACGATCCGACGACGAACGGAGATACGGCCGCTCAATCGTACGTCAGCGATACGGGAGCTTTTTCAAACCCAGCTGCTATTAACCCGGGCAAATTTGGCCTCTGGGATTTTTCATTGAAAGATAACAGTCACGTCAACAACCAGGCGTATTGTCTTCGTCTCGCACAGGGTACGGGAACCGCCTATAGTTCTTACGTGGCATATCCGGAAATAGTTACCGCCAATGGCGTTCTATCGGTAGGGATCGTCAATAACGCGGGCGTACCGGTCGTGTCGCCATCGATTTCATTACCATCAACCACGATTTCAACCAATTGCCAGGCGGTGAACGGTATATTTGGAACGACGTCTCAAAAACTACGCATCAGCAATGAGACAAATTCGCCAAGCTGGAGCTTAAGCCTGGCGGCAACTGCCGGGAGCTCGGCCAAGTGGCAGCATCAAACTGAACCAAATAGCTATGATTACAACGACCCAAGTGGTAGTCCGTCAGGGTGCTTCTCCGGTTCGGATGGCGACATGATCGCCGGCCGGCTCACCGTTAAGCCGACCGATCCTACGGCGCTTATCACGCCGAAGTCCGGTTGTTCTAATGCGGGTATAAGCTTAGGTTCGACCGACGGCTTTAGCGAAGGCGTAACAGATGCGATAACTATCGTCAGCGCGTCGTCGTCGGCTCCGGTCATATGTTATTGGGATGTCACCGGCATCGGTTTGACACAAATGATTCCGGCATCTCAGCCCGCCGGCACGTATACTATAGATATGACAGCAACGGTATTGGCGCAGTAATGTCTGCGAAACGAATCACTTTAGGGATCATAGGCCTGATTGGGGTATGGGCCTTGTTCGGTATATCATCGACCTCGGCAACGACCAGTACTTTCTCGCAACAAATTTTTGCGATCGATTGTGTTTTGACAACCGTCAACAACGGGTCCCAGCAAGTGGTGGGTGATTGCCCGGCCGAAAGGCCTGAGGTGATTGAAATAGGGGCGACGGCGTATGGTGCGCGTTTCATTCGCGGAACTTTCGATTCAAGTAAGACCGTCTTGTTCAAGCTGACATTCAGGGGCGCTACCTATACCGCCAATACTGCAAACTCGCCCTTAACGCTTTCTGGTGACATATGGACCTTTGCCCTTGATGAACTAACGCCATTGGTCGAGGAAGGAAGTTATACGCTCTTACTTCAGGCGGTCACGGTAGACGGTGACACGATCGCTCGTACGGTCACGGTCGATATACCTTCACGCTCATCCGGCCAGCCGGATCCCGGCTTCGACCCACTTCCGACTCAACCGGGTGCACCACGAACCTCAGGGGGGAGTGCCTTGCTTCCAATACTGGAGGATGTAGAAGTGGGTTCTACCGGCCTCCAACAAGCCGAGCGATTACCACGTCAAGAAACCTTAGATTTCGGGGAAAATTTCGCCGTTTCGATGCTGCTGCCACTTACTCTCACCGCTTGGGTGATACCACTCCTCATTGCCGGCTTGATGGTTTCGCTGAAGGGAGTGTTCAGAAAAATTGAATCATTCCTCGCATCTCGCCACCATAAATAAGGAGGTGAGTTGACGCCCACCCTGCAAAAGGTATAAAATATGTATACAAACGTTCGAGTGGCTATCAACCACGAGTTTTGGGAAGAACGGTTGGCTTATGCACCTGTGAGGTAAGCGAACCTGCTAGAACCCAACGCGTACGCTGCGTCAAAGCGACAATGAAGTGCTGATAAGAAAATCTTTTCAGAAATCGGATGGTACCACCCGCTACGGGTTCCGATGATGAAGGATTTTTATTTATTTTACACTAATCGTCGCTAAGGAGACCAGCCATGAAATTTGAAGCTAACAGCCGCCGCCGTGCCCTCGAATACGAAAAAGACATCGTCCAGTATTGGAAAGAAAACAAGACATTCGAAAAGTCGATCGACCTGCGCCCGAAAGACAATGCTTTCGTGTTTTACGATGGCCCTCCCTTCATTACCGGCGTGCCTCACCACGGAACGCTATTGAGTTCTGTCGTCAAAGATGCCATCCCTCGCTTCCAAACTATGAAAGGCAAGCGGGTCGAACGCGTATGGGGCTGGGATACCCACGGCTTACCTGCGGAAAACTTCGTTGAAAAGAAGCTGGGTATTACCGACCGTCACGATATCGGTACGAAAGTCAGCTTAGCCGAATACATCACGACCGCCCGCGAGAGCATGATCGAAACTGGCGACCTTTGGGAAAACACCATCGACCGTATTGGCCGCTGGGTTGATTTTAAGGGCGCTTACAAAACCATGGATAAAGACTACATGGAATCGGTGTGGTGGGCCTTCAAGCAGCTCTACGAAAAAGGCAAGATTTACGAAGGTGAGCGGGTACTCATGTACGACACCAAATGGGCGACACCGCTTTCCAAGGCAGAAGTTACCATGGACGCCGGTGCCTACGTAGAGGTGACCGACCCGAGCGTGTATACAAAATTTAAGCTTACGAAAGAATCGGCCGTTTCGATTGGCGCGACCGAAGATTTATATCTTCTTGCCTGGACGACAACACCGTGGACCTTACCTGGTAACACGGCGCTCGCAGTAAATACCGACGTCGTGTATGTGGAAGCGGTTATCGACGGCCAGCATATGGTATTGGCAAAAGACCTCATCGAAAAAGTGTTCACCAATGAAAAACACCAGCCACTTGAATATACGGTAGCCCGAACCCTTATGGGCACAGAACTCGTTGGTCTCAGCTACGAGCCATTATTCGAAAATCGTGGCGAAGGTGCGCACAAAATTTGGCCGGCTGATTACGTCACGACGGATTCCGGTACTGGTATCGTTCACCTGGCACCGGCCTACGGTGAGGAAGACTTCGTGCTCGCCAAAGAGAAAGGCATCCCCGTTATTCATGTCCTCGATGAATACGGTACGTACACGGAAGGTGAGTGGAAGGGCCTCGACGTCTGGGAAAATAACAAAGCCATCGCCAAAACCCTTCACGAACGCGGCGTCGTGTGGAAAATCGAATATATCCGTCACGAATACCCACATAACCCTCGTACCAACCACCGTCTGATGTACCGAGCGCACCCAAGTTGGTTCTTCGACATCGACGGCCAGCGGGTCGAAATGCTCGAAGAAAACACCCAGCACGTCAACTGGTTCCCTGAACACATCAAGCACGGCCGGTTCGAAAAAACCATCGAGCAAGCTCCCGATTGGAACCTTAGCCGTGACCGCTTCTGGGCGACGGCGATGCCGGTATGGAAAGGGACCGATAAGGATGGCGTCGAGCATGTTAAAGTGATCGGAAGCTACGAAGAACTCAAAGAACTCAGCGGGGTAGAGCTGGAAGATTACCACCGTCCATGGGTCGACGACATCACCTTCGAGATCGATGGCGTTACTTATACCCGTATCGATAAAGTACTCGACTGTTGGTTTGAATCCGGTTCGATGCCCTTCGCTCAATTCCACTATCCGTTTGAAAACGTCGAAAAGTTCGAATCCAATTTCCCTGGCGATTTCATCGTCGAATATGTCGGTCAAGTTCGTGCCTGGTTTTACTACGTACACGCGGTGAATGTCGGCTTGTTCGGCCACAATGCATACAAAAACGTCATCGTCACCGGTAACGTCGCCGGAAACGACGGCCGCAAGATGAGTAAGAGCTTAGGTAACTTTACCGACCCGAACGAATTGATGGATAAGTTCAGCGCCGACTCGCTTCGCTTCTTGTTGCTCTCCAGTCCGTTATTGTCAGGTGAAGATTTTGCCCTTCAAGACAAAGAAGTAGGCGATATAGCCCGTAAGTTAAGCATGGTCTGGAACATGTACGATTTCTTCACGATGTACGCCGAAGTTGATGGCTGGGAATTCGACGGTAATTTAGTCGACCCGAGCGATACGATCGAAAACCCACTCGACCACTGGATCATCAGTCGCGTGCACCAACTTATCCATGAAATCGATGAAAAGATGGAAGGCTACGACGTTGCCGCGGCAACCAAACCCATCTTGCCGTTCCTCGATGACGCCTCTAACTGGTACGTGCGCCGCTCGCGCCGCCGCTTCTGGAAGAGCGAAGATGATACCGATAAAAACAACGCCTACCGTACACTTCACTACGTGTTGGTTCGCCTCAGCCAAGCCTTGGCGCCGTTCGTGCCTTTCATGGCCGAAGAATTGTATCGCAAGCTTACTGGTGGTGAAAGTGTCCACTTAACTGATTGGCCGGAAGTCGGCCAAGCAAACGAACTTGTCCTCTCACGGATGGCCCGAACTCGGGAAGTCATCGAACAAGGCCTAGCGCGTCGTATGTTCAAAGACGACAACGAAGCGCAGATAAAAGTCCGCCAACCACTCT
Source organism: uncultured Candidatus Saccharibacteria bacterium (assembly GCA_948288625.1). Lineage (GTDB taxonomy): Bacteria > Patescibacteriota > Saccharimonadia > Saccharimonadales > Saccharimonadaceae > Microsaccharimonas. The sequence continues at coordinate 270,964 of CAOHYA010000001.1, forward strand.
CGACGCTTCTGTATAACGACGAACGGCTCGATGATTTCTTCGAAACGATCATTGCCGAAGAGGTGAACGTGAAAAATGTCGTGTACCGTGAAATGACGGAAGTAAGCAGCGTACCGGAGTTATCCGCCACCTTGGTGGTAAGCCTCGATAAAACGATTACCCCGGAACTTCGCCGCGAAGGCTTGGCCCGAGAAGTGATCCGTTACGTACAGGCCGCCCGTAAAAATGCCGGTTTGAACGTTGATGACCGCATCGAACTCAGTCTCAGTTCTGCTGATGAGCAGTTGGCCCAGGCGCTGACCGAGCACGAAGCGACGATCGTGGCCGAGACATTGGCGACAGGTATCAGCGCCGAAGCTTTTGGTGAGCAGCAAGAGGTGACCCTTGAAGGTGCCGCTTTGACGATTTCCTTGCGAAAAGCATAAATTCTTTCAATTTAGGTATAAACTCAGGCCTAGCACCCCTATAAATACTTGCGTATTACATTATCATATGCTATAATAATGTAGATTTGTTGCCTAATGAAAGTAGAATAATTGCTTTACTCACCAACAGTCGGAGTAGTTGTACCTGAACATGAGAGGAAGAACATGGTTTCATCAAGCCGCACTGCGGCCAGGAGGCCGGAGGCACGCATCATCATCGATGCGACAGGGCCGTCGTTCGTACGCCTCTCCATCTTCGAAGTCGAGGACGACAAGATCTGCGGATCCGTCAATCCGGACTTCCTGATGGATGGGCTGCTCGAGAAGCATTTCTCGGATGACCGGCGTCTGTACCGGCAGCGGAGCGGGGGATTGTATCTCGCGGGTAACACCAGCCGCGGTCGTGAAGATCTCAAGGCTCTCTTGGTTTCCAAGGGGTACAGAACCATCTCGATCAAGGAACCGGGCAAGCCCGTTTCGAAGCCCCATACGTACTGAGGGGTACCGAAGATGGCCAGATCGGTGGGGAGGTACGGCCGAGCGCGAAAGCGCCCACGCCAGCCTCCCCACCTGACCCTCTCTTTCAAGCAACTACTCATTTTGCTCCACGAATAAAAGTGTCGTGCTGATGAGCCCTTAAGGGCGAAAGCAAATACATCTAAAAAGTTAATGCCCCGGTCCACATACGTGAACCGGGGCGTGTGGTCTTTTCGACCAGTGTCGAGCGTGGTTACCGATCTCCGTCGGTGAGAAGGGTGACCTTCCTGCCGAGCCGCTTGGCGATCGCCTGGCGAACTCCTTGGCTCCAGTACGGATGACCGTTGGTGCCGACGATACGAACCACCTTGCTGCTTCCGGCGAGAGCGGCGGCCCAACTGGGGGCTTGCTCGAGAACCTGCTTCTTGGTCTTCTTCTGACCCTCGCTGAGGTCCTGGCAGCCCTGCCGAATGCGGAACGCCCACTCGGCGAAATTGAGTTCCTTCACGGGTGTTGCAGTTGCCGTTGAAGACATGATACTCCCTGAATCGACTTCACCCTCATCAGTTGACAAGGATGTTACTGAGAACTTTAAAACTATCTTTACAAAAAGTCAATAAAGCTATTAAATTTAAGTAAATATTCAGTTTCAAAACACATAAATAATTATGAACTTTGTGAACTGCCGAATGGCAGCGGAAGCCGAAGCCTCACGCTGCCATTCGGAGATCGTTCTCTACACCCGTTCGGGCGTTCTGATATGAGAAGCCTTCAAGATCCGTTGCCAGATTCGCGGCGCTTCTTCGTCGGACACCCGGCTGAACTCGCCGTCGAACTCCTCGTCACCCGGGACGAACCGTTCGAAGTACATGTTTTCGCCCAGCTCCATGGGAAGTGAGGTCGACGTACCGTGCAATTCACCCTTCGTGGTCAGGTGACCTTCCCAGACGCAGATGCCGTCGTCGTAGAGGTTGAAGAGCTCGGAACGTGCCCACACCAGGCGCTCTCGGACGTACGCCTCGTTCGCCCAGTGGATCATCTTGTCGTGCATGTCCAGTTCGGTGAAGGCGATGACGGGCTGCGGCTCCTCTTGGTGCATACCTTGGGTGCCCATCCACCGCAGGGTGTGCGGCAGCAGCCCGGCGATCAGCACCTCGTAGTCAGCCGCCTTGAAGGTGGCCTTCTTCGTCTCGCCGTCCTCCTTGTCGAGGTAGGTGGCGGTGCCGTCGCCCGTCTTCGAGTCGTACTTGGTCACTGTGGCGAAGATGAAATCTTCTTCGGTCATCATGCGAATACTTCTTTCTGTAGAAGGGAGGGGAGAGAACGATGTCAATGAACTTTCGAAGTTTCACCCCGTAAAGTTAATATATATTATACATCTATTACACTCTATTGTCAATCAAAGCCACGAGCTTATTGACATTTCAAAACAATTATGCTTAAATACATACATACCAAATTAAAAACAAACATCATGTCATTATTTCAATATTTACAACTCCAACCAATCGACCCTCAGGATGACGGTACTATCAGCGACCTTGATAAATTCGAGGAAGACGAAGTAATCGACTTGAGCAGCGATACCGATGGCGAAACGCTCGAGCAAGAGTGGGAAGCCATTACGAACGACTTGCATAGCGAAGATAGAAAACAATTATCTCGCCGGTAGTCGTTGAGATGGTATACTTAGTATAGTGAATCAAGAATCTCAACTGACCGACGAAGCGTTCGACCAATTGGTCACCAAAGCTATGAACGAATTGCCCCAAGAATATATCAAGGGGCTTGATAACGTCGCGATCGTCTATGCCGATTGGCCCGACGAATACCAAGCGGCAAAAGCTGACCTTAAACCAGAGAATCTACTACTTGGCCTTTATGAAGGTATTCCATTGACGCAACGTGGGGCAGGCTATACGTTCGTACTCCCCGACAAAATTACCCTTTTTAAAGTACCCATTCAAATGGTGACGCATAACGAAGAGGAGCTGTTCGAGCAAATCAAACGTACCCTCTGGCACGAAATCGCCCATTATTACGGTCTGAACCACGACCGTATCGACCGATTGCACGCCGACTAAGCTCGGCGTTTTTTCTGTTTGTTGTGCTGAGGGCGAGGGTGCAGTATACTCAAAGTACTTATGAATGACTTATTGGGGCGAAGTCGTACGAAACAACCGCTTGGGTTTACCATCGTGGAAATTATTATCGTGGTGGCGGTCATTGCCTTGTTGGCGACCGTCGGTACCTTGGCGTATAACGGCGTGACGAAACAAGCGGCCATCGCCGAACTCAAATCTGATTCGGAAAGCGTGATCGACCAGCTCGCGCAAGAAAAGTATGCCAAAGGCAGCTTCCCGTTGACCCAAGTCGCCGCAAATAGCGGCAACGGCCTCAACCACAGCGGCGGTACCACGCTTGAGTACTCGTCGACCGGTACGAACTACTGCTTCACCCTCAGCTCGGTGCGCGCCCAGCTTTCCTATACCTACGATCTATCGGTCGGTTCGATCGAAGAAGGTGTCTGCCCGGGCCATGTTGGCTTGAATAACTCGACACCTGCCTTTGCCTGGCAATCAATGTCGGCAAATTATAGTAAGGCCTGTGCGATTACCTCCGGCAAAGTATATTGTTGGGGTGGTAACATTTCTTCACCGACATTAGTCGGCGGCCTGCTGGCTGGAAAAACTGCCACGAGCGTTTCGGTAGGGTACGGCCACATATGTGCGATAGCCGATGGGAAGGCGTACTGTTGGGGCGGCAATAGCTCTGGCCAGTTAGGCAACGGCACGACGACAACTTCTTCGACGCCGGTAGCTGTAGGTACGGGTGGAATCTTTTCGGGTAAAACCATCCAAAGTATATCGGCCGGGTCTAATTATACGTGTGCCTTAACCACCGATAATGTCGCTGGCTGTTGGGGAGAAAATACCTATGGCCAACTCGGTACGTACAACACTACGAACTACTCAAGCCCAGTAGGCTTAACGTACAGCGCATCGGGATACAACAGCCAGTTGAACGCAAAAACGATCACCGCCATAAGCGCGGGTGACTCGCATACCTGCGCAATCGCTAACGGCGCAGCCTATTGTTGGGGAGCGAACAGCCGAGCCCAATTGGGATGGAACGGCACTGGTACATCATATGCACACGGGGCGGTAACGACATCGGGCGCGCTATCCGGGCTGACACTTTCAAGCATCAATGCCGGTAATCTCCATACCTGCGCCATAGCAACGAACTCACGGGTGTATTGTTGGCAAACGAGCCAATACGCTACCACCCTTAACGGTACGGGAACCTCTTCGCAAGTACCGGTAGCGGTATCGACATCCGGCGTATTATCCGGGAAGAACGTGACCAAAACGGACGGCGGCGACGTAATGAACTGTGTGTTGGCATCCGGCAAGGTATATTGCTGGGGTGAAAACAATATGGGCCAGCTAGGTAATAGCTCGACCACGAACTCATTCACGCCGGTAGCGGTAACCGATACGGGCGCACTGAGCGGCAAAACCGTCACCGATATATCGGTAGGGGGTGGCTTCGCCTGTGCGTTGGCCGATGGCGAAATGTACTGTTGGGGAAATAACTTCGACGGCCGCCTCGGTAACAGCACCATGACCAGCTCGACCAGCCCGGTGATGGTATCGCACCCGTAACTTTTAAGCATAAGCACTTCCTGGTATACTAGAGGTACGTTCATTTGAACTTTTATGTGTCAGTGGAGGGCGCAAATGGAGAACAGAACGGGGCTCTATAGCCTGCGGGGTGTAAAAATATATGTTTTTATCCTTACTATTGTTAGTCTTTCTTTATTTGTTTCGCTTATTCATTCTCAGCCCGCAAAAGCTGAGGGTTTTTTGTCTCAGACCGTCCGCTGTGTCGTAGGCGGGTTACTCGGGGCTGATTGTCGAACACCATCACCAGCGCCTACACCTACGCACACACCAACGCCAGTTTTCACACCGAGTCCGACAGCCCCAGCGCCGGCCGCCTCGTCGCAAGCACCGAGTCAGAGCCAATCGCAACCGGTAAGTTCAAGCAGTACGGGCGGAAGTACGGGTAATGCTCCCGTAGCTTCTTCCTCGAACCAAACTCAATCCGCATCGATACGCCAAACGACTGGTTCGCAGTTAAAAAGGGTAGCGCCCCTCAACGTCGACCTGCCCGAATCGCCGCAGCTGCCCACGTTGCCCGTAACCAATCACCGCACTACTTCAGAAGCGAACATACTCAGCTTCGTATTCCCGTATGGCGCCGGCTTCGGCCAGGCCGATACGGCCGCGGCAACACCAGTTGCCATAGAAGCCAGCAAAGAAGGCTGGAAGGTGCTAGGAATCGCTTGGTATTGGTGGGGGATAGGCGCCCTGGCGATTTTTGGAGTCGCTTACCTCTACAGAAAACATATAGTTTACAAAACTCACACTCTCTGATATAATATGCATTAATATTGTTCCTTCTGCGAGGACGAATGAAGAGAGTGTGGAATGCAAGAAATAAATTTATATAAGCTGTTGGCTTATTATGTGCGAAATTGGTGGTTAATTGCCACCCTGACCCTTATTGGGCTTTTAGGTGGAGTTATTTACAACCAGTTTATTCAGCAGCCTTTGTATAAGAGCAATGCGACGATATTGTTTATTAACCCGGGCTCTTCAACCTCTACGCAAGACGCGACGCTTCTGAACAACTACGTACAGTTGTTTCAGTCACGACGCGTACTTGAACCAGTGATTAGTGATCAGAAACTTGGTATTACTTATGAACAATTCAGTCCTTCGGTTGAAGCGATTAACGAAAAAAGCACAGAAGTTATTAAATTGGGTGTGAGTACCGATGAACCTGAAAAAAGTCAGAAATTCCTGCGTGCAGCCGTTGAGTCATTCAAAAAAGAAGCCGAAACACTCTATGGCGCCGATCGATTACGAGTTGTTGACAACGCCAGTAACGCCGTACCCCCATTTAACGTCAACAAACCGCTTCAGCTCGCGTTAAGCACCGGCGCGGCCTTTGTGTTATCATTAATAGTATTATTCTTCATATTTGATGCTAAGGGTGGTGAGGTGGAAATTAAACCCGTTCTTAATAAACCTGCGAAACGAGTTAAACCTGAAAAAACCGTTAAACCCATTCGCGAACCTTCAAAAAAATCTACAATTATAAGTGGTATTACACGCTATTTTACCGAACCTAAAGAAGACTTTATGCGCAACCCGCCTGTCCAAGAACAGGCTGATGACGAAGTGGAAAAACCAAAGAACGATAACGCTAAATAACTAAGGCCGAGTAGGCCAGGGGCAATTATGTACAACAAGTTCGGCAAACGTACGCTCGACATAGTACTCGCTTTAGGAGCACTGGCCGTTTTTATGATACCGATGGGCTTGGTGGCTCTTTGGGTAAAGATAGACTCAAAAGGACCTGCATTATTTAGGCAATTACGTTCTGGTGAAAACCGAAAACCATTTACGGTGTATAAGTTTCGTACTATGGCTACTGATGCACCTTCAGACATGCCAACGAATGCTTTTAAAGACTCACATGTGCACATAACGCGCTCCGGTAAGATTTTGCGTAAACTTTCGCTGGATGAGCTTCCGCAGCTTTTTAACGTCATCAAAGGTGACATGAGTGTGGTTGGGCCACGACCAGTTTTGGTTAATGAAATAAACCTCCTTGGTCTCAGAGACATCGTTGGTGCAAACGACTTGAAGCCAGGTATTACAGGCTGGGCACAGGTAAATGGGCGAGATGAGCTAGATGATATAGTAAAAGCTCAAATGGACGGAGCGTATGTAAATAGGCGTGGATTATTAATAGATTTAAAATGTTTAACGATGACCTTCGCCGCAGTACTTTCAATTAAGGGCCATCGCGAGGGCCATGAACAGTCAAATAGTATATATTCTGAGGATAGTGATAAGAAACTTATCTCTAACCGGGTACAATAATATGATTAAGTCGGAAGTGGCCAATGAGCATGAGCAGATGGTAAGTATTGTTATGCCGGTCTTTAATGCAGCCGAATTTGTAACTGATGCAATTCAGTCGGTTCAAAAACAGAGTTATGAAAATTGGGAATTGATTCTTATTGACGATCGATCTACAGATGACAGTGTTGTGATAATTAAGCAGCATCAGAAGTCTGATGCGCGGATTCAATTGATAGAATTTGATAAGAACCTTGGCGCCGCAGCTGCACGTAACAGTGGTATGGGACGATCTAGGGGACGCTATTTGGCATTTTTAGATGCGGATGATTTTTGGCATCCCGAAAAAATAACTGTGCAAATGAAGTTTATGATTAAAAATAAACAATTCATGTGTTTTACGGGTTATGAGTTCACTGACCAGCGTGGTATTCCAACAGGACATACCGTAGATGTACCGATCGAATTTGGATACCATGATCAGCTTTTTAACAACCTCATATGGACTTCAACGGTCATGATTGATTTGCTACAAGTGCAGAAATCTGATCTGATAATGCCCTCTCTGAACTATGGAGAAGACATGTCTTTATGGTTGAAGTTGATGAAGAGATACGGACCGGCGACGGGACTAAATGGTGTATACTCATACTACCGAAGGAGCTCGTCCACCCTTTCTGCAAACAAATTCAAAATAATATTCAAAAAATTTCGCCTATATATGAATATTCAAGGTATATCGATCCCGCTTAAAATTACGTCATATTTAAGTTCAATTTTTAACGCAATAAGAAAAAGAATATGAAAATTCAATTACTGATATCGACAATGAACCAGGTTCAGCCTAACTCTTTGATTGAAGCTATAAGAGTCAAAGGTCCGTATGTAATTATCAATCAAATAACAAAAATAGAAACCATTCCACCAGCGTTAATTGATGGTATATCTAAATTTCTATCATATAAAGAAACAGGACTCAGTAGAAGCCGCAACAGAGCAGTCGGTAATGCAGGTGCTGATATATGTGTTTTAGCTGACGACGATATGTATTATGAGGATGATTACGAAAAAACTATCGCTAGTGCATACGAGGAATTTCCAGATGCTGACATAATTATTTTCCGAGTTGATAATGAAAATGGAAAACCTGCGAAGAAAACGTTCAAAAAAGGAAGACTTCGCATTTGGCAAACTATGAGGGTTGCGTCATGGCAAATTTCCTTTAAGCGCAAGTCTATTACTGAAGCTGGTATCGTTTTTGATAACCAGTTCGGAACAGGCGCCGATATATCAATGGGTGAAGAAAATATATTTTTGTTTGACTGCGCAAAGAAGGGAATGAAGGTTTATTCATACCCTATAAAGATTGCAACACTACGAGCGGATAGTGAATCTACATGGTTTAATGGCTATAATGAGAAATATTTCTTTGACTTCGGTAAAATTTTCTACCGAATGAGTCCGCTTCTATACCCTGTATTGATTGGTCAATTTGTCATTAGAAAAAGGCAATTATATCGAGAGAAATTTAACCTATTGCATATAGCAAAAGTAATGTTTTCGGGCGCTAAAACTCGTAAGAATTTAAGAAACATATATTATGCTGGAGATTTTGTCAACGACACCGGTCCGGCGATTGTTAACAAAAGCTACGAACCATTTATGGCTCCTTATGTTTTCGTTTGCAAAACGAATAATAAAATAATTAGAATTATGCACTTCCTTTTGTCGTTGCCAAAAATGGATACGGTAATATTATCTGGCAATTCAAACTTTCATGTCCAAATTATAAAAATTGCTAATATATTGAATATCAAAACAAGCTATTTGATGCATGGCTATGCCGCCGTAGAGTACAAAGATGATTTAAAAAAAATTAATGACGAAATGTATATATTGTCTAATTGTAGTACGGTCGTGTGTGTTTCTAAATCGTTTGCGGAATATTTGACAGCAGTTCAGCCCGAGATTAGCAGCAAAATACGTTTCGTAAATAATGGTGCGGGTGGAATTTACGATTCAGTCGAAAAGACTATGCTGAAAAGTGCTGTGGGGGGCATATTTAAAATAGTTTCTGTTGGCGGTGGTATGCTAAGAAAAAACAATTTAGCGGTATGTGAAGCCATTGAAAGCATAAATGATGATTCGATTGAATTCAGTGTCATAGGCCCTAAATATGAGAACGGTGATCTTATATGTAAATATAAATTTGTAAAATATTACGAAACTCTTCCACATGATCGTGTTCTAGAGGTGATGAAAAATTCTGATTTATACATTCAGAATAGTAGTTTCGAAACATTCGGCTTAGCGGTTTGCGAAGCGGTGGAAGCTGGCTGTTCAGTTATTCTTTCCAAACACGTGGGAGCAACTGAAGTAATAGATGGGATGGATGATGAAAATACTGTTGATAATTATAATGATATTTTAGAAATAGCTTCAAAGATAAGAAGTGCCCGCCTGTCGCCTAGTATGGTTAGGTTTAAAAATAATTCGTCATGGAGAGATGCGTCTGAACGACTTCTTGAAATAGTAAGAGAAGGAAGTAAATGATAGCTATTAACTTACTCAAGGTTGATAAGATATCTTCATTGTTGATTTCTGCAGTTGTAATGGGTTACATTTTTCAATTCGTACTGGAGACTCATGGAATTAGCTTTAATTTAATATATGCGAACCTGGTATTCTTGTTTGCGATTGTTTTAATAAATCGATTTAGGCTCGCACAGATCAACAGTTTAATACTCATCTTAATTGTGACATTGATTTTTTGCATGCATAATTTAATATTTCCTACGGATACGTTAAATTTCTATATTCGTGAATTTATTATATATGCTTTACCGTTACTGGTAGCGTTCTCGTTTAAGGTGGATTGGACCGTTTTCTTAAAATCAATGTGCGTGCTTTCAGCAATTGGATTGATTCTACTGTCGAGCATACTATTTAATACACCTGGAGAGTTTGAAGACTACATGGCACTCGGTTATTATGGGATATTCTGCTCCGTGCTACTTCTAATCTATGGTTACATTTTTCATAAACCAATAATTTTTGTTACTGCACTCATTTTTAGCTTGATGGTTATACTTAACGGAAATAGGGGTACTCTTCTTGTAGTCCTGGTTGCGCTAGTCGCCTGTTTTTGTCTAGCACCTGCCAGCAGGCTCATTCGCCACCGCCGAATTGTGCTGGTAACTACTCTGTCTATATTCGCTTTAGCTTTGTCGAGCATTATCATATCTTATGTCGTAGCAAACCTCGAACCTGATTCATATTCGACTAAACAGTTCATAGCGATGTTCGACAGTAAGGATGTGTTTGACGCACTTGGAGAAAGGGGTGATATTTATTTGAACGGGTTGGACGAAATACGTAACCATCCTCTGGCTGGTATTGGAATCGGGGGTTTTGAGCAAAAATATGGAATAGGCATTTTTCCTCACAACATTGTTTTAGACACATTCATTACGTTTGGAATACCTTTCGGGATGTTGATATTAATTGTTATCTTCGTGACCATTAAAAGAATGTATAAAAAAATGAGAGACAATAAAAACCTCTTAATATTGTTTATATTTACTATAGCTATCTGTATGAAGCTTCTACTTTCTAAGGTATTCATTTACGATCCCTTCTTTTGGCTATTGATAGCAATAGGTATAGCAGTTCTTTCGGAAAGGGAAGTTAAATATGATAAAACGACATAATATTACAATATTTACTCCCACCTATAATCGTATTGGAGAGCTTGCAGCGTGTTACGAATCGTTAGTTGCTCAGACAAATCCTAACTTTACATGGATGATTATTGATGACGGTTCTACGGATGAAACTGAACAGATAGTCGAGCATTGGCAGAAGAGCGGCAAGATTTTGATTGAATACTATAAGAAAGTAAATGGCGGCAAACATACTGCTTACAACTTTGCCATCAACCTATGTAAAACTGATTATTTTCTTTTTCTTGATTCCGATGATACCTTGGTACCTGAATGTATTGAAATACTAGACGGACATATAGATAAAATCTTTGACAAGTCTAAGATAAGTGGAATCATTGGTCTTTGGTCGTCTACGGATAAAACCAGTGTAGCCAGAATGCCTGTGAATGTCGAAAACTTGAGTGGTATAGAACTAAATCAAAAGTATGGTTTCGCTGGCGAGACGGTACGGATGTACAAAACTAATATACTGAAGGAATATGTTTTTCCTATTTTTCCCAAAGAAAAATTTATATATGAAAATGTAATTTTCGAACCGATTGATTCAAAATACAAAATGCTGATTGTGAATAAGATACTGGCTCGAGGTAAATTTCTTGAAGGCGGATATACGAGCGGTGCTGATAAGTTAAAAGTAAATAACCCAAAGGGTTATGCGTTGTCGCTAGATACATCAGTCAAGTATGCATTGTCGGTTCGTAAAAAGATAAATTGGACTATACTTTATATTATATGGTCGCATAATTTCAAAAATGCAGGTGGATACAAGATGTTCAGCTCAAAATTAATGTATTTAACAATATACCCCTTAGCAATGGTGTTAGAAATGTTTAAGCAGCCACGGTTCTTTTTTAGAATTCTAGAGAAGAAAAATAAGTTAGGAAATTCATGAAAAATCCATTAGTCACCGTAATCATAACTACATATAAAAGGCCTGGTGCTATAGGTAAGGCTATCAATAGTGTAAGGGGACAAACATATAAAAATTTAGAAATAATTGTTGTTGATGATAATATGTTTGGCTCTTTTGACCACCTGGAAACTGAAAAAATATGTACTCAGTACCCCGAAGTTCAATATGTCAAGAATGCGAAAAACTTGGGCGGTGGACTTTCGAGAAATGCTGGTATTGAGCAGGCGAGTGGAGAATACATAGCCTTTCTTGATGATGATGATATATACAATCCAGACAAGGTTAAACAGCAGATGGGTTTATTTAAGACTACTAATAATAAGCGGCTTGGTTTAGTATACTGCTATGCTAATCGAATGAATACAGAAGGTGCGTTAGTCGGTGGATACGATAACGACTTCGAAGGATCACCCTTGTATGAACATATGCTCGCTTGTATTGCCGGCACATCGTTATGGCTTGTTAAAAAAGAAATACTCGTAGCTATTGGAATGTTTGACGACGTACCTTCTAAGCAGGATTCGACAGTTATACTTAAAATGTTAACAAAGGGATATGAGGTTGCACGTGTGCCTGAGCGCTTGGTGGATTATTACGAACATAAAGGCGACGGTATAAGTGGAACAAAGTTGTCAAATATTAAAGGCATAAAAAAGTTCAGAGATAAATGTGAATTATCTTTTAATTTATTGGATAAAAATCAGATAAAAAATGTTCGCTATAGTTTTTCAAAGACTCTCATTTCAATTTATATGGTAAATTCGTTAAAAAAAGAAGCGATAAATGAATTCAAGATCATGGTTCAGAATCGTCCGCTTAGACTGAATAACATATCATCTTTGATGAAAATCGTTGCGCCAAATCTATATATTAAATATTTAGGAATGGTTGGTTATCTGAAAGATCTATACGCTAATAGATTCGTCAAAGGTAGTGGTAATTAATATGGATTATGCTATTTGATGCCGGCTTCTTTCACAAAACTTTTTTCTTTACGAAACAGTAAAGCTGCACGTAATGGTTTCTGGATTGTCGTCGAACGTATTTTTAGTGTCGGTATCGCACTGTTAATAACAGTAATCTCAGCCCGATACTTAGGAGCAGCTAATTATGGAGTTTTGAACTATGGTGCTTCACTCGTAGCTCTTTTTTCTGGAGTTATGAAGCTTGGACTCGACTCGATTATGGTTAACGAGCTGATAATGCACAAAGATAAACAAGGCGATTATTTGGGTACGTCGATAGTTTTGAGGCTAGCATCAAGCATGCTCTCTATTTTAGCTATTGGTATACTGTTACTTACTTTGAATGGTGACGACCGTATTTTGATTATGGTCGCTTTGATCCAAGCCTTCATACTTATCTTCCAATCATTTAATATTTTAGATTATTGGTTCCAATCGCGACTTCAATCAAAATTCGTTTCCATAGCAAAGGTTATAGCGGTTACTTTAGCCGCAGGTTATAGCGGTTACCTGTTAGTAAGTGGTAAAGATGTCTTATGGTTTGCTGCGAGTGTTGTGGTATCGAGCATTATTGTCGCTATTAGTCTTTTGATTTTCTATGGTAAACAGGGTGGTGACAAGCTGTCCTTCTCGCTTGTCTCTGCAAGAGCTTTGTTATCAAAAAGTCATCACTTTATCATTGCAAATATAATTTCACTCGTATATATACAGATAGATAAGCTAATGATTGCCAATACTATAGACAACACTCAGCTTGGTATTTATTCAGCGGCTATTGTGATAGCAACGGGTTGGACGTTTTTACCTGATGCAGTGATTACGTCTTTGCGGCCGGTGATTGTTCATGCGAAGGAGCAGTCGCAGGAACTGTATATAAAGCGACTTAAGCAGCTTTATTTTTTGTTGTTTTGGGGCTGTGTAGCAATCAGTGCGATACTGGCTATGCTTGCTCCGTTTGTCATAGCAATTATCTTTGGTGAAGATTTTGCAGCGAGCGCAATAATAATACAAATTATTGTTTGGTATATTCCGCTTTCGATGCTGGGAATTGCTAGGAATATCTGGCTTGTTGCAGAAGAGAAACACAAGTTTGCTAAATATATATTAATTTATGGCGTAATTGTTAATGTCTCACTTAATTTGTTACTCTTGCCAATACTCGGAATTGCGGGTGCCGCGTTAGCAACGGTTATTACGGAAGTAGTCACATGTTTTGTTGCACCCTTGTTCTATAAGTCAATTAGACCTCATTATAAAATTTTGATTCAAGCACTCATTTATAAGATTTAATGAAATAATGATCTTAGTTTCTAAACAATCAGTAATCCAAGTTACACTAGTTGGTATATATGTTAAACCAACTTTGAAAGCGACACCAAAGCCAACAAGTAGTTATGACCATAATTATTCTGGTGCGTGTATGCCTATTGCCATCGATAAGGATATTATTGAGTATAAGGGTGACGCGTGCGTCGCTATTTTAACGGTAGGTGAATTTCAGGAGTTATTTTTATGAACCGTTCTGTAATAGTAAAGATCGCATTGCTAGTAACCTGGATGCTTATCATCTTCCTCCTCTCCAACGAACCCTCCTCCGTCTCCTCTGAACGTAGCGGCGCCATCGTCGAAGTAGCCAAAACCCTCGGCACAAGCCTGCCGAACGACGTCTTGACGTTCGTAACCCGTAAACTTGCGCATATCATCGCATACTTCATCCTCGGTATTCTCATGTTCCTCGTTGTCCGTGCGTATACGCCGAAGGCTCGAAAGGCAGTTCTTCTGAGCGTATTGTTCTTGTGTCTCTATGCGATTACGGATGAATTGCACCAAACGCTCGTTCCTGGGCGTAGCGGGGAAGTGCGAGACGTACTTATCGATACCACCGCTGGTGCTTTAGGGGCAGCGGGGACATACTACATATTTACTTTACACGCTAAGCGTAAGGTGTTAATATCTGGAAAAAATCCCCAAAATAAGGTATAATATACATTAATCGTGTTAGACAAATTCAAGAAACTTATACGCAATAAAGCAGTATTGCGACGAGCCAGTATTGTTACGGCGGCCATACTCGCTATTACCTATGTCGTCGCGGTATATACTGCCTTCAATACCAACCTTATTCCCGGTTCGTATCTTGGCATTCTTTTTCTCGTCAGTTTCGTCGTAACAGCTGCGGTTATTTATTTCCTCGTCACCAACCGTATCGGCAATAAGGTTCGCGTAGCGCTGCTTGTAGTGGCCCTGCTGAGCTCTTTGATCAACATATACGTATATTCAGTCGGTATGGCCACGAACTCGTTTCTGCGCTCCACTCAGCAGGCCAGTCGGTCGTACGAGGAGTATTCGATCGTCGCTTTGAAGGCAAATAACATTTCACTTGGCACGCCTAATCAATCAACCGGTGTGTTGAAAAGCGAGCCTTCAGTCGACGCGGTAAAAACAGAAGCGACCAAGCTCACGAAAGCTCAATATACCGACTTTGATAACCCAACCAGCATGATGTTGTCGCTGGAAAATAACGATATGGATATGGTCATTTTGAAGTCGTCGTACGTCCGTCTTTTGCAGGAATTGAACAACAACGAACTCTATCTTCGCCTACAGATTTTAGCCACATTTAAGGTGCCTGTAACGACTTCAGGTGGGGTGGTAGATGGTGATGTCAGCCGTCCATTTGCCGTACTCATCAGTGGCATCGATACCTATGGTGACATTTCGACAACATCACGCAGCGACGTGAATATCGTGGCCGTTGTAAATCCAGTAACACATAATATTCTGTTGGTAAACACCCCTCGTGACTACTACGTACAACTGCATGGTACAACAGGGGTCAAAGACAAGCTGACGCATGCCGGATTGTACGGTGTCGACATGTCTGTAGCTACCCTTGAAGACCTGTATGGAATAGACATAAAATACAACGTTAGAATCAACTTTTCATCGCTCGTAAACATCGTCGATACGCTCGGTGGAGTCGATGTCGACTCTGTATACAATTTTAGTGCAGACGGCTACACCTTCACGGAAGGAAAGAACCATTTGGACGGCAAGCAAGCCTTGGCATTTAGCCGTAACCGTTACGCCTTTGAGGGTGGCGATAGGACCCGTGGGCAGAACCAAATGCGTGTCATCGAAGCCATCGTTTCCAAAATGAGCAGCCCGTCGACCGTCTTGAATTATCAGCAAATCCTTCGCAGTCTTGAAGGTACATTCCAAACCAATATGAGCACCCAAGACATTACTATGCTGATGCGCAACCAAATCGATTCGTTAGCTAAGTGGAAAGTAACCTCAACCAACGTCGACGGTACCGGCGCTTCGGACGTTACCTATAGTATGGGCCGCCAAAAACTCTATGTCATGATTCCGGACCAAGCCAGCGTCGACTCGGCCAAAAGTGCCATCCGAAGTACGCTCGGGCAATAGTGTGGCAATCTTGTTTTCGCCCTGCTATACTTGACCTATTAACTTATTCGGGTGGGGCTGAGTAGGGAACGTATGACTGGTGCAGGTGTCGAACAATTAGCAATACCGAAGGTGAAATTCTTTGCCGTCGCTCTTCTTGTTTCGATGCTCGCGCTCATCGCTTTTCCGGTAGCCGCTCATGCCGAAGAAATACCGCCGACACCTCCGACCATGGAAGTGCCGACCAAAGACGGCAACCTGCCGAACGAAAACCTCGAAGGTGACGTATATGTACCGAACCCGGCGGTGCAGACACCTGGTACACCGGTCGTCACATCTCCGCCAACCGACCGTGACATCGAGTGGGAGTGGACGCCGCCTGTAAACGGAACGACACCGGACGCACCTGTCGAAGTACCGGCGGAACCAACTGAAGAAACTCCACCCGTTGTCGTGCCGCCAACCGAGCATGCGACCGACATAACGCACTACGGCTACGAACTGTCTGAGGACGGCACCGTGCTCATTACCGGCGTGGTCGAATCGACCGTCAACCGGGTAAGTACGAAAGTGAATAGCCGCGGAACATATTTGTTCAGGTTATGGAGCATCACCCGTGACGCCCAAATCAGCGAATCGGTGTATGCCAATGCCACCATCATGAACCCGGTATTGCCGAGCCTACCACCGATCGTAGTACCAGAACCGCTTGAGACCGCTCCGATCGATACCATTCCCGCAGCCAACGAGCCTACAGCCTTGAGCAGCGTTTTCTATAACGGCCGAAACGTCCCCGTAGTCAGCTCAAGCGTCGCCAGCACCACCAATGCACGCGAGTCAGATGACGGCGAAAACACCAACCCGACACCACAATCCGACATGGCCACCATCCTCAACGCCTCCAACCAGGGCTGGACACTCGCCGGCCTCCCATGGTACGTCTGGCTCCTCATCATAGCCATCATCTTCACCTCATGGCGCTGGTTCGCCACCAACAAGAACCGACAATAGATTTAATTTATCTTCCTCTAAGAGCCTTTGGCCTATAGCCATGAAACCTCTGCAGCCCGAGTATTTTAAAGCCGTATACGCTAAAAAATACCCGGCACGAAGCCGTTGAATGGCCATAGGCCAGAGGTTCTGATAGGGAACCATATCTTTACATCTCTTCTCATCTCTGTTATAATCGATACTTGATTGATAACAATATAAGGAATACATATGACAAAAGCAGTCGTTAAGATCGGTGGCAAACAATTTATCGCCGCTGAAAAAGAGACCCTCCTGGTGGACCTCCTCCCGGAAGGAACTAAAGAGCTCACGCTTGACGCACTATTGGTCATCGACGGTGACAACATCACGGTCGGAACGCCAACAGTCAAAGATGTGAAGGTTACCGCCAAGGTAATCGACGACCTCGTAAAAGGTGACAAAGTACAAGTTATCCGCTACAAGGCCAAAAAGCGCGTGCACAAAGTAAACGGTCACCGCCAAAAATACTCAAAGATTGAAATCACTTCGATCAAGTAGTCCGGTAAAATGGTCAAAAACCCGCTTCGGCGGGTTTTTTGTTTGTTGAATAACGGTGCGAAAGTATATACAATACCGCTTATATTTACGGTGTTACGTGCTACAATAGGGGAAACGAAGAGGGAACACATACAGAGTGGCAACAGTCATAGCTATAACCAATCAAAAGGGGGGCGTGGGTAAGACGACGACGTCTATTAACTTAGCGTTCTTCTTGGCTAAGGCTGGTAAGAAAACCCTACTCATCGACTTCGACCCCCAAGGGAACGCCAGTAGCGGCCTCGGTGTCGACAAAAGCGAATTACAGCTTACCATGACCGACGTGGTGACGGGTAAGTGTTCACTCGACCAAGCGGTCGTGGCCACCGATTACAAGAACTTATGGTTGGCCCCAACAACGTCGGTACTGGCGAATACCGAAGTAGAGCTCGCTCAAACTGATAAGCGCTTCTCACGCCTTAAGCTGGCCATTGATAGCGCGACCATCGATTACGATTACGTGATCATCGATAGCCCGCCAAGCCTCAGCTTGCTTACGGTCAACGGCCTTATCGCGTCCAAGTACGTATTATTGCCCGTTCAGGCCGAGTTCTATGCGCTCGAAGGTCTTGGCCAGCTATTGGAAACCATGAAGCTGGTCCGAAAGGGCATGAACCCGCACCTCGAACTACTTGGCGTATTGCCAACCATGCTCGACAGCCGCACCACGCTCAGCACTCAAGTGCACAACGAAATCAAACGCCACTTCCCGGGCAAAGTATTCGAGTCGACGATCCCTCGTAACATTCGCTTGGCCGAAGCCCCAAGCCACGGTATTCCTATCGGTGTCTACGACAAGTTCTCAAAGGGCGCACGGGCGTACAAGGCGCTTGCCAAGGAAGTTATGGACCGAACGGCCGCGGCGGAAGCGCCGGCAGTAGGGGCGACCGCATGAGTGCTGCCAAAAAAGGCCTCGGGCGCGGCTTCGAATCGTTGATTCCAACTAACTTTTTGGATGACACTTTCGACACTACCGCTAAGCAAGAAGAAAAAGTTAGCGAACAAAAAACTTTGCCGCTTACTAACATTACTGCCGATGCCGAGCAACCACGCCGGCATTTTGAAGCAGCTGCCTTGGAAGAATTAGCCGCTTCGATCAAAGAGCATGGAGTAATTCAGCCAATCATCGTCACACCGAAAGGTCAGGGCTATGAAATCGTCGCCGGCGAACGCCGGTTCAGGGCTTCGAAATTAGCCGGCCTTGAAGAAATCCCGGTTGTTATTCGCTCAATGTCCGGTCAAAAACAACTGGAAGTTTCGTTAATTGAAAATATCCAACGCCGTGATCTTAATACTATCGAAACCGCCACCGCCTATGCCAAGCTTCGTGACCAATTCAACTTGAACGCCGAAAAAATTGCTGAACGCGTACATAAATCACCATCGGCCGTTATCAACACGATGCGTCTGCTGAAGTTACCGAAAGAAGCGGTCGTCGCCCTTGCCGAAGGTAAGCTGACCGAAGGCCAAGCCCGCCCGTTGATCGGCCAAGATGAGGCACTCATTACCGAACTCATCCCACGCATCATCTCTGAGGAGTGGAGCGCCCGAAAAGTCGAGCAGTACATGGTGAACGTGAAGAAGCAAAAGAAAAGCGGCGAACCAGCCGACAACACTATCTCCGAACAGCACGAAACTCGCATTGAATCTTTGAAAACACGCCTTAACACCGACGTCGCCATTCGAGTGAACAGCAAAGGTGCCGGAAACATCGTCATCAAGTTCAAGAACCCTGAAGAATTCGAACGCATTCAAAAGCTGTTAAGCTAATTATCGCTGCGAGCAAACGGCTTCGCCTATTTTTAAGACCTCTGCAGCCCGAGTATTTTAAAGTCGTATACACTAAAAAATACCCGGAGCGAAGCCCGTCTAAAAAAATAGGCGAAGTACCGTGGTCGCAGTCTATTACTTACTTAATTTAATCGAACGTACGCTTAAAAGCCGCGTATTTTATCGAATGGGAAAAGCCGCATGCCGACCGGGCCGATAACGTTGTAATACGGCACAGTACCGAGCCCATTGCGTGAGTCGTATGAATAATTACCGGTTCGGTGGTCACCACTGACGAATAGCTCGTCTTCTGGCACGACCGTATCGACTTCACCGGTGGTAGGGGAGCCAGGTTCGCCGTTGTTCATGTCGTCCGGGTTAAAACCGGCTGGGAATTCGGCGTTGTAGACGGTATATTTCCCATCTTTTAACAGAACGCGTTCACCCGGGAAGGCGATGACACGTTTGACGATGTATTCATCCTCGATCCCTAGGCTGTAATGGGGGTTTTTGAACACGATCACTTGGCCTCGTTCGGGAACGTATGATTTGCCTTGAATTTGCGACCATGTCACGGGTATGCGGTTCACGATCAAACGGTCGCCGGTATAAAGAGTGGTCTCCATGCTGGGGCCGACCACGTTGAAACTACGGAAAATATACGTATTGATGAGGATGGTGCCAATTACCACGCAGGTCACGAAAATAATCAGGCTAAGCAGGTCCTTCATAAATGGATGACGGGTGAAAAAAGAAGCTTCCATGAACTTCAATCATTATAAACGAGTCGGCGCATTAACGCCACTTATGCTTCAAAACGTGAGCATGATGAAGTATAATAAGTCGCAAGTATTTATGAATAAAAATCAAACGTCAATAGACGGGTTCATACCTCGTCGTGCTGGAAATAGGTTGGGTGAGTTGCATCAGGTGAAAAATCCTAATGCTGCCGTACGCCCGATTGATCGCACGCTCCATACGGCCGAAACGCCCAACTTGGCTCGTCGCCGGGCACCCGAACAGCAGCAAACTGCTCCGCAAGCGTTCGTCGGTGTGCCTCGCACCGGTCGGGAGATCGGTCGTGACGATATCGACGAATCGCTCCGTGGTATCGACGAAGAGCCGCAGGATGACGGTAAGAAATCACGTCGCCAGCGCCGTAAGGATCGAAAAGCGGCCAAAAAGCCGCAAAGCAAAGCTCGACGTATCATCAAATGGGCATTAATCGCGATTGCCGTCATCATCATCGGTATCATCGGGTATCTGGTAGTGAAGGGCCTGAATGCAGGCGGCAACGTGCTGCAGGGGAACATCTTCGATATCGTACAAAACGAACCATTGAAGGAAGATGCCAATGGTCGCAGTAATTTCTTGCTTGTCGGTACATCGGAAGATGACAAGGGTCACAAGGGCGGTTCATTAACCGACTCGATCATGATCTTAAGCGTCGACCAAAAGAAGAAGAATGCCTTTACCTTCAGCATTCCTCGCGACCTTTACGTCGAATACGGTCAAACGTGTAACTCTGGATATAGAGGTAAGATCAACGAGTACTTCATGTGCACCAATGGTGGTGACGATGATGCTGCCGAGCAAGACCGCCTTGCGAAATCTCAAGCCTTCTTTGGCGAAATTCTCGGTATGGATATTCAATACGGCGTCCACGTGAACTATACCGTTATGCGGGATGTCGTGAATGCTATCGGTGGAACCATTCAGGTCAATATTGAAGGCAACGCCGGTAGTGGCCCATCTCCGGATATTGGTATCATGGACTCTAACTTCGACTGGAAATGTGGCAAGCCATCACAGCGTAAAGTTAACTGCCCGCCAGACGGCCACTTCATCGACTTCGAACCAGGCATTCAAACCCTCGACGCCGAACATGCCCTTTACCTGGCGCAGGCCCGTGGAGTGCAAGCCCCTACCGTTGGTTTGTCGGCGTCTAACTTCGACCGCGAACGTAACCAGCAAAAAATTCTCGTGGCGATTCGCGAAAAAGCGGTGAGTGCTGGAACATTGACGAACCTCGGCGCGGTGACCGGTTTGATTGACGCGCTTGGAAATAACTTGCGTACGAACGTTCAGGCGAAAGAGGTTCGGACCCTGATGAGCCTTGGGCAGGAAATTCAGTCGAAAGACATTGTACCTATCGATTTGAACGCACAGGAAGATCCAATTTTCATCGGTGGTCCGGTCCCTGGCGTAGGAAGCGCGGTGTATCCGAGCGCGGGCGTCGGTAATTACGATGATTTGCGTGCCTACTTGGCTAAGCAACTGACCTCTAACCCGGTAGTACGCGAAGGCGCTAACATTACCGTGTTGAATGGGAGCGGTGTCGCCGGTGTCGGCCAAATTACCGCCGATGCGCTGACGGAAAAGCAATTCAACGTCGATGATGTCGCTAACGCACCGGAAGGTACGTATGCCGCGATTGAGATTTACCAAATCGGCGAAGGGAATACTGCGACGGCTGCGGCATTGAAGGAACTGTATAAAGTGACCATCAAGACAACCGCGCCGCCAGTCAGTGTGACGGGTGAGACTGATTTCGTCATTATCGTAGGAACTGCCCCAGCTGCCGCTCAATAGTACGTGGTATACTGGTAAGTAATTATGGAGTTTCTCAAACTAGTACGTAAACGCTCATTCTTGAGCGAAGCAATTTACACTGTACTAAACATCGCCCTGGCGATTACCGTTGTCGTGGTCATCCGCTACACCGGTTCGGTTGGCTTTGCGATCGGGTTGGTAGTGCTCAGTAAATGGCGCGTGTTCGCCGTACGGCCTCGTTTCTGGTGGGCGAACTTGCGTTCGAACTTAGTCGACTTCATCGTCAGCATCAGCTTCGTGCTTCACATGTACATCGTCAACGATGCGGCGATCGTTGAGTCGCGTCAATTGTTATTGCTCGGTATTCTTACCTTGTTGTATATCGGCTGGCTGTTGTTCATCAAGCCGCGTTCTAAACGGGCCTACATTGCCGTACAAGCCGGCGTGGCGGTAGTGATGGGGACGTCAGCTTTGTTCGCGCTTTCGTACAACTGGCCGGTATCGCTGGTCGTACTCGCCATGTGGTTGATCGGGTATACGGCCGCCCGCCACATCCTGAGTGCGTATGACGATGAAACGCACGGGCTGTTCTTAAGCTTGGCGTGGGGTGTCATTATGGCTGAGGTTGCCTGGGTAGCGTACCACTGGACGATTGCTTATAACTTACCGTTTGTTCCTACGCTGTACATACCGCAAGTCGCTATCATTACCACCTTGATGAGCTTCTTGGCCTTCAAAGCCTACGACTCATTCCACAAGCATGCGAAGATCCGTATGACCGATATTATTCTGCCACTTCTATTTACCGTCAGTGTGATCGTGGTACTGTTGATCGTGTTCAACCGTGTCGGTACGGCTATTTAAGTTTTTCGAACGATATACCATATTCCATGGTCTCGGTATGCACGAGGCCATTTTTTATTGCTTCCTTGATGATGGCAGGGTGTTGTTCGGGGTCGGCTTCAAGAATAAGCGTACCACCAAGGTTCAGCTTCGTTTTCGTTTGAGTGAGCAATTCAAATATCAGGGCGAGGCCATTTTTCTGGGCAAATAAAGCGGTGGCCGGCTCATGGTCGGTTTCCGGCGAACGTTCCCATTCAGGGTCGACGTAGGGGAGGTTAGCGACGATAATATCGGCGACGAATGGATAGTTTGCCAATAAGTTGCTTTGAATCGAAGTGACGTTTGCGTGCAATGCCTTGGCGTTTTGTGTCGCGACTTTCAGCGCATGGCGGCTGATATCCGTAAGAGCTACTTCAAGTTCCGGGTGTTCGAGCTTGGCCGTAATGCCCAGGATACCGCTGCCCGTACCGACATCTACCAGTCGGAGAGGATGTTCGTCGAGCAAGCTTTCATTTTTCGGCAATGCCATTTTCAGCAACTCAATGAGGCTTTCGGATTCGGGGCGGGGGATAAGGGTGGACGTGGTCACTTTGAAGCGGCGGCCGTAAAATTCTTTGTGCCCGATAATATACGCGACCGGTACACGGTCGATGCGCAGGTCCAGCCGAGCGTTGGCAATTTCGACGGCGCGGCTTTCAAGTAACTCGTCGCCATGGCCATGAAGCCATGTCCGAGGCTGGCGAAGCGTATGCGAAAGGAGTAGTTCGGCATCCAAACGGGCGCTTGGCACGTTATTAAACACGAGTTGTCGAGTCGCCTCGGCTATCCAATCGCTTACGCTTATACTTGACTTATTTATCATGATATGCTATAGTTTACCACAGTTAATCACTCAAAAACAAATAAACACATGAACTCCTTAACGACAGCCGAACGTATCGAAAAAGCGACCTCAGAAGTGCCGCTTTTGAATACCGAGCAAAAAGAAGCCCTCCGTAGCCTTGATGAATCTCGTATGAGCAGAATGAAGGCAAGTGGTATCACGGATGTAGTCGGAGTGATAGCCGGAATAAAGCCCGTAGCTTTCTTGCACGACGGGGAAGTTGATTCCCAGTCCGTCGCTGCCCTCGGGCTTAATTGTGAACCAATGGCGAACGGGCTGTATGCCGCTTCTCGCGACGAACACCTCAGCCGTGAACTTCGAGACGTATGGATGGCAAAAATAGAGGATAGCGAAGATCCTCGTGATAGCGAGCGTGCGATGGGCAAATTGCTGGGATACCCCGAAACTGCAACGGAATATTTCATAGAGCGATCGCCGACGGTATTCACCTCTGAAGAGCTCCCGGTCATTGCCTCGCATGCTATCGACGATACGACGAGTACGTTTTTTAATCAATTAATCCTTTCGCCCGACCATTATCACCAAGAAATTGATCAGTATGTTATCCCGCTCGAAATAGCGGTACGTGAGCTTGCTCCGCATACCTACGAGTTTATCGAAAAAGCAACTCGCCGTGAGCGAGTAAGCAAGAAGATTGGTAAGTTTTTGAAACCACTGTTTGGCTCAAAACGAATAGATCCTTACGAAGCCGGTAAACAGTATATCGATTAACGTTCGGTGCTGACGGCAAGTTCGCGTTCGTACGCTTGTAAATGTTCGACTAAATCTTCGATTTGCCCGTTCATTGCACCTGGTATTCCCGAACGGCTGTAACCGATACGGTGGTCGGTAATACGGTCTTGCGGGAAGTTGTACGTCCGGATTTTTTCGCTGCGGTCACCAGACCCGATTAAGCTGCGGCGTTCGCTGGCCAGCTTTTCGTTTTCGGCGTCGATTTTTTGTTGCAGAAGGCGAGAACGGAGCACGCTCATGGCCTTATCTTTATTTTTAAGTTGAGATTTTTCGTCTTGGTTCGTGACGACCATCCCGGAAGGGATGTGGGTAATACGCACCGCCGAGTCGGTGGTGTTGACCGACTGGCCACCGTGCCCGCTGGCGCGGTAAATATCGATACGCAGGTCGGCCGGGTTGATTTCGATATCGGTTTCTTCGGCCTCTGGAAGTACTGCGACGGTGACGGTACTGGTGTGGATACGGCCTTGGCTTTCCGTCGCCGGGACGCGTTGGACGCGGTGGACGCCGGATTCGAATTTAAGCTGGGAGTACACGGCGTCGCCACGAACACCAAATACCACTTCTTTATACCCACCGGTATCGTTGGCGCTTTCGCTGATAAGTTCAGTTTTTAAGTTGTGTGCTTCACAGTACCGCAGGTACATACGGTACAGTTCGGCCGCGAAGAGGCTGGCCTCGTCACCACCGGCACCGGCCCGAATTTCGACGATAACGTTTTTATCGTCGTTCGGGTCTTTAGGGGCGAGCATCGTGAAGAGTTCTTCCTCTAACTTTTCCAGTTGAGCCTCGGCATCGCTGGCTTCCATTTTGGCAAGCTCGGCTAGTTCGTCGTTACCACCGGCTAATTCTTTCGCTTCTATGAGCTGTGCTTCAAGTGTTTGACGAAGATTAGCTTTTTCAAGAATGTTTTGTAATTCCAACAATCGCTTATTCTTTTTTGAGAATTCCGGGTCGCTATAGGCGTCGGGACGCGCCAAAAAAGCATCGAGCTCTTTTTGCTCGGCGGTGAGTTCATCGATATTGAGAGAAATCTTCGGCATGATCAGACGTTATTATAACAGATTACCTCTGTTTTGTATTGCTTTGAGGTATAGTAAATATATGAAAACGTTTATGGCTCGACTGGGTGGGTATATCGTGTGGGCCTATGACCGCACCCACTGGTTCACCGATAAAGAGGCTTGGTGGATATACCGCTTAGGTGCGTTTTTGGAAGCCATCGGCTGGACTTTGCTGATCAGCGCTATCATATACCGTCGGTTCGACCTGCCTGAATATGAATCGTTCATATCGGTCGCCGGGCGCCTGCACGGTATGTTTTTCGTGGCGTACTTCGCTTCGGTCATCGCGACCGCTCGCAGTATGCAGTGGGGGATATGGCGGGTTCTGGCGGCGCTTGCGGCGGGGGTTCCACCCTTTACTTCGCTTATCTTTGAGCAAATCATGTCGTGGCACCGTAAAAAGCGGCCGGTATATGTCGCGCCGCCGAAAGACTTGGATAAATAAAATACCGCTCAGTCAGAGCGGTATTTAAGTGTGCTGGGCGCGGATTAGCTTTCGCTTTTCTTCGCTTTGTTCGCAGCGGCTTTCTTCGCTTTGTTCGCGAGTTCTGCTTTGCGAGCTTCGGCTGCGGCGAAACGGTTTTTGAAGCGGTCGACGCGACCTTCGGTGTCGATGATCTTTTCTTCGCCGGTGAAGAACGGGTGAGAGGCACTTGAGATGTGAATCTTTACAAGTGGGTACTCGTTGCCGTCTTCCCATTTAATAGTTTCTGCGGTCTGTGCGGTTGACTGAGTCAAGAATGCAAAACCAGCCACCTCGTCGCTAAATACGACAGGGCGATAATCGGTTGGGTGTAGGTTGCTTTTCATAATCTGAACTATTGTATCTGTTTTTTGACTATTTGTCCACCCTTTTGCGGAGAGTGATGGTATATTCGAAGCATGACGAATTCATTTAGGTACGATTTTGATTCCGAATCTCAGCTTACGGTAGAAATGCCGATGGTTTCGTATGACCGCGCCATGAAACGCACGAAGCTTGGGGAAGTGCTGGAGGATGACGCTGGATTCGTATCGCTTGAAAACCATAAAGGGGGCGTTTTGTTGACGCTGAACAAGGAGCCGTTCAAGGGCGGGGGCCTTGGGGCGGATGAAGCGGAAGAAGGTGCGCGGCAATGGCTCTATGCACTCACCTCGACACGCCAGTTTACTCCAGCGGGCCTCGTAGACAGGTTTTTTGACGCACGTATGGCGCATGATTTCCCTGACGATGTACCCGTACAGGAACTAAGCCTCGATGCGGAACTAAGATGGCCGCCTACAGATACCGAGAAAGCTCGACGTATGGCAACCCAGGCTATGCATGATATGGTACGGACGTTTGGGTATCTTGGCGAATCACTCTTAAGTGATACCTATGCACGTGTAAGTCACGAACAGGGCATTGAGCTACAGGTCGGCCAGAGTGGCGTAAGCACGAAGGGGATAGCTTATGACCAACTGCAAGGTAAAGCTGAGCTGTATGGGTTTAAGCTTTCGAGTAACCGGGAAATGGTGACGTGCTTAAGCGGCCTCGTGGCTATAGCGCGCACTCGATAAATCAATTCCGGCTGCGACACACAGTACGCGCTATAGCCACTTCTGTGTTGAATTTAATAACTATTTAACTATTGGAGAATAGAATGAGAAGTAGCCGAGGTTGAACGGGCATACAATAAAAGTATCAAAAAAGGAAAACTATGGCTCAACATAAAGAACCCGTCGTAAAAGTAACCCCAAAAACAATTACAGTACTTATAATATTGGTGCTTTTTTTGGCTTTAGCAGCGTATGTCGTTGCTTCTGTAAAAGAACAGTACCATACGAACACCATCCAGTTCACTATTCAGCTGAATGAGAACAGGTATACCATTGATCGCCTGGCGTTTTGCGTTGATAATAAACTCGCTCCTTGTACGGGCGAAACGATCAATTCATGGAATCAGGCGAATCCCGATAATACATTTACGCTTCTTAGCAAAGAGAAAATTATTGAAGATTCGATTGAAGACGCCAAAGCCCTTAAGTAATTAAGAGGCTTTCAGGTCTTTCTTGTTCTTGTACAAGCTGCTCAGGAATGCGGCCGCGATAATGACCACGCCGATCAAACCGGTAACGATTTCGTTCACGTGGAAGCCTATGCTGAGCAGTAAAATAACAGCTAACGCACCGATAGCCCAGTGGGCACCGTGCTCCAAGTAAACGTACTTACCGAGCGATCCTTTACGAACAAGGTATATGGTGATCGAACGGACGAACATCGCACCAATAAACCCAAGGCCGAGCGCGATGATGATTGGGTCGGAAGTGATGGCGAAGGCGCCGATCACGCCGTCGAAGCTGAACGAGGCGTCCAAAACTTCGAGGTAAAGGAACAAGAAGAACCCTGCCTTACCAGTTGCCAATGCCAATTTGCTGCTCCCGCCAGCCTTTTTGGCTGCTTTATCCTCTTCTTCGAGTTTGTGTTCCATGCCACTTTCGAACAATTTTCCAAGCCCATTGATGACGATGTAGGTGACCACGCCCAGAAGCCCTGAAATGACCACGATCAACGGGTCTTTAGCCAAGAATTCAGCGACGAGTACCAACATTACTAATGCGAGAACAGTTGCGAGTTGGCTCAGTTTACCGATTTTGGCAAGCGGGGCCTCGATCCAGCTAAGCCATTTAAGCTTGCGATCTTCGAGTATGAATGTCAGGAAGAGCATCATCAGGAACATCCCGCCAAAGGCGGCAATTTGTGGCTTCGCCTCATTCAATATGTAAGCGTACGTGCCCGGAGTTTCGATCGAACCTTTTTCTAGCGCAAGTTGAATTGCCTCGACAGGGTTGAGGTGGGCGACGACACCGACGATAAGAAGAGGGAAGAGTAAGCGCATACCGAATACGGCGATCAAAATACCGATGGTAAGGAAGATTTTTTGCCAAAACTCACTCATCCGTTTCAAAATGGTCGCGTTCAATACGGCGTTATCGAACGATAACGAAACTTCCAGGATAGCCAGCATTACGCAGAGGAACAATGCTTCCCAGCTTCCGTACGCGAACGCTAAGATTAAGGAAATGATCGTGACAATGAATGACCATCGGAATGTTTTAAAAAACATGAGTAGAATGCCTTTCGGGGATAAAGTTAGTATGAGCGCTTTTAGGTATTATACTGTAAAATAAAGCTATTGAAGTGAGGAAAACGTAAAAAAGGAGGTGATATTAAGCTTCGCACCGTTGCACGTATATTACTTATTCTTTTGGGGAGTTTTCTCGCTGCCATCGGGTTGCAACTCTTCCTTCTTCCGAACCATCTTCTCGATGGAGGAGTGACGGGTATTTCGATTTTAAGTGCGCACCTAACGGGTATTCCGTTCGGTGTATTTCTTTTGCTTCTTAATATTCCCTTCGTTGTTATCGGCTTCAAAAAGTTTGGTAAAGATTTTGCGCTCTGTTCAAGCCTGGGCATAACAACTTTGGCCGCATTGACCTTTGTTCATTTGCCCCACGGCTTTACCGACCAACCGATATTGGCTGCGGTATTCGGGGGCATTTTCGTGGGAATAGGGTCGGGGCTGGTCATTCGATACGGCGGAATTATCGATGGCTCCGACACCGTGGCCATACTGATCGACCGGGTGACGATTTTCTCGGTCGGCGAGGCGATCATGGTGATCAATGGGATTATCATTACCGCCGCCGGGTTCGTATTCGGCTGGGAAAATGCGCTCTACTCATTGATCGCTTATTTCGTCGCGCACAAGGCAATCGACGTGACGGTAGAAGGGTTGAACGAATCGCGCAGCGTCTGGGTAGTCAGCATGAAGGTGCGTGAAATTGGTAAAGTCATCAACCAAGTGATTGATGAGCCAGTGACGTATTTAAAGGAAGCGAACAAGAAAGACCCTGAACCACATGGGATATTACTGGCGGTGATTACGCGGTTCGAAGAGCAAAAAATCAAAGCCGCCATTCAATCGGTCGACAAAGCCGCTTTCGTAGTTATATCGAACGCCCACGAAATTATGCGTAGTGAAACAAGCAAAACAATAGCGAATAAGTAATACGTAACGGTTATGGTATAATATACGAAGATTTCTTAAACAAAAACAAATACATCGATAAAATGAAACCCACGGAAGAAACGCAGCCAAATAGTGAGAGCTCAGCCGAATCTTCTGTTGACATGTATTTTGCGCTTAAGGCTGAGGTTGCCGAAAACCTGAAAGTCAACGACAAAGAAGCCGACCAAATTACCGGTAGCTATTTTTTAAGCGAAGTAGAGTCAGATGTCGCGAGCGGCGCTAACGAAGAAAAGACGTTATTAGATACTGATGCGGCCCTTGTTTCGGGAGCGCACCAGCTTATAAGTTTCGGCTTCGATGGAAATTTCAACAAAGTCGACTACTTTGATGCCGTAAACAATCCGATCGTAAAATTAGAAGGTGAACATCCCGATCTCGTGACCGAAGGAGTGGCAGAACTCTCTAAGACAGATAAAACCTCCAAGTACGCTTCGTTCATCGCGAATATAATGGATAAAACCCAAGTGCTCATAGATAAAGCCACGCCGGTTTTTGGCGCTGGCCCGGACGGGAAGGCGATATCGCTGCATGAAGCTAAAAAATATATCGAATTCAGCGATGCGGTAAAAGACGCCAGAGTTAAGCTTCAAGGTTACGACGGTCTTAACCATGGTCAGCCGACTCTGGATGAGTTCAACAAATGGAAGAAAACAGGCGAAATTAATCCAGGGGTAAATACCACATTCTCGGCACATGAAGATAGTTCGAAGTTTGGTTTTGTTGACACGACACCGTATGAAACGGAAAGTTCATGGCCGTTACCGAGCAAGATACCTCCGTCCGATGATGAATTTCTTTTAGACCCCCTAGAACAGGAATTACCTGGACACGCATCGCACTCAATGGAAGAACCCGCACCGCAAGCAGAGAACGAAGATAATATGCCTTCTTCTGCTAGTTACTGGGAAGCGAACAAAGCTACTCAAAATGATATATTCACGACCTACACGGATAATATAAATCCTGAGCTAGTTGACGCGAAAGAAGTCGTAGAACCCGCGGAAGTTGCCCGCTTGCTTGAATTAGAGCATTCAGTAAAATTCGCTCCCAGTTTATCCGACCAGGTGGAAGATAAGAGTAGAATTAATCAAATCATTTATCTAAAAAACCGATCCGGGGCAGGTTACACTTATACCTCAAGCGAAGAATACCGTTCAGTTCGAGAGAATATTACCGAACATAATGCGTTACAAGAACTAGATGCTTTTTTGGAATTAGCGGCTGACAAACTTTCAGGATCTACTATGGGCGATACCGCTGTCGCAATGAGAGAAAAACTTACCTATGTCGGTGAAAAAGAATATCGTGAAGCAGCTGCGGGCATCGCCAACTACTGGAAGGCTGAACTTGATAAAAACCCGTCACTTCAAATTTATGCCGTCGTCGGTGAGATAGCAAAAACCACAAGTTATGTGGATAAAAACCAAGATATAAAACTTAAAAGCGACGATTACCTGTTGGAGCACATTCTCAAAAACTTTTCAGAAGAAGACTTGGCTCTGTACGGCCAAAGACTTATAGTTGACGCTGAAGATATCAATGTGACCCGGCCCGAGGATTTGAAGGTCGTTTTACTTGATGACTGGACGATTAGTGGAATGCAAATAAAGACAGCCGCAGGCTCTTTTAAGAGAAGCTATCCACAATTCGCTCGTTCGGTCGAAGTGCAGCTCGTCGCTGCGAACGAGTCAAGAATTAAAAACGGGCTTACTTTTTATGATTATAATGGCGTAGAGACGAACGTACCTTTAAGGGCATATTTCAAAGCCCATAATTCCGAGCAAGGCTCCAATAGCGGATCACACATTACCGGTTCTCATTCATCAGTCGACTTTGATTTTGAAATGGAGATTTCAGAAATGGTACATTACCTTAAGACTCAAGGTGAAGAAGTGACTATGGTCCCACCTACGAATATCGTACGGCCGTATCGCTATGATGGAGTGAGTCGATCAAGCTTTTCGAAGAGTGAACAAGTACGACGACGCTCACGACAGAGACAAAATAATGATGCAGTGGAATTATAATTATGGTGGAATCAAATAACATGAACAAAGAACCGCAAAAAGCAGAGCTATATTTTAGCAGCGCGCTCCGTACTGCAATAGCCGAAGGTGATGCTTTTAGGATTAAGGCGAGTATTGAAGCGCAAAATAATAATTCGATAACGGAAGCCATCAGCAACCGCCTAGTGGTACGGTCATTTTTGCTGCGTCAGAAATATGAACTTTCGCATTTGGACGAATCGGTCGCGGACCTCGCCGATGACGCCCAGCTCATAATCAAAGAGCTGTATACATACCTTATTAACATTGACGATGATTTCGAGGACACTTTTTTTGCCAAAGAAGACGATGAAAAGTTCAGTAAACTTACCGGTGACGAGCATATGCGCGCCGCTTTGTCGGAGCCGAACGAAGCAATGGTCAAGCTTGCTCGCCAGTTAGCGGAGTTGGACGTTCGTCGACTGACGCCACCGGAAAAAGTATACGACTGGATGCAGAACACCCGGGATGGAATTGTCGAGCGCTTATGGGAAAGCGTTCAAGATGTACGTGAAGCTGGCGCTACCGGAGCTG
The DNA here is from genome assembly GCA_948288625.1 of uncultured Candidatus Saccharibacteria bacterium. Taxonomy (GTDB): domain Bacteria; phylum Patescibacteriota; class Saccharimonadia; order Saccharimonadales; family Saccharimonadaceae; genus Microsaccharimonas. Next base: position 302,885 of record CAOHYA010000001.1, read on the forward strand.
CTTTGATAGGGATCCATCGAACGATCGAAGATTTAACCGCCGATCTCGATAAGTACATTATCGGAAGCCTGCCTCGATAACACGGGCTAGACAACCCCTGTAAAATACGCTATAATAAAGAAGTAACCAATTTTAACGATACACCCGTTCGTCATTACTCCTAAGTTATGAGGCTCGAACGGGGAAGAAGAAGGAGTAATATCATGGCCGTAGAGGTTGATATTAAGAAATTGCTCGAATCTGGTGTTCACTTTGGGCACAAGACGAGCCGTTGGCACCCTAAAATGGCGCCATACATTCACAGCAAACGTCAAGATAGCCACATCATTGACCTAACGAAGACAGTCGAAGGTCTTGAAAAGGCGTTGTCGTTCATCACTAAGACGATTGTTAGCGGCAAGACTGTTTTGTTCGTCGCTACCAAAAAGCAAACCAAAGACATCGTAAAGCAAACCGCTGAAGCACTTGGTCAGCCATACATGACCGAACGTTGGCTTGGTGGTACGTTAACGAACGTACAAACCATCGGTGCGCAAATCAAGAAGCTCAAAGACCTTGAAAAGAAGATGGCAAGCGGTGACCTTGAAAAGCGTTACAACAAGCTCGAAGTGCAACGGTTCCAGGAAGAAATCGACTCTTTGAACGCTAAATATAGCGGTATCAAAGACCTTAACGGTAAGCCAGGTGCTTTGTTCCTCATTGACGTACTCGGTGACGACAATGCCATCAAAGAAGCAAAGACTATCGGCGTTCCTGTGGTGGCCGTAGTCGACACGAATGCCGACCCAAGCGAAGTCGATTACGTTATTCCAGGTAACGACGACGCGATCAAGGGTATTCAAACCATCCTCGGTTACGTAGCCGCTGCGGTTTCTGAAGGTAAGGGTGTTTCAAAGGAAGATAAGGGCGAGGAGGCTTAATACGATGGCTGTTTCAATTGACGACATTCGTAAGTTAAAAGAATTGACCGGTGTTGGTTTAACTGACGCCAAGGGCGCTTTGGTCGAAGCTGACGGTGACTTTGACAAGGCACTTGAAGCAATGCGTAAGAAAGGCCTCACCAAGGCTGAAAAGAAAGCTGACCGCGAAGCACTCGAAGGGGTGATCGATAGTTACGTCCACGGTGGACGCATCGGTGTATTGGTAGAAGTAAACTGTGAAACTGACTTCGTGGCTCGTACTGACGGCTTCAAAGAATTCGCTCACATGATTGCTCTGCAAGTCGCATCGATGAACCCGGTATATGTTTCTGAAGATGACATTCCTGCCGAAGAGCGTGAACGCGTCAAAGCTGAAGCACTTGCCAGTGATACTTTGAAAAGCAAACCAGCTGACATGGCTGAAAAAATCGTTGAAGGCCAAGTAAAGAAACACTTTGCCGACAAGGTTCTCTTGAACCAAGCGTACATTATGAACGACTCACAAACTGTCGGTGACTTCCTCAAGGAAAACATCGCCAAGACAGGTGAGAACTTGATCATTCGCCGCTTTACTCGTATCGAGCTTGGCGTCAACGACTAATTTCACTGAGAAATGCGCGAATACCACCTATCACGGGTGGTATTTTGCTATACTATAACTTGATAGAAAAGGACTTATATAATGTTTGATTCAAAACCATACGAAACACGATTTAACGCAGCAGTCGACCATTTTGCCGATGAACTGAAAAAAGTACGCACCGGCCGCGCTCACCCTACGATGCTCGATGGCATTCAGGTCGAAGCCTATGGAGCGAAGGTACCGCTCAATCAAGTTGCTAACGTTACCACGCCTGAAGCGCAGTTATTGACCGTAACGCCATTTGATCCAAGTAACATCCAAAATATCGTGGCAGCCATTCGGGCCGAACAATCACTCGGCCTCAACCCGAGCGACGATGGTCGTCTGATTCGCGTGCCTATTCCGGCGCTCACCGAAGAACGCCGTAAGCAAATCGTCAAGCAAACTTCCGAAAAGGTCGAAGAGGCTCGTATCGCGTTACGTAACGTTCGCCAAGATGCGTTCAAAGAAGCAAAGCGCCTCAAAGATGCCAAAGAACTCTCGGAAGATGACCAAAAGCGTTCCGAAAAGCTTATCGACGATGCGATGACCAGTGCTAATGCGCAGCTCGATAGCTTGTTCAAAGATAAAGAAAAAGAAATCTTGACCATCTAATGTCCGCGATTTTGGAAAAAGCCAAGGCGCTCCAACTTCCAAAAGGTCAATACGTCATTATTGGCAGTGGATTACTTGACGCATGGGGTTTACGTGTTTCCCACGACCTTGATATTGTCGTGAACGTCGAACTTTTTGAAACGCTTCGTAATTCGGGCGCTTATGCTATCGAAGAAAAGTATAATGACGAAGTGCTCATAGGCGACGATATCGAAATTTGGCGCGACTGGAAGGCTGATGCCACCTTTGAGGTGTTGTTAGGTTCTGCGGTTGAAGTTGACGGGGTATTGTTCGCACACCCTGATATCATTATGAAACGTAAAACCGAACGCTCTTCGCCGAAAGACGTCGAAGATATCCGGTTGCTGAAAGAATATCTTGGTAAATAGCACTTCGAACGACGCCTCCGCAGTTCCCCGACATGTCGGCTATATTGTCGATGGAAACCGCCGCTGGGCAAAACAACATGGGCTACCAGCCTACGAGGGCCATCTGGCTGGGTACAATACGCTCAAAGACATTGCCATAGCGACCATCGAAAGCGGCGTCACGTACATGTCGGCGTATGTATTTTCTACGGAAAACTGGCAGCGGAGTGCCGACGAGGTAAAGAAGCTGATGTCATTGGTACTGCGTTTATTAAGCTCCGATATTCCGCTTTTCAACCAATATGATATTCGATTGAAAGTAATAGGATCGCGCGAAGGTTTGAACCCGAAAATTATCAAAGCTATCGAAAAAGCGGAACAGGCGACTGCCGGCAATACGGCCGGTGAGTTCGCATTGTGCTTCAATTATGGCGGCCAATTGGAAATCGTCGAGGCGGTTAAAAAAATTGTTCAATCTGGTATTTCGGCTGATGAAATTGATACGCAGCTCGTTGCGGATAATTTGTATGCATCGGAAGTTCCACCGATCGATTTGATCGTTCGCACCAGTGGCGAGCAGCGCCTGAGCAACTTTATGTTATGGCGTGCCGCCTATAGTGAATTATTGTTTATAGATAAAGCCTGGCCCGATATGACAAATGACGATGTGGCGGCTATAATGAAAGAATATACGCGCAGACAGCGCCGATTTGGAGGATAAATGTTGATCATTGGTATTATTGTTGGGCTGATTGTTTTGGTAGTGCTGGTTGCCGCCCATGAGCTAGGGCACGCCATCGTCGCGAAACGTAACGGGGTAGTGGTAGAAGAATTCGGTATTGGCTTTCCGCCGAAAGCGATTGGTAAAAAGTTAAAAAATGGCGTATTACTGACGCTTAACTGGCTGCCACTTGGCGGCTTCGTAAAGTTGCAAGGTGAACACGATGCCGCTGATAACAAGGGTGATTACGGCAACGCGACGTTTTGGCAGAAAACGAAAATCTTATTCGCAGGTGTACTGGTCAACTGGCTGATTGCCGTCGTACTGCTCAGCATTTTGGCGGTGACTGGTTTGCCGAAAATTATCCCTAACCAATTTGTCGTTCCTTCGGATACGACCGTACTGACTGCTCCAGTACAAATCGGTACGTTGACCGAAGGCTATCCAGCTGAAAAGGCAGGCTTGAAAGCGGGCGATACCATCGTAAGCTTTGCGGGCGAGCCAATTGAAAAAGCCTCCGAACTTATCGATGTGAGCAAAGACAACCGTGGTGAAACCGTAGAAGTGGTGTACCAGCGAAACGGCAAGGAAGTGACGACCGACGTCGCGCTGCGCGATAGCGAGTCAGCGGTATTCGGCGCCAGCTTAGGCCAGCGTGAAAGCATCAAAGCAACGTGGTCCGCACCACTGGTAGGCATCGTCACTACTGGGCAATATACGTGGGTCACCATACAAGGGCTTGGCCAACTCATGAGTGATTTCTTCGGCGGGTTGTTAGGGCAGCTAAGTACCAGTGAATCTGGCCGTGAAGCAGCCACTGAAAAACTCGACAAAGCCGGTGCGAGCGTGGCAGGCCCGGTCGGTATTTTGGGCGTCATTTTCCCTGCCGCCAGCGAAGCCGGCCTTTCGCAAATCGTTTTCTTGGCGGCGATTATTTCACTCACTCTCGCGGTCATGAACACGTTGCCGATACCATCGCTGGATGGTGGCCGGTGGTTCGTGACGGCGTTGTTCAAGCTATTCAAGAAACCGCTGACGAAAGACCTTGAAGAACGAATTCACGGCACTGGTTTCATGGTATTACTTGGGTTAATTTTGATCGTGACGGTTGCTGATGTCTTCAAACTCTTCTAAGCAAGCAACTGATAATGCTGACGTGGGTGCGGTAAAGTCCCCGGCGCCACTTAGTATGAAGCGACGTATTTTACTGTGCATCGGGTTACCTGTATGGGTGTTCCTGGGCTTCATGTTGGCGCAAGCGCTGATCGTTGCGCTGATCGGAGTGCTTGAAGCTGTCGGCGTGCCTTTGGATGAATTGAACGCATCGTTATTCCAAGTTATCGCCGGTGGTGTTATTTACGGGCTCTCGCTCGCTATCGTTATCGGGCTGCCATGGCTCGTAAAAAAAGCTCGTACCGACAGGGAAGAGCTTGGCCTTCAACGCCTCCCGAATTGGATGGATATCGTATGGGTTCCTGCCGGGGTAGTCGCATATCTTATTTTGACGACTATCGTGACGACCTTAGCAATGACTTTCCTGACCTTCGTTGATTACGAACAGGTTCAAGATACCGGCTTCACGAACTTGACGACCCAATTTGAATACATACTGGCTTTCGTCATGCTGGTGATCATTGCGCCGGTGGCCGAAGAGATACTTTTCCGGGGCTACTTGTTCGGCAAATTGCGTAAACATGCGTCGCTATGGGTTTCCATACTTATTACCAGCGTATTATTCGCCATCGTGCACTTCGCCTGGAACGTCGGGCTGGATGTATTCGCGCTGAGCATCGTGCTCTGTTTGCTGCGCGTTGCGTCAGGGAGCTTGTGGCCGTCAATTATGTTGCACATGCTCAAGAACGGCGTCGCTTTTTACTTCCTCTTTATCAATCCGACAGTTCTTAGTACACTGGGAGGGTAAATTATGCGAGTATCAAACCTTTTTACCAAAACGCTTAAAGACACCCCGGCCGATGAGGTCGCTAAAAATGCCCAACTACTTATTCGGGCCGGCTTCGTATACAAAGAAATGGCCGGAGTGTATGCGTATTTGCCCTTAGGTAAAAAAGTGCTCGAAAACATCATTCAAATTATTCGCGAAGAAATCGATGCCATTGGTGGAAATGAAATCAGCCTGACTGCTTTGCAGCCAAGTGACGCCTGGAAAAAAACCGGTCGTTGGGACGACGACGTAATGGACGTATGGTTCAAAACTAAGTTGGCGAACGGTGCCGAGCTGGGCCTCGCGCCGACCCACGAAGAAGCGCTTACCAAGCTGATGAAAAATTATATTCATAGCTACAAAGACTTACCGGTGTATCCTTACCAGTTCCAAATAAAGTTCCGTAACGAACTGCGTTCCAAAAGCGGCCTGATGCGAGGGCGTGAATTTTGGATGAAAGACCTGTACAGCTTTAGCCGTACCCAGGAAGAACACGATACTTTCTACGAAAAAGTCTCCGGTGCGTACGTTCGTATTTTTGAACGGCTCGGCCTTGGCGATACTACCTTCAAAACGTTCGCCAGCGGGGGAAGCTTCGCGAAATACAGCCATGAATACCAAACCATCAGCCCGGTAGGGGAGGATACCATTTACCTCGACCGATCTCGGGGTATCGCCGTAAATGAAGAAGTGTACACCGATGAGGTTCTTGCTGAGCTTGGGCTCAATAAAGACGAGCTTGAAGAAGTAAAAGCAGTCGAAGTAGGGAATACCTTCAACTTGAGCACAAAGTTCAGCGACCCACTTGAGCTTCACTTTACGGACGAAGATGGCAGCGCTAAGCCAACTATCATGGGGAGTTATGGTATCGGCCCAAGCCGCCTCATGGGCTTGATTGCCGAGCATTTCGCCGACGACAAGGGTTTGGTGTGGCCTGCCCAAGTTGCGCCGTATAAAGCGTATTTGGTAAGTATCGGTGCTGTATCGGAACATGCCACCGAGTTATATGAGACTTTGCAGCAAAAAGGCATAACCGTACTGTTTGATGATCGCGACGAACGCCCGGGTGCGAAGTTCGCCGACGCCGAATTGATCGGCTTACCGTATCGGATAACCATAAGCGAGCGCCTTATCGACCAAGGCAAGCTTGAATTGACCTACCGTAACACTGGTGAAACGGACTTATTGACACTGGATGAGCTGCTTGCTAAAATAAGCTGACTAGAGATGTGACCACAACAGCGTACGCTACATATAGCGTACGCATTGAACGTAAAACAAGAGAAAGTAAGAAAAGAATGAAAAAGCAGTACCAAATTACCGCTGAAGGTAAAAAAGAGCTGGAAACCGAATTGCTCGGCCTGAAAGCACGTCGCGGCGAGGTGGCTGATAAAATTTCTGAAGCACGTGACTTTGGTGACTTAAGCGAAAACGCCGAATACGATGCTGCTCGCGAAGAGCAGGGTCTTCTTGAAACCCGTATCGCCGAAATCGAAGAAATCGTCAACAACGCCGAAATCATCAAGTCGACCAGCAAAAGCACTATCGGCCTCGGTAGTCGTGTCGAACTGAAAACCGGCAACAAAAAAGTCGTCTACCAAGTAGTAGGCCCCGTCGAAGCTGATCCTATCGAAGGCAAAATCAGCAACGAGTCACCAATCGGCATGGCCCTTTATGGCAAAAAAGTCGATGACAAAGTAACCATCACCACACCTAAGGGTGATATTAGTTACACGATTGTTTCGGTCGGATAATACCGACATCAAGCTAAAAGCCCCTCTGGTAGGGGCTTTTTTCGTGGTATACTGTAACAGATATGTCGACATTAAAAGATTTTCGCGATGAACGCCTGCGTAAGCTCGCAGAGCTAAAAGAGAAGGGAATTGATCCATACCCTTCAGCTTCGTATCGGTCGCATTTTGCTGCCGACGTAAAAAATAACTTCGAAGAAAACGATGGCAAAAATGTCGTCGTAGCCGGCCGCATTACGGCTATTCGCAAGTTCGGTAAGATAGCATTTATTGTAGTAAAAGATATTTCTGGCGAAATCCAGCTGTACTTGAACGCCGAAAACATTGCCACCGAACTTCATATCGGTGACGAACCGTCGACTCAAGACAACGGGTTTAACCCAGGCCTGCTTGGCATTGAAGATTTGCCACTTCTCGATACCGGTGACTTCGTCGAAGCCGGTGGATTGGTCGGCAAAAGCCAAACAGGTGAAATTTCTATTTTCGTCAACGAACTCCGTATTCTTTCGAAGGCATTGCGGCCTATGCCAAGTAAGCAAGAAGGCTTCACGAACAAAGAAGAGCGTATGCGTCGCCGCTACGTTGATATGAACGTCAACGAAGACGTACGTGAACGTTTCATACGTCGTTCAAAGTTTTGGCAAGCGACTCGTGATTACTTGAATGGCAACGGCTTCATTGAAGTAAATGTTCCAGTGCTCGAGCACACCACCGGTGGTGCCGACGCTAATCCGTTCGTCACGCATATGGATGCGCTTGACCAAAATTTTTATCTCCGTATTAGTCACGAACTGCCACTTAAGCGCCTCATTGGTGCCGGTTTCGAAAAAGTATACGACATCGGGCCTCGTTTCCGTAACGAAAACTATTCCGACGAACACCTCCCGGAGCATGTCGCTATGGAATGGTACTGGGCGTATGCCAACTGGCAGGACGGCATGAAATTCATGGAAAATATGTACAAAGAAGTGCTTCAAAAGACATTTGGAACATTGCAATTCAAACTTGGCAACTTCAACGTCGATATGGCAGGCGAATGGGAAGTGTGGGACTATTCAACTATTATTAGGGAACGCTACGGCATCGATGTATTCGAATCTTCGTTGGATGATGTAAAGAAAGCGCTTTCCGACAACCAACTGGAAGTGGAACAGACTGAAAACCGTGCCCGTGGCATCGATAAGTTATGGAAGAACATCCGTAAAGACGTAGCCGGCCCTGTCTGGCTGGTGAATACCCCTACGTTTATTTCGCCGCTTTCGAAAACTAACCCCGACAACAAAAATATCGTCGAACGCTTCCAGCCGGTCATCGCCGGTTCCGAACTTGGAAACGGCTTCTCAGAGCTTAACGATCCGATCGATCAATTGAACCGTTTCGTGGAACAACAAAATATGCGCGATGCCGGCGACGACGAAGCCATGATGCTTGATATCGATTACGTGGAAATGTTGGAATACGGTATGCCGCCAGCTTGTGGCTGGGGCTTCAGCGAACGCGTTTTCTGGATCTTCGAAGGCGTTACCGCCAGGGAAGGGGTGCCATTCCCGCAACTTCGCCAAGAGTATGACGAAGTCACGAAAGCATTGTACCCTCAAGTGAAGTTCGAAGAAAAAGTCACCGAAGAATAATAAGCAATAATATATTGTTTAAATGAAAAGGGGCGCCTTCTCTGTATAAGAGGGGCGCCCCGTTCGTTATGCAACTACTAAGGCTTGCTCTGTCGAGCCTTACTGGCTTCGTGTGACTCGAGCCTCAGATTCTTCCAGTTCAGAAAAACCTCCTTCCCGATACCGGCTGCCTTCTTGTACTGATACAAGAGTGACTTCTGGGCGTTTGCCCGGCCTCGCTGAGCTTTCTTCAGCGTTTCCACGACGACATTGATGGTAGCATCCGGTTGACCAGGGTAGGAGAACACGAAAAGGCGTCTGGGTTGTCTGTCAGTGTTCTTCGTTACCAAGCGACACATCCTTAGGTGGGGGAGAGCAGCGGTTGCTGAACGTATATATTATACCATCAAATCAATATAATCGCATATATTTATAGAGGTAAACAATTTATATTTGACTTTATATAGTACTATGTATAACATAGAACTATGACACAACAAGATATGAATAGCGAAATGTATGCCGAGCAATTGGCAACGCAACTGCGCAAAGGGTTCCTGGCGTACTGTGTGCTGAAAATTTGTTCGCACAAACCAAAGTACACCAGCGATATCATCAATCAGCTGCGCGACGCTGAACTGGTGGTAGTGGAGGGAACGATTTATCCTTTGCTGAGCCGTTTGCAAAAAGATGGTTTGCTCTCACATGAATGGCAGGAAAGTGAACAAGGACCACCCCGCAAGTACTACACATCAACATCTTTCGGCGACGAAGTGGTTGAGCGGGTAGGAAAAAAGATTGCCGATTTAAACGCCACACTAAAGAAATTATAAGGAGACCGTATGAACGAAATTACCCGTATTCATATCGCCAAAATAGCGTACGACATAGAAGTAACCGCTAAGAAGCAGTTAGAAAAATATATCAAAAGCCTTGAAACGTATACTCAAGACGGCGAAGTGCTGGCTGATATCGAAATTCGTATCACGGAATTACTGGCGGAGCGCAATGTCGTCGCTGATGGGGTCATTGGCACCGAAGATGTTGCGGCGATTCGAAAGCAGCTCGGCGAACCGTATGAATTTGCCGACGAAGACGGCGACATCGCCGTCGGCGCCATGAATGGTGAAAATGAAAAACACCGCCTGTTTCGTAGCCTTGACGACGCCGTACTTGGTGGAGTGCTGAGTGGTATCGCCGGCTATTTCAAGGTAAATCCGTTATGGACCCGCCTCGTGTTTTTACTTATCGCTTTCATATCATTCGGTTTGGCATTGCCGCTATATATTGTTCTTTGGATTATTGTGCCGCCAGCTCGAACCGCCGCTGAAAAGTTGCAACTTGCCGGCAAGCCCGTGACGGTGGAATCTATTCGAGAACTAAATGCACTAGCCGAGCTCTCTAAGTCACGCTCGATCGCGCCGGTACTCAAAAAGGTGTTGAGGGTCGCCTTGGGAGTCACCAGTATTCTCGCGGCGGCAATAACCCTCGTCGCGACGATTTGCGGAGCTGCTCTTATCATCGGTAATAATGAAATGAACACTATCGGTCATGGCTTCTTCGGTGATTCGACGGAAGGAGCGTGGCTTGCCTGGGTAGTATTTTGGATCATCGCGGCGGGCGGAGTACTGCTCGCGGCACTATTCTTCCTTATCGCTTATGCCTTCTTGGCTAAAAAACTCACCAAAACGATGATCATCAGCGGAATCGTTATCATTGCTCTTGGCATAGCTGCGGCCGTGGCATCAGTCAGCATCATCGGTACCCAGCAATGGCGGGTTTCGACGGAAGCACAATCATCCGTCCAAACGACCAAGCTTAATCTGCCGAAAGAGTTTGCGAACGTCACATCAGTAGTATTTGAAAACCCAAAACTTCCGGAAAATGCCGCCTATTTTGCCTCGACGAGCTCGATCCAATATATCGTTGACGAAGGAGCGCCACGGTACGAGTTAACGGCCTTGCCGAAGGCCAAGGCTTCAATAAAAATTGACGGTACCGTCGCCCGTATTTCTATGGATATTCCCAAAGACTACCGTAACGGCTATGTACAACCAAGCTTGATCGTGTATGGCCCTGCGCTGACACAACTAGAAACCAACGGTGTGAGCGTCAATTATTCCAATGTCTTACCGCAACCTACATTAAAAATGGTGCTAGCCAAAAATTATGGTGAGTTCAATGCCAATGGCACGTTCGATTCGATTGAAATCGAAGGTAAAGGTTCGGTAGATGTAAGTTCGAGCGCCATTCAGTCATTGACGGTGCGTGCTCAGCAAGACTTGAGCGTGTTAGCTGGAACAGTGCGGGAACTCACGGTCACTCAACCTGACGTGTGCGCCAGCTCGACATATAGTAATGATACGAGCGTCACCGTATCGGGGGTAACTTCGAATACCATGACATATAATGGCAAACAAGTTCCGGCCGAATCATATCGATCAAGTTGTGCTTCGGTCACGGTCGGAGGCCGTGAGTACGACAACTAATACTGTATGATAAGAGAATGAAAATACTCGCTTTCATCGGCCTTCTCATACTTAGTGTCATGACGCATCCCGTGCAAGCTATGGCTGCGCGGGATGTGAATAATTTCCGTATATCGTCGTATGACATATCGTACGTGTTGTCGAAAGACGACCAGCAGCGTTCGGTGTTGGAAACGACCGAGATGATTACGGCCGAGTTTCCGTTATACGATCAAAACCATGGCCTCGAACGGTCATTGCCGGCATCGTATGATGGCCATCCGATAAAACTGAAGGTTACTTCGATTACCGACGAAAAGGGCGAATCGATTCCGTATACGGTAAACAATTCGAATGGCATGAAAGTGCTGCGCATTGGCGACGGCGGTGAGTACGTGCGCGGGAAGCATACCTACAGAATTGCCTACGCCCAGCACGATGTGACACGGTTCTTTGACGATAATAACCGAGACGAGTGGTACTGGGACACGAACGGTACGGCCTGGCAGGTACCGATTGAGGCATTGACTGTTACAGCTCGTTTCGAAAAAGGAACGGTAAGTAGTCGAGTGGGTGAACCGTCATGTTACCAAGGTGTGGCCGGCTCGACCAACCTTTGTATGCTTATGGGAAATAACGAGACGGGCTATACGGTCAAAGCAGCCAATCTAAAGCCGGGTGAAAACATAACGATGGCCTACGGGTTCAACAAGGGAACATTCGCATCGTATGAACCATCGACAGCGGATATTTTCATGTCAGTATGGAAAATAAGTCTATTGGTTACTTCGTTTCTGGGGCTTGTGGCAGTCGTCATCTTATCGATCATTTTTAGTCGTCGACAAAACCGCAGCAAAGAATTACATACCATCGTTACGGAATATATTCCACCAAAAGGGGTGAGCGTATTGGCGGCATCGCAAGTGGTCAATGTGCTTTCATCGGCGTTTAGCGCGCAGTTGATCGATTTTGCGGTTCGTCATTATATCGAAATCATAGAAACGAAGGCGAAATCCGTCTGGAAGGCAGCCGAGTACGATATCAAAATTATTACCGACCCATCGAGTTTGCTTGAAGAGGAAAAAGAAATTCTTATCGATATGTTCGGGGTCTTACCGAAGGTAGGTGACCGTTTGAGATTATCGACGCTTCAAAATGATATGAAATATTTTTCTCGTACGAAAGATAATGATAAGAAATTACGCCACCTCGTAGAGGGCGCGTATGCACTTCGGGAAAAGGTACCTGCGGTATCGAAATTCTTCTATAAATGGTCGATCGGGTTACTTATATTCGGTATCGTGACACTTTCGCCGGTACTTCTTGTCATCGCGGGTGTCGCGGCTATCCAAGGGTTCGTCGTTCGACCATTAACCGATAAAGGCCTGGAGCTTCGACGCTATGTACTCGGGCTGGACAAATATATCAAAGCTGCTGAAGCAGAGCGCTTAAAGCTCCTGCAGGGGCCTGACACCGCTCAAAAGATAGGTGAAGCGGTCGATATTTCGAATCCGGGCCAGCTCGTGAAGTTATATGAACGGGCGTTGCCGTATGCGATTCTGTTTGGCCGCGAGAAAGACTGGGCGAAACGGCTAGGTGAATTTTACGAAACTGCCGATACGCGACCCGATTGGTACTCAGGCAACGCCGCGTTTAGCGCAGTCGTCTTCAGTTCATCATTAGCGAACTTTTCGACGACCGCCGCATATTCAGGTGGTTCAAGCTCGACCAGCGGATCGACAGGAGGCGGCGCTTCTGGCGGAGGCGGTGGTGGCGGTGGTGGAGGCGGCTGGTAATTCGCGTCGCTTCAAACAGTAGTGACCGTGCTACAATAAGGTAAGTAAAAAGGGGGATATGGTGATTGAAGTTTCGAGTCTGACAAAGACCTATGGTAAAAGGAACAGTGCCTTCAAGGCGCTTGATGATGTTAGTTTTACGATTCCGGATGGTGCCAGCGTGGCTATCGTCGGGAAGTCGGGAAGCGGTAAATCGACCCTTATGCACGCCATGAGCGGGCTTGACCGGCCTGAATCTGGCCAGGTAGTTATCGACGGTATCGACATTTTGAAATTGAAAAATAAGGCCGTCGACCGTTTCCGGAGCGAAAAGATCGGGTTCATTTTCCAAGCGTTCTTCGTGCAAGCCAACGAAACGGCTTTCGATAACGTCGCCCTTCCACTTGAAATATCAAACGTTAATGCGCGAACTCGTAAACAGCGGGTCGAAGAGGCTCTGCGGACCGTTGGTCTTGATGACAAGATCAAACAAAAAGCGCGCAACCTGTCTGGTGGTCAAAAGCAACGTTTGGCGATCGCCCGGGCGATTGTGAACAACCCGAGTATCATCTTTGCCGACGAACCAACCGGTAACCTCGACTCAACGACCGGTGAAGTGATCGAAGAATTGTTGTTCGGCTTGAATAAGACCGGTGGAAGCACCCTTATCATCGTTACACACGACGCCGATTTGGCTGAAAAATGTGATATTCAAATTTATATTAAAGATGGCAAAATCGACCACATCGACACTAAGCAAGCTACAGTCGCGACGCCTGAATTGAACGGAGTACAACTATGAAAACGACTGATATCGCCCGCCGAGCAGCCCGTGGCCTCCGAAACGCCAAAGCGCGAACGATCTTAACGAGCCTGGCCATTGCCGTCGGTGCGTTTACGATTACTATTTCGTTGGCAGCCGGAGAAGGCGCTCGTCAATACGCCGACAAATTGATTGGCTCGAACGTTAACCCGCGCGCCTTGTTCATCGTTAAAGACAAAACAATTTTTGAAGGTGGTGGTCAGCAGGCTGGCTTGCAAGTCTATGACCCGGACGTGGGCATGACCAACGCCGGTTTGACTATCAAACAAATTACCCAAGCCGACATCGACGCGTTGAAAGAACGTGACGACATCGAGAACGTCACCCCGACGTACACGCCGACCGTTCGGTTCATGCAGTTCGCTGATAATGAAACGAAGTTCTCAGGCCAAGTAACCGCCTACGACCCGAGCATCATATCCGAATCTGCGTTCGGAAGCTTGCCGGAAAAGGGCAAGGACGTCGCGGATAACAACATCATCGTTCCAGAAGCGTTTACTTCACCGTTGATCGATAAGAAAATCATCAAGAACGCTGAAGACTTGGTGGGAAAGACGGTAGTGATGACTGTCGCCGGCCCGCAGTCATCCGCTTCGGCCGATGAAATCGCTCAGGCCTTCGCAACCGGCGGGCAAGCGGCCGTCAGCGCGCTTGCGACTCCAGAAACGAAAGAATTTACCTTCACCGTTTCCTCGGTCACTAAAAAACCAGCGACAGCTATTGCCAGCGCCAGTTCCATTCAAATTTCTGGCAATATCGCTCGAGAAATAAGTGAATACACCACGCAGAGTACGGAAAGCTACCAGAAATACGTCGGTGCGACCGCCTTGGCCAAAGACGGTTCCGACCCGGTAAAAATAAAAGAAGCGCTTCTAAAAGATGAATTCTACGCTCAAACAGCCGAAGACTTGCAAGGCGTGGTCTTCGCCGTCGTCAATACATTGCAGGGCATCGTGCTTGGCTTCGGTATCGTGGCGCTTATCGCCAGTATCTTCGGAATCATTAACACTCAGTACATTTCAGTACTTGAACGTACCCGCGAAATCGGCTTGATGAAAGCACTTGGTATGCGCGGCCGGAGCGTCAGCCGATTGTTCCAATTCGAGGCCGCCTGGATTGGCTTCCTCGGAGGTATCATCGGTACGATCATCGCCGTGGCGGTTGGTCTTGCCATCAATCCATGGCTCACCGAGGCGCTTGGTATTGGAGAAGGCAATTACATCCTTATCTTCCAACCTATTCCGATCATCGTCATGATCGTAGCCCTCATGCTGATCGCCATGTTGGCAGGGTGGTTCCCGGCACGCAAAGCGGCTAGGCTTGACCCGATCGAGGCTTTGAGGACAGAATAGGGAACATGCTAGAAGAACTCTAGTTTTGAAGGAGTTGTCGTATGGAATCATTTGAAACGATTGAAGCAAGTAGGGCAGTGCCCGACCCGGAGCGTTACAAAAAAATTGACGAAAAAAACCGAACGTCATTTCTGATGGTGGAAGGAAGCCCTCTTCGGGTCGTTCAATCGCTATATAGCGTCGGTGTTTCGCGCGAGGTATTGTCGGAAGAAATTGCCAAAACGAACGATGACGAGAAGGCGGAGGAGCTGAAAGATAAACGCCAGCTTATAAACGGCAATATGAGCCCCTTGAACAAATATGGTCCAAGTGAACTTACTCCCGAACAACGAATAGAAGATGCGAAAAACAACGTACATGAGTTTTTAGACAAACAAAATATAGATATCGCCGATGTACGATTGTTGTTGCCGGAAAGAGATTACGACACTCCGCTCACCGTCATTAACTTGGACGAAACGCCACTGGTTCAAGACGATACTGATTTGCTTCGCCCGGATAAGCGTGCTGATATGCTCTATACCTATGATCCGACTATCATCATGGCAGCACGGCCGGCAGATTGCCCGATCGCTTATGTTACGGCCGAAACTCCGAAGGGTGAAGTGACGGTGTTGATACACCTGGCGACTCTGGGCGTAGCGCATGGATACGTACCTCAAGCTAAACAAATACTCGATAATCTGGATGTTGAATGGAGTAGCGTAAGAGTGCAGCTCACTCCAGGAGGCCATGCGGAAACGTACAAGTATGAAAATTTTCCAGATTACAACCCGGCTGAAAAATTCCCCGAAACAAGCACGTTGTACGTGAACATCGAAGAAACAAAGACGGATAAGGGCGAGAGAGCGTGGAATTTTGACGTCGATGTCGCCGCTGAGGCGTATAAGCAAATCGTAGAGAAGTGGAACATCGACGAATACCAGGTTTATTTGGATACGACCGACACGACTTCACCTGAAAGCGGTTATTCTTCTAACAGTAGGGCCTTCAAGGGCTATGAAGTGGATGGTGATAATACCCGTGATCTTGTACTGGCGGCACGTCGGCGCTTGGCGAATTAGAGCCGAAAGATTATTGCAAATTGAAAGCCCGCCTCCTCGAAACCGAGAGGCGGGCTTTCGGTTGAGGGTGGCGGGCGGTGAGCGCTCGGAGCCTTAGGGGGCTTCGGGCACCATGATGTAGACGTTCTCCGTGTACTTCTCGAGTTCTCCTGTGACGAAGTAGCCCTCTGCGGTTTGGGCCTTATACGAGGAAGGGTAACCGTAGAGAGAAGGGGCGACATCCGCAGACTGGTATCCGAGTTGCTCTACCATCGCTTCTTGCTGACGAACTCCCAGCTCGGTATAGGCATTCATGAAGGGGGTCGCTAGACCACCCGCGAGGATGAAGGCGCCGACGACTATCAACATGAGCGAAGGGACATAGTCCCACTCAGACTCAGGGCGGTCATGCATGCTATCGAGGAAATTCTTTTTCCGTCTCATCATCAAGATACCGAGTCCGATGATGATGACCGAAATGGCGAGAACCAAGGGAAACCATGCCCAATCCGGTTCGACCGGCGCAATGGTGATGCTGTCGTAGTTCATTGAAATACCTCCAGGATGGGTAGGAGAGCGAGAGGTGGGAAGAACGTGTCGGTACGCAGGTTAAAATACTCCATACGTACAAACTGCAAATATTATAGCACATAATTAATAAAAAAGCAATATGGTCATGCATGGATGGATGATGAGCGTCACGACAATATGCTACAATAACCTCTAGTTATGTTAGATATTCGTTACATCCGAGAGAACGCTGATTTGGTCCAAGAAAACGCTCGTCGTAAAAAGTATGATGTCGATATTGCCGAGCTTCTAAAACTCGACACCGAGCGTCGTGAGCTGAGTCAAAAAGTAGACGAACTTCGTGAACGTCGCAATGCCAATGCTGCCAAAATGAAAGGCGGACGGCCGGAACAGTCACTTATTGACGAAGGTAAGCAAATCAAGGTTGAACTTGCTGAACAAGAAGGCTACTTGATGAATCTCGAAGCTGAAGTGTTGGCACTTCAGAAAAAAGTTCCCAACATGGCACTCGCCGATGTACCGGTCGGAGCCAGCGAGGACGAAAACGTCGTTTCTAAAAAAGTAGGCGAGCCGACTACGTTCAGCTTTGAGCCCCGCAATCATTATCAAATTGCCGAACAACGTCTCTGGATCGATAAAGAACGAGCCGCCAAGGTAGCCGGGAGTCGATTCGCTTATTTGAAAGGCGACTTGGTCAAATTACAATTTGCTATTATTCAATTTGTGATTGATTCGCTGAGCGACGAAACGGTACTTGCAAAAATAGCTGCTGATGCCGGATTAAGCGTTGACGTGAAACCGTTTACGCCCGTGTTGCCTCCGCTGATGATTCGTACCGAACTCTATGATGCGATGGATCGGCTCGAACCGCGTGACGATCGTTACAAGTTAGAAGACGACGACTTATGGTTGCAGGGGAGTGCCGAGCACGTCATGGGCAGTATGCATGCCAATGAAATCCTTGCGGAAGCTGACCTGCCTATTCGCTACCTGGGCTATGCCACCAGTTTCCGCCGTGAAGCCGGTACCTATGGCAAAGACATGGAGGGCATCCTTCGCATGCATCAGTTCGACAAGTTGGAAATGGAAAGCTTCACGGTAGCCGAAAAAGGCCTCGATGAGCACTTATTGTTTGTCGCTATCCAAGAATATCTTTTATCGTCACTCGAGTTGCCGTACCAAGTCATTCAAAAATGTACCGCTGATATCGGCAAACCAAATGCTCGTGGTATCGATATGGAAGCTTGGTTGCCAGGCCAGAACCAGTACCGTGAAACCCACACCGCCGATTACATGACCGATTATCAAGCCCGCCGTCTGCAAACCCGTGTACGTCGTAACGACGGAAACGTCGAGCTTATTCATACCAACGACGCCACGGCTTTTGCGTTAGGCCGAGCGATGATTGCCATTATCGAAAACAATCAAAATGAAGATGGTACCGTCCGTGTTCCCCAAGTACTTCGTGGGTATATCGGCAATAAAGACATTTTATAGTTCCTATGGCTCAACCAATCGTAGCGATCTCGACTGTTGAAAATGGCAATATGTACATTCCATCCGACGTTGCGAATAACGATGTTTTGAACAACCGTACGCAGTGGCTGGAATCACTTGGCATGGAATTGAATGACACGACGCGGTTGGCGATTTCATATACTCAACCAGATTTTTGCCGCTATCAAATAGTAAATGAGCACCAAAAAGGCGACAGCGTACTGGCCGATGCGCTCGTAACATCGACGCCCGGCCACGCGTTATTTTTACCAGTTGCCGATTGTGTCGCGACGGTCTTTTACGACGAAGAACACTCCGTGCTAATGTTGGCGCACCTCGGCCGGCATAGCCTTGAGCAACAAGGCGGAGTAAAGTCGGTAGAATTTCTGACAAAGCATTTTGCTACTGAGCCTGCTTCATTGAAAGTGTGGCTTTCGCCCGCGCCGAGCAAGAAAGCATACCCAATTTATGCACTTGAAAACAAAGGGATGAAAGAGGCATTGTACGAGCAGCTTTTGCGATCAGGTATTGCGATGAAAAATATCAACGATAATTCTGCTGAGACCGATGTTGACCCGATGTATTATTCACATTCCGCCTTTTTGAGAGGTGATAAACCTAATGACGGTCGCTTTGCGATGGTTGCCATGATACCGGCAAAGTAAATTGAATTGAAAACGCCCCGCATACGCGGGGCTTTCGATAAGGGGTGCCATCCGGTGGGCGCGGCAACTGTGCCGCGCCCACTCGGGATGTTGAACCGCACTACTTGACGCGGAAGAAGGGGAGACCATCCTCCTTCAAGCGAAAACGGGTGAACTCGATCCTCTTGATAGCTCTTCCGAGCAAGAAGAGCTGTTCGAAGGGTTCCGGAAGTCGATTCCAGAGTACTCCGCGCCGATCCAGCGACATTTCGAGCGCATGCGCTCCATCTGCCGTTTTGAACGTATCGGGCAGCTGGTTGAGCAGCGCCTCGATTTTCGTGCGGTGTTCGTCGAGCCGTCGTTGGTCGAAGCGGACTTCACGTCCGCTGAAGTTCTCGACGGCTACATAGCTAGTTGTCGTTCTGGGATCAGCAACGCAATCCTTGTAGATTTCGAAGATCACCCCTCCTTCAAGTACAGCCGTGGTGCCCATTGCACGCTCCTTAATCGTCGATACCTTCTCATATAAGAAGATAGTTATACTATATCATCGAAAATAAAAATGTCCACGCTCCATACTTCAGACTTTCTTAAGAATCACGGTGGTATAATACATATATCAACCAACCATGAGGAGGAAGATATGATAACTTCAATTGACGTCACAGGTATTAAGTACGAGGTCGATGCAAAGACGCTCAGATACGTAACTGAAAAAGTTGGTAAACTCGATCGTTATTTACCTTCTCATGCCCGGCGTACTATGACCGCCGACGTAAAACTTAAGCAAGTCAATCAAGATCACGGCAATAAGTACGAAGCAGAAGTCATCGTGCACGTACCAGACAAAGTACTGACCGCCAAAGATACCACCTTCAATATGATGGCCGCCGTAGATATCGTCGAAGCAAAGCTTATCGCGCAGCTCCGAAAATACAAAGAGTCAGTTGTCAAACGTAAAACGGCCACTGCCTAATTACGAACGGACGGCGTAAACGACTAATCGTTGATCGGTCGTGCCGGTTCGAGGGTTATAAGCTCCCACGCAGGTCATCAAGTTAAGCCCTTCGGCCGCACCATTATGCGTACTAAGGGCTTTTCTCATATTAATTCCTAGAAGTTGGACCGTCTCTTGATGTACGACGGTATAATTCAGTTTTTCGCCGCTTGCTTTGGTGATGGTGATTTGCGCGCCGATTTGAATATTCGGTAACGCACTGAACACTCCTGGGTTATGACCATCTAAAAAGGCTGCACCCGGGTTGCCTGGCTGAGCGCTTCCATTCCACCAGCCCACCAAGCGTGGATGAACGTCGATTGCATTCGCACTTGTCAGCCCAACGGTAACGTAACGGCTGGAAAGTCCCAGACTTGGAATAGATACGGTGTCATATGATGGAGCGGGGAGGGCGGCTCGTGCCGGTTTCGGCGCGACCTTGGCGGGAGCAGGGGCCGCTTGAACGACTGGTTGCGAGGTTTCAGCAGGCGATTGTTCGGTTGGAGCCGTCTCTTTTTCGGTCGCTACTTTCTCCTCGACAGTAACAGGCTGCGTATTGATAAGCGCCTGGGCGGTGTCGGCTTTCTGAGCAAGCATATATAACGCGACGTTAGCCAGTACGAATATAAATAACAATACGACTAAAAAAACACTTAAACGTAGGCTACGTAAAGAACGGATCCACCCGTAATGTGTATATATTTGCTGCATAAAACTCCCAAACAAAAAAGCCCGGGTACCCCCAGGCTTCATATCGTACGCGTGACGCGTTTTGTAGTACTATATAATTTTTATTATTTTAAGTCAACACCTACTTCACTCGCGTGCCTCATGGTATAATAGTTCTAAAGAAATTTACCGAACTATTTCCGAAAGGCAAGGGGTTATATGATTAGCAGGCAAGGTGCGCTCACTAAAGTGTTTGGTGATCCGCAAAAGAAGACGTTGAAACGCCTCGAAAAGCGCGTCGGTGCGATTAATGCACTCGCCGACAAATACAAAAAGATGTCGACACCTGAGTTGAAAAAGCAAACTGAGGTACTGAAGAAGCGCCTAGCGAAAAAAGGAACGACGCTCGATAGTATTTTGCCCGATGCGTTCGCATTGGTTCGTGAAGCCGGTGACCGAGTACTTGGTATGCGCCACTTCGACGTTCAGCTTATCGGTGCGATGGTATTGCACGAAGGCAATGTCGCCGAAATGAAAACTGGTGAAGGTAAGACACTGGTTGCGACCTTGGCGGTGTATTTGAACGCGCTCGAAGAAAAAGGTGTGCACCTCGTAACGGTAAACGACTACTTGGCACAACGTGATGCCGGTTGGATGGGTGAGATCTATCATTTCCTCGGCCTAAGCACGGGTATTATCATTAATGACGCGTCGTTCGTTTTCGACCCTAAGTTCGATAACCCGGATCACACCGACCCTCGTATGAAAAAGTTGCGCCCGGCAACTCGAAAAGAAGCGTATGCGGCCGACATTACGTACGGTACGAACAACGAATTCGGGTTCGATTACCTGCGCGACAACATGGTCAACGAAGTCGAATTGCTTCGCCAACGTGATTTACATTTCGCCATCGTGGACGAGGTTGACTCGATTCTTATCGATGAAGCTCGTACGCCGCTCATCATTAGTGCCCCTGCCGCCGAAAACCCGGAAAGCTACCTCCAATTCGCCAAGGTTGCCTCTAAGTTGAAGGCCGATGATTACGTACTCGACGAAAAGCGTAAAATGGTTTCGCTCACCGACGAAGGTGTTGAAAAAGTTCAACGCATGTTAGGGGTGAAAAACCTTTACAGCCCAGAATACGTTCGGTCGGTATACCACCTCGACCAAGCTTTGCGCGCACAAACTTTGTTCAAACGCGACAAAGATTACGTAGTGACTCGTGACGGTGAAGTAGTGATCGTCGATGAATTTACCGGTCGTCTCATGAATGGTCGTCGTTACAACGAAGGGCTTCACCAGGCGATTGAAGCGAAAGAAAGCGTCGCCGTTCAACAAGAAAGCATGACTTTGGCAACCGTCTCTTTCCAGAACTATTTCCGTTTGTACAAAAAACTATCCGGTATGACCGGTACCGCCTTTACTGAAGCCGAAGAGCTACAGCAAATTTACAAACTTGATGTCGTTCAAATTCCTTCCAACCGCCCGGTTGCTCGCAAAGACAAGGACGACCTCATTTTCCGCTCTGAAAAAGCCAAAATCAAAGCGATTGCCGAAGCGATCAAAGAACACCACGCCGCTGGTCGACCCGTTCTGGTTGGTTCTGCTTCGATCGCCAAAAACGAAATGATCGCGGCTCATTTGGACAAAGAAAAGATTCCGTATGAAATCTTGAACGCCAAAAACAACGAACGTGAAGCGGCCATCGTCGAACGTGCCGGTGAAAAAGGTGCGATTACGCTCGCGACCAACATTGCTGGTCGTGGTACCGACATTAAGCTTGGTGAAGGTGTGAAAGAGCTCGGTGGTTTAGTAGTGATTGGTTCCGAACGGCACGAATCACGCCGTATCGACAACCAGCTCCGAGGTCGAGGCGGTCGTCAAGGTGACCCTGGGGTAACGCAATTCTACGTTTCTACCGAAGATGATTTGATGCGTATCTTCCAAGGTGAACGCATCGCACCATTGATGAACCGCCTTGGTATCCAAGACGATATGCCGATTCAGCACAAAATGGTCAGCAAGACGCTCGAAGCCGCTCAAAAACGTGTCGAAGGCTACAACTTTGACAACCGAAAGAACGTGGTGCAGTACGACAACGTGATCAACCGTCACCGACGTGTCGTCTATACTATTCGCCGCAAAATTCTTGAAGGCGAAGACATCAAGGGTGAAATCGAACGCCTTATCGAAGCAAAGGTGCGTGAACTCACCGTACTTCCAGCTAAGAACAATAAGAACTTTACGACCCAATTTGAAACCGTCTTCCCAATCAACGACAAGCGGCTCAAAGCTATCGGTGCCGAAAAGCGCGATAAAGTCCGCTACGAATTAGCCCTGAAAGAAGTCCAAAAACTTTACAAAGCAAAAGAAAACGAACTTGAAACAGAAGTGCTGCGAAAAGTAGAACGTGAAGTGTACCTACAGGTACTTGATACCTTGTGGATGCAACACCTTGAGAACATGCAGCACCTCCGAGAAGGTATCCACTGGCGAAGTGTTGGTCAACGTGACCCGTTGGTCGAATACCGTTCCGAATCACAAAAACTATTCGATAGCCTGCAAGCGACACTCCGCGAAGAAGTGCTCCGCGCCGTCATGCACGTGACAGTCCGTGATACTTTGGCCCGTGCCGAAGAAGACCACGAGACCGAACTTACTCGCTTGGCCGAAGCTTCGGTCGAAAAGGGCGTGAACGAGGTAATCAAAGGCGGAAGTAGCCGCGACAAAGACTTCAAGATCGCGAAAGCCGACTCGGCAAACGATGCTCAGCATAAAAAGAATCTTGCTGCGAAAAAGAAGAAAAACCAACGTCAAAACCGAAAATCTGGGCGCAAAGCCGGCCGTAAATAGACCCCGTCTGAAAGAATCCGCATGAACCATACTGTCGAAGAAGTGAAGCTAAAAAATGGGGCCCGTGGCCTATTGATTAACGTACCGGGCGCAACGGTAATGAGCATGCAATTTCATTTTCGTGCCGGTAGTCGCTACGCGAAAAACAAAGAAATCGAACAAGTGGCCCATATCATGGAACACATGGCATTCGGAGCGAATGCTCGGTTCAAGTCGGAACATGCATTCGAAGACGAATTCACTAAGAACGGTGCGTATCACAACGCTTATACCTCCGATTTAGCTATGGTCTACGAAGCTGATTGCGCCGATTTCGAATGGGACCGGATTCTTGAATTGCAACGCCTCAGTATCTGCGAACCGCGGTTCAATGAAACTGAATTAGTAGCCGAAAAGGGGAACGTACGGAGTGAAATTACCAACTATCTTAACGACCATCACCGTATTTTGTGGCCGCGTATTCAGCAGTTACTTGGTGAGGACGTACTTACGCCACGCCAAAGTCTGCAGACGATCAATAACGTGACGCTTGCCGATATTCGTGAGCATCATCGCCGTACGCACACAACCCAAAACATGCGGTTCGTTATTGCCGGCAAGCTTCGCGGCCGCAAAGCCGATATTATCCGGCAACTTGAAGGCTTTGACTTACCAAAAGGTGAGCGCTTTGCCGTTCCTAAAGATGAATTACACAGTGCGAGCCCAACTATCATCCGCCGCAAAGACGCCTCGAACATTACCTTTGGATGGACGCTCAGCGTGCCGCGCGTACTTAAGGACGAAGAGCTCGATGCGTTGGATACTTTGAACCACATACTGACAGGTACCGCCTCGTCACGTATTTACGGAAAGGCCCGTGCCAAAGGCTTGGCATACCACGTAGGTGCCTATGCCGGAGCCGGATTTTATGAAAGTTCATGGGACATTTTGGCGCAAGTAAACCACGATACCGCTTCGCAGCTTTTTGACATCATGGTTCGCGAAATGAAAGCCGTGCTTGATGGTAAGTTGACCGATGCCGAAATTGAAGCTGCGAAATCGTTCGGGTTGGGTCGCCATCAAATGGGCGCGCAAACCGTCTCTCAAATCAGCGGCTTTTACACCAACCGTTACTTCGCCGACGATTTCATCAAGAATTACGACAAAGTACCAGAGTACATGCGTCGTGTGACTCGTGAAAAAATCATGGCCGTAGCGAACGAATTCGTGAATGCCAATACCTGGGTGTTGGCGGCGGTGAGTAGTGGCGACAAGGATGAAGTGGTCGAACTCAGTGAAAAAATCGCCCCTTTATTTAAAACCAAAGAAGGTTAACCATGCCTCTTAAGCATACGGTCGAAGAACTCGTTCTAAAAAATGGCGCTCGTGGTTTGATCGTGTACGTCCCTGACGCGACCGTCGTAAATTATCAGTTCAATTTTAGAGCTGGTAACCAATATGTTCAGAACATAGAAAAGCAGCAAACAGCACACCTCATGGAGCATATGGTGTTTAATGCGACAAAAAGCATTGCATCAGCCGAAGAGTTTAGTCGGCAGTTTACTAAAAATGGTGCTTATCACAATGCCGCAACATATCAAAAAGATATGACCTATTTTTCAGATGCTGCCTTTATGGAATGGGATCGGATTCTTGACCTTCAGATCATGGCAATTACTGAGCCTTTATTCACCGAAAAAATACTTATACGAGAAAAAAGAAATGTCCGAGAGGAATTGAAGGGGTACGGAAATAACTACCCGCGCAAGCTTTGGATGCAATTAAATAAAAGTATGGGAGGTAAGTTACTGACCGATACTGAAAAAATAACCACAATTGACGCCGTTGAGTTAAACGATGTAATAAGCCATCATAAGCTTACGCATACAACGGCAAATATGCGATTCTGTTTTGTAGGTGACTTTGCGTCTCATAAAGACGAAATTGTCGATAAGCTTGAAAAAATATCTTTACCACGCGGTGAGGAGCTTCCGCTTATCCCGGCTCAACTTCATTCAGCAGCACCACAAAAAATTACCAGAAGCGACGCATCTACAAACGACATATCATTACATATAGTCCTCAACCGTAGCTTTTCAGTTCCTGAGATGGTAACAATGGGTCGGCTTAATCGCATACTGACCGGCTCGTTCCATTCACGCATATTTGGAGCTGCCCGAAACAAAGGCTTATCGTACGGAATTTATTCCAGCACGTACTCAGGTGCAGATGGTATTACACGCTGGGACATAAGTGGCCAAGTGACTGATGAAAATGCGGTTGCTTTGTATACTCTTGTTACTGACCAGCTTGAGGAGGTAGCAAAGTCGAGTGTAACAAAAGAAGAGCTTGATGATGTTAAATTGTATGCAATTGGTGACTATCAATTTAAAGGCCAGCGAGTTAATGACCTTGGGGGCTGGTATGCTTCAGATTATTTTGACGAAGGAATCATCGACCATATTGATGATTTACCAAAATACATTGAAAATGTTACTACCGAAGACATTTCTCGCTTAGTAAATGAATTTTTATCCAATGGAGAATGGGCACTTGGTGTTGTGGGTTCACTTGGTGAAACAGCGTTAGAAGAAGTATCCGAGCGTCTATCTTCGGTGCTGAAAGGTGGGGTACAATAAGTCTATGAAGATTGCCATCGCAGGATATGGAGTAGAGGGTCGGGAAAACGTTCGTTATTGGTCTCAGTGGCCGGAAAATGAATTGACGATTGTTGACGAGAACGTAACCGAAGCTATGCTTCCAGTTGATATTCCTCGTATCATTGGCCCTGACGCATTCCAAAAACTACAAGGGTTCGATATGGTGATTCGTACCGCCGGCCTTGCGCCGCGCAAAATTGCCACCAACGGTACCGTCTGGTCGGCCACCAACGAATTCTTTGAAAAATGCCCTGCACCTATCATTGGCGTGACGGGTTCGAAAGGGAAGGGGACGACCGCCAGCCTGGTTGCTTCTATTTTGAAAGCCGCCGGCAAAAAAGTATGGGTGGTGGGTAACATCGGCATTTCGGCACTCAGTGTTTTAGATGATATTCAGCCCGACGATTTGGTGGTGTACGAGCTATCAAGTTTCCAACTATGGGATATCCGACGATCACCGCATACGGCAGTCGTTTTGTTCATCGAACAAGAGCACCTCGACGTACATGAGAGCATGGAAGAGTATGTCGAGGCGAAAGCGCAGATTACCCGCTATCAAAGTGCGGATGACTTGCTTATTTATAACGCCGGCAATCGGTATGCGCTCCACATCGCCGATGGTTCTGTCGCGCAAAAAATTGGTTATCCTGCCGAAACTGCCGCGCACCTATCGGATGGATATTTCTATTACGGCCAGCAGCAACTTTGCTCGATCGATGCGCTCAGTATCGAAGGTCCGCACAACATCGATAACGCACTGGCGGCTATTGACGCTGTGTGGAACTACACGCAAGACGCCACCGCTATCGAAAAAGGGTTGTCAGACTTTGACGGCTTGCCGCACCGCCTCGCATATGTGCGAACAGTTAACGATGTCGATTATTACGATGACAGTATCGCCACGACTCCAAGCTCGGCTATCGCCGCCTTACGAACGTTTGCCGATAAGCCAAAAGTAATTATCCTGGGTGGTTCGTCAAAGAACTCCGACTTTACCGAGCTTGCCACCGAAATGACACGGCATGATGTATGGGCCCTGTTGATCGGAGAAGAAGCGCAGCGGCTCGCCGATGCTTTTCAAACGGTTGGTTTTGACAAATTTGAAATACTGAACAACCCGACGGCCCATATATTTACGGCGCGCGCTGCCGAAATTGCCCGACCTGGCGGCGTGGTGTTGCTCAGCCCGGCGGCGGCGAGTTTCGGCTTATTTAAAAACTATGTTGATAGAGGAGAGCAGTTTATCGCTGCGGTGAACCAATTATAATGCAGCCACTCCTAAAACGCCTCAAACAGCTCCACGCTTCCATCGAAGCTGCTATCGAGCGGTTGCGTCTTGATGAAAAACAAACGCAAATCGATGAATTCGAAAGCCAGCTTTCGACGTCTGAAATTTGGAACAACCCGCACTACGCACAGGATTTGAGCAAACAATTAGCCGCTTTGAAAAAGATGGTCGACCCGTGGATCACGTTGCAAGCGCAGGTCAATGACTTGGCGGAACTGATGGACCTGGATGACGATAGTTTACTCGGTGAATTCGAAGGCCAAATTATTGCCTTCGAGAACGAATATGAAACGATGCGCAAAGACCTGCTATTCGACGGTGAATTTGACGATCACAATGCCATCTTACGCTTAAGTGCCGGAGTGGGTGGTACCGATGCGCAGGACTGGACGGAAATGCTTGAACGGATGTACATTCGCTGGGCTGAAAAATCGGACATGTCGACATCGAACATCGAACGTTCAGCCGGCGAAGAAGCTGGCTTGAAGTCGGTGGTGATCGAGGTGACCGGGCCGTTCTCGTATGGGAAGCTGAAATCCGAACACGGCGTCCACCGCTTAGTTCGGCTGAGTCCGTTCAATAGCGATAACCTTCGCCAGACGAGTTTCGCGCTCGTCGAAGTGCTGCCGCAAATCGACGCACCTTCTGAAGTGCAGATCGACGATAAAGACCTGAAAATCGACGTTTATCGGGCAGGTGGCCACGGTGGCCAATCGGTAAATACGACCGACTCCGCGGTTCGAATCACCCACATCCCGACAGGAATCGTGGTGGCAATTCAAAACGAACGTTCGCAACTGCAGAACAAAGAGACGGCCATGAAATTATTGCGTTCGAAGTTGGCGCAATTGCAAATGGAACAGCACGTCAGCTCGATCACCGAATTACAAGCAGGTGAGTCGGCCAACTGGGGAAGCCAAATCCGTAACTACGTACTTCACCCGTACACGCTGGTGAAAGATACCCGTACGAAACACGAAACAAATAATGCTCAAGGTGTATTGGACGGTGACCTTGACGGTTTCATGGAAGCCTACCTCGAAGCTCCTACCGTTGATTAATTTACGTAACTATGATATAATATAGTAATATATGCCTTTGGCATGCGTACTTTAACTCCTATCACTAAATACGAAATATTGAATAGGTATTTCGACCCAGTGAACTCACTACAGAAGAAGGGTAGTATCAATGTACGATATGAATCTCGAGCTCGTCAGGCAACTGTCGAGACCGGTCGCCGCTCTCCATGAGAAGGCGTTGAAGCTGGTGGAGGACGAGCGAGGGCTCAACAAGCAGTTCCTCGATTCGTCGGTGTACTTGCTGGTGATCATCCAGCTGCGTGACGCCAACGAAGCCACTCGCTGGCTACAAAGCATCGGCCTCACCTACGGCAAGATCGAACAGTTCATCATGTATGAATTCGATTCACGCGAACGTCCGAAGAAGAAGCGCGACGCGTGGGGGAAGCTTCAGCCGCCACCGAGCGGTTTGACGCAGTACACGGCTGCCGCTCAAGGTGCGCTGAACCGTATGACGACCATCGGGAACACTCCCGAGTACGCCGCCGAGGTGCTCAAGGCCGTCATCAGCAGCGATGAAAGCCGGACGGTCAACAAGATCTTCCGATCCGTCGGGTTGAATATGCCCGATGTCCGCCATATCTGGTGGCAGACGACCGGAGCCGATCGCAACCGTCGCTTCCTGTAAGCTGAGTTCACTCCAAGAGGGCCCGCCAATCCGGGCGTGGCTCTCTTGGAAACTCACTTCGATGTTCCGTATTTGTTGATAGAAAAGCCATAAACACGATTTTTTCGCCTGGCATCACGTGCTATACTTAATGCAGAAATGATTCTTCTAGATAGGGTTACGAAAACATATGGCAAAGATAACGCCCCTGCGCTCAGCCGTCTGAGTTTGTTCATCGAGCCGCGTGAATTCGTTATCATCGTCGGTTCGTCCGGGGCGGGGAAGTCGACGCTTTTGAAGCTTCTGACTCGTGAAGAAAAGCCGACCAACGGTAAAATCGTCGTCGGTGGCATCGATTACGATACGTTGAAAGACAGTCAAATCCCTATGCTTCGCCGTAAAATCGGCGTCGTATTCCAAGACTTCAAGCTTTTACCGCAACGGACCGTCTTCGAGAATGTCGCCTTTGCCCTCGAGATTGCCGGTATGACTGGCCGTGAAATTAAGAACACCGTCCCGAAAGTCATCGACCTGGTCGGTTTGACCGGTAAGGAAAAACAATTCCCAAGCCAACTTTCCGGTGGTGAGCGTCAGCGCGTCGCCATTGCCCGTGCCATCGTGCGCCAACCGAAAATTCTTATCGCCGACGAGCCAACCGGAAACCTCGACCCTAAAAACACGTGGGAAATCGTGCGTCTCCTCGAAAAAATCAACAAATACGGCACCACCGTATTGCTTACCACCCACAACGCCGAAATCGTGAACAAGTTGAAACGGCGGGTGATTACCATCGAAGGCGGTAAGGTAACGGGCGATCAAGCTGAAGGAAGCTACAGGCAATAATATGGCGAAGAACAAAAAGAACCTCAGTTCGAAAACCATCTCCAAGCAAAAACGCCACCACCGCCAGTGGGTGACATTCTTACGTATGTGCCGTTACGGTGTTAACAACTTTACCCGTAACGCCTGGCTTACCGTCGCGGCGACGGCGATTATGACCATTACGTTATTCGTTATATTCGTAAGTGTCGTCGCGCATAACGTCTTGACGAATACTGTTGCCGACCTCCGTGACAAGGTGAGTATGTCAATTTACCTTAAGACCGATGCGACTACCGAAAACGTCGATACACTCGCCGAAAACGTACGCGACCTAAGTAGCGTAACGGAAGTTTCTATCATTAGCCCTGATCAAGCTCGTGATTCATTCGTGAACGAGAACAAAGATAACGCCAGTACTCTCGATGCGGTAAAGCTTGCCAACAACCAGTTCCCATGGACGCTGAGCATTAAGGTGAAAGATATTAACGACACTTCCGAACTTTCAAAGTTCGTATCTGAAAATGCTTTGCTGAAGGAAAATATCAGCAAAGAAAATCAGCCATCATTCGCCGGGGTACGCCGCGATGCGATCGAAAGCATTGGTCGGGCAGCTAACTTAGCGATCCAAGGGGGGATTGTAGTGAGCGTGGTATTCGTGAGCATCTCTATGCTTATCATCTTCAATACAATTCGTATGGCTATCTTCAACCGTCGTGAAGAAATTCAAATGATGAAACTCATCGGTGCCGAAAGTTCATTCATTCGTGGCCCATTCTTAGTCGAAGCTATCGTGTATGGGTTCTTTGGCGCATTGTTGGCCAGCGCACTCGGGTACAGTTTACTGATGCTGGTAGTCCCATCGCTCGAAGAAGCGAATATCGCCATCGGAACGACTGTCGAACTGTTAACGCTTTACGCCGGGTTCGTCGTGCTCGCGATGATCATCGTCGGCGCTATCATTGGCGTTATCTCATCATTACTTGCCACACGCCGCTATTTGAAGCTCTAACATTGACACTACATAGTGCTTATGCTACATTGGTAACAGCGATGAAACTGACCACCACCACACCAGTCTCAAAATCTCGAATTCTTAAATGGGGCATTGCTGCCGTTACCGTAGCAATTATTACAACCGCTGGCTTCATGTGGGTAAACCGCCCGGTATCGGCCGACCAGTACGACGATAAAATCCGTGCTTTGCAGGCTGAGATGTCTCGTTTCCAAGCAGAAGCGAACCGGTTGAACGCCGAAGCGGTATCACTTGGAAATACCCTTGCTCAAATCACCAATGAAAAAAACGCTCTTCAGGCGCAAGTAAACTTGAGCCAAAGCCAATACGACCAACTTATCGTTCAAATTGCCGATACTGAACGACAAATCGCCGAAAACCAAGACGCGCTCGGTTCTACCATCGCCAACTTATACGTAGACGATGACATTTCTCCGATCGAAATGTTAGCCAGCAGTAAGAACATCGGCGAATTCTTAAATAAACAAGAATACCGTAACTCAATCAAGAAAGAATTGAGCGGTACCATTACCCGCGTACAGGATTTGAAGGTTAAATTGTCTGATCAGAAAGTTGCTGTCGAAAAAGTATTGAACGAACAGAAGACGGCTCGCGACGCGTTAGCGGTCAAAGAAAGCGAACAAGCCAGCTTAGTGGCGCAAACTCGTAACGACGAAGCGCAGTACCAGAACTTAATTAAAAATAGCGCCGCACAAATCGCCCAAGCTCGCGCAACCCAAGCTGCCTTAGCTGCTCGTGTGAACCGTGGCGGCGGTATGACGATTGTCGAGGCTGGTTCTCTGGGTGCTTATCCATGGAATGCAAACAACTGTCGTGTCGACGCAAATGCCTTGTCATATGGCGGTGCGAACAAAAATGGTGGTGACGGTCATGGATATGGCTGCCGCCAATGTACCAGTTATGTTGCCTGGAAAGTAGCCCAAGAAACCGGCAAATACTTTGACGGGCTTGGTAACGGTGGTAGTTTCGCATCTTCACTTTTGAGACAGCGTGATGGTCAAGGTAATCTCATTTACAAGAACTTAGGCATGTCACCTCAAGCAGGTTCGGTTGCGGTAATGTATGGTAATCCTGGTCACGTCGCGTATATCGAAGGCGTCAGTGCTGACGGCCGACAAGTCACCGTAAGCCAATACAATTACAATTATGGTGCTGGATGGGGAATGTATAGTAAGGTCGTATGGCCTACGAGTACGTTCGATCAGTTTGTCATTGACCGAGATTTCGCTCAGTAAACCATACCTTCTATAGCGTATCCTCAGCTGGGTACGCTATACTTATAACAAGTAGCAAATAGCTTTTGAAACACAGGGGAGTGGTATCACATGGCCGAATATATACGAAAAACACGTCAGTCCGCGGGAGAGAGCCGTGTGCCGGGACCGATTCTGATTCTCGCTTTTTTTGTGGTGGCTGGCATTGGCTATGTGGCCGGTGCATTTAATGGCCAAATGTCTGGCGGAATGAATACCTTACTGGGGAAACATCAGCTTGATTTATCTTCGGTTCAGGCAACTTACAATGCCGTGCAAGACAACTTCGACGGGAACATTGATCAGGCTAAACTCGTCGAGGGCGCGAACCGTGGTCTCGTGGATGCGCTCGGTGATCAATACACTGTCTACATGAACCAAAAGGAATCGACGGAATTCGACGACAGCTTAAGTGGCAATATCGGCGGTGGTATTGGTGTCGAAGTAAGCCTGCGTAATAACTTACCGACCGTCGTACGGGTACTCCGTGATAACCCGGCCGAAAAGGCAGGGGTAAGCGTGAACGACGTGCTCGTGGCGGTGAACGGTGAATCGACCGAGGGTAAGACAACTTCTGAAATCGTATCAAAAATCCGCGGCGAATCTGGCACGACTGTTAAGTTATCCGTGCTTCGAGAAGGTGAAACGAAAGACTTTACGCTGACTCGCGAAGTAGTGAACAATCCAAGCGTCTACGGTTCTGTCGTTGATGGTGTAGGCGTTATGACGGTTTCTCGTTTCGATGGAGAGACAGGTTCGTTGGCACGTAAGCTGGCAACCGAATTCAAGTCGGCCGGCGTCAAGGGCGTCGTGCTCGATTTGCGTGGCAATGGCGGTGGCTACGTAACGGCTGCTCAAGATGTCAGCGGTATATGGCTCGACAAAAAAGTGGTAGTCACCGAAAAGCGTGCCGGTAAAGTAACCGAAGAGTTGAAGGCTGGCGGCAACCCCATCTTGAACGGCGTTCCAACGGTCGTCCTCATTAATTCGAGCAGCGCCAGTGCCAGTGAAATTGTCGCCGGTGCTTTACGCGACCATAAAGCGGCTACGTTGATAGGTGAAAAGTCATTCGGTAAGGGAAGCGTCCAGAAATTAGTAAACCTGAGCGAAGGCTCTATGTTGAAAGTAACCGTCGCCCGTTGGTATACGCCAAGTGGCTTGAACATCTCCGAAAAGGGAATTACCCCGGATACGACCGTCGAACGCACCGTGGACGACGCAAATGCCAACCGTGACCCGCAACTAGATGCCGCGAAAGCGAGCTTCAAGTAACCTAAAGGGTGACTTGCTTGTGCTTAAGATAAGAGAGTAGTACAATACAGCGTATATGGATACGAAAAAGAAAATCCTTCTTGTCGAAGACGACGAAGCGTTAGCGAATGTGTATAAATCTCGTTTAGATATCGAAGGCTTCGAAACCAGCTGGGTAGGGAATGGCGAAGATGCGCTGTCGGCTGCCATTAGCTTTAAACCCGACCTTATTCTGCTCGACGCTATGATGCCTAAAATTAGCGGCTTCGATGTACTCGACATTTTGCGCAATACCCCCGAAACGAACAACATCCACGTGGTCATGCTCACTGCGCTGAGCCAGCCTAAAGATAAAGAGCGGGCTGAATCGCTCGGTGTCGATGATTACTTGGTGAAATCCCAGGTAGTAATCGGCGACGTCATCGAACGTGTGCGCTATCACCTTGGCATGGTCGAAAACCCAGCCGCCTAAACAATTTCACGAAACGATACAGCCCCTCCATGGGGTTGCTTTTTTATCAAGCTTATGCTATAGTGAAGTAAATGGCACCGAACATAAAAAGTCCAAATACTTACCCGGATACCAACGAGCTCGAACGGTCGACGAAACCTTCGCTTGATATAATTGCCCAGAACTTACTTGACGATTTTGCGATCAATAAACTTCCGTTTGAAGACCAGGGAAGAGTGATTGCCGATAGGTTCGTGGGTTCTCTAGTGCGCCATGGAGCGATAGAGTCATCGCTGGGAACACAAAACCCTGGCGACGTATTGCACTTTATAGATGGTCTTTCGTCCATAAACCCAAATGTCGCCAAGCCTGATTTCGATACGATCACTCCTGCGGACGGCTTACGCGAAGGCGTAAAAGCCCTGGCCGCCGACAGCCGCGTCGGTAAATTGATCGGTGGTTTGTCCCATACGCTCGAAACCGATGGTAACTTTGGCCCGGATGAAAAGTTTACCCTTACTAGTGCTGCTCAAATTGAAGGCTACTTAACGAACGGTGGCGATGCTAATTTCATCAAAGATGGCACCGGCGGGGTACATATGCCAGGTGAAGATTGGATTCCGGTTATTGCCGAGCAAATAGAACTGATGACCAAGAACCCGAACGCTACTTGGATGAATGACGCGCAAATAAGAAGTCTGGCAGCTTCGGATGCGGCGCCACTGGTGCAACAGAGTAGCCGTAACATACAAATGGCCCGTGCCTCGGCTGAAAAGGCGGACATTGATCTCGACCTGTTGAAACGTTCGGCTGAAAAGCTACAAGAACGTGTTAAAGTCGACCACGACTTAGGTAAAACTGCTTTATTCGTCGCGATGAACAATCGAATACGGTTATACGAACGAAGCATCGGCCTTTAATGTAATTATAAATAAAAATAACACCCTTTCGAGGGTGTTATTTAGTAGGTGAGTAAACTATTGAACGCTTACTTGGGTGCGGACAACTGTTTTACCGGTAAATTTGCCCTTTTTCACTTTTTGGAAACTTACGATACCGTCTTTTGCGGCGTGAATAGTGAAGTTTTTGCTAAGGAAAGTACCTGGGCCGGCAATTTTTGTGCTACCAGTTTGACGTACTAACACTTCGCCAGTGTTCACTGTTTGGCCACCAAAGCGTTTAACGCCAAGGCGAGCACCGGCGTTATTGCGGTTATTTTTACTTGAACCACCTGCTTTTACGTGTGACATATAATTTATTCTCCTTAGAGCTTTTTTGCTCTTTCAATCTGTTCAATTGTACCCGAAAAGGAAGGGGTAGTCAAGGGTTTTGGTTTGCGGCCTTCTATTTGAACGACCTCTGCAGCCCGAGCGAGATAAGGCGCTGAGGCCCTTAGCGAACCCGGCGCGAAGCCAGTCTTCAAATAGAAGGCCGCAAACCAAACCCCTTAGATCTCATTTTTTCGGGTAAAAGTTAAAAAGAATTTAAGAACCGGTATGGTAGAATCGGAGGTGGAGCGCTTGCGAAGAGCACTTCATTACAATTTAGGTACAGCCTAACCCTAAAGCCGGTATATACGGCAATAGGTATGGTTGAAAATCGCGTTAACAGTACTGACCCCGTCGTTCAGGTATGTTAACGCGTCGTATAGGGAAACTTATTCGGGGCCTTAGAGTCCGCCTGGCGGCGGGTTCTGTGTCTTAAAAGGCTTAGTATTATCCAAACATCGGCGGTGGGAGTGCTGCGATGTTAAAACATTATTCATCTATTGAGCGAATTATTCTCATAGTTACGGCGAGTATATTACTTGCTCTTATTACCGCTCAGTTATTCTTTTTACTGATAGCGTTATAGCGAGATATCGATAAGAACCAGAGCTCGTTCGGCGAGCTGTTTTTGACAAGGCGTGCAAAAGTTCTCGTTGAGAAACTTTTCCTGACGTGGTCGGGGATGGCGGTAGCTTTGCGCATATTCGGTGGAGGGTATTTTTTCACCATGCATTATGCAGTCTAATTTCGTGCAATGGTCGGTGGCATTGAAAATGTCCGGCTCGTAGCGCATGCCAAGGAGGTGGCCTATTTCGTGGGCGACCGTTCCGGCGGCATGGTGCGTGGTAGCGTTGAGGACGGCGTAACCGGTAAGCGGGTCGATGTTATGAGCGATGCCGGTGAATGGCTTGCTGAGAGTATCGTTCCAAGCCAAATTTTTATCCGTCAGGACGATATTGAAATAAGCGTCATCGACAGGCACCGTACTGCCATCGAACATAAGTAGAGGCGGCCTTTTCGGTGTGCGGGGCATGAGCGCGTGATCGAACACTTCCGGGGTGACGTCGAAAAATTCTGAACGAGGGTCAACTAAAGAAAGGCCTTGTGGCACGAGGCTTGAATCGATAGGCGACTCGGCGTCGATATCTTTAAAAATGTTCACACGTAAACGCTCAGACATAGTTAATACATTATACACTAAATATTGTAAAATGTCAATTTATATCAGAGGTGATCAGATTTTTCTTAGGACGAGAATTTCCCGGGCGACCACTTGGTCGGGGCGGTAGTAAAGCAGCTGCTCGGTGGGAATAGTCTCGAACGGCACTTGTTCGAAACCGAGGTCATCGAGCCTATCGATAAGCGGTAAGTGAGTGAAGCGGCCTTCTTTGTCTTTCCAGGCCGGTACGGCTAACACGACAGGTGTGCCGGTTTTCAATTGCGAGCTAAGATTCCTCAAGAAGCCACTGATAATGTGGTTGCAGTTACCGCGGACTTCCGTAAGTTTACTTGGTGATGGCGGTGCGCTGAATGGTTGACCGAGATATGATTCGCTGACGACAGCATCGACAGGTTGTTGCCAGCGTACGTCGGTGGCGTCACCTTCATGCAAGTACCATTCCGGAGTGAAGCGATAGGTCGTTTCGAGCCAGTTGAGGTTGTCGCGGCTGAAGCGAATCATCTTTTCGGCAATATCGGTGCCGTAGACGGCGTACCCCATAAGCGCGGCTTCTTGTAACAAGACGCCAGTACCACAGAAAGGGTCGAGAATGCGGGGTTGGGCGAGGTCGGACGCCGGGTCCTTGACGATTTCACCGGCTAAGTTGATCATGATTTGAGCAAGTTTCGGCGGGAGCATGCCCACGAACGCATCACGTTTTGGGCGACCTTGATCGCGGGCGGCGAGGGCGGTGATGTTTTGGGCACCGGTACTTTCGGCGACGATGATTGTTTTCCCGCCTTTGACGATGAGCAGTTCTACCTTGTTTTCGGCCAGGCCAAGTTTGTTATGGTGCGAGGTAGCCGAACTGAGAGCGACTTCTTGGTTTGGGATGAGGCGAATGCTCGCGCCTTTACCTTTTAATTTACCCTTCAGGATTAGGCCTGTTTTTTGGAGTTCACGCACTGACACGTCAACGCCATACACACTCAACCCCAATGTGATTTTGCCATCATACGCTCCCCATTTTTTTGAGTAGTGGGCGACGATGGCATCGCTGACGCGCCGCCACTCGCCAAGTGAAACTTCGAAGGCGACTTTGCCGGCTTTTTGGGTACCGCCAAGTTTTTGAATATCCATTTCAGGGGTATCGACTAGCGCCGTGTCGGCAGAAAACCAGCTGACTCGTGGGTAGGTTCGCTCGAGTTCGGCGATCGAGAGGGCCGGTTGGCGGCCGAGAAGGGCGATATGCATGGCTTTAGTATACCATTGACCATCGAGTGAAGTATAATGATGTCATGAAGCTTTCATTCCGGGGATGGTTGACGATCGTGACGTTGGTGCTGCTTACCATCGTTGTTATTGCTGCCTGGCCGGAAATAGCTAAGGCGTGGGGGTTGTTAGCGC
Source organism: uncultured Candidatus Saccharibacteria bacterium (assembly GCA_948288625.1). GTDB lineage: Bacteria > Patescibacteriota > Saccharimonadia > Saccharimonadales > Saccharimonadaceae > Microsaccharimonas. The sequence continues at coordinate 340,346 of CAOHYA010000001.1, forward strand.
AGGTAAATGTTTGGATTTTGCTGCTGCTGATTCCGGTGCAATTTGCCAGTTATTATGCCACCGGGGGCATGATTTTTTCGTACCTCCGTGCCAAGGGTGAGATCAAGCATATGAGCCGCTGGTCGACGACCCGCTTGGCGCTTGAGCTCAATTTCGTGAACCATATTTTGCCTAGCGGGGGAGCGGCCGGTTTTTCTTATTTGGCCTGGGTGCTTAGTCGCCATAAGGTTTCGGTATCGCGCTCGACGATGTCGCAAATCGTGCGCTTCGCTTTGACGTTCCTCAGTTTCGTCTTGTTATTGGGTATCGCGATGATTATCTTGACCTTCAACCACCAGATAGATCGAACCATCGTACTGGTAGGCGGGGCGTTGATGGTCGTAGCGATCGGTGGAACGCTGCTCGGTATTTGGCTTATCAAAAGCTTGGCTCGGCTCCGTAAGTTTTCGGCCTGGCTGACCAAAAGGGTGAATGGGTTCGTCGGATGGATAACGAGAGGTAAGAAGCCGGATTTGGTGAAGCCCGAGTTGTTCTTGGAATTCTTTGACGGTTTGCACGATGACTACATCGCTATCCGTCGTGATCGCCGTATCCTTGCCAAACCGTTCATCTGGGCGATTGTCGCCAACATATTGGACGTGGCTTTGATATGGATTTCTTTCTGGTCGTTAGGCTATCCCGTTGATGCCGCCTTGCTATTCGTGGCCTTCGGAATCGCATCGATCGCTGGTGCGGTATCGGTCACACCGGGTGGGGCAGGAGTATATGAAGCGGTGATGGTGGCGTTTTTGGCAGCCAGCAGCGTGCCGGCCGATATCGCGATTGCGGGTACGTTGTTGGCGCGCGTGACCTTGCTGACAGGTACCATTTTGTTCGGTTACATCTTCTATCAACTAACGATCTTGAAATATGGAAAACAACCCACTCCAGTTGAGCGTTAGTGAGTTCGTCGCCCTGACGAACCAAACCCTTGAATACGCCTATCCAACGGTCAGCGTAGTGGGGGAAGTAACTGAATTTAGGATTTCACAAGGTAAGTGGGTCAGCTTCAAGTTAAAAGACGTCGAAGCGGTCGTGGGTTGTTTTCTCGTTATCAGTCAACTGCGTATGCCCGTTGAAGACGGCATGAAGTTGATGGTGGTCGCGAACCCTCGACTGAACAACAAGGGCTTTTTCAGTTTGAATGTACGCGCCATGAAACCGGTCGGTGAAGGTTCGATAAAAAAAGGCTTCGACTTACTCAAAGCGAAGTTGGAGTCCGAAGGTTTGTTCGCCCCGGAACGAAAGCGTCGTTTACCCCGCGTTCCTCAGCACGTTGCGTTGGTAACGAGTACCGAGTCGGCGGCGTATGCTGATTTTTGTAAGATCGTGAATGAACGCTGGGGAGGGTTGAACGTCGAAGTTGCCCATACTCAAGTACAAGGTGTGCCGGCGGCCGACCAAATGATCCGGGCGATACGATACTTTAATAGTCTCGAGGTACTACCTGAAGTATTGGTTATCGTACGAGGTGGGGGAAGCGCCGAAGACTTGATGTCCTTCAATGATGAACCCTTGGCTCGTGCGATTGCCGAAAGCCGTATACCAACTCTTGTAGGAGTAGGGCATGAGGTTGACCATACGCTTGCCGATATGGTGGCGGACGTTCGAGCGGCAACGCCTACGAACGCGGCTGAAATTTTAGTACCGGACCGGAATGAAATTATTAGGTCGGCTCACCAGAAAGCCAGCTCGCTCGGGCATCAACTGGCGCAAGCAATCGATGAATACTCGGCTCGTACTCGTGAGCAGCTCGACGCGGCTTTTCGGCGTATTCAGGAAAAGCTCGATGAGCACTTCGAGCGATTGGCGGCATTACGCCTTGCGACGGCGCAGCTCAACCCCGAAAATATTCTCAAACGGGGCTATGCCTTGCTAAGGGGCGAAGTGAAGCAGGGCGCAACCATAGAGATCGAAACAGTCCATGAAACAGCAACGGCGGAGGTAAAAAATGTCAGAGCAAAATAAATCAGTCCAGGAAAAATTGAGCGCGTTATCAGATTTAGTCGCTTGGTTCCAAAGCGCGGCTTTCAAGCTTGAGGACGCGTTCGATAAATTCAAGCAAGCTGAAACGTTGGCGGAGGAAATCGAAAAAGACCTCACCAAATTGAAAAATGATATCAAGGTAGTTAAGAAAAAGTTCGATACCGAAGAATAATGAACTGGGTTTACGTTGTCGGGGGATTAGTAGTCGTACTTGGTTTTAGCGTATTTTTCGGGGCACCCTACGTACCGAGCCGGCGCCGAGACCTTCGGCGCATGTTCGATGAGCTGTATCCTCTTACCGGCCAGGATGTGGTGATAGATGTGGGGAGCGGTGACGGTGTCATACTACGCGAAGCCAGCCGCCGCGGGGCAAAAGCGATCGGATATGAAATCAGTCCTGTGTTAGTGGTGATTTCCAAGTGGTTGTCCCGGCACGATAAAAAAGTGACTATATATTTATCCAATTTTTGGTTAGCCGATTTTCCGAACGATACGACGGTAGTGTACGCTTTTTCGGTGCAGCGGGATGTCAAAAAACTGGAAAACAAAATGCAAACCCAGGCAAATCGCTTGAACAAACCATTGGCGCTGGTATGCTATGCAAGCCCGCTGCGAAATAAAAAACCCGAACGTGAGTTTGAAGCTTATCACCTGTATATGTTCCGTCCTTTACAGGGAGGTAAAGCGTAAGTATAATGACAGATATGAATCCTGACTTCCAGTATGGGCAACCTACTCAACCACCGCAACCTCAACAGCCTCCCCAGCCGTATCAACAGCCGGTATCGCAACTGCCTCAACCGCAGCAACCACCGATGTATGCTCCGGCACCTCCTGTGAATAACTACATCGCGCCACCAGCGCCGTCAAAAAAGTGGCTCATCATTGCCATTATATTTATCATCACGACGTTGATCGCACTTGGCCTTGGGGGATGGGCGTTGTATAACTATTTTGATCAAAAAGATAATGTTGATGCGAAAGTTTCGACGGCAGTGACCGCCGCCGTAAAAGAACGTGCCGATAAAGATGCGGCCGCTTTCTTGGAAAAAGAAAAACAGCCGAACCGCCAATTCGCCGGACCTGATGATTATGGTCGCGTCGCCTTTGATTATCCGAAAACATGGAGCATTTATGTTGATAAAGATACAACTTCCGGCGGAACGTATTCGGCATACTTCAACCCGGTGAGTGTACCGCCTATAAGCATGACGACGCAGTACGCGCTTCGAGTGACGATCGAGCAAAAAGACTATGATCGCGTCATCGCTACTTACAATCGGCTGGTTCAAAGCGGTAAGCTCACGGCGACCGCGGCTAAAGCTGATAGTACCGATGGAACTCGGCTAGAAGGTAACTTTACCGACGACATTCGTGGCATGGCCGTCATCTTCAAACTCCGCGATAAAACGGTCACTATCCGTAGTGATGCCGAAACGTTCCGTGAAGATTTCAACGCGCTTATCAACACTGTTACATTTAACAAATAATTTATCCTGCTTGTCTTTGCTTCACGGCTTCCGACGGTGATACACTAGGTGTATGAATGGAGGCGAGGGAAGGTACGAAGTGACACCGCTTATTGCGGCTGCGCACGAATTAAAAGCGCCATTGGCGTTGATGCGCCAACTTGCCCTCCGGCTTGGCGACGATCAGCTAACGGATGCTGAACGGCAGCGCTTATTGCAGCAAACCGTGCTTACCAGCGAGCGTGCCCTGCGCCTTACCAGCGACCTTACGAAAGCCTCCCGGCTTGATTCGGCGCTCTTCCAGCTTGAACCTATCAACCCCGACCAGTTATGTCGTGACGTCGTCAGCGAGTTACAGCCACTCTTCAAGGCGTACGGACGTTCGGTGGCGGTGAAAGGCCGGAAACACCCACTATTGCTAGTGGCGAACCGTGATTTGTTACGACGAATTTTATTAGGCTTCAGCGATAATGCGCTTCATTATAGTCAACCCGGAACTGCGGTGCATTTGCAAATTCAGGCATTTAAAAAGTCCGGTATCGTTCGGGTGGGCGTCCGCGATTTTGGACCAGCGTTATCGAGCGATATGTGGCGAACGTTGCAAAAGAAACTTGATACCGCGCCGCAAGCGATTCACGCTCGACCGGAAAGTAGCGGCCTCGGGTTATTTATCGCCAGCCAATTTGCCGATGCCATGAATGGCCGAATCGGAGCGGTGCGTCATAAAGACGGGGCGACTTTTTATGTCGAATTGCAAGCCTCGCGCCAATTGAGTTTTCTATGACCAAGGTATTGCTTGTGGAAGATGACGCATGGTTGGCCGAAGTTGAGGCGGGCGTGTTGTTGAAAGCTGGATATGACGTGCAGGTTGCGCCCCATGCGCCGGCGGCCATAGAATTGGTAGATAGCTTCCAGCCTGAAGTGATAGTACTCGATGTCTTATTGGCCGGCTCGACGGCTTTCGCGTTGTTAAATGAGCTCCAATCGTATACGGACACCGGGATCGTACCCGTGGTTCTGTGCACGAACATAGCCGACCAGTTTGATGCTGAAAACTTAAAGGAATACGGGGTAAAACGGGTCGTTGACAAAACGACAATGCACCCCGATGACCTGGTAGCTGCCGTACGGAGCGTCGAATGAGAACGCACCGTACCCGTGCAATTGTTCTAAGACGGACGAATTACGGCGAGGCAGACCGTATTCTTCAGCTGCTTACCCCTGATGGCCGGAGGAGCGTCATGGCCAAGGGGGTGCGTAAGGAAAAAAGCAAATTGGCGGGCGGCATAGAACTTTTCGCGGTCAGCGACGTGGTGCTAGGCGAAGGTAAAGGTGATCTAGGTATACTTACTTCTGCTCAACTTGTGCATTTTTACCGCCATATACTAGAAGATTATGACCGACTGCAATTTGGGTATCGCGCAATTAAATTGACCAGCAAAGCAAGTGACACGGTGGACGAACCGGAATGGTTCGACTTACTCGGCGAGGTGTTGGCGGCCCTTGATGCGCTTACTATTCCACTCGAACTGATAGAAACCTGGTTCTTACTGCGCTACTCGGCATTGTTGGGACGAGAACTGAACCTCGACCTTGATATCGACGGGGTGCCTTTGACGGCTGAAACGAATTATCGCTATGATTCGGGCGAACAAGGGTTACGACCATTACAGAGCGGAGAAGTCACCAGCGACCATGTTAAATTATTACGCCTGATAGCCACTCGTTCATTGAAAGTATTGGTACAAATCGGTGGAATAGGCGCTATTTTACCGGAATGCTTACGAGTAGCCAGGGAACATTCGGCGCTTGAATAAGAAAAGTCCCTGCCATCCGAAGACAGCAGGGAAGTTTCTTTTTCATTTATTACCACTACCCATGCTTCGAAAGAAGCCGGTAAATTCGATTCCCGAACATCGCCGCATACACGCGTTTACGTGAACCGGGCGAGTCTGATGTTCGATTCGTCAGGGTCAGCGCACGATCGAGATACGAGAACCGATCGACCAAGTATGACACGCGCATCAGTCGAATGAGGTTGTTCAACTGATAGACCTGGAAATCATCGCCCAGAGCCCGGAGGTCCGAATCGGCCTGTTCGACGAGCTGACGCGCCCATCTCGCTTCGGCGTAATCGTACCGGACGCGCATATCGAAAAAGAGCATGCCACGAAACCCCTTGGTGACGGCAATTTCCGCTTCGATACGTCCGTACTCTTCTTCACTCAGGTCTTTTTTAAGTTCTTCATACAGAAGAACGAGGCTTGTCATGAATGCGTTGTCAGCTAATGGCGTATAGGGCGAGATGGCGTCCGGATGCTGCTTCCTGTAGACGAGGCTTTGCTCGTAAAACACGGCTCCTTGATCGCGGTGAATAGCGGCCTTCAGTCGAGCGTCGTCTATGCTGTCGACCTGCTTCAGGGCCTCTGAGAGATACACGGCCGCCCCAGCGAGCCAGTGCATCAAACGGAGCGTAACGCCGGCCATTTGCAGACCTTGCACGCCTTCTTGGCGTATCGGGTCTTGGGTGGAAGCCTTCTCGAATTGCAAAAGCGCTTCTCTGTAATTGCCTTTTTGAAGCAGATCGTGCCCTTTTTCGAGCGCCTCGGCAATTTCCTTGTCTTGCAGATCTTCGGTCATGAAGGTACCTTTGTTCGGTGGTTTAGATTGAAAAAGAACTATGTATATTATACTAACTAAATAAGTAAAAGTCAATATACGTAAGAGGTGGGACATGCTATAATGAACGGTAATTATGAGTACGACCCCAAACATGGAAGAGATTGTCAGTTTAGCTAAGCGCCGCGGCTTCATTTACCCTGGTTCAGATATTTACGGCGGCCTCAGCGGTACATGGGATTTCGGTCCATTAGGTGTGCAGCTCAAGCGTAACATCATGAAGCTATGGTGGGATATGTTCGTCGACCAACGCGAAGATATGTACGGCGTCGACGCAGCCATTTTGATGAACCAAAAAGTATGGCAGGCAAGTGGCCATGTCGATACGTTTACCGACCCACTCGTGGAAGACCTTGAAACCAAACAACGTTTTCGGGCCGATCATCTACTTAAAGATGCCGGTCATTCCGTCGATGGCTTGAGCTTGGACCAAATGACCGCGCTCATCAAAGAGCAAGGCGTGAAAAGCCCGAACGGGAACGAATTGTCTGAGGTACGTACCTTCAACATGATGTTCAAGACGACCGTGGGGCCCGTAGCGGATGATCTGTCCATTAGTTATCTGCGCCCAGAAACGGCGCAAGGGATTTTTACGAACTACAAAAACGTGCTCGACTCTTTTTATCCCGATCTCCCATTCGGGTTGGCGCAGCAAGGTAAGGCGTTCCGTAACGAAATTAGTCCCCGCGACTTCATTTTCCGCTCTCGCGAATTCGAGCAAATGGAAATTGAATATTTCGTAAATCCGGCTGCATGGGAAGAGTCGTTTGAACACTGGCGCCAGCAAGTATGGAAGTGGACGCAAGCGCTTGGGTTACCGGATGACATGGTACATGAACTAGAAGTCTCGGAGAATGACCGAGCTCACTACAGCAAGCGAACCATCGACTTCGAATTTGATTTCCCGATCGGGCGCGAAGAGTTACTCGGTTTGGCCTATCGAACCGATTTTGATCTTGGCAACATTCAGCGGGTGAGCGGTAAAAATATGGAATATACCATCAAAGGTACCAACGAAAAATTTGTCCCGCATGTCATCGAACCATCATTTGGTGTCGAGCGTGCCCTCATGGCCGTGCTTACCGCTGCTTTTACGCAGGATGAAGTAAACGGTGAAGCTCGCACTTATTTGCGACTTCCTGAACACCTCGCTCCGGTGCGCTTTGCTGTATCACCGTTGGTACGCAACAAGCCTGAGCTGGTCGCGAAAGCCCGTGAAGTATACGACATTCTCAAAAAGAAATACGGTGCTGTCATGTGGGATGACAACGGCAACATCGGTAAGAGGTATCGCCGCCAAGACGAAATCGGCACCCCGTACTGCGTGGTCGTTGATTTCGATACGCTCGAAACCGATGGTCTCGTTTCGATCCGGCACCGTGACACCACCGAGCAAACGCGCGTAAAACCCGAAGAATTATAGATGCCATGGAAAAACCTGTCGGCTCACCCCTGGAGCAGCTTAAAAATATAAGTGAAACGATGGAGGAGAGGTGGCAGCGGGTCGTCGATGCGCTCATGCAAGCAACCCTTGAATATTTACCTGACATGACCAACGCAGAAAAGCTGATGCTAAGGGAGGATTTTTGGCATACGCATCCTTTGATTTTAGGAAGAGCCGAACTAATTCAACCGGGAATCACTGATCGGATTATCACACGTTCCGAACATCTTGTTCGCCAACGAAAGTAATCTTAGTTTACGAACTGGTATAATAGATGCATGAAAGCAATCTGGAATAACGAAATTTTAGCCGATGCACCGAAAGAAGAGTTGATCCGTATCGAAGGAAACTGGTATTTCCCACCTAAATACTTGAACTGGGAATTTTTTCAAGAAAGCGACCACCATACTACTTGTGTATGGAAGGGTGAAGCGAGCTACTACGACGTGGTCGTAGCAGGCGACGTGAACGAATTTGGCGCATGGTATTACGAAGAACCTAAAGAAGGCTCGGTAGAACGTGTAAAGAAAGACTTTTCAAACTACGTCGCATTTTGGAATGGGATCGAAGTAACCGAATAAGCTTCTGCTTTGCGTTGATGTAACGGCGCCTTATACTTCATTCTATGAACCTCAATAAAATTCCAAACATACCTAAGCGTCATCGAGCGCCAGATCATTTAGCTAGTGAAACATGGCATTTGGCTAACGCACTTTCTGGCGGTACATGGGATCAAAAAGAGATTGAACGAGTGCAATTGACTCGTTCAATTGTCGAATCAATTTATCCGACGTATGATGTCGAAGCTAAAGCTGAGGAAAATAAGAATTCTTTGGATGACGAGAATTCCGCCGAGTATAGCGAAGGAGAAGTACCTACACATACTCAACCTGTCGGAAGCGAGGTAACGTTATCATTTCTAGCAGTGAAGCGATACATGGAGTATGAAGAAGGTCTCGTACCATTCTACGTACTACAAAGCGAAACAACGCAACATATCGAGAAAGAAGAAATTCCTAATAACGTACTAGAAGAAATCGTGGAAGATGCTGGCGCATCTGCATCTGCTTTATTTAGCATGGAAGACGATGAAGATGATTCATCTGATGTGGTCAGTTTTGATAAATATGCAATTCACCGAACGCAAAAGGTGTTATATGAAATTGATCAATATGGTGAAATCGATGACTATTCAATTTCATATGCATATAGCCTTGACGGTAGCACAGTGCATGAAACCGAATATACAAATTCAGAGAGTGGCAGGACATGGGATCCCGTGACTATCGCCGACGGCTCTTCTTTGGAGGGTAAACCTTTTCTTCTACCAGTGCTCAATAAAGCTGCATATAAACGTGAAATAAAAAACTTCAATGACTCGTTCATCGCATTATTAGCAGAGAAGGAGTTGAGTGAAGCGATGGAATTCAGCGCTCTTCCAAGACAAGAGCACATTCGCCGTATTTTAGGTATGCTTGGCGTGCTTTCGGGTGGGATTGTCGACTTACGAAAACGTTAGGGTGGACCGCCACGAATGGTACAATGATACCTATGATTACTTACTATACTGATGGAAGCGCAAGCCCGAATCCAGGCCCTGGTGGCTACTCGGTCATCAAAAACGGAGTGCCGCATGTCCTTGGCAGCGAAGAGGGTATCACTACCAATATTCGTATGGAAGGCAAGGCGATCATCGCAGCTTTGAAAGACGCGGACGGCGAAGAAGCTGAAATTTATACTGACAGTGAATTCTGGATCAACGTCATTACGAAATGGGCTCCCGGTTGGGAAGCAAAGGGCTGGAAGAAGAAAGGTGGTGAAATCAAGAACCTCGATATCGTCCAAGAAGCGTATCCACTGTATCAAAACTCGAACGCAGTACTGAATTGGGTGCGTGGCCATGAAGGTGATGAAGGCAACGAAATGGCCGACGAATGGGCGAACAAGGCACGCGAAGGCGTGAGGCTTTAGGCTCCGTCAAGTTAGTGTTTCATGCTATACTAGCCAATAATAATCGGGTGGGCAAGGAGGCACGATGAGCTTTTCTGAAGACCGTATACCCGAGTATAGTAGCCGAAGAATTTTGAATGGGCTATCTGAGAGATCTTCTTTAGGGGAAGGGGGCCCGTATCGCCCCGACCTGTCCGAAATCGCTTCGCTTGAATCTCGACGGGAAGTCGGTTTACAAGAACTGCGATCAGCTTTAGCGACGACGGCAGCACTACTTACCGAGTTATCGATTCCTATGGAAAGGAAGGAAAGAGCTGTGATCGATTCTCTGAACGAAAAAATAGGCAGCTATACTGATGAGCGATACGATACCGAATACCAACAAAAGGCAAAACAAGAAGTATATGAAATCGTCGAGCAGCTCGGTCTTCAAGATGGTGGCCCGGCAGCATCGATACTCACTTCATCGCATTGGTCGGCCACATGGAGCCAAGGCTATCCAAAGGAATTCGATGAAATAACCAGTATGTCATTACGGAAGCGGGACGGAGTGTATTCGCTCGTTCGTACAAAGTGGGAGTCCGAAATGTGGAGGGCGGTTACGAAAATGAAAAGTCATACCCGGATCGCTTATTTTGACACCGAAGGTATGGTACGGCTCCCATATGGAAATTCACAGAACCTTACCAACGAAAACGCCGGTCCAGTCTCGGCGCTCGTGACACCTCGAACGCGTTTAAAGCCCTTGCTATGGTCATCTTTGAAGCTGGAACTGATGCGTACTGCCGAAAACGTCCGCGTTCAAACCTTGAAGGACAGAATTGGAACTGCGCTTCCGCTGACGTCACTCGTGATGCATAGGCCTGACATTGGCCTAAATGATAGATATTATCCAAAAGGAACGTATTATTATAGCGGTGGAGTCGGTGAAAAAATGACCGCCACCTTATTCGAAAATTATAAGAACCAGCATCTTTCGCACGTCGAAATTATGAACCGGAATGATTACAGTGAACGTGCATATATCGACTTCGGTGATCTTACCTTAGGTGGAAGTACCGATAGGGCGGAAGAGTTCGTATCGGCCCTTGAAGCTGCGATTCCTCAAGAATAAACCGGTTATGTGGTTGACCGCCGTAGCTCCTGCACCTACAATAAAACCTGTTGCTTAAACGGAAAAACACATGGACGAAGAAAATACACCCGACATTACCGATACCTCAGAAGTGCCTGATATTGACGCTCCGATCAAAGAGTTCGCGCCTGTGAACGTACCTTCGCAGACGGCCGAACACGTCGATAAAATAGAAACGACCAACAATGATCATGATACGACGGACATTTTTTCATGGGCTAACCAAACCGATGGAGTCAAAAATGATTTGAATGTCGAAGTATTCTTGTTCAATCGAAATTACACCCCTTATTCCACCAAGATTGCCAATGAGCTGGACGTGCAAACCAAGGCGCTTTTCTTATTCGATGCCATCAACGAAATTACACTCGGTGCCGGTACCGGCCTGACAGTACGTGATTACGAATTGGTGGAAAGCGAAGAAAATACGATTCTCCGCACCGATTTGGCCAAAGTGGGCCGGGCCGAAACGCTGATTCACCTCATCGAAAACGAACGTTCGGATATCGTTGAGTTCAGCGAACAAGAACATGAGTTCAAGCGCATGAAGGGTATCATTGCTCGGTATAGCCGTAAAGATGGTACGGGAGTGTTCTATATCGTGAAGCAGGTGAGCGCAGGCTTGCAAGGAGCGACCGCCTGGGAATTCATTGACGGTACATTCAAGCCGTTCACCCCCGAGTTCGGATGGAAAGTTCCTGCTGACAACCAAGTGCTCATCGTGAACGGTGATATCTTCATCTATAACCAAAGCAAGTTCGAACGACTATTTAATTATGATTACAAAAAGCAACTATTAGCAGATGCTAAGGTAGCTGAAATCGAAAAGCTTTATAAATTAAGTTTTCCGGGCGAGGTGACGTTGCAATCACTCGTTTTGGAGAAAAAGCAAATTGTCAGTAAGCTACAAAAGCTAGAAGTCGGAGCGATCAGCCAAGAGCAAGCAATCGAGTACGCCGATACGATGGAGCTTGAGCTCATGACCGACGATGCCGGCGCGATCATCATCATGGACGGTAACGACTTGAATATGTTCGTCAACCTTATCAACGAAGATTACATCACGAGCGAAATTACCGGTAAGCGGTACGAAATCAAAAGCAAAAAGCTTCTGGACGAACCTGAAGGTGAACCGCCTCGTGGATAAAATAGGACATAAGCCGCTATAAGAATTCATCTTCGCGGGATATAATAAATACAATGAATCAATCTTTAGCACTCGAGATTATGCTCTCGGGAGAGAGTGTGTTGCTGACGGGGCCGGCGGGTGCCGGTAAAACCTATGTATTGAACCAATTTATCAAATTGGCGAAGTACGAAGGTAAGCACGTTTCGGTTACGGCCACTACCGGTTTAGCCGCGACGCACTTGGGCGGCACGACGATCCATAGTTGGGCCGGTATAGGTGTCACCGATTATATTCCGCAAGGGTTTGCGGATCATATCGCAAAAGGCCGCAGAGAAATTATCGAAAAGACCGACGTATTGATTATCGATGAGATCAGTATGCTCCACGATTTTCGCCTCGATATGGTAGACGAAGCCTGTCGTTTGGTGCGCAAGGAACCCGACCTACCATTCGGCGGTATTCAAATTATTATGTCAGGAGACTTTTTCCAGCTCCCGCCGATTAATCGTGGTGATTCTCGTTCGGGTAGCTTTGTGGTCAACGCGAATGTGTGGCGCGAGCTCGACCCGGTTATTTGTTACCTTGAAGAGCAACACCGTCAGGACGATGAGGTGCTCATCGATATCCTCAATGCCATTAGGGCTGGTGACGTCCGCCGTAACCATGCCGAAACGTTACTCGCTCGTACCGAGGTATTCCCGGATGAGCTCGAGCAGCTCACTGAGCTTCACACGGTCAACATCGACGTGGATAGTATGAATGAGGCGAAGTTGAAGCAGCTCGAAGGCGATGAGGTTTCGTACCAGCAAACGACGACAGGTGCTGATAACTACGTCGAAAACTTACAACGTTCCGTCTTGGCTCCCTCGATGCTCCGTCTTAAGCTTGGCGCTTTGGTGATGGCGGTGAAAAATAGCCCGGAACGCAAATATGCGAACGGAAGTATCGGTACGGTGGTAGGGTTTGAGCCGCACACGGACTATCCGATCATTGAATTCAAAAATGGCAAAGAAGTTTCGATGACCCCCGATACTTGGGAGCTTCGAGACGGTGACCGTAAACGGGCAAGTATTACCCAGATACCTATTCGCTTGGCATGGGCTATTACCGTTCATAAATCACAGGGTATGACCTTGGACGCCGCACGTATCGACCTCCGAAAAGCGTTCGTCGAAGGAATGGGGTATGTCGCGTTGAGTCGAGTAAAAAATGTGAACAACCTCTATTTGACCGGTATCAACCAAATGGCCTTGAAAGTGAGCGAAGAAGCGAAGAGTATCGACGAGCGTCTGCGTGATAAGGCGGTCGAAGCTAAAAAACGCTTCGCTCATTTAGAGAAGAGAGCGACCGAGCGTGAAAAGGCTCCGGCACCGAAACCAAAAGCAACCGGTAACTGGGCAGATAAGATTGAGAAAATGCGCGAAACATATCCTAACGCCTATAGGCCGTGGACAGATGATCAAGATAACGATTTGAAGCAGTATTTTCAACAAGGCGAATCGGTAGGGCAGTTAAGTAAACGTCTTGGACGACACGAAGGTTCGATTACCATTCGTCTGCAAAAACACTTCGGCGAAGACGTAATATCGTAAACAAGAGTACAATGTAGGTATGAAAGATCCTTTCTCGAAGAATGAAGTAAAAATTGCTGTTATCGGTGGGGGAACGGGCAGTTTTACGATGCTGTCATCCTTAAAGCGACATACCGGTCAAATCGCTGCTATCGTAAGCATGGCTGATGACGGGGGAAGTACTGGTGTATTACGCGATGAATTAGGTACTTTGCCCCCTGGGGATGTACGACAATGTTTGGTTGCCTTAAGTGATTCGCCAAAAGTTCGTAATCTATTCGAATACCGTTTTGACGCTGGTACGTTCAGCGGCCATTCATTTGGTAACATTCTTTTGACTGCTTTGGAAAAGATTACCGGTGATTTTAGCGAAGCCGTTGAGACCGCATCTGAAATTTTGCGTATTAATGGAGTAGTCATTCCTGCGACGCTTGATAACGTACGTCTCAAAATGGAATGGGCCGACAAAAGCCTGATACTTGACGGTGAGCGGGTGATCGATGCGGGTAACTTTGCGAACGACCCACGCCAAGCGACGTTAAGCCTGACACCCGACGCGACACCTAACCCGATGGCCATAACGGCCATCGAACAAGCTGATATCGTCGTAATCGCACCAGGTGACTTATATACTTCGCTTGGTCCGCTATTGGTGATCGATGGTATTGGCGAGGCGCTCCGGAACACGAAAGCCAAAAAGATATACGTTGCCAATTTGGTAAGTAAACATGGTCAGACCGACGGCTTTACCGTCAGCGACCACGCCAGTGAGATTGAACGTTTTGCTGGCATGCCGTTCCTCGATTATGTTTTATATAACCAAGAAGCACCGACTGATGAAATTGCCCAGCGCTATAAAGAGGAGGGCGGCTATGTTACCGAAGCAGATACTGACGTGCTAGCTAAAAAACACTACGAAGTAGTCGGCGGTAATTTCCTGGGTGTCATGGCGACAAGTAGCGAAGCTGATACGCTGATTGGAAAACGCTCATTGATACGTCACGACGCCGAAGCGGTCGCTCAATTAATCCTCGATATATATCATTCGCATGAAAGCTAACCAAACCGTTTTCCATATACTTGATTTAGATAGAACGTTACTTGATACCTCCAAGCTGGCTCGGACGCTCAAAGACCTGATTGCCCGTAAAGACCCATCTTTAGCCGAAGCTATCACTGCGGAAGCAGCTCGGCATAAACAAGAAAAGACCTCGTTTTTTATATTTGAATATATTGCAGGGCACATAGGGCATGATGCTTTGAACGAATACGTACACCAGTTGAACTACTCGGTGCCTGCGAGCGAGCTTTTATTGCCCGGTGCCAGCGAGCGTATTGCCTTTGCCAAAAGTCAACCTGGATGGAGCGTGGGTATTTTAACCTACGGATCCAAACGTGATCAGATGATAAAGCTAAAACTTGCCGGCCTGCACCTTGAGCGGCACCTTATTACCGATTCGCCGAAAAAAGGGGATATCATCACGTCGTGGAAGCTACCGAATGGAAAGTTCAAGCTACCGATAGAATTTGGCGGCCATAGCGTCGATTGCATAACCCTAGACGACGACAAATTGGTTGCGTTCGAAAACCTTCCTGACGATGTATATGGGCAGTGGGTGACGCACGCCACTATCGGGGGCACTGTCGAAATGCAGAAGCTTCTACCGAATGTACGAGCCGTGGCTACCCTTGAAGAATCGATTCAGTATTTAAAACAGCATTTATCCACCACGGTAAAATAACACCTCAATCTGTTAAGCATAAAAGTTATCCGCAGTTCTGTGGATAAAGTGACAGGTTATATGAATATTGTCAAAAAAGGGGGTTGTAGTGGGTAGTTGTGGGTAGTATATTTAGGTCAGTGGAAAAAAGAGCCCACTAAGACAAACAACACATTTAAAAAATAACCTAAACCACCCCAAAGGAAACAACGTGGCTCGCATAGATTATTTTGAACGAAAGCTCGACGATAAACGTCGATTGACGATACCATCAGAGCTTCGTGAAGAATTTCTTACTGGCGTTGTACTCACCAGGGGATTCGGCGACTATTTGCACCTTTACCCAAAATCGGTATGGGAGCAAGAAGTAGAACCAGCGCTCAGTACTGGTAGTATTCTCGATGAGAAAACTGCCGATGTGAACGTACAGTTCCGCCGTGGTAAGACCGAAGCCGAACTCGACCAAAAGCAGGGCCGCGTGACTATCGAGCAACATCTTCTTGATTTTGCCGGTATCACACGAGACATCGTAGCTGTTCGAGCTGGCGCGTACTGGCGATTGTTGCCAGGCGATTCCGAATAATTTTTTAACCGTCGGTTCTTTAACAATCTAAAACGAGAAAACAAACTCTCGAGATCAACTATCTGGTAGTGAGGCGTGGGAATCGGCAACACATTAAACAAGCCGACGTACCTTGTTCCAAAAAAACACACCTCCCAAAACTCCACCTCACACATAAGTCTCTCAACATTGATAGTAGTAGGGTATGAGCTGTCTATAAGACGCCCCCAATAATCTGCTATCACGACTTTTACAAAAAGTATGTTCACATACTTTACAAAAACAAACACACCTGCGAAAACAAACAGCTTCACTATCGGATAGGTGATCTTGAGAGATTCCGAGCAAAGAACGAACAAAATGAAGTTCTTCATTTTTTCGCTCTTTCGAGGAATCGAAGCAAGATATGGCTCGTCCATATCTTGCGCTCTTCCGTCTATGACTTAGGTTATAATGGAGGAGATGAGTAAAGAACATCCACCACATCATGTTCCAGTTCTTCTTGAAAGCGTGGTAACGCTGCTTCGGCCTGAAGCGGGTGAGTCGTATCTCGACTTGACCGCAGGGTATGCCGGGCACGCTACCGTCATCTTGAATAAAACTGGTAACTACAAGGAAAGCGTCTTAGTTGACCGTGACGATTATGCGATCGCGCATTTATCCGAACTTGAAACGAAGGGCGTCCGTTTGATGCACTCCGACTTTTCCGCTGCCGCGATGCAGCTGGCTGAAGAAGGCAAGACATTCGACGTTATCCTGATCGATTTGGGGGTGTCGTCACCACAGCTCGATCAGGGCGAACGAGGGTTTTCATTCTCGCACAATGGTCCGCTCGACATGCGAATGGATAGAAGCCGTGGCATTACTGCCGCAGAGCTTATTAACCAGTCAAGTGTCAAGCAATTAGCATCGATCATCCACGATTACGGTGATGAGCCTTACAGCTTAGCCAACCGTCTCGCCGAAGTAATCGTTGCCGGAAGGCCATTTGCGGATACGAAATCTCTCGCCGAACTTATCGCAGCGAATCATCGTGGACGTTGGGCGAAAACCCACCCGGCCACGCGTACTTTTCAAGCGCTCCGCATTTCCGTCAATGACGAACTCGGGCAAATAAAAGCAACCTTGCCACTGCTTCCAAGACTTTTGAACAAAGGGGGAAGAGTAGGGGTGATCAGCTTTCATAGCCTCGAGGATCGATTGGTGAAACGGTTCTTCAAGGACCAATTCGATTCTGGTTTAGAAGCCGAACTCGATATCATCACGAAAAAGCCTGTCTCCGGAGCCACCGACGATGTTCACAATCCGCGTTCGCGAAGCGCAAAGCTTCGGGTCGCCGTGAAAAAATAAAACAAAAAACGAAAGGGCAAAACACCATGCCAATTCACATCCCAGTACAATACACAGACCAAACACAAGTTGTTTCAGTCCGCGTAAAATAGTACCCATTCCCTCGGGCGCATCGCGTATATGCGATGTGCCCACTAGAGGGCCAAAAACAAACACATAAAAACAAAAAGAATTCATCCACCACAATGTCAAACCAATCAACATCGTATTACGTCAATCGACGTCAGCAGAACTGGTCTCGCAACCAGAACACGACTCGCTATGTTTCAGCTATCAAGCTGGGCCCTGTAGCGCACACTGTTCTTGTCGCGCTTATGATCATTGTTCTCGGGCTCATTTACGTGACTCAAGCGACTCGCACAACCGGTTATGACTATGAGATGCAAAAAATCGATAGCCAAATTGCCGAATACGACCAACAAAAAAGCGAACTCGAAATTGAGAACACCCGTTTGACCGCACTTGAAACTGTGAAGAACAGTAGTGTCGCCAAAGAAATGACCACATCGACTGATACGCAATACGTTCAACAATAATTTGTATGAAACCATCAGTACTACGCCAAGGCAGTCGTTCACGAATACTTGCGGCGGTAATCCTCGGGATTGCGGCCATTTTTGTGATTCGCTTATTTTACTTGCAGGTAATTCAGCATGGGCATTATCTCGAACTGGCGCACGCCGAACAAATGACACGTGAGCGTATTCCTGCCAAAAGAGGGGAGATATATGCGTTAAGCGGTGCGACTCCGGTCAAGATGGTACTGAACGAAACTGTCTATACCGTGTTTGTCGACCCGGCGGTAATTGCCGACAGTTCTAAGGTCGTCAGTGTCATGAAGCAGATTGCCGGGGGCAATGTGCGTGATAACTTTGAAGATCTTATCAAGAAAACCGAAACTCGCTATCAAATTATAGCGACCAAAGTCACTCGCTTACAGGCTGACAAAATCAAAGATGCCGGCCTGAAAGGGATTGGCTTCCAAGCCGTGTCGCAGCGTGTATATCCCGAAGAAAGCTTAGCTTCGCAAGTGCTTGGCTTTGTCGATACCGAAGGTGAAGGTAAATATGGTATCGAAGGCTATGAAAACGATGCCTTAAAAGGTATCGATGGGCGGCTTGAAACGGTGACTGATGTGAGTGATGTGCCGTTGACGATTGGTGACCGTAATATCCGCGAACCGGCTCAAGATGGTAAAGATATTGTGATGTCACTCGACCGTAACGTCCAGTCACATTCGGAAAAAGCACTGGCAGATGGGCTGAAACGAACTGGCGCAACGGCAGGAAGCGTATTGGTAATGAACCCGAACAACGGCCAGGTCATGGCGATGGCAAACCTACCGACCTACAATCCAGGTAAATACTTCGAGGTGCAAGATGCCGCCGCCTTTAATAATGGTACGATCTCAGCTCCGTACGAACCCGGCTCTGACGTAAAAACGTTTACGATGGCAGCGGGTATCGACAAAGGTGTGGTGAAGGCGGCTGATACCTATTACAATACCGATTCGATCAAAATCGATGACCGCACTATTGGTAATGCAACGAAAGGTCACACAGGCAATATTACCTTCCAAACCGCCTTGACTTACTCATTGAACACTGGTTTCGTGACCGTTGCGCAGCGGTTAGGTGACGGTAAGTCAATCAACCGCACTGCTCGAGATACGATGTATGAATATTTTCATGACCGTTTCCGTTTAGGGGAGTTAACGGGTGTTGAACTGGCCAACGAAGCGAAAGGTATTCTTATCTCGCCAAACGACCCTGATGGAAATGCCGTACGGTATTCAAATATGTCTTTCGGTCAAGGGTTGGACGTAACTATGGTGCAGGTGAGCGGTGGCTTCAGTGCCATGATCAATGGCGGCAATTACTACAAGCCAACAGTTATTGCCGGTGAAATGGTAAACGGCGAATTCAAGAGAGATACAGAAGCGCAGCCGGTTCAATCGGGCGTGGTAACCCCATCAACCTCTGAGCAAATGCGACAAATGATGCAAACGGCACGGTCGCTTTCGTTCGGGCGTACCGATAAGCAAGGGTATAACATCGGTGGTAAGACTGGTACTTCGCAGGTTATCAAAAACGGTGTCTACAGCAATAATGAAACCATCGGTACCTACCTGGGATATGGTGGTGCTGAAACCCCTGAGTATGTCATAATGGTGTCGGTATCTGGCGACAACAAAGAACTGCAGGGTGCCCGCGATGCACTGCCAATTTTTACCGATATCTCAAACTGGATGCTCGATTATTTAAAGATTCAACCAAAAGGATAACCATGGAAGTAGTAACAAGCTCACTCAGTAACGAATTTGTCAGAAGTTTTATTCTTAGTGTGGCTGCCTTTATTTTGGCGATGGCCCTAACACCGATCTATACGTTCGTAGCATACCGCTACAAGTTTTGGAAACGCCAACGTACCGAAAGTACTACCGGTGAATTGTTGAAGGTATTTACGAAACTTCACGCCGACAAATTCAAGCGAAATATCCCGACTATGGCGGGGGCGGTATTCGTGTTGGCGATCGTCACGATCACGTTCTTTTTCAACCTCGACCAAGCGCAAACGTGGCTTCCGTTGGCAGCATTGGTCGGCGGGGCAATCGTCGGGTTAGTTGATGACATTATCAATATTCGCGGTGGTGGTAAAGGCGTGGCGGGGCTTCGTTCGAACTTAAAGTTCTTGATGATTACCGCGATTGGCGTCGGGCTTGGTTGGTATTTCTTCCAAAAACTTGGCATCAGCGGTATTTATGTGCCGTTCATCGGGCCATGGGAACTTGGCTGGTTGATTATACCGATCTTTGCTTTCGTAGTGGTAGCGACCGGTAATGCGGTAAACATTAGCGATGGCCTCGATGGGCTTGCTGGTGGGCTGGCAGCGATCGCGTTCGGTAGCTTTGGTATCATCGCCTTGCTACAAGGTAACGGTATTATGGCCGGATTCTGCTTCACGGTCGTAGGGGCACTGTTAAGCTACCTGTGGTTTAACATTTACCCGGCACGTTTCTTTATGGGTGACGTGGGCAGCTTTGCATTGGGTACTTCGCTCGGTGTCGTGGCGATGCTGACCGATTCATTGTTCATCCTTCCGATTATCGGTTTGGTGTTCGTAGTCGAAGCGGGTTCAAGCTTAATCCAAATCTTCAGCAAACGAGTATTCAAACGTAAGGTGTTTATTTCGGCACCTATCCATCACCACCTTGAAGCCATCGGGTGGCCTGAGACTAAAGTGACGATGCGGTTTTGGATTATCGCTGCCGTCTGTTCGTTCGTCGGGGTAATGTTGGCGCTCGCCGGAGGCAACATTTAGCATGCAACCCGGGTGGCGACAACGTCGTAATAGGGGCGATGGAGGAGAGGTGGTTCGTAAGCACCACCCTGATCGTCTGATCATCGTATTCAGCCTGATTCTGATGCTGATAGGCCTGTTGATGATGTATGCTATCGGCCCGCAACGTGCTAACTTACTGAACTCGGTTTTTGGCTATGAATATTCTGATACTTACTTTTTCGTGAAACAGTTCATCAGCTTCTTGCTGGCGGGAGCTGCTTTTGCCGTGATGGCCCGTTTACCCTATGAATGGGTGCTAAAAAACGGGAGCAAAGTATTGATTGCCGGCTTCATTGCCTGCGCGCTTCTCGCCATAGCCGGCTGGGCCGGATTGGGGATTGCTCAGGCCACTAACGGTGCGACTCGTTGGTTTAACCTCGGGCCCCTAGGAAGTATCCAACCGGCTGAAATTCTGAAGTTTGGTCTCTTGCTGTATCTCGCTGTTTTCTTAGGCATTCGTTACAAACAAGGCATGATTAACAACTTGAAAGAAACACTTGTCCCGGTCGGGATACTCACCGGCCTAGCGCTATTGATCGTGATCGTCATTCAAAAAGACCTCGGTACTGGTATTGCGATCACCGCGATTGTCGCTACCATGCTTTTCGTGGCCGGCATTAGCAAAAAGCTCATTGTCGGGCTGTTCGGGATACTGCTGGTAGCGGGTTTGTTATTGATCGTGACATCGCCGCACCGTATGGAAAGGGTAGCGACCTACTTACAAGGTGACAACACCAGTACCAGTGATGATGAAAGCTACCATATTCAACATGCTAAAATTGCGATTGGTTCAGGTGGTTTTGCCGGCGTCGGCATCGGTAAAAGCGTGCAAGCCTCGGGGTATCTGCCGGAAGCTTTGAACGACTCGATTTTTGCCGTCATGGGAGAAATGTTCGGTTTCGTAGGTTTGGTTGCGATCATGGCCTTGTTCGTAGCCCTCCTAATGCGTTTGCTCGGTGCGATGGATCATTTGGTTGATATTCGCCTAAAACTGGCTGCAGCCGGTGTCTTCGGGTGGATCGGGTCGCATGTTATTCTTAATATAGCCGCGATGATAGGGATCTTCCCGCTGACGGGTATCACGTTACCGCTTCTCAGTTACGGTGGTACCAGTATGATTTTCGTAACCGCAGCGCTCGGCTTTATCTATCAGTTATCGCGTTACACCGTACATCCATCACGTATAAAGGAGGAAGAGCATGAAGATTCTCGCAGTCGGCGGGGGCTCGGGCGGGCACGTCACGCCAGTCGTCGCAGTTCTTAAGGAGTTACGAGCGAAACAGCCCAAGGTCGAGCTTCGTTTTTGGGTAGATAAGAAATTCGCCCCTCAAGCTCGAACGATCATGGCTTCTTTCGATAATTCCGTAGCGGTGCATACCATTACTGCCGGTAAGTTACGGCGTTATCATCACTTAACGCTCTTGCAGCACTTTTTATGGCCTTCGCTAATGATCAAGAACGCAGGCGATGCTTTTTTGGTCGGTGTCGGGTTTGTTCAGAGCCTCTTCAAACTTATCCTGTGGCGCCCGGATGTCATTTTTACCAAGGGCGGATATGTCTGTTTGCCGGTCGGTATGGCGGCGCATGTGCTTAAGATACCTTTGGTAATCCACGACTCCGATGCTCACCCGGGGCTTACGAATCGCATCCTTTCTCGCTGGGCGACCTCTATTGGTACAGGGGCGCCATTGGAATATTATCATTATCCGAAAAGCAAATCGAAGTATACGGGTATACCTATCAATACCGACTTTAAGCCTTATACGTCTAGCCAACAATGGGACGCGAAGAGAGAGTGGGGTATTAACCCCGACCAGCCATTAGTAGTTATTACCGGGGGCGGCCTGGGTGCTCGCCGTTTGAATAATACTGCCGTGAGTATTTTGAAACAGGTGCAAAAAAAAGCCTCAGTCGTTTTGATGAGTGGGGTAGGGCAATACGAAGAGCTCAAGGCGAAAGTGCCGAAAAATAGCGATCACTTCCAGCTTCATGCCTTTACGAATAAAATGCCACAGCTGTTAGGAGCGGCCGATATCGTGGTTACCCGCGCCGGTGCGACTACTATTCTCGAATTAGCCGCCTTGGCAAAGCCAACCATTCTGGTACCAAACGCCGCCTTGACCGGTGGGCACCAAATCAAAAATGCGGCCGTGTACGAAGACGCTAAGGTTGCGGTAGTGTTGGTTGAAGATGATATGGTTGAAAAGCCTGAGCTTCTTTTTCAGGCAATCAGCACGCTTCTCGATGAACCAAAGGCAACTCAGGCTATGGCTCGGCGTTTTTCCAGTTTTGCGAAACCAGACGCCGCAAAAGATATGGCCCAGCTGATTTTAGCGGCCCGAAAGTAGATACCCCTCACCTTTATAGGGGTGTGGGTGCTATAATAAAGCATAATCATGATTTCGTTCGGCTCCAAGAAAACTAAAAACGATATTCCTCGCCGCCGGCGAATGGACGATGTCGAGGCCGAACCGCAACCACGTTCGAGTACGCACTATCGCCGAAATCAAACCCTAAGTGGCGTACAGCGTAATTCGATCGCCGATTCTCCGAGGAGCCAAGTACATCACCTTACGATTCAGCGGCGAAAAATTGGCGGTCTATTCGCGATAGTTATCGTGGCTGTTATTTTGCTGGCTTTGCTATTAAGCCAACTCATGGCCCAGATAAGCGTGACATCGTCGACGAAACAGCTCTCTTCGGCATTCAAAGGTGAGAGTTATGAGCAAGCGATCAATACCTACCTCGGCCTTCACCCAGCCGAACGGTTACGGTTCGCGCTCAACGAAACGGCCTTAAGCGAATATGTCGCCGCTACGTTGCCGGAAGTCGAATCGATCGAAGTGAGCGGTGTCAAGGATATTGTCGATACGCAATTCGCCGTGACCTTCCGTCAGCCTGTGGCCGGTTGGCAAATTAACGGTAACCAATATTATGTCGACGCAGCTGGCGTGGTATTCGAAACGAACTATTACGACTCTCCGGGCATACAAATTATCGATGAAAGTGGTATTAGCCCCGAAGAAGGGACGACCGTTGCCGGGAGTCGCTTACTCGGCTTTTTGGGAAGGGTAGTGGCACAAGCAGGGGAGAGGGGATATACCATCACCCAAGCTATTTTGCCTGCAGGCATGACCCGTGAACTTGATATACAACTTAAGGATATTCCGACACGAATCAAACTTTCAACCGACAGGGGAGCAGGGGAGCAAGTAGAAGATATGGCCCGTGCGTTAACTCATTTGAAAAACAAAGGCCAAACCCCTGAGTATATTGATGTACGAGTAAGTGGACGCGCAGCCTATAAGTAAGGCCGCAGAGCACGTTCTAGCAACCACAGGTCTTGGTTGCTAAGTGTATCTAGTACTTCATCCCCCTACCCTTTGTATACTTGATGTTCTATTTTTGTTCTATAATCATACATAGTGAAAAAACTATATTTTAATATCAAAATATTAAAACGTCAAATAATGGGGTAGGAGGGCAGTAGGAGAGTAGTAGAAAATCATTTCACGAAAAAAGCAAATAGTTGACGCGCGGTGTGGATAACTCGGTATATAGACGTGTATCATGACATAAATGACAACACGCTTTATGTAAAGCGAAGCCTTGTAGACATAAGTAATAAATACATGTTGATACTACATAGTTATCGGTAGGACAACGACAAATAGAAGGATAACTCCTCTTTCGGGGTATAAATAAGACGTATGTGAGTTCACCTTATTATGTATATATGAGTTACGTAAAAGAAACATTGTACGACGTTAAGTCTATTGCTACTTATAGTGAAGTAATACTAATTATATCCTCTACTTTGCCACAGTTTACGTTCTTTATTTATCACTCACCTGTCATATTCTCTTTGATTCCTTTCTGGTGCCACTGCATGGTTATCAGTACATATAAGTTTCAGTATTTTTACGAATCTCATTAACTATAAGCATGTTCTATTTTTGTTCTAGAATTTTTAGAACGTTTTGTCTGGTCATTTTTTGTTGAAAAGGACTCGGAAATAATTGCGCGTGATCTTACGATAAGCAGTCCCCTCTATGCAATTTACATTTTTGTAACTATATGTTAAAATATAATTAATCTTTTCTTTTGACGATTGGAGCAAAATGGCAGATGAAGTAGTCCGTTTGAATATTCTGATGAGCAAAGAGACGGCCAAGCAAGTGGACATGCTCGCCCAGAAGTACATCACGAAGACAGAGGGCGTGAGAAGAGCTATCGCAACGCTGTCATATCTCGAAGACGAAATTGCAAAGGACGGAGCCGTCCAAGTAGTGAGAAGCGACGGGAATATAATACAACTAAAATTTATGTGACCCGCCCTTAGGTTGAGCCCCCAAGATTACTCTTGGCTTGGTGCTCCTGATGGGGCGGGCTTAACTTTTATCTGTCAAATACGTTCCCTTTTAGGTCTCCCCTAAAAGTATTTCTAAGACCGTTTACCTTTTTCGACTTCATCGGCAAATAAAGCGTCTGGCATATGGTGTAAAAAGTAGCCTCTCGTAAGCCTTTGGACGACGTTGGAGTGTTTCACCGGAATGGGATTACCAATCATTTCCCATATACCATCCTGTACGGTGCCGTCGTGCGGAATGGTCGCCGTTGGGCGAAAATCACCGTCGAGAAGGGACATGCGCACAGGTATGAGCGAAGGGCTGGTGCGGTCAGCCGGCTTCGTGACCGGTGAAGTCTCGATTTGCACGGGGAAAATGACGGCTCCACGTTGCGCAATCCTCGATAACGCCATGTAGATACCTCGGTTTCGAAGTTCATTGTCAGGAATACGGTGACGATATTCGACGGGATATTCGTCGTTCGTATAAAAATTGAATGATGGTTCGTATCGTGCCATAGTGGGCAGTAGTGTACCATACTCTGGTGGTACGTGCGAGCATGAGCGGTTTGTCGTAATTGTGGCCTATCGAATAGAAAAGCCTCGTACCCAAGGAGGGCGGGAGGCTCTTCTACTTGGGTACGAGGCAACAGTACGGTTTCACTTCCCTACCACCCAATGGTGACACAGAGACCGAAAGCAATCACTATTCCTACCAGAATTACTACCGCACGTGAGAATAGTCGAGCGCTGACCGCCACCGACGGAAAGAAGTTCGGCACGCCGTACATGATGCTGCTCAACGCCGTCTGGTCTGCGGTCGAATATGACGACGATTCGCTGGTTTTCGAGCTGTTGACGGATTTTTTCAGCCGGGACTTTTTCTCACGGGCTTCCATCAGCTGATGCCCCCGTTGAAAAACGATGGTTAGGTCGACGTTCTCTCCGGTTTGCTCGTACCGACTACGCGCTTCCTTGTAGGCACGCTTAAGGAACTTGCACTGGGCCTTGGCTTGTTCCAGCTCGATGCTTTTTGGGTTGTGAGACGCATTGCTCATAGTGGGCTCCTCTGAAAGGTATGATGGTCTTTGGGCGGGAAGTTAGAATGAGCGCAGCGTGTGACCACCTCGGTCAACGACAACTGTGCAGCGAATTGTATACTATTCTTCGCACCGAATCAATAGTGGCCGTAGGTAGCCCGGGCTTCGAATTGTGGCTTTCGTAAATCAAGCGCGTCGATTATTCCCTTAGGCGTAAGATCATACCCTTCTACCCTCTCTTGCATCCCGTCAATAATGACTGTTGCTTCAACTGGCTCCGGATAGCCAATCGCATACGCCAAGTACACGTATACTTCTTCTGCGTCGCGAGCTTTGAGGTAGTCGACCGCGATGGTGCGTGCCATGTACGCACCTGACCGGTCTACTTTGGAGGCATCCTTACCACTGTATGCTCCCCCACCGAAAGGTACGCGTGGGCCGTAATTATCGACGGCCAGTTTACGGCCGGTCAGGCCAGCGTCGGCATCGAAGCCGCCAATATCCCAGTCGCCCGCCGGATTGGCATGTATGGTTACTTTTTTGGACGATACTGCGAGCGGCTCATTGGCTAACCATTGTTCGACCGCTGCCAGAAGCTCATCGTGTGGGGCATGCTGAAAACTTGCCACGACAACTGATACTTCCCTATTTACTAAGGTAATTTGCGTTTTTCCATCGTATGGCCAGATTTCATAAAGACATTCGTTTAATTTCCGGGCTAATATGTATTCCAGGGGTAGGTATTCAGGTGTTTCGTTCGTCGCGTACCCCACCATGATGCCTTGGTCTCCTGCGCCACCGGTGTCGACCCCTTGGGCGATTTCCGGGCTTTGGGCTGATATACGTTCGATTATTTCTACGTCGCCTGCTATATGACGTACGATTGCTGCTATGTCCACTTCCTGTGCTTTAGAGGTCACTTCTCCGGTCACGAATACGGTGCCGTGGCCGCCGGCCACGTCGACGGCGATGCGAGCATCGGGGTCTTGGCGTAAGTGAGCGTCAAGGATGGCGTCGGATATTCGATCACACAACTTGTCCGGGTGTCTTGGTGAAACGCTTTCGGCGGTTCGATAGATACGTGTTGGCATAAAAAATACTCCTTTTGCATATCTTTTCGCCCGCGCAGAAAGATGAAGGAGTATGAGTATACTGTATCTTTCCCCTGTTCGTACGGGGCTAGAAGGGGCACCTTTTTCGCTGATGCGACTGGTTGCCGGCAGGTCGTCGAGCTAGATCTCTCGCTGCACTCTGGATATGCGATTTGTTAGTTACCCGGTAAGTATAGCAAGTCTAAAAGCTATTCTCAAGGTCTTCGACTTGGAGACGGCTAAAAGCTACGTCACTATAATGAAGAGGTATATCGATCGTTTCTCCCAAGTGATGGTAAAGCACTTTCCCTCCCCTTTTCAGTCGGTAGAGCTCGATGGGATTTTTCAACCGAATTGCGACGGTTTGAAGCAGTCGTTTGTTGGCACCGATACGGTTGAGTTGCGGCTCCACCAACTGGTTTTGCAAGCTGCGATTAGACGGTGCTTCCACAAGCTGTATGCTATCGAACGTACCGCGTAATTCTGAAGACGGGGTGAATTTTCTGAGGGCTACGTCACCGTTTTGCTTGTTGAACCGGGCGTAAAGGTCCCCTTTTACTCGGATAAGATCGTCTGTTTCGAGGAGTCCGTAATACTCATTGAACTCATTAAGGCTCTGTTGTATTTCAAAGTCGATAGAAGCTTTCGTTTGTACTAATGCGCCTGGTGCATAGTGAACTGTCGTTTCCCCGTTATAATATTTATGAGAAAGTGTTTCTGGAACAAAAGGAATAGGTTTCCATTCCAAGTCATCCGGCTCGCTGACGATGTCTTCTAACTCGGCATCACTGGGTATGTAACTCTTCTCCAGGTCAAATATCGAAGCGCCGCTGCTTAAGGCTTTATTGCCGATATCTCGTACTAAATCTCGCTTTTCATGGGTAGTCTCGAGAACGGAGGGGCTGAGTGCTTCGGTTACGATCAAACGATACCCCATCATGGCATATTCTTGTTGCTCCTGGTCTTCTGTCAATCGAGACACAACTGAACCTCCAAAGCGTTCGAACTGAGGCGCAAGAATATAAGGACCGGTCGGTGAAGTTAAATCGGACTGTAGCGTATGTGCCATCTTCATTCGTCTCATTAATCGCTCCGCAGTTGTTTCAAACTGTCGATGGACGGGACGATCAGCTTCGAGCCGCGTACGCATAAAACGTTGGGCAAAACCGGTCTTGAAAAGTACTCCCGTGTCGGCTGTGAGCGTATTGATAAGCTCGATGCCAAGTAGTTCGCCGTAATAGATCGTTTGAGCTTTGGTGCTTAACTGATCCGGTGCGCAATCAGCGACAAGTTGGGCGGCGTGCACCATACGACGGAGCTCCACGTCACCATCTGGTTGCTGGCGATATGCTTCTTGGATCGAATCAATATACTCAGTGACCGTATCGACTGAACGTATAGCGTACTCCATGCTTTGCGTAGCAGCAGTAATAGAAGAATCTTCATACTCGGTAGTGTACTCAGAGAACATACCGGTATTGTAGTGGTAAAAACCGACGTTTTCAAGCGTAAGTTATTTTGCCGCTATGACTGAGCAGGTGGGTTTGACGTTCCGGCACCGGCGCCGGCTGGTTTCCGCTTACGAGTTCGCTTTCGCTTTTTCTTCACGGGTGCATCACCTTCGCTTCCGAAGGCCGTTTGTGGCTGCGACTGGGTGTTTTGGACTGCAACTGGTTCAGGGCTAGCTACGACTGCTTCGACGGCTTTCGCCCCCGCATCGATTGGCCATTGCTTTGCTTGGGCTTGAGATTGTGGTTGCTGAGGGCGGCTACCGTTTGATGGAGCGTCGCTGCCTTGGCTCTGCGTGTTCATTTGTGCCTGGACGACAGCGCTGATTTCTTGTTCTACTTCAGAACGGCTACGACTATACAGACGACGGGTGTTTTCAATGATATGACCGGTGTTATCGATTTGTTCCGGTGGTAACGTGAGAGTGGTCGCGCTGAAGGCCGGGGTCTTCTCTCCCCCGACTACCATGTTCACGATAAAGTGACGGTTGTGCATTTGCAGCAAATCGGTCGGTTCGAACTGGGGTTCGAATTGCTTGGAAAGAATCGGCGCGTCATCAGCGGAAACACGGAACGAGATCATCGTACCGACGTTACCAAAGACGGCATCACGGACGGTGTCGGTCATTTGTGAGATATATTGGTTAGCTACGGTAAGGTTCAGGGCGTATTTACGGGCTTCAGACAGAATCGTCGCGAACGAATCGGTGGCAAAGTTTTGAAATTCGTCCACGTACAGGTAGAACGGACGTCGGTCGGCAATGTTTGGAATGTCGCTTCGGCTCATCGCGGCCAGCTGTATTTTGGTCACTAAGAACGAACCGAGAATCGAAGCGTTGTCTTCCCCGATGAGACCCTTCGACAGGTTAACGATGAGGATTTTGCCTTCGTCCATGATTTGACGAATATTGAACGTCGATTTCGGTTGCCCGATAATGTTACGAATGGTCGGGTTGGCGGTGAAGGCACCGACCTTGTTGAGTACAGGAGCGATTGCTTCGGCCTGGAACTTATCGTTCCAGCTGGCAAATTCGACGTTCCAGAACTGTAATACGACGGTATCGGTACAATACGCCAAGGTTTCCTTGCGGAACTTTTTGTCGGTGAGCATACGGGTGATATCGAGCATGGTCGTGGTCGGGCGATCAAGCAACGCAAGGATGGTGTAACGAAGAATATACTCCAAACGTGGCCCCCAGCTTTCGCCGAACATACGTTTCAACACGCCGATCACTTCCGAGCTAATGTTGCTCTTTTGCTCGGGGTTCGTAACCTCTAACGGGTTGAACCCAAGTGGAAAGGCGGTATCGGCAGGGTTGAAGTAAACGACGTCTTGCATACGGCTGCCAGGGATGAACCGCATGTTGTTGACTGCGAAGTCACCGTGCGGGTCGATGATGGCATAGCCATGGCCATGGAAGATATCACTTAACGCAAAAAGTTCGAGCAACCCAGATTTACCCGCACCGGTTTGCCCGATGATGTAGACGTGACGGGAACGGTCGCTCCGAAGCATGCCGAATTGGTGGTTGATACCTCGGAAGTTGGTCAACCCGAAAGCGCTGATATTTTCGTCGGTCGCCGGGTCACCGGTAATGATAGGCAGCTTGGCTGGTGGTTCGGCGGTTTTGGACGTGGCCCATACGATATTCGGTGTTTCCACGCTGGTGTGCGGCAAGTGGTAGACGCTGGCAAGCTCTTCGATGTTAAGAATGAAACCGTTACTTCCGAAGGTACGTTGGCGGTACGGAGCTAAATCTTCTTTCTTGAAGCTGGTATTGCTTGATTTGAAGCCGTTCAGGTTTGTACTGTTGAACTGTTTGAAGGTACCGACGATCGCCTGCATTTGCTGGCGAGCGTTCACGGTACTGTCACCTAAGTAAGCGATGCGAATTTTTACTTGGTAGCCAAGTTTGGTCGCTTTCGTTTCTGCTTCGGAAATACGCGTTTTATCACGGTCGCTGAGCTCTTTGATGGTCGTTGAGCCGCCAGTGCCAGGCTCAGGTGGTTTCCATAGGGCTTCTAATACTTGCGGCAAGAATGACAAACCACTTTTCAGCGTGCTGCTTTTGCCGTTTCGTACGTCGCTCGCCCACTTGCTGGTTTGCTTGTGCCAGTCGTCAGCGATAGGCCGTGCTAATATTTGTACCCAAATTTCTTCACCCGTTGCTTCCAGTTTAGCAAGGGTTCCGGTAATACCGGCTAACGGGTCGACTTCGAAGCTTTGAAACGATTTGATCGGGAGGAAGTCGTTCTCGGTCAAAGTGATGTCGGTGGTGTACACGACACTGTGCTCGCGCTCATGAGCGACGTAATCTTCGTCGGCTTGGCGAATTTGTACGGTTGGATACTGTGAGTAAATTTGACCTTCTACGAAACTACGTAGCTGCTTTGGTACCCATACGTAAAACCGGATTTGCCCGTTTACTGAAGCAAACTCAAAACTGAGGTGCTCTTGCACTCCCCCGTTTTCTTTCAACTCTTGCTTATCGCGCAAAATACCATGAAGGCTGGCGAACATTTGTTCGGCGGCCAACTCTTTTTTGTCGTTGGTCTTGGGAATTTCAAGGATCAGCAATACGCCATCCATATTATTGATGACTTCGGCTTTTTTATAGTTACGCCAAGAAAGGTATGCGAGCACCAGAACAATTGGTAACCACACGTACCATTGCAGCAAAATTGAAAAGAAGGCGCCGATAATTTCCATGATTGTTTCTATTCTCTCACCTCTGATTGCATAAGGCAACATGAGCGTTTTGATATGTATTTATTATAGCATATTTAACTAAAAAATGCAATACAATGGCTTATTTCTCTCATATATAATGGAAGCCCTTCGCAAGGCTTCCATCGTAGAATGAGTATCGAACTAGGCTTCGTCGGCTAGTACGTACGTTGCTTTTGCGACGCGCTTGAACTGTGACTTGCTTTGTAGGTTCAAAAGAATGGTCGTTTCTTTTACTTGACGGCTTTTTAGAACGCGTTTCACGATTTCGTCGCGGTGAAGCGGCTCTTTGGCGTCTTTGAGCACGCTCGAAATAATGTCGCTGACAGTTCCCTTGCTGTAACCCCAGTTGTCGAGGGCGTAAATACCGCGGCCGATAAGTACGAAGCGCTTGTCTTTGATGAGCTCGTTATGGATAGCCTGTGTGGTGACATCTTTTCGCTTGAAGGTACTTCCTTTGATCGATTTCGCGATGTCGGAAAAGTGCATAGGCTTTTTGTTGTCGGCAAGAATAACGTAAATTTTGTCACGAATATTCTTAGGGTTGACGGTCGGCCATTTGGTAAGACCCCATGAGTCTTTTAGGTGAGCTAGTTGCTTGCTGATGCTGGCAAGGGCGCTTACCTGTGAAGGGTGTTCGTAGCTTAATTTGTCGAAAAGCTGGTCGACCGTTTGTGGTTCCTTGGCTTCTTTGACAGTGGCGACAATTTCGTCAACACGACCCTTGAGTTTCTTTTCGTCACCGTAATCGGCGATGGCGACTGCTTGGTAGTAGTTATCGTTTTCGTCGAGGGTCGTAAGGCCTGGAGCCAAAGTGGCGATAAACGCAACGTGAGCACGTTCTTGTTGGTTGGTGGCTTTGCCATAGATAGTGTCGGCGAGGTCTTGGGTGCGAGCGGCACGGCCATTTTCGCTGAGGGTACGGATGAATACTTTTTCGAGCTGAGCAACTGCATCGGTTTTGCCATCTTCGGCGGCGATTTTAAGGCGAATAAGAATCGCTTTTTCAAGTTGACGAACACGTTCACGAGTAATGCCCAGGAGCTCGCCGATTTGTTCAAGTGTTTCACGGCGGTCGTACAGGCCGAAACGACGAGTAATAATCTCGCGTTCACGCTCTTGATCAATCAGGGCGATGATGTCACTCACACCTGTTTTCAGGTCGAGTTGTTTAGTTTCGGTAGCAGTTTCGGTCATGTGCTCTATCTTTCTTCCCGCCACACCACAGGATCAGTTTTTTGCTCTTATTGAGTATCATTATATAAGATTATACAATATATGTCAAAGAATCTCTATGATTAATTCATTATAGCATGAAATAGACATGCAATGTAAATAGTGTTATGGCACTTTTCTTACGAAATTTATGTGGTATAGGTGGATAAATAAATAGTTCGTATAAAAGAAAAAAGGACGGCCTGAGTGGTCGTCCTTTTCCTTGATACTTAGTCCTTTCATACTACCTAAAGGGGTGAATTAGCCTTCCGATGGGAGCGGTGGCGGCTGTTCGTTCGAGTTGAACTTGTCGCTCCGAGGGGAGAAGAACTCGATGCCGCACGGTTCCTCGGTCTCGACGTAGATGGTTTCCTTGTCGAGTGTGACCGAGAAGCCGACGAGATTCGCATCCTCTTCGTCTGACGGAACCAGTGATTCCATCAACGCATCGCTGTTCATTGACAGTGTGTGACTGCTGCAGAAAAACGAATAGAAGTACGTCTCGCCGCTGACTGAGCCGAAGAGTTCCTGCTGAGCTTGCCATGCAGGCTTTCCACTTCTCCAGGCGTCGATGATCTTGGCGTCACCCTCGACGAGGGTTCGGCCGGTCGTCGTGACCTCGGGTGCCGGAAATTGATTGCCGTTGAGCGCATCGTACATTTGCTCGTTGATGTACTCCTGAGCAAGCATCCACACGCTACTCCACTCGAGGTTCGCAACGGTGTCTTTGTACGATTCGGCGACGTACTTGTTGTAAATCGTGACCGAGGCATCGGAATAGGGCTCGACCGCCCATTTGAGCGTTGAGTTTACCGGGTAGGGCACTCCGTCCACTTCGACGATCGAAGTGAGCGTGTGACTGCCGATGTTCCGGTCGTACGACAAGGCCGGGTGATCGACTTCGTTGACCTTCTTGTCTTTCGACGAGAAGCCTTCTTCGAAGAGGTCTCCGTAGAACGAGTCGACGTACTTGGTGATCTTGCCAGTCGACGTATCGACGTAGACCGTCGCGCTGGGCGTCTCCGTATACGTCACACTGGGTGTGTTGGATGAACCGTTGCAGCCCGTGAGGCTGAGGAGCAGGCCGACCGCTCCGATGATGGGCAGTATGGCTTTTCTGAGACTCATGAACTCTCCTGTAAGACGGGTGAATCGGTCAGATCCACAGTGCGGGTAGTTGAAAGATTAAAGCGTTAAGGAGCAGAAGTACTTTATGTACATCGCACGCCTATATTAGCATAAAATTGATAAAAAGTCAATAAGCGTAAGCGTTAAGTGCTTATTTTTTGGCTTTTTTGGCAGCCGTCTTTTTTGCTGAAGCTTTACGTTTGGCGAAACGACCCTTAGCGGCCGGCGCATCGGCCAGCATTTGCTTGGCTTGTTCGTGAGTGATCTCTTTCGGCTCAGTGTCTTTAGGGATTTTTGCGTTCTTCTTGCCGTCGGTAATATACGGACCGTAGCGACCATTGAGTACTTTGATGCCATCACCAAAGTCGGCAATGTTCTTTTCCGCCTCGGATTTGAGTTTTTCGGCGTATAATTCAAGTGCTTGTTCGAGGGTCACTTCGTGGGGATCGAGCGGTTTGATGCTGACGAATAACTTCCCTACTTGAATGTAGGGACCGAAGCGACCGATATTGGCTTTGATATCTTCACCTTCTTTGGTTTGACCGACGAGTCGGGGAAGCTTGAACGCTTTCAAAGCGTCTTCAAGGGTAACGGTATCGATGCGCAAGCCTTTTGGCATTGGAGCGAATTGTGGTTTTTCTTCACCTTCAGTGTCACCAAGTTGCAACATGGGGCCAAAACGACCGAAACGAGCGTAAATCATTTTCCCGGTTTTTGGGTCGGTACCTACTGGAGTAGATTGAGCTACCTTCGAGCGGTCGATGTCGCCGGCACCTTCCACGAGTTTATGGAATGGCTGATAGAATTTTTCAAGCATGACGTTACGCGCTAATGCGCCGGTGGCGATTTGGTCGAAGTCTTGCTCTACGTTGGCCGTGAAGCCGTAATCGACGATTTGGTCGAAATGCTCGTTTAAGAAATCGCTCATCATCATACCGATAGCGGTCGGAACCAGTTTGCCGCGGTCGGCACCGGTTTTCTCTTGTACGATTTCGCGAACAACATCATTACCCGGGGTAACACCTAATGTAATGACATCACGTTCCAAGCCTTCACCCTCACCTTTTTCAACGTAGTCGCGTACCTGGATGGTATTAATGATGGTGGCGTAGGTCGATGGCCGGCCGATTCCAAGCTCTTCAAGTTTTTTCACCAGCGAACCTTCGGTATAGCGTGCAGGTGGGCGGGTAAACGTTTGGCGGGCGGTCGCTTGGTCGAGAGCGAGTTGATCACCTGAAGCCATTGCTGGCAGGATTTCCGGATCTTTTTTACTTGCACCGTATACTTTTAAGAAACCATCGAAAATGATCACTTCACCCTTCGCTTCGAAGGATAGGTTTGAGCTACTGATAGCGATGGTGACGACTGTCTTCTCAAGCTTGGCCGGTGCCATTTGGCTGGCTAAGGTACGGCGACGGATGAGGTCGTAGAGTCGTTGGTCGTAATCGTTTGAGCTTCCCTTTTCTGCTGCCATGTCGGTAGGTCGGATAGCTTCGTGAGCTTCCTGGGCGCTTGAAGATTTGGTTTTGAACTGGCGAACTTGAGAATATTCTTCGCCGTAACGACTCTTGATGTAACTGGCCGCGGCGGCGATGGCTTGGCCGCTCAAGGTATTGGAGTCAGTACGCATGTAGGTAATTTTACCTTCTTGGTACAGCTTTTGGGCGCTGCTCATGGTTGCGCGGGCACCGAAACCGAGCTTACTGTTGGCTTCTTGTTGTAAGGTACTGGTGGTGAATGGTGCACCTGGGCTACGGGTACCAGGGCTGGTAGTGACGTTCGAAACGCTAAAGGTGGCGTTTTTTAACGAATCGAGAAATGCTTGAGCTTCCTCTTCGGTATCGAAACGTTGCGGAAGTTCGGCTTTGACGGTTGCGCCATCATGTGTGAACTCAGCCGTTACCTTAAATTGAAACGAGCCTTCGAAGGCTTGTATTTCCCGTTCGCGCTCAACGAGCAATTTAACAGCTGGAGATTGTACTCGCCCGGCAGATTTACCACCAGGGACTTTTTGCCAAATGACCGGGCTTAACTCGAACCCTACCAGGCGGTCGAGAATCTGGCGGGCTTGCTGGGCTTGTACTAGTTCCATATCGACGGTACGTGGGCTTTTAACCGCTTCTTCGATGGCGGATTTGGTAATTTCGTGGAAAACGATACGTTTCGTCTTTTCAGGGTCGAGGCCGAGCACTTCGCAAAGGTGCCAAGCAATCGCCTCGCCTTCGCGGTCTTCATCGGTTGCCAACCATACCTGCTCGGCGGCTTTGGTGGCTTTTTTCAGTTCGGTGATCGTTTTTTTCTTTTCGGTATCGATTTCATAGACTGTTTTGAAATCGTTTTTTACGTCGATAGGCGGCGTACCATCTTTGGTCTTTTTAGCGATTGAACGAATATGCCCAACGCTGGAGAGCACGGTAAAATCACTGCCGAGATATTTCTCGATAGTTTTTGCTTTGGCTGGGGACTCGACGATTACTAAATTCTTACTCATATATATCTATTGTACGCACTAATGCTTATATTTTTATGTGACAAACGCCTATTAGCTAAACACAAGGCGTTACTTTATACAAATTGGAGAGGTTTGTAAACCACCCGGAAAGTTAAGGGGCCGCCACGTAGTGCGGCGGCCCGGGACGGAAATTCGTACTCAATAGCCCAAACGATGCTTCATGAAGGCGTTGGCGGCTTCGACGTACAGTTCGCGGCCGCCAGGCAGTTCAAAAAACAAGCGTTCAGCCCATTGATCCGTCATGCGAGATCTCCAGGTAGTACCCGGTGAATCAAGCGTAGCGAGGTTACCCTGCCAGTAGCTGAAGATCTGGAGAACATCTCCACTGGTGCCGTGGAACTGGTTCAGAATGATAACGAAGCGCAGGTTTTCTTTTCCGAGCCGCTTTTCCACGATCTTGAACGCTTCCAGGAAACATTCATGGAGACGCTGCTCGTCGCGATCGTCGATGATATGGATACCATGCTCGTGGAGTCCGGCCAATAGGCCTACGCCGAAATCTTGCAATGTCAATCTCGTTTTGGTTGTCATGATGCTCCGATCTGTCGAGGTGCGAGGTCCGCTTGGTACTATCATACAATAAGTATGATGTGCGTAGGTTAAGGGCCGCCACTTTCGTGGCGGCCCGGGCTGGACTTGTGGTGCTTATCGTGAACGATATACCTTCAGGAACGCATTCGTTGCCTTCAGGAACAATTCTCTTCCTCCAGGAATCCTCGCCAGACGCCGTTGCGCATCGGTAGGGCTCATGACGAAGAAGAAGGTGCCGGGTGTTCGTGCCGGAACGAGGTAGCCCTGTTTCCAGAGCCGTAGAATCCGTTCCACTCCACTACTTTTTCCTCCCGAAGCGTCAGCCTTCAGTTCGAAGCCGATAGCACCTTCGCCCAGCTCTTCGCGCAAAACTTTGTAAGCCGCGATGAACGCCGGGTGTACGGTGCGTCGATCTTCATTCACTAGGTCAACGCTCTTTGAGATGAGCCCGGCCATGAGTCCGAGGCCAAAGTCTTCCAGCGAAAGTCGCTGATTGCTCATACCGCTCCAATCTGTCGATGTGCGAAAGTCTCTTGCGGAGCCTTTGCGCGATGAATGATCATTTTCACGCGAGGACTGCAACGCTTACTTACGTTATACAATAAAAAGCTTATATTGTCCACATATTTCCGCGGCAATTCTCCCCCACGGACAAGGAAGGGGGCGGTTAAGTTTTGAGTTATGAAACTTTTTTGGCCATTCTTTTTACTGCAGACATAAGCTGAGGCGCGGCTTATAATAAGGATATGAATGAGAAACAGCCAACCAAGAGGTGCATGTACATAGATTTATCGAATCTATACGGTGGCATAGGTGAAATTTTCGACCCTGGAGTATACATTGATTTCTCAACTCTTATGCCAATCTTAGATGAACGATTCGGAGGAATAGACAAGTTCAAGGTCTATGGGTCGTACAGAGGAATCACAGAAGCAACCAAGGTAGGCGACATTGAAAGCATCAAGGGTCAAGCTGAGTTCATGAACTCAGCAAAATTACCCAACGTTCATTTCGGAAAAGGTTATATCAAAAAAGGCCAGGAAAAAACGGTTGATATGCAACTCGGTATCGACATGGTAAACGATGCCCATAACGGAGAGTACACCGATTACATTCTTTTCGCAGGTGATGCCGATTTTAGCTACCCCGTGAGCATCATCAGAAAAATGGGAAAATACTTTCATTATTGCGCATTTGCAAACAGATATTCTGCGTTATTCGCTTTCCAGGCGAGGAAAAAATTGATCATTGATTACAAAGGTATGTTCTCCAGGTTAACACCCATGCCAAACGTACCCGAACATGACGTAACTATCATAGATATTTACAATCATAAGTCCGTAAAAACAAGAAGCATAAAAACCTAGGGAGGCAAAAACCCCGCATTCATCATGCGGGGCGAGTACTCTCATATTATCATATATTTATCCACAGGTCAATACCGTGCGATAGTTTATGCTATAATATCCCTGTCTAGATTTTTCAAATTTGTTGCAGGGCTTTTTTATTTTCCTAACTTAGAATGGGCAGCCATTTGCGTTAGTTAGGATTTGATCCCTGCTTGAAAGGTCTAGACAGCCAGCGATGGCTGTCCATTTTATTTAGGCAAGGAACTTATACCATTGAAGACCAAGGCATTCATCAACCGTCATTTCGTGTCCGTCACGCACATATCGCTGGCGGTCATTTTCATCGTCGTAATCGTCGCCATGTCGGTACAGGCCGTGAACACGAAGCACGCACCGACCGAGGGGAAGCCCGCGGATACCGCGCGTGAAACCGACGAAGCTCAGCCTCCTACCGCCGAAAATGACGCGCCGGCACAGAACCAGGATGCCGACCGGATCCCTTCGCCCGCGACGAGCGTTCCGGGCAAGGCGACAACCGGCGGCTATGTCGCTCCGGTATGTACGAAGTCTGTTCTTCCTCACGGTTCGCGAACCGTGCAGCAGCCATACTCCTATACGGACGAGACCCGTACCGTACGGGGAAGCGACGGGTATCTGCAGACATGTACCGCCGATTCGACAGGATGGAAGCCCGCCGACGTGCGCAAGGAACCGGTAGATACGGTCGTTTACCAGGGGACCAGATCAAGGGAAGCGGACGCTGACGCGGCATACGCCCGGTGGATTACGAAATGCAGACAGCAGTTCGGAGATGTTTCGAGCGCATATCAGCAGTGCGTTCAGTCGTATTAGGGTATACTGTATCCATATGGGTACCACGAAGAAGAACTTCATCAGGACGCTGAAGAAGGTCGTTAAGAAGCCTTCCTAGTCTCTCGTAAGAGATGGAAGAACAATGCGCCCTTGCGCCTGCGGGTATACCTCCAGGCGTATTCGTTCGCGTAGAGCTGCAGGTGCTGGGAGCTGACGTGCCGGTAGATGCCCTTTATCCCGCGCTTCAGGTGCGACCACAGGTTCTCCACGTTCTGGGTGTAGCTGTCGGGCGTGTAGAACTGCCCCGCGGAGTGGTTCGTGCTCCTGTGCTCGAACCCGTACCTGTTCAGCAGGGAGTAGGGCTTCCACCCGTCGGTGTGCACCAGCGCGTTCGGCGCGACGTTCTCCCGGATCAGGGGGATGAGCACCCGCGTCCCGGCCGACCTGACGTGCCATATCCTGGCCTTCCCGTCGCGCTCCACCATCCCGAAGAGCACCTGGCCCGCCCGGTTTCCCGTGAGGCCGTAGGTCGCCCGCGCGGAGGAACGCTTGTAGACGTTGGCGTGCACGTAGGTCTCGTCGACCTCTATCTCCCTGCCGAACGGCTCGTCCGGGGCGGCCATCATACCGCGTATGAGCCGGAGCATGCGCCAGGCCGTCTTGTAGGTCACGCCTATGTCGCGCTGCAACTGGGCGGCGCTGTACCCGGACTTGTGCGAGCTCATGGCGTATATGGCGTAGAACCAGTCCGTGAGGGCGGTGGTGGAGCCGTGGAAGATGGTTCCCGAGAGCGGGAAGGCGTGGCGTCCGCACCTGCCGCAGGCGTAGGCGCGCCGTCCGCCCACCCGGTAGTGCCTCGTCGGACCGCAGGATACGCAGGAGAAGCCCTCCGGATAGAGGTGCCCGACGAGCCACGCGAAGCAGGCCCGGTCGTCGGGAAAGTCGGCGTGGAACTGCTTCAAGGTGTATTTGTCCAACATACGGCGTATTATTATACCATTATTTTAAGCTTAGAGCAATACTTGTAAGGGGTGGACCGAGGTAGAATAAACTTTTTCTAGTGCTTATTTTAGAAAACCATAAGATAACTACGCTACATATAGCGTATTAAGAATAGATGTAGTAAATTAAACTTTCAAAAAAATGTTGTAAAGCTAATGTTTAAGGAGTATACTGATAAGTACAACACATAGCCGCTCGAGCGGCGAACGTGGAGTTTAACGGATTAATCGACTTGGACTACTTTGGCAAAAGGTAGAAAGTTAGTAAAATAACCCCTAAGTTGCGTTACTCGCTGAGGGCCAAACCATTGTTTGTGGAAGCCCTCTTTTTGTTTTCCGTTTAAATTTCTAAAACCGTAGATACAAAAAACCAGCATTGCTGCTGGTTAATTGTCTTTGGCAAAAGGTAGAAAGTACAAGCATACGACTACTGTCGTAATGCTGGCAAGCGCATGCTTGTGTTACTAGTATGCGCAACGCTCGTGTTTATGTCAAGCGTATAGCGTTCGATTAAGCGCAATATTAACAGAGGTAGAGCCACCGGTGATCCAAAAGAAAATCCGAGCCCATACAAGCTCGGACGTCCAGGCACGTTAACGCGTACCTCCATTATACCCTTTCCTCGTAGGGCGACTGGCCTAACTGCTTCGGCTGAAAGATAATGTATGGCATGGGGGTGAGACTTATGCTGACTACATTAGCAAAAGGCTATCTCATCCCCTTGGCCATTAAAATAACCCCTTCTACATCTAGGGGTTATTCAGCGTGCACCGGCAAGCCGTTGCTCATATTATAGGACGGATCGGATCGGTTTGTCCATGTTTCCTTGTAGGGAAGGTATAGGTGCCATTTCCGCCCAAAGGCCTGATCGTTCCGTTAAGCTCCATCATCGTGAGTGCTTGTAAGAATTCGCTTGAACTAACGCCGGCTTGCTTCTGCAACTCTTCTCCGTTTCTTACGCCCCCTTGTATCAATTCGATGATCTTGGTCTCAAGCGGTGTATTGCCAAAAACAAATTTAGTTTGGCCGGCAATGAGATGCGGCGCGATAACTTGGAGTATGTCATCGGCTGACAAGGCTACCCTCGCCCCTTGCTGAATTAATCGGTTCGGTCCGGCCGAAAGCAAGCTGGTAATCGGCCCCGGAACGGCAAAGACTTCTTTGTTCTGTTCAAGCGCATGCGCCACGGTTGAAAAGGTGCCGCTTTTGTCGGCAGCTTCGGTGACGATGACGGCATCTGCTAATCCGCTGACTAAACGGTTACGTGCTAAAAAGTGATGCTTCATTGCTTCGGCGCCGGTATCATACTCCGTAATAAGTGCGCCATTTTTAACAATGCGCTCCGCTAAACCTTTGTTTGAAGCCGGGTAAATCGTATGAAGCCCTTGGGCCAGTACCGCAATGGTCTTGCCTCCAGCTTCAAGCGCTGACGTATGCGCGATGGTATCGACGCCCATGGCCAGACCACTGACGACAACGACTCCTTTTCGAGCCAAATCGCCGGCAAGGGTTTGAGTGACTTCCCTTCCATATGCGCTTGGCCGGCGTGTACCGACGATAGCCACGACGGGAGGCCGATCGGATAGCAAAGTGCCTTTTATGAACAATTCTTCCGGTGTTTTTGCGATCTGTAACAGGGGTGATAAAAAGGTTATGTTTACTATACCTTTTCTATTGATTTTCCTTATTTTCATGTTTACCCTCAAATAAGTATTGACACTAAGTCAACTAGGTGCTATAATCAAAAACGATTGATACGGCCTTGCGCCTATCAAGCACCTTATACCCCCTATTTCTAACGGTAGTGCAATTTATTGTACTGCTTATGTTAGGTAGCATGCAAGGCGCTTCTAAAGTAAATACCCTCCACTTTCTAAGCCAGGATTCATCCCGACAGTCTTGCATGTTTACTAATCCCTTTAACGCCCTTCCCTTCAAAAGGAAAGGACTCCCGATTAAAGAATTGTTCGTTGGTGACTATACAGTAGTGGTTGTTTTCTGCGAGATGCAATCAGGCGCGCTCCATATTATATTTATCGGTCGCGACGCTTCACTGAATGATTCTGGGTGGGTTAAAGGGTAAAACGGCGCCAGGTGATGCCCACCCTTACCTGGCGCTTTTTTATTTGGAAAAAAGAGCCCGTACTCTACGTGCGGGCTCTTTACGTATCGATTTTTTGACTGAGCGGCTCGAGCTCATCTTTTACGAATGCTTCGATCAGTTTTATTATCTTTGTTTCGATGAAATGCTGGAGTTGTTTCATTTCTTCTTCGGTGAAAGCGCTTAATACGAAATCGGCATCATCCATGACGTCGCGGCGTTCGTTCCAAATACCAATGCGAATGCGGCTGTAGTGTTCACCTAGGTGAGCGTTCAGGCTTTTGATACCATTATTACCTGCGTCACTCCCCTTTTCGCGTACGCGGATGGTACCAAACGGTAAGGCAAGCTCATCATGAATCACCAAAACGTCTTCCTCCGGGTTGAGCTTATAAAAATCTACCAATGCTCGAGCGACTTGGCCGGTTTCGTTATAGAACGACGCGGGTTTTACGAGCAACACCTTTTCTTGATTGAGGGTGATTTCAACTATTTCGGCTTTGAACTTTTCCTGAAGCTTCCACGGGCTTTTTTCAGCCTCGGCCAACGTATCGAGCACTATGAAACCGGCGTTATGCCGTGTGCGCGCATAACGTGAGCCGGGGTTCCCTTGGGCAAAAACAAGTTTCATATCTGCATTCATTGTAGCTCATTGAAAAATAATAGTAAATATGCTATAATATATAACTAGTTTTGCCCTTGGTAGTAAAGCTCGAACCTTTTAGAAACGGATGAAATGGAAACTTTTGATGTACGCATCTTTGCGTGCGTACTTGTGCTGGTTACGCTCGCCGTCGGCGGAGCGTTTCACGTATCGTTCAGAGTAGTACAGATGCATGATATGTATGACCGAAAGGTCAACTTCAGTCACCTCACCCACGAGATTTTGGTGTATGCCAAGACTCGGAATGTTGACAAGAAGACGGCGAAAAGAGCCGTTCTGCGGAAGTATTTGCTTCTGTGGATGACCCCCTACGCGCTGACGATGTTCTCGTTGGTCGCCTGGCTCGTGTTCAACGGATTCAAGTTCACTCCTCTCATCGGCATCACGTTTTTCGTTTCGTGCTTCGGTGTGCTCGTATGCGCATCGCTGTTCGTTCGAACGACGGTCTCGATGATTCTGCACTACCGAACTTCAGCCACTCCCCTGCGGCGAGTAACCGCACTCCAGAAACCGGAAGGATATATTCGATGGGTACAGTGATCCTCTACGTAGTGCTTGCGCTGCAAGCCATCGCGACCTTGGGCTTCGCTCTGCGTACGCTTTCCATCAAGCGGTATGCGGATGAGAACCACCTCGTCGCGCAGGCGCGTGAATTCAGCAAGATGGTACTGTGCGTGAGCGCTTTCCTCCTGACAGTTTCACTCTTCCTGGTGATTCTGGCCAGCGATTCGGCGTATACATCTCCGCTGGTGTGCTTTCAGGCGGCTTTGGTCGCGCTCTCGCTGTCGTTCTCTCACTATCTCCAAAGCCTTCTGCTGAAAGAGCAGAAGAGTGTTCAGGAAGAGAACGCGCCGAAGTAGCCATCGATTCATCCGTTTCTCGTGCCCTGGGGCCTCTCTGCAAAGATGAGGTCTCAGGCACTTGAAACATCTCGATATTATTCGTCGTCTTCGGACGGCTTTTTTGTTGCCTCGAAGCGGGCGGCATCAGCGGCTTTTTCGCGGTTTGCCTTGATTTGTTTCTCGTCGCGGAAGCTAAAGCGGATAGCGGTACCGGTGAAATCAAAGTTTTCACGAACCACACGTTCCAAGTGCCGTTTATAGCTCCAGTGGATGAATTTCAGATTACTTCCATAAATAACGAACCACGGTGGCGATGTATCGGTTTGTACCATATAACGCAGCTTAGGGTGGGTATTTTTCAGGCCTGCCGGTGGGTGCTTGGCGACGGTGGTTTGGAGAAGGTCGTTCAACTTGCGAGTTTTGAGTACTTGTTGGCGACGTTCGTGAATTTCAAGAATAAGGTCAAACAATTTCGATACGTTTTGGCCGGTAATGCTGCTCGTGAAGATAAGCGGTGCCCAAGGGATGAAATCGAAAGTACGAGAAATTTTCGGTGCCAATGCATCGCGAGTGTAGGCATCCTTACCTTCGACGCTGTCCCATTTGCTGACGACGATTACCAGGCCCTTGCCGGCTTCGTCGATAATACCCGCTAAACGCTGGTCGAGCTGCGTATTGAGTTCGTTGACGTCCATCAATAAGAAACAAATGTCGCTCTCTTCGATCGCTTGTAGGCTGCGCAGGACGCTGAATTTCTCGATACCCACTTCTTGCTTGCCCGGCTTACGCATACCGGCGGTATCGAGTAATTCGATCGCCTGGGTTTTATATTTGATTTTTACGCGATTGATATCGCGGGTCGTTCCGGCGATGTTGGCGACGAGCGCTTGTTGCTTGCCTGCCAAGGTATTGAATAAGTTGCTTTTACCGACATTCGGGCGGCCTATCAGCGAAACGCGAATAACATCGGTATCTTCCCGTTCGGTCGCTTCGGGGATAAGGTCAGTGACGGTATCGAGCGTTTCGAGCACGCCCACGCTATGCTCGGCGCTGGTGCGGATAATTTCACGGATACCGAGACGTTTGAATTCGTCGTTCGGCAATGCACCGGCTAAGTCGGTCTTGTTCACTAATAGAATGACCGGCTTTTTACTTTTCAAAGCTTTCTTGGCCACGATGCGATCTTCGTCGCTGACGTACTGCGTACCGTCGACCATGACGAGAATGACGTCGGCGGCTTCGGCAGCTTCGGTAATCTGTTCTTGAATCGACGCCTCGAATTCGTCGTTCGGGTCTTTGAGCCCGGCGGTATCAACCATCCAGAAGGTGTGGTTAAGGTGCGTTACTTTGCCGATGACATTGTCACGAGTGGTCCCCGCTTCGCGGGCAACGATAGC
This sequence comes from uncultured Candidatus Saccharibacteria bacterium, assembly GCA_948288625.1. GTDB lineage: Bacteria > Patescibacteriota > Saccharimonadia > Saccharimonadales > Saccharimonadaceae > Microsaccharimonas. The sequence continues at coordinate 384,991 of CAOHYA010000001.1, forward strand.
TTGTTTGCTTTTTACGAAACGATTAAAAAGCGAACTCTTACCGACGTTCGCTTGACCAATAATCGCAACTGTAGGAAGCTTCGAAGCCATAACAGAGGTAATTGTAGCATAAATTTGGCTTTCACGCTAGCGTGAGCGGGATAAACGAAGAGTGTGTTGACTTTTATATATATTCGTGCTATAATGTTTTTACTTCTCAAGTGGAGAAGGTCTGGTGCATATAAAATGGATGATGGCCGAAAATAAGGTCAAAATCGTGCCCAGAATGCCTAAATGCTGATATGCCCCTATGCTGAAACGCCGAATGCTTAACGCTTGAAGCTTAAAGCTAAAAGGAAATCGCATCAACTGCCTGCTGTGTATGGCAGTAAGACCCCTCTACGGACGGGCACTAAATCCACTTTCCCCTTCATTGGGATTGCTAGTGGAATGGGATCCTGAAAGCCGCCTCGTTAACTGCCAACGCGGGATGACAAGGACGGCTGCACAGTTCGACAGGGTCTCGGCCGGGAGTCGGAGTACAGCGTATCTAATGCGCATAACTCCGGCCCTCGGCCTTTTTTCATTTCAACCCTCTCAGAGGGTATTTTTAATAGGTAGAGTAATTGTAATTTTATATAAAAAATGGTATAATATAATTATAATGGACCATGCTGAATCTTTCGGTGCTATCATTTCCGAACCGCCTATGAATGAAGTGGTTACTTCGCCTTTGGCGGAGGGAATTGAAGCAGTTCGCAGCCGGGGCGTCGTCCCTACGTACGAATTGACTGAATTGCTACGAAACGAAGAATCGCAGCGAGCGGTGCTGTATGTTCCGAAAGAGTGGATACCAACCCGACCGTCGGCATACCGGCAGGCCTTCAAGGATGCCTGGTGGGCTACCCTTCCGCAACCCGATCACCGGGCCGACTTCGTCGATGGCGATATAGGCGACCTCTATTCCGGAGAACCTCAGCCTCAGGTTGTCAAAGCCGCTCATCTCAGCCCATGGCTTCTGGAACGGAATATAATTACGCAGCAAGATATTCAGTTCATATACCAAGGCACTAATAGTGACGTGGTTCGCAGCTCGTTTGATGATACGCGACCGGGCGCGGTAATCGCGTCAAATAATACGCATGCAGATTCAAGCGAAGAACGACGCACGTGGCTGAGCGCTCGCAACGAAGATGCCCGAACTCGCCGTGTCGCCTTGGAAGTAAACAGCCATGAAGATATAGAAGCATTTATGCATGGTCAAAATAGCTTTGACACGCAAGTTGTTCTGCGTGCGATTGCCCGAATGGGCAGGAAAGGTAGGGCGATTGACGAGTACCTGCCCTGGATGCAGCGACAGCTTGAGAGTGAAAGTAATTCGGTGAGAAACCGCGGCGTCACTGCCCTCCGTCACCTTTTTCACGCCGGCGTTATAACTCGTGATGTGCTTGATGAAACAGGGGTTGATATACCCCGTCTTACCGGTCCGTTGTCTGAAAATGTAAAAGAATTTACGCCGGCATTCGCCCAGATGGTCGAAAAGCTACAGGCTCACCCGGTTTTATCTGAAATGATTTATCCGTTATTGATAGTCGCTGGTTCTCGATTAAAAGGCTACGCACAAGATGGTATTTCCGACATGGACCTTTCGGTGTGCATTAAACCAGGCGTTCATCAAGCTGAAATAATGCGCAAAGGATTGCAAGAAATATTCGGCAAAGACCTGCCAAATGAACTTTGGCTTGAGCAAACGCCAGACGGATTGCATATTATCGATACCGAAAACGGCACCGACGACGGGTGGAGTCACCTTGTTCATAATGCGGTATGGGTGGGGACTGATCAGCAGATGCATATGGTTCGTCAGGAACTTGCGAAGGCGTACGAAGAAAACGGAAATCTAAGAACCATCGCCTTACGAAGGTTAGAGCAAGACGCTTTGCAATATAGGTTGCTGCATAAAGGGTACGAACGTCATTACGCCGTGCGAGCCGATGACCAGCATATTCATCGAGATGCGATAGATAGTCAAAGTACGTTCTGGGACCCTGGGTATCGCCGTATGGCGACGCAATTATTCGCTGAAAAAGTTCGTCTTCCATACATAAAATAAGATTGAAAAGAAAAGAGGCCTCCCCTGGTGCAGCACGAATGCCGCTCCTGGGGAGGCCTTTTCAGGATGTCATCTCACGAATGAAATGGCGGACTCCTGAGGGTCCTTGTGAATGAGCCGAAGCTCAGTACCGGGGGAGATCGGCGGACCCGCGGCTGCGAACGAGGTGATCTCGGTCGCGCCCCAGCGTGCTGTAGCCGGTGTTGCCGAGCTGATTCCAGGTGAGCTGGCTGCCCAACATGTACAGCGCGCCGAGGTAGCCGTGCTCCTCGGTGCCGGCTGCCTGATCCTCGAGGCTGATGACGCCGAGGATGTAGCGCGTGACGTTCGTCTCGAGGCGCGGGTACGTCGCGGGAACCGCCACGCCCAGCTTCTTGAGCATCTGGTCGCGATTGGCCACCCCGATGAGAGCAGGAAGCTGCGGGTTCTCCAGCGACTTCTTGATCTCCGATGCTTCCGAGGCCAGCGCGGCAGTGATCTGCACGCCGGTTCCGGAGAACACCTTGTTGATGGCGTCCTTCACGGCGTCGGCGGCATCCCGCACGGCGGCCGTGTCGGGTGCCTGCATGAGGCCCGGGGGCAATGCGCCCTGTCCGGAGTTACCGGCCAGGATCGTCATGAGAGCCAGCGGGTTGCTGGCGCCCTGTGCCCAGCTCTCGTACCATGCGTTCAACTGGGTGTTGAACATGTCGACGGCGGGCCAGAGGTGCAGGTCGAGCCGTGCCAACAGCTCGGTCTTGCGCCTGTCGGTGATGTACGTGCCGTTGAGGCCGGGGATGGCCGAGAAGATGTCGCCGTAGTTACGTCGAGTGATCTGCTCACGAATGGCGTAGAAGGTCGCGGGGACCGGCTCTTCGCTTTCGTCGGCGTAGGCTTCCATGGCGGCAGCCAACTTGTTCGGCACGTCGTACAGGCCGACACGCTTGGCCAGCGCGGCACGAATTGCCGCGATGACCGTGGACGAGTCGACCTTCAGAACGCCGCCGGACTTCAGCGCTTCCAGCCAGGACGAATCGTCCTGAATGGTCGGAAGCAGGGTTTCGAAGGCGGCGCTGCTGACGGCGGTCTCGGCGACCGGGGCCTTCATGTCGTTGACCAGCTTGCGAGCCGCGACGACGGTCAGGCCGGCACCGGTGAGGTCTTCGACGGTCAGGGTGGCCAGGTCGTCGACGGTTTCGACGCCGAGGGCCTTGACCTTCTCGACCGCTTCTTCGTCGACGGTGCCGTACTCGTTCAGCTTGGTGCTGATGAGGTCGACGGAAACGGTGGTGTCGGAATCGGTACCGACGGTGGTGTCCTGAGTTTCGGACATCGGGTTCCCCTTTCAGGAGGATGGGTGTGGTTACTTCAGGAGTTTGTGTTGTTCGGTCGGCCCCATGGAAACCATGCGGACCGGAACGCCTGTCATATCCTGGACGTTCGTCGCGCACATGCTATACGAAGCATCATCGCTCAGATCGTACGGAACAGAAAGACGTTTTACTACTGGTGTGACTGAACCAAGCACGGTTGCGAGGCTCTCTTGATACTCCCACGAATACTCCGAAGGAACGTGTAAATCACCTTGGGAGGTGAAAAACGGCGAAACCTGAGAGTCTTGATAGGTATTGCAAAGAGCCCAGTTTCCGTTTGCACGAATCTGGTCGAACCATGTGACGGCCAAGCCATCAAAGGCTTCGGCGCCGCCGCATACGTTCAACGCATATCGTAAAAGTACACCGTCGAGTGCCCCCACTCGTACGCTTCCCTGCCAGCGGTTGTCAAGAATCTGACTTCCGGGGGCAAGGTGTTCGAGGAGGGCTTGGTCTTGGGTCGGGAGTGGCCCGGCACCATGCCTGACGGCATAGGCGCGGGTCACTCCGAGGTTGACGACTTCACCTTCATACCCTGCTTCGTCCAAAATGCCCCGAGTAATACACGGAAGCGTTCGGATGGCGCTGGTATGCGGGTGAAAGCCGCGCTCGTTGTCGGTGAGCACCCCGTGGGTCGTCTCGACGACCGCCACTCCCGGTTGAGGGAGGATGGTGGTCGCGAGGTAATCGGCATCGACGATCGTCACCAAGCGAGCTGCCTGACTGAATCGTTGTTCGATGTGTCGGAGAAACCGATTGTCTTTAAGGAGGTTCAACTCCTCGTGGACGTTCTGTGCGTCAGACGCCAGAAGGTCGGCGGAATCCAAAACAGGCTCTACGTACCCTTGGATGGTATCGCGAATCGCGTGCAGTTTCGCCAGGAGGCCGGGACTTTTGAGGTCCCCGGCGGTAAGGGCTAACTGCGGGTAGCGACGAGCGTCACGGTAGGCTTGACCGACGCCGGTGCCGACTGTTCCTCGGGGTAAACCCCCGCGGGCAAGCTCGAACAGGCGCGAAGCAATGCCGTGCAGCGGTGTCGTCACCAACGCACGAGCGTCTACCGTCAGTAATGCGAAGGGATCGTCTATACCCCGTTCATACCGCAACGCTTCCGATTCATTCAGCCAACCCTCGGGGCTGACGATCATTTGATCGGAAAGATGCGTTGGAATACCATCGAAGGTGCCGCATCCCCATTGGCTAAACGAGAACGCCTCGCCCTTGGAAGTTACGACACCATGGCTGCCTTGGGCACCGCCACGTTTGACGACGGTGTGGGCACGCTGCGCTTTCGCGACGGCGTGCACCACACCGCCTTTGCCTGCGTCACCAAATCCCAGATCGGTGACGATGTATACCTTGCGGGTCATCTTGCACCTTCCTGGTCTGGTAACGGTATGGACTTACAACCAACCAGGCCCGTTGGCGGGCGCCAGTTCGTCGTCGTTCTCTTCGGGAAGTGCCGGAACCTCTTCGGGATCCAGCGGCCAGAGATCTGCCTTATCGGCGAAGACATCTCCGACCTTGGGCCCCATGCCGAAGTTCGGCAAGGCGGCTTGCGCGCCGAGCGGGATGTTGGCGACGCTTCGGATGATTGCCTCGGCGTCGTACGTGTTCACTCCGGCTTCAGCCAGGAACTTGTCGATCGACTGAAGCGTCAGCGTCCCTTCGGTCAAGCCGATGATACTGGCTTGGACCTGCGGGAGCAGTTCGACACGAGGAAGGCGGATGATGCGGCTGTCATCGATGACGGTGGGCCAGAAGGCCGACGCATCGCTTCGGTTGCCCACCAGCAGAACGAAAGCATGCGCTCGCTTCTGCAGGTCAGTGATGACCTGCTCGGTCGAGGGCAGTTCGTTTCGGCTGATGTCGTAGCCGTTCAGCGAGGCCTTTTCGAAGACCGACGGTCCGAACACTCGCTCCAGCTCATACGAACTGAGGTGAGCACGGGCCGGTTCGTCCGTGATGGTGAAGTCGTACCCCCTCAGCCCGATGCGATTGATGTACGCATTGGTCAGATAGGCAGCTCCGAAGAGGCCGTACTGGGGGTCTTCTCCACCGTTACCTCCACCGCCGCTTTCGGGGACCATCAGGGTCAGCTGGTTGACCAGCTTGTCCGCGGTCATCTCGAACTGCGGACGGCACAGCACGAACCTATCGATGCAGTCGGCGAAGATGCCGATCGCCATCTGGAGATCGGCCTCCGGCAACATACCGCTTGTCAGTTCGTACGTGTCGGGAAGTACCTTGAGGGCCTTGTCGACGTTGCTGCCCATGCTGCCGGTGGTATCGAGACGAATCTCGACCGGAACCGGCAGGCCGACGGTAACCGTGTACAGGCCGTCGGGACGCTCCTTGAAACGAATCAGCGAGCGTCGAACGACGTCGTACCCGGCTGGGTCGACGAGCGGATCGAGCTTACCGGTCTGGTATACCTTCTCGGCACCAGACCGGGTTGCGGGTCCGCTCGAGGGGACGTAGGTGTCACGCGCCGAAGCGAACGTGGCACGGGTGAATCGGTTGTCTCCCATGGGAAACCTTTCTGTTTGGCCGCTTAGAGCGGCAGTGTGGTGAACGGGTGAAATGTTTTGCCGTATTCGCGACGAACCAGTTCATAGAACGTATCCATCGCTCGTTCGGCGTTCGTTTCTTTGCCTTGAGTGAACCGACGTAATAGTTGTACGTACGGAATGTGCCCCTCGTAGCTCCAGGTGCCGTTGATAACGCTTCCCCCGATAGCGGCAAACACTGCTTTGGCAGCGTAGGCGATATCGATGGCGGCGTATTGGGCAGGAACGGTCAAGGGGAACATCCGGGCGTTCGACCAGTCCAGTGTGACGGCGAAATGTTGCTCGATGTCGAGCAAGATATTGTTTGCCGTCAGCGCCTGGATGGCAATGCCTTCTTCGTGTACGAAGGCCAGCAGCTTAAGCAGGCGCCCCATCACCCAAGCGCTCGTTTCCGGATCGATTCGTAACCGATCTTTGACGAGCAGATTGGAAAGTGGCAAAACCCGCAAGATGGAATCGACGTCCGTGAGCGAAAGTACGTTGATCCTTCGCTTCCCTTGTTCGGGTGAGACGAACGAATCGACGACGTTCGGATACAGACGATCGTAGTGCAGGTGCTTACCTTCATTCCTTGCGGTGTACTCGACACTGTACGTGTCCGCAGTTGCCTTCAGGCGATTAAGTAAGAACGCTGCACGGTCGAGACCGCCGCTGGATTCGAGTGTCGCGGCGACTTGCATGAGAAAACGCTCGCCTGTCCTCACCTCTTGGCAGAGGTAAAGACGGTACGTTTGCGTGGTAGCCAGCAAGTCTCCGACCCCGTAGGAGCCAAAGGCACCTTTAAGGGTCACTAAAGCCATAATTCACCTTCTTCCATGGTGTTTGTGTCTAGTTGGTAGTTGTATACCCGGGTTGTTAACGAACTTATGTCGCCCACCCCAGGGCATGCCACACATGTATAGTGTAATTATCAATTATTTATGCTTAAAAGTCAATACTTATTGTATATTTTACACGATATGCGAAAGAAACGTATTATTTGCTGATTTCTTTGTATTTGCCTACTGTCAAACCTTCGAGCGTATACGTACCGAAACTGACTCTGTGAAGGCTGGTGACGGTATATCCCAACGAGCTGAACGTTCGCCGAATTTGCCGGTTACGGCCTTCGTGCATAGTGATAAGCCAGTCCTTGCGGTCTTCGCTCTTTTTCTCAAGGCTCAGTTTGCTTGGGCCGTCTTCAAGTTCAATACCAAAATCGCTGATCATTTGTTGGTGAAGCGGCTGCAAAGCGGTATCGAGTGACACCTCGTATGTTTTTACCTTATAAAACTTAGGGTGCGTCATATTGTAGGCGAAATCACCATCGTCGGTAAGGAGTAGCAGGCCGCTGCTATCTTTATCTAAGCGACCGACTGGTTTCAAGGTGTGGTACTTTTCGGGAAGCAACGAATATAATGTCGGGTTGTCGCCCTGTTGCTTTCGAGATGATACGTAGCCGATAGGTTTATGAAGTGCGACGTACGTATAGTTTAATCGCTTCGTAAAAGACGTACCTTTGTAGGTGATTTCATCGCCTTCTTCGAACCGGCCACCAAGTACGGCGGGTGTTCCATTTACCTTTACATGGCCCGCAGCGATACTATTGTCAGCTTCGCGTCTTGAAACGCCAAGTTGAAAAGCTAAATATTTATTAAGACGTTCACTCACCGGTTTAGTATAACAGTTAAAGTGTCGGTGGCGTAGTTGATGCCGTGCCGGGGCCGCTATTCAGGGCTTGGTCGATTTGAGCGGATAATTCAGAAACCCCTGATTGTGTCGTCAGGTCGTTTAAAGGAGCGATAACTCGTTCACCAAGTGGCGCAGGCGCTGCGAATGGGGTGGTTGGTTGAGGCATCGGTGCCGGAGCTGCATAGGTTTGCGCCGCTGGCGCAGGTGCCGGAGCGGTAAAGGCCGGAGCTGGTGTGGGATATGGCGCTGTCGCAGGTGCCGTCGGTGCTGCGTATACCGGTTGAGGGGGTGTACTTGGTGCGACTGGCGCGGGTGCGGCGTATGCCGGTGCTTGTTGTACCGGAATAGACGTCGGTGCGGCTGCCGGTGCGAACTGTGGAGCTTGTTGGAAGGCTGGAGTTGCGGGAGCGGCAACCGGCGCAGGTGCCGGTATTGATACAGGTGACGGCTCGACGACCACAACTGGTGTAGGCGCTGCGACAGGTACGGACGGAACTTCAAATGGCGCCGAAGCTACGGGCGTCGGTGCGGCTGCGGGCGCTGCAGGAGTGGAAGTGGACATCGGTGCGGCGGCCGGTGCCTCGACTGGCGCGACAGTTTCAGATACGTTTGATGTGATTGGCGCTGGGGCGGCCCCAGGCAAACCATCACCGAGTACATCGTGAACGGTGCGAACGACATCTTCGATACCTACTTGTGACTTCACGAGGTAACGGTCGGCGCCAAGCGATTCGCCGCGGGCGCGTTGGTCTTCACTTGAAAGCGCAGTCATCATAATTACCTTCACGTCTTTTGTTTCGGTGGTGCTTCGAAGAATATCGAGCATGTCAAACCCGCTGATTTTCGGCATCATCACATCGCTCACGATAAGGCTTGGGCGTTCTTTGATTGCCATGGCAAGTGCCTCTTCCCCATCGCCGGCTGATACGATTTCGTATCCCTCGGCCATTAACCGCACGCCGTAAATTTCGCGTAAACTTTTGTCGTCTTCAACCAATAGGATTTTTGCCATAATTACCTTTATTCTACTTAATATCTATGGAAAATACCATAGCGGTTATGTTTATCATTATCTTCCGTCCTGACCGCGTTGTTGCCTTGCTAATGCTTCGAGCTGTTTTACGCGTTCATTGATTTGTTCACGGGTAAGTGTTTCGCCCCTTGGGACGGTTGTTGCCGGACGAGCGGCGGGTACTGGCGCTGGTTGGGGAGCAACGGGAGTTTGAACCGGGTTCACTGCCGCTGGTGGAGCGAACGGCGCAGGCGCAGGTACGACACCTTGCGGGGCGTTTGTCACGGGTATTTGAGGAACAGGTACCGGTGCGGCATTCGAACTTTGCACGGGAGCTGCCGGTATGGCTGGAGTAGGCGCTGGTTGGGGAGTATTTTCTTGCTGTTGCTTGAGGTGTTCGGCTTCTTGAGTCGCGAGGCGAGGTAATTGAAGGTAGAAGGTGCTCCCCTGCTTGAAGACGCTTTCAACCCAAATGCGGCCTTGCATGTTTTCGGTAAGGCGCCGTACGAGGTACAGCCCTAGGCCGGTACCGCCAATTTCTTGACGGTCCATATTATTTACGCGATAGAATTTTTGGAACAAGTGAGGAATGTCTTCCGGCGGTATGCCAAGCCCGGAATCCTTCACGCTTATAATGACCTTATCTTCGTCGCCATTTACGTCAACCACCACTTCGCCCTTCGGCGTATACTTGATGGCGTTATCGATAAGGTTATCGAGAATTTCGCGAACATGGTCATTGTCTTGATTGATGTAATACACCGGCATTATTTTTTTCTGCGAACTACTGGAAGCTGGTGTATTGGACGAATTAAAAATGAGTTGCAAGCCCTTGTCACGGGCTTTTTGAGCTAACCCTTGCACGATCATTTCGGTCATCGCTCCCACATCGACCACTCGCGGAACGTTCGTTAACCGTCCGTCATCCGTTTTTGAGACATCCAAAAGGTCCTGGAAAAGGCGCCCGAGGTGTTGGGCGGCTTGATGCGCTTTTAAGATAAAGTCTTTGGCTCGCGTATCGACGGTAGCGGTATTAGGGTTGATTGCCAGGCCAAGGTAGCCTTCGATCGCGGCGACTGGCGTTCGCATTTCATGGCTGGCGGTACTGATGAATTCGGCTTGTTCGCGCTCTTCGGCACGTTCGTTGGTGATGTCACGAAAGACGATGATCGCCCCTGAGCCTGTGTCACCGATTGGGTTTACTACCAATGATACGGATATTTTCTTACCGGATTTGGTAGTCGAGATGAGATGCTTTGCCCTTGATTGCTGATTCGTATTAAGTACTTGTTGGACGGGGTCGACGGCCGGGTCGAGCTCTTTGCTATTCTCATCTTCCAGCTTTAAGATTGATTTGTAATTCAACTTCAAAGCATCTTGCTTTCCCCACCCGAGCATTTGCTGACCAGCCGGGTTGATGAGCTGGATGGTGCCGGTCGAATCGATGGCGATGACCCCGTCACCAATGGCGTTAATGACGATTTCAGATTTCGAAGCGACCTCGGACAGCTCATTGGCGAGCTTTTTGACATTCTTGGTTGAATCATCAACTTCCTCTTGGTCGCGCCATGCGACGATACCGAGGATCAACGGCAACATACTGCTGAACGCAAGGATGGCGACAGTTTGAAATGTCAACGTATCGGCTAAGTACGCCCCCGCAATATACATGCCTACTAGGACGATAATTGCCATCCAGCCGTAAGCTCCGAACAGAGCGGCGAAAAACGACACTAAGGTCCATACCAATAAATAAGGTGAATTTATGCCATCGGTTTCGAGGACTTGCCAGCCGACCGCTACCGTAAATAGCGCGTAGGCTACCAAGCTGTACGCAAAACTGGAAAGTTTTTTCTCGATGATGAAAAATATGATGCTCACTACGGCGGCCAGGCTCGCGAATAGAGCCGACAACAGGCTGACTTGAAGTAATTCTGGAACGATAAATAGGTCGAAATAGTCAAAGGCATACATGGCGACCAGCGATGCTGATAACAGGAAAATTGCCACGTAGAAGCGACGATGCCAAGTGTGCGACAGTCGGAGCGGAGTCATTGCGAAGTGTTGCCTACCCTATTAAATACTTATGGTTAGTATGACGGATTAGCAGTCAGATTACAACACGAACAAGGGTATAAGTATCACCATGGTAATGACAAAACCGGATATATAGTTCAACCATAAAAACCGCTTCCACGCACGATTCGTTTTTCCGGAAGTTGCTTCGGTCACCTTTAGGTAGGGAGCTATGTTGAGACAATACAGTAACCCGACGATTGTGACGATGGCATATTCCGAGCCTTGGAAAAACACGCTGAACGCGGCTATAAAATAAAGAACGAATGCCAACCATACCGTTGGTCGGGCGCCAATGTAGGTTGCTACTGACGCGATACCTGCTTGCTTGTCCGGAATGATATCTTGTATTGCCCCTAACGCATGCGAGGCAGCTCCCCAAATGAAGAATGCCATCACGAAGCCCCATGCTTCGGAGGGAAATCCGTGAAGAGATAAGGCGAACAATAACGGCCCGACGAAATGTAAGCTGCTGGTCAGGGAGTCGATGATTGGTTTTTCTTTGAAACGAAGACCTTTGAGTGAATATGCGATAACCGAGAATACGACGATCGCCAGCGTTAAGCGAGCAGCCCAGTCACCAATCAACAATAAGTACGTTAGAAATGGAGCATTGGTCAAAATGGCCGCTTTAATAATCTTAGGGTGAAATGCGCGGCTCTCCCTCATGCCCTCTACCCCACCCTTACGAGGGTTTTGGATATCCGATTCGTAATCGAATACATCATTGACGCCATACATCAGTAAGTTATATGGCCCGAGGAAATATAACGTCCCTAAAACTAAAGTAAGGTCGACCGACCCGCCGGTAAGCAAATAGCCAACTGCAAATGGATATGCCGTGTTGGGCCATGAAATGGGGCGTGATATCCAAAAAATTTTTTTCATCGTCGTAAAGATACTCATACTATTCGGTTACTTTCCGTTTATCAAATAAGTTCCAGAATGCCGGTACGATCACTGCGGCTAAAATGGCATAGAAAAAGTCTTCTATCGGTGCCAGCCCGACGTACAAACCAAGGATTTTGTGCGGGTCATAGCCGACGATGCCTGCCCATATGATGATGCTATCGAAAACCGCCGTGAGGAGTAATAAAATTCCTAAAGTAATCAACCACTGCTTAGTTGGTTTTTTTATATAGTTAAAGAACAATACCACGATGCACACCAGGAAGATAACGTTCATTAAGAGGTACGTGAACGCCATGTGAGGACTCCGTGATATATGATTAACGCGCTGTACGTAAGCAGGAACAAGAAAATTATTTCTTCGATTGGAAATTCTGGTGCCAGCCGTAGCGGTAAGGTGAATCCGCTGCCGCCGTGGAAAAAGATGCCTAAGCTAATACCGATCAAATCCCATAAAACGAAAACGATTATGGCGAGAATAAGCGTTTTTGCCGTTCGTGAAGCGTCGCGCCAGAAAGCGAGTTTCCAGCGGTGATCGATAGTTACTAAACCGCCGATAGAAATAAGTAAGCATACTAAGTACAACCACTGCATCACAAAGCTTCCTTCGAAGAAGTAAGCAATTCGATAGACGATACGCGTCCACCTTTTTTGATACCTGCCAAGCGTTTATAAATTAATTCAGCGCTGATCAAGCACATCGGCACGCCGATGCCTGGTACCGTTCCGCTCCCGACGTAATATAAATTGGCTACTTTTTTGCTTTTGTTCGGGGTGCGGAAAAAAGCACTTTGCGACAAGCGGTGCGAAGGTCCCAGCATCGACGATTGCCATGAATTAAATTTCGTTGCGAAATCGTTCGGGCCGAAAACGGTTTTACTGACAATTCTGCTCGCCAGGTCGACACCGGTCATCTGTTTGATTTGCTCCAAGTAATGTGACGTCAGTTGTTCGGTTTGCTTTTTATCGATGCTGATACCGGCCGGCAATGGGACGAGAACAAAAATATTTTCGTGATCAATCGGAGCCGTGCCCGTGTCGGTAGCGCTGGTTCTGGAAATATATAACGAGGCTTTTTCCGGGGCTGTTTTCGATGAATAGATAGCTTCGAAATTAGTTTTCCAATCTTCGACGAAAAGTAATGTGTGGTGTTCGAATTCCGGCAGCGCCCCTTTGATGCCTAAATACAATAAAAGCGCGCTTGGGCTGGCTTCTCGTTTTTTCCAGTACGATTCCGGGTAGGTTCGTTCTTCTGCACGCAATAATTTCGTTTCCGTGAAATGAAGATCGGCGTTAGAAATGACGGTATCTGCTTCGGCTTTCAGGCCTGATTCAAGTTCGATCCCGCTTGCTGTTCCGTGCGAAACGACAATTCGTTTTACCGCTTGGTCATAATGGTACTGAACACCGAGCAGTTTACCCAGTGTGACCAGTTTTTCGACGATGGCATACATGGTACCTCGCGGATAATACACACCTTCTTTGAAATCTAACGCACTCATCAAACTATAGAGCGCCGGGGCATTGAATGGAGAGGTGCCTAAAAAGACCATGGGGTATTCTAAGATTTGCTTCAAATGCGGGTGTGAAACGAAACCGTTCACATACCTATCGATAGAAGTCGTCGATAGTTTCAGCATGCGGTGCGCCCGAGTGGTGATATCGCGATGTAGCAAATCAGCTGGATTGGCGAAGTTGCTGTATAGAAAGTGTTTGAGTGAAAGTTGATAGGTTTCGTCACTTTTTTCGACGTACGTTTTCAACGACTCACCCGCCCCTGCTTCGATTGATTCGAACGTAGCTGCGTCTTTTTCCAAGTCACCCGTTATCGTAATGGTGTCGCCTGCTTCGAAAAATACTTTGTACGCAGGCGTCAACTGTACTAGATCAAGTTGTTTTTGGGTGCTGGTACCGAGCAATTCAAAATAATGGTCGAATACGTCAGGCATCAAGTACCAAGACGGTCCGGTATCAAAAGTAAAGCCGTCTTTTCTGAACTGTCCCGCACGGCCGCCGGGGCCATCTTCTTTTTCGTACACATGTACTTCGTAGCCCGCTTTGGCCAATAAGTTGGCTGTCGCCAGACCGCCGATTCCGGCGCCGATAATGATTGCTTTCGGCATTATACCCGCCCCTTGTTCAAACGAACTTTCGCGAGGAGGGCTATTTTTCTAAAAGTAGCGACGCGTATGCGGCTCGATTTGATATCTTCGACTGAAGCGCGATCTAATTTTTTCAAGAGTTCCGAATAATACGCATAGCTCAAAGCTACCGCCGCCCGTGCGTTTTTTGGTAAGTCGTTTACTGACGTTTTAGCTTTCTGAAAATCTTTTCGAATATCTTTGATGATGATATTTTTCTGACGATCATTGAATGTATCGAAATGTATGCCCGGGAAATACACACGCCCGCGCTCTTCGTAATCGGCCTTCACGTCACGCAAAAAATTAACTTTTTGATAGGCCGAGCCGAGTGACCGAGCGCCATTTTCTAATTGCTTGTATTGAACTGGATCGTCGCAAAACACTTTCAAGCACATGAGCCCGATTACTTCGGCTGAACCATAAATATATACTGCGTAAAGGTGCCGGCCATAGGTTTTAGGTTTGATATCCATTCGCATACTTTTGAAAAAGGGGCGAATTAAGTCGCGACCAATACCGTAGCGTTTGGCGGTCACCACGAAAGCATGCACTAACGGGTTCGGGCTAAAGCCGGTTTTGAGGGCGTGGAGCGTATGTGCTTCAAGTTCTTTGATGACACGTGCGGTATTTTTGCCTTGATACGTATCGACTACTTCGTCGGCAACGCGCACCAAACCGTAAATCGCATATATATGTTTGCGAATGGCTTTGCTGAATAAGCGGCTGCTTTTGCCAAACGAAGTGGAATACCGAAGCGTAATCGTTCGGGCTGTATCGTAACAGACATCGGTATATTGATCCATTTATGCTCCCCTGTTCAAGCATTGTTCGACTAATGCCTCGTACATTTTTTTCGATTCATCGGGTAGCGAAAGCGCATTGATTTTTTCTAATGCCTGAACTCGCTTTTCTTCGATCAATTGCTCGACCGCAGCGTAGGCCCCGGTTTCCACGAGCAAGGTTTTAGCGGCGGCTATGTCTTCGTCGGTCGCATCGTAGCGATGAAATAATGCACTGAACATAGCTGATTGTTCGAGGGTCGCAAGTTGCTCGAAACGCTCGATCAGGTACGTACGCTTCCCTTCTTGAATATCGGTGACGGTGCTCTTGCCTGTCTCATTTTCGTTGCCGAACGTACCCAGCAGGTCGTCACGTAGTTGGTAGCCGATCCCGAGAATGACGGAAAGTTCTTTGAGGATAGTGATGTCTTGCTCGGGCGCTTGGGCTAACACGGCACCGGTCGTGAGCGGACCGGTAAAGGAATAGCTGGCGGTTTTATATATGGCAATCGTGTCGGCGCTGATGGTGCCTTTTGGAAGGAAAGCAACTTCGACGTCAAGTAGTTCGCCGCCGATGACTTGGAAGATAGCTGTATTCAAAATCGATTGGGCTTGGTCAATCAGTTCTACCGGACGGTTGGTTTTACGGAGCAAAAGGTGCGCGTCGGCAATGAGGGCATCACCAGCCAACAATGCTGCGCTGAGTGACATATGTGAACGTTCGACGGTATCTTTGAAAAAACTACTGTAGTATTCATCGTATTGGCCGCTGATATTATTCACGCCATATCGTACCATGTCACGGTCGATGATATCGTCATGAATCAGCATCGCGGCGTGAATCAGTTCGTGGGCCGCTGCCGCCGGAAGCACATCATTAAGTGGACCATCCGGATTGTAAGCTTGATAGGTCGCCAGAAGCATGTAGGGACGGAACCGTTTTCCGCCGGCAAGAATAAGGTTTTCGATTGATTGCCACAACCGAAAATACGACTCACCTATTTGAGAAGCTTCGGTTGAGCGATACTGGCAAAACGTTTTGATGTACTCGTCGATGAGTTGTTTTGCCGTCGAAGTATCAATGGAAGTTGCGACGGTGTGCATACTGTCACTACTATACCAGAATGCCTAGAGTGGTGGGCCGGTTGACGAAGAATTGTTCGGGGTTCCGTTCCATACCCAATTTGCGGATGAGCCATCGGCATATGCTGGCACGGAAGAACCTTCGCTTACCATGAGCCCCGTCCCGTCCAACGTCATGTTTACGGTGGCCGTTTGCCCATCAAGATCAGAGACGAGACCGACGGATTTAGCGTTGGCCGGGCTGGTGGCGGTCAACGTAAGTCGTACCCATTGCCCGGCGGGAAGTTGTACGCGGGTTGCCGCCGGAGCAGATATAAATACGCCCGCGTCATCATGCCAGAAAATTTGAATTCCTGCGCCGTTGTATGTCGTATTCGAGCGAAGGTAGGATGAAAAGGTATAGGTCGTGTTAGGTTTAACGGCAAGCCCGTCCGAGTACGTATTGCTTGAAGAGCCTGGAGCGTTACTGAAACCTAAATCACCGGTAGTGGTGCTATTGATGACCGACCATTGCTTGCGAACATAAGAATTAATACCACTCGGGCCATCATTAGCGTTCGTGACGAATGTATGGGTGCCGCTGGCGCTCCCATTTGAATTGTTTGCCCCGAACCAACGGTCAACTTTCCATCCCGCCAAACCAGCTCCATAGGTCGCGGCTGTCCCCCGAGGCATTTGTGCGAGGTTCGTTATTGCCGCAACTCCCCCCACGCCATGGCCAGGGCAACCGCCTTCGGTAATTTTGCCACCCTCGTCAATTCTATAGCTTTTCTTACCGTTGGTAGCGGTGACGCAATACGTTGGCGGTTTGACACTATTATTCACCGAGTACTGGTAAGTGGTTCCGTTGGTTGATTGCACTCCTTTTCCGTCATCGGCGTCATCTAAAGAACCAGGGTAGGCACTGTTTTTCACTTGATCGATAGCGAGTTTGTTGGCTATCCCGGACAAATCAGCCTGTAATGCCGCAGCCTGTGCTCGGTCGCGTATACCGTTATACGAAACTATGGTGATAGCCGCTAAAATAGCGATTACGACGATGACGATAAGAAGCTCAACAATAGTAAAGCCTTTGGGTGATTGAGGCGTTATTTTTTGATGCATACCTACGTTCTACTATGAGGGATAAGCATAAGCGGGTCAAGATATTGCCTTTGCTTTTACACCAACTAAACATTGAATAGCTTCAATAATTGGTTAGTGGGGCGTGCGGAGAATCGAAATGATCCTCCGCACGCCCAATCTCTCTTGCGAGAGGCTGACGAACTACACGGTGGCCTTCGGGTGCTGGCTGGCGTACGCCAGTGCCGGCTCCGGAAGTTCGGCGACGGGTTCGAAGGTGAGCTGCTCGACCTTCTTGGTGGAGGCGTACAGCTCGACGACCCGTTCCTGGAACCTTGTTTCCGAGGCGTTGATGGTCTCGATTGCCTTGACCGACGCGTCTTCCACTTCGGCATGCGCCCGCTTGCTCAGCTCGAAGACCTGCAGGAGGCCATCGTTCTGCGCGACAATCGATTCGGCCATGACGTTGATCGTCTCGGGCGTGACCATCGGGCGCTGTGCGAGCGCCATGTTGCGCGGGATCGACGTGGCCGAAGCCTTGGCGAGCCCCTGCAGAACATCGTTGAGCGCCGTATCCATGACGTCGATGGCCTTACCGGCCTCTTCGCCTCGAATCAGCTCGCCCCATTGGACGATGGTCTCGCGCATGGCGGGAACCATGATGTCGACCAGCAAGCCCAGCCTTTCGGCCAGGCTCTTGTTGGTGCGGCCCATGTTGCGAAGTCGCGGTGACGACGACCAGCCTACTTGCATACGCTGGATGAACGCACTGCGACGGTTGCTGAGGGTGCGGCGAAGTTCCAGGAGGGTGTCAAGTTCTTCGCGCTTGTCGCGCCAAGGACCCGACCCTTCCGTGAGCCCTTCGAGCTCCTGCTGGGCGGTAGCGATCTCGACGTCGAAGTTGGCGCCGATCTCTTCCATCATGGCGATGACGACGACGATGTTGCGCAGAGCCGCTTCGTTTTCTTCGTAAAGAACCCGACACGTCTGCACGCTCTCGATCATCTCGTCGCGATACTTCACCAAGGTGCCCGCCGACTTATCCAGGCGCGTGAAAGCGCTCTGGCTGTCGACGTACATCTCCTGGATGAAGTTGTCGACGGAACCCACCAGCTTCTTGACGAAGCCGATGAAGTTCTCCATCGCGGCCTGGTACTTCGGGTCGGAAGTGTTGTACTTCCGGCTGAAATCGTTCAGCGTCTTGCTCATCTCCTTGGTGATGCGTTCCACCTCGGGGATTCGCATTTTCCGCTGACGAGCGGCGACGTTGTTGACGGCTTGGTTGATCCCGTTCATGGCGGGGTTGCCGAAGCTGTCGAGCACCGATTCGTCTTCGAGGATGATCAGCGCGAACCGCTTGCCTTCAGCACGCACCTGTTCCTGCTGGGCTGGCGTGAGCCAGTCGATGCACGAAAGTGTCTGGAGGTTTGAGAGGTCCGCCTTTTCGAGAGCGGCGTCGAACTTCCCTTTCGGGGTACCGTCGTCGGAACCGGTGATGGCTCCGAAGTCGATGGGGCTTTCGTCGGTGATGGTTGTCATCGTTTGTCCTTTTTCTTGACGGGAAGTGGGTCGGATTGGATGAGGCTGGACTCGTCGAACTGGGCGTTCGCGTTCATGATGCGCGTGTTGATCTTGTAATCGGTCAACGCACCCTTTTGAATTTCACGAATGTTCTTAAGTACTCCTGATTGGTATTCACGTGCCGACGTCTTACCGTTTTCGAGCCACTCGCGCGCTTCGCGCTCGGTCGGCTCGTAGTACAACGGGTTGGTTTCGATGTCGGCGAACTGGGTGAGCACTTTCAACATGGTTCCCAAGACCCCCTCGTACTGAGCGGTGACTTGGTGAATCTGCGTTTTGGGTGCCCGGACGAACAGTTCGAGAACGTGCTTGCTGGTTCCGGTGACGATCTTGGCGACGTCGGAGTCGTTCAACTCCTCGGCCTTCGCTTCGACATCTGCCAAAAGCTGACGAATGACCTCGGGGGTCGATGCGTAGCGCTTTTTGGATGCCTGTTCGAGAGATCTGCTGGTGGAACTGTTTACCTCTCGAGAAGAGCGAATCTTCCGTCGAGACAACAGTCGAATGGTCTGCCAGGTGACGGCGCCTGCCGCTACTAAGAAGATCACTCCGCCAAAGATGATTCCGCCACCGATTCCATCGCTGGTGCCAGCCGGTTGATCTTGGGTAAGACCGGCCGACTGTGCTTCGGTGACGAAGCCGTTGAGTCCGTCGGAAAGAGAACCTTCGCTCTCGACCGAGTTGGCAATTTCGGATGCGGTTCCCGAAGGAAGCGCGCTCGAACCTGCCTCGAAATCTCCACCGACGGAAACCAGTACGGTTTCGTAACCGGTTCGGTTGGCGACGTCGGCGATGAACGCCGGGATGTCGGCAATCTCAGTACCGGCACCGCTGGGCAGCACCACGATGGCGATGTCCATGGAGCCGATATTTGAGACGAGTTCGGACTGTTGTTCGGCGCTCAGGTCGGTGACCTGCGGCGAAACATACAAGCTACTGGTCTGCAGTGCCTGAGTCGCCTCGTCGAGGTAGCCGTCCGCGTAGGCTGCGGCCGGCGTGGAAACGACAAGCGCTCCAGCGACTGCACCTGCGGTCAGCAGTGTACGAAACATGTTTCTCCTTTCGAAGCGGTCAGACTTACAACCGTGTAATATGGTCAAATTGTTAATCCGTGAAAATATAAAACCTAACGGTTCGATATAACACGTGCGAGGGAAATCCCCTCATACCTTAAAACAAGTGTATTTTGAGATATGAACTGATTTCGATACTTTTAAAGTGATTATTGGTAGGGTGTACATGGCTGGCTGCCATGCACACCCCACCGGGTACTGCTAGAAGTTATTCACCACACTTTGGAATACGAGCGCCAATCGCCGCGGGTCGGAGGCGTCGAACACCTGCCCACCACTGGCGACGGCGATGGCCGTCAGGACATCCTTGGGCGCCGACTGACCGTAGATGATCGGGAAAATCCGCACCGGTGACTCGTTCACTCCTTCGCTCTTGTCCATCAAGGATCGCTTCAGCGCATCGGCGTTCATGAACGAATCGGTGTCTTCGCCATCCGAAAGGAGGACGATGGCGTTGATTCGACCGGGTTCAGCCCGGTCAGTCATGTAGTCGTAGGCCGTATCGAGCGAATCGTAGAGCGGCGTCCCGTCTCGAGGAGTGAGTAGGTTGAGCTCGTTGCTCAATTTTTCTCTTCCGCCGGCCAGTGGACTGACTGGACGGATCTCCACGATATTGGGCCCTGCTTTGCTTTCGACTCCCGTCGTGAACACCCAGACACCCAGTTCATCCGTCGGGCGGAAGTGCCCGAGAGAATCTTGAGCGCTTACGACCGCTTCTTCCATGCGACTCTTACCGGTACCGGCGTCATCGCCCATCGAACCTGATACGTCGATCAAGAGGAGTACGCTCGATGGCTTGCGAATCTGCTCCCACTGCATGACCGCAGCGGTGGTGACCGATACCGAAGGTCGTTCCAGGGTGACCGCGGGAAGGTCGGGATTCACTCCGTATTCGGGGGTGAACAGACCTTCCAGGGGCGCCGTCGGGTCGAGCTTGCGGAAGCCGTAGTCGTCCAAGACGTCCTGAGCGGTGGCGCTCAAGGCGAACTTGATGAACGCTTCGCCCGCCACTCGCTGCTCTTCGGTGACCCAATCGGCATCCGGCCCGCCGAGGGTGACGATGGGGTTGTCACTCTCCAGCGAGCCGCCTTCCGGGTAGATGGCGACCAGCTTTTCGGCGGGCGGAGTCAACTTCGTCTCGTCGGTGATCACACTGGAGGTGGGATTGCCGAGGTTGTAGTTGATGACTGAGGTTTCTTCGACGGCCACTGCCGACACGTAGTCGAGCGGCTGGCCTGCCAGGTCGCGGTCGAGCACGCGCTTCAGGATGTTGCCGGTGGTGTCACCGTAGTGAATGACGCACGACTCGAATTCCTTCGAGAAGGTTTCGGCCGCGGTGATGTCGTCTTCGGTGAGTCCCGCCTGCTTGTTCGCGAAGGCGTAGCTCTGCATCAGCAAGGTGTTAAGCCCGGTGGTGGACGTGTTCGGGTTGGTCTTACCCAACTTGAACTGGCCCCACAGAGCTGCTGCCCCGCCGTACTTGCCCCACCCTTGCGGGTCGAGGCAGAGGTCATGCAGGTCCTGAATGCCGACGGGCTTGTCGGGCCAACCGAGTACTCGGGCCATGGTCTCGGGCATCGCGAACACCACGGGGGTGCGAGCGAATGACTGAGGCTTGGCGACGAGCGCTTCGCCGGATGTCGCCGCGACGGTGTTCACCCACGTACTTGACGCAGGCGACCACAGCACGGGACGCGGCTTGATGGTCTGGTCCGTCGGCCAGCCGGAGTTCAGCAGGCGTGTCGCCTCTCCGGAAGACACGTCCACCGGAGCAACGCGAGCACACGTCTTGAGTGCCTTTGCTTCGGCCGAATCTTCGAACAGTGAAGCCAGTTCGGTGAACATGTTCACCTTCTCCGGCGACACGGCCGCGTACAGCGGCGTGCAGTCACCGAAGTCGAAGTCGCTGGAACCGTCGGGGTTCTGCGAATCGTTGAGCGGGAAACATCCCGTCAACAGCAAGGTGAGGATGGCGCCGAGGCCTACCACTCCCTTGAATCGAGCTGATCGTTTCACTGAGTATCCTTCCGGGATATGTTGGGCGATTGTGCGTTGGAATGTGGTGATGTAAAGTCTCTCTGAACCTATCAAAAATCTGATAAATTGCAGCGAGGTAATTATAATATTTTTTACTACAAAAGTCAACCAATCTACGATCAATAAATAAGAAAACTGGTATATGATTGACAAATAGTCCATTTCCATGCAAAATATTACTATTATTGAGGTGGGATTAAGGATAATTTGATGTCACCAGAAAAAAATGTGCGTTTGTGGAAACGAGAAGAAAAACGGCTCGAGATGCCGGTCGACGACCTGTTTCCTGAGGTTGAAAAAACTCGAGAAGCTTTTGAGAATGCTCGGAAGGAAAAAATTCTCACCAAACAAGACGATGGGACGGTCTTTTCGTCAGTTTATAATTTCAATCAGTACGGACCAACATCACGTGAGCGACATTTTCAAACCGAGGTACACACAAAACCCGGGGTAGACGGCTTACTATTTACGGTGTACGAATATCAAAACCGGGCGCATAACGGCGTTAAAGAAACTCGGTATTATCAAGCTGGAAGTAACGGTGCGGTGATTGACTTGGATGAGATGGAAAAGATATCACCTGAAAATGAACAGTACATCATCGTCAAAGAGGCGCTTCAAACGGCGGCGCGACGGCTGAATATCGATACCCAATATGCTGCCGATGACCGATACGAACGAAGACGAACGCTTAAACGACGGACTGTCGGAGCTGTGGCTACTATGGCAGGTCTCGCTTTGGTAGGCGGCGGCGTGACCGCAGGGGTAAAAGCCTGGATCATCGATCCGAACGAAGCGGCCGAAGCTAAGCGAGCTTTGTACGATGAATTCGATCATTCGCTTCCCGGCGACGGCGTAGAAATGGATTATAATTCATTCGAAATCATCTCTAACGAAGAATTCAATACTATTCCTACCTATGGTGGGAGCGATACCGATTTGCAGAGCCCGCGTATATTCGAAATAAACTCAACTGATAGCTGTGCGGTCCTTCCCGTCAAATTCAAGGAAGGTCAGGTAATCCGTATCGCCCTTCCAAAAAGTAGCCAATATACTGGATTCCATTATGAAACAGGTATTGACGAGGATGAAATATCGATATGTTTAGTCGAGGAATTCGGCGAAGAAAGCAGAGAAAGCCTTAAGGTCGCCGTGCAGGTAAACTAAGCAAGTTTTATATCGTGCTTATCAAAAGCTTTTAACAGACGTTTGCGCATTTCGGCCGTGACCGACCATTGCTCAGAAGGGAGGGTCTTGCCCGCGATTGTCACCTCGATCGAACTTCCGGTCAATGCTCCGATAGAGCTGAACTGAGGAGCGCTTAAGATTTTCGGCTTCCATTTTTCGTTTTCAGTCAACGCGTCGCCTACTTGGTTGATGACGCTAATCGCATTATCCAAGTCGGTGCCGGCGTCAAGCATTAATGTGAAGTGTACTTTGCTGTACCCCATTGTTTTATTGACGACGTGAATGATTGAACCGTTCGGCAGGTAATGGACGTTGCCATTGTCGTCGCGGATGACCGTTGAGCGGGCACCAATATGCTCCACGCGCCCGTCGGCATCATTAATAGTTACATAATCCCCTACGCGGTACTGATTTTCGGTGATAATGAAAACGCCGGTCAAAAAATCCTTTACCAACGTTTGAGCACCGAAAGCCACGGCGATACCGATGATACCGGCACTCGCAAAGAGCGGCGTGAAATCGATGTCGGGAAAGAATTTCTTAAAGACCGAGGCGCTTACCGTCACGATGATAATTGTTCGCCAAATAATAATCACTAGATTAGAAAGCGTTGCCCGCCTCTTCTCGATATCAACTTGTGACGATTTTCGTAAACGCCCGCGCACTGCCTGCTTCACGAGTAAATTGAGTACATACATACCGATGTAGTACACGATAATTCCGCCGGCAATCAAAAAGACCGCTTGAATGCCTTCGTTTTGAGCCCAGTGGTTTAGCCAATCCATATACTCAGTATACCAGTGTCATTAGTCTATATCTTTAAATGCCGCCACGATTGACTGACCGATTTGCATCGTCACCATGGTTTGGGCGGTATATAGCATCACTCCGCGGTGGGTGCGGGCCCGGAAACGCTTCGTGAAATATAAATCTTTGTCTGATTTAACAACTTCGTGAGCAATCATTTCGACGGTTCGGTAACTAGCGTCGCTGAAGGGATATTTTTGCCGGACGATATTTACCAACTCATTCAAGCTGACATACGAGGTATCACCCACTTTCAACCCTTGGCCGGTATGAACCGCATTCGGAAGTTCAGCGAGCTGTTCTTGTATTTGCTCTTCGTCAAACGCCTCGATAGCTTCATGGTGACGCCGTACCATACGAACTTCGATAGGAAAATGCTTCTTCAAATGCTCAAGCGCGAAGCTGTCGACTGACAACCGAGTAAATAACCGGCCAGCCGATGCGAAGGTACGAACTTTGCCTTGCTGCTTAATGGAAGCCTGGCCACGAGTAAGGGTCGGGAGCGTTTCGAGCATATCGGCATACAGCGTATAGTTGTTCATTATTTTTTCAATGGCGCCATACTTTTCGAAAATAGATTCCACCGACTGTTTTATCGGTACGGTATGCGCTGGGTCGATGGAACCGATGGCTGCTCCATTTTTTAACGTTTTTACGGAAAAGATGTCGGCCATCGATACTTGCGGCGCAGTATTCGACGCGATCGTATCGACGATATCAATCGCGAGCGCGGGGCGATTATCTTGTTTGTTGCGTAAAATTCGCCCCATTCGTTGCCGGGCGGCTACCAGTGAGCGAGTCGGCCGGGCATTGATGATCACGTTCGCGCGTTGGCTATCCCATCCTTCGGTGAGCACATCGATATACGTCAACGCGTCAATCTCGCCCTTTTCCAACTCGGCATATAGTTTTTGGCGGTGAGCAGCAGAAATGGCGCTGGTAATGGCGCTGACTCTGATCGGGCGCGGAATGCCCTGTTCGTCATCGACATAGTGCTCTGACAATAAGTCTGCTAGTAAGTTTGGGTGCGTCATAACTTCGCCGGGAATACAGGCGATAATCGGTGTGTTTCCCGCCTGAATGAGTTGCACGGCAATTTCCACGACCATACGGTTACGGGCCGGGTTATGTATCAATTGTTTCAAGCTTTTATTCTCATACTCGCCGAGCGACCCGATAGAAAATTCCTGCGCGGTCGTGGCCGGAGCGGGAACAGCCATCGGAATGACCGACGAAAGCATATTTAATTTTATGGCTTCTTTTAAATCAAGCCGATGAATAAGCGTCGGTAATAAACTTTCCAGACTGCGCGACGCATGATAATCCGGCGTAGCGGTAAAGCCGATAATCAACGACTCCGGACTTATTTCATTGATGATATGCCGGCTATTCACTCCCAGTGCTTTATGGCCTTCATCGAGAAAAATAATATCGAAATTTTGGTTGATGAGGTTTACTAATTTAGTGTGTCGTCCCCCTTCTTTGTCGGTCGTAGTGACAGGAGCGGACGCCAGCTTGGCAAGCGAGGCGTAGGTAGTAATGGTGACTTGCGCTTCTAACCCGCGCATCCCCGACGGCGTGTCGCTATAGAAGGTGCCGACGCTCATGTGCGGCGCGAAACCGGCAAATCCCTTATCTCCCCTGCTTCCACCCTGGGTTTGTCGGACCAAGTCTTTTGTAGGTGTCACCACTAAAATTTTAGGCGGCGTTTTCGCCTGATAGCTGAACGCTTCGGCGAGTGTAACGAATAGAACGGTTTTGCCCGTACCGGTCGGTGCTTCGATATAGCCTCGACGATTACCGTTTCTTAAGAATTCAGCAGTGTCATGAATAATCGCTTTTTGGTGTCGATACAGCACGTCAGCTTTTTTGCCATCGGCTATATATCGCTCTAAATTCGAGAGGTAACGTGAATGGAGCTCATGGGTCGGGCTTGAAGTAGGCGTGGCAGACGACGTGGAAGTATTCATCAAGCACCTATTATCTCATTTTTGGAAAGATCTGTCGCCTACTTTTCGTCACTTTCGGACTCATCAGCATAAGTGCACACTTATGGAAGTAGAGATGACAATTAGATGACAGTTCCGAATATACTACCAGTTCACCTGGCAGTATATGCTCGCTGCATACTAACTGCCACCCCTACTCGCCTTCTAGAAGACGATCGAGTAAACGATGAATCCGACGATCAGCAGCAAGATGCCCTTGCTGAGGGGCCTCACGACGGCGTCGACCAACCTTTTCCAGGGCTCTTCTTCCTTGTCCTGCGGTTTGGACCTCGCCGGAGTGAACGCGGAGATGACGACGGAGATGGCGATGGCGTGGCCGATGGTCAGCGATGGAATTCCCTGGAAAATGTTCGGGATGAACCAGTTCCAGAGGATACTGAGTACCCATCCGTCGAAGAGCACGAGCCCGACGATCAGGACGAATCCGAAGATCGTGCCCCAGAACGCGACTGATGACGAGCTGTCTTTCTCCTCGGAGGTACGAGTGAATGTCGACATGGTTGTTCCTTTGTTCGGTGGGAGTGGAGCGATACGCTGATGATGTATATTCGGTGCATACAAGATGAGCTTTAAAAGTATAGCTCATACTCTTAAAGCCCACCTCGTACGACATCTAATTGTCAAAAAACACCCTTTAAAAGGATACTTAAATTACACCACTAATTACTATTTATGTCAATCACACATACTAATTCCGTGGGAGGTTTTTTTCGTGCTACCATACATATATGATTGAAATTGAAATGAAGTTCTTGCTTACCGATGACCAGAAAGAACAGCTTTTAGCTGGAGCGGTCAATTTGGGAAACTTACACATCATCGATGCGTACATGGACACCGACGACTTTCGGTTGACGACCAACGATTACTGGTTTCGCCTGCGCGATGGCGCCTATGAGCTAAAAGCGCCGCTCGTATCGGGAAGCGGTTCGTACGCCGCCACGAATCGTTATAACGAGATAACCGACCTCGAAGAGATCAAACGCGAATTAAAATTAGATAGTGTCGATGATTTTGATACTGCCCTTTCCGAGGCTGGTATTGCGCCTTTTATGACCTGCTACACCAACCGAACGAGCTATGAAAAAGACGGTTTTCATATCGATATCGATACGGCCACATACCTCGATTCTGATTTTACCTATGCCGTAGCTGAAATCGAACTACTGGTTAAGGATGAAGCCGACGCGGACGTGGCCGAGCAAAAAATTCTTGAATTAGCTCGTGAGTACCGCCTTTCAACCGATGAAGTCATACCTGGGAAAGTGGCTGCGTATTTGGAAGCGGAAAGCCCTGAACATTATCGAGTTCTCGTAGAGGCTGGTGTGCTGAAATAACAAACGGAGGGTAAATTGTGAGCGACATATCACCCGAATTACGAACGAAGCTTTCGCAACGCGCAAAAGACCATTATCCCAATGTGCTTCCGTATCATAATTGGGACCATGCCCTGGATATGATGGATATCGTTGCCGATCTTGCCGACAGGTCGATCAACCCGGAAATCAAAGATAAACGAAACTTATTGATCCTTACCGCTGCGTGGCACGATGCTGATTATGCGATTGAAGATTTAGGAAACTATGCCTCAAAAGAAGAACGCTCTGCGTACCTCGCGTTAGAAAAGCTCCCGGAATTATCTGCTGAAAATGCGGATTTGGTTTTTAACGGCATACTCGACACGACGGTGAGCAAAACGCCAAAGAGTAGCTTGTTCGGCGAGGTTACGCACGCCGCGGACGTAGGGTACTTCGCGGCTGAGCGAAGCCGTTTCATGGGGCGACTTGCACTTATAAGGGAAGAATGGGGCTCGCCAAGTTGGGACGTAACCGTAGAACGCACCCTCTCTTTTGGCCGCTTGGTTATCGAAGAAACGAAAGAATTCATGCCCGACGTACTTTCGGAAGCCGATAGCAACGCCTGGTTTACTCAAATCGAAGATAATTTACGAAACTTACGAGATGATTTGGAGAGCGGCAAACTTGTCTAGTAGACAGTGTATCAAATGAGTAACCCGCCCTTCCCAGGGCGGGTATCCTCACAGCTTATTTGGTTTGAACCGGCAGTCAGATGAGTTCCAGGTCCTCCGTGTCTTCCTTCTCCTCGTCTCGGTCCGCCATTATTCTGGCGATCGCCATTGATGCCCAAACGAGAACGACGACAGCGATGATGACCAGAAGCCACGCAATGAGCCACAAAACATTATTGGTTTGGTCGACCAATTCCTTCAGCTCGTTGATGCTGGACAGGACCGCGATGGTCCTATCGTCCGGATGAATATAACCACATACGCCATCGTCCATCACGTATCCGGCAGAATTGTCGCACGTAGCGGCGCTCGCGCTGCTGACCGTTACGACTGTTATGAACCCGACCAGCGCGATGATTCCGGCGAACCAGGCGCTGAACTTTTTGACATAACGCATCTAACTTCCCTTCACTGTGAGAATGAACTAATTAGAAGTCGGTAACAATTGAATCGTTACCCTGCCAAACTAATTGATATGTATTATAGAATAAAGTGATATTTTGGCAATACATCGAGGGTATCGGCACTCGATGCTTGCTTTACCTACGAGCCTTATCGCCTGCTTGAAAAGCGAGCTCTTTTCTTTTTAATATTCCGTTTTAGTGTCAAAATACGGCACATCTAATTTTTCCGTGAAATCCGTGAACATAGAGTACATTTGTTCGTCTCTGTATGCTTCACACGCTTCAATCCACTCATGGATTTGATCTTCATCAAATCCTGCCTGAATTAATATCTGTTCGGCTAAAGTATAGGTGTCTATATTCAGACTGTCGAGTATTTGGCTGGCTACTCCAAGTTCTCGACACAGAGACAGGGTGATGAAGGTAGTATCGACATATTGGGCTTTGCGATCAAGTGCTAGCAACCGTGCGCCTTCAACGATATTTTTTACTCGTGGCGAGGGTCGGATACCCGCTTCTTTAGTAGATAATAATCCAGCACCTATAATTTCTTCAATTTGTTCATGAACTTTGGCAGGCGTAATTTCTAACGATGTGAAAATATCGGAAAGTGGTTTCGGTGCGGCCACGACTAAGCCGTACAAGATGTGTTCCGAACCCAGGTAGGTGTGGTTGAAGTTTTTCGACTCTTCTTCGGCCGAGTTAAATGCCTGGTGAACATCAAGTGTGTATTCAGTAATTCTTTCATGCATGCCTTCTCTACTTAGTTGATGTTCGCCGTCTGTCATGGTATTCAATGCTATATCTTCTGGTAAGTGAAAGCAATACCTCCAGAAGAAGAGATATTACATAAATCAATGATAAAAACGATACCCTTAACAGCATGGGCTACGTCTTCCAAGTCATGAGAATCCTGTTTTTAATCGCGAATGATCACATGCCAAGGGGCTCGGGCTAACATTTAAAGCGACCTCGTCCGAGCTCCCTCTCGAATACCTAGCTTAATAAATTCTCTGCATTATAATACAAAGTATGTTTGATCAAGTCGCTACTATCTTGAACCATTTCAATAATGATGTAGCAAGTACTAAAATTTATTCCGTGAATTCCTTTCGTATTGATATTGAAGATTATGTATATATTATGGAAACGAAAGACGGAGCGTTTATTTTATACGAAACATACTATATGTTTGATATAGATGAAGCTATCGAAGTTTTAAAAACAATCGCTGCTGAAAACAAATATGATTACATAAGTCTTCTTAGCCCAGATACTTTTGGTAAAGATTCTCGAATCTTGCGCGTTGAAGGATATTCTCGTATTTACTTAGCTGCTAAAATTGAGACTACTGAACCTCGTGTTCGTATTGATCCCGTAAGTTACGGTGGTAGCGAGAGTGACGTTCTGTAACGCACTTTTCGATTATTTAATAATTTTGGTGAACCTTTCCTATCCGCTTTATAACTCAATGGTGGCGGAGGTAGTTCACTGGAACAATATTATTCACAGTACTGCCAAGGGGTTTGATTTGTTACTTAAACTTAAAAAATAAAAGATATTGAATAGTTTTGTCATCTCGTTGGTTTTACTTCAACGCCAACTGAACCTACGTATATATTGACTTATTAAAATGATTATGCTATAATAAACAACATAAGCTTAGTCCATTTCATCAACTTGTACATAGGTTCGGTGACATGGTGTTACTGGGCTTTGCACGCTTTCACAAAGGAGACATAATGCGTTTTCGTAATGCAAGTATTCCCGCTGTCGCACTGGCCGCCATCTTGATGGCCGGCTGTACTGCGACGCCCAGTCCCATTCCCGTCCTCACTCCCAGTGTAAAACACGTCGAGGGTGATCCTCAAATCACCAAGGAGCAGCCCCCGGGCTCTCTTAGCGGTGACTCGGGCAGTTCCGCTACCCTCTCGACCATCCCAGTTTCCGTGGGCGATGTCTCATGGGAGCGTGGCGGAGGCTCTGGCGGTTCGTCTCAAGGCAGTACCGTCATCGAGTCGCAAGGGTACATCCTTCTGCTCAAGCCCGAGCAGATGGCTGCCTACGAGGCCGTCGGTAACGTTCTGGGTCGAGTGACCGAGGAGGTCGCCGAGTCGTTGTCTTCGAGCGCGGTGATCGACAGTCTTCGGCTGCGTCAGCAGTACCCGTCTGCCGACATCACCTTCACGGTGGAACTCGCCGAGTGAGCGTGCGTCCCGTTCTCATCTAAGTAATAGATGAGAACGGGACGTTTCGTTTTCGTTAGTGTATTTTGAACCGTAAAATTAACCGTTCTAAAAGAAAATAGCTCATCAGTTATGATGAGCTATTTTCTTGATGACTCTTAACCATAATGAAGAACCCGCTGCGTTATCGCAACGGAGCGTGGCTCGACATTGCTTTGCAGCGGGTTTGGTTGGCCTGGTCCGTGTTACTCTTTAGGTTTCACTTTTACCAGTTCAAGTGGCACTTCTGCCCCTTTCTCGTCGACTGTGATTATCGTTCCTCCGTTCGGAAGAAGCTGGTCAAGATGAGCCGTGACGCTGATTGCGCGGCGCATGGCCATTCCCGGGTTTTCAAATCCGTGAAGCATCTGCATCCTTCTGAGCATCTCGATTGAATTCCCATCTAGATTGATGCTGTAACGCATGACTGTGTCTTTTGCGCTTGGCATTGACCAGTCATTCACGTAACCAAGGTCTGTCCAGTCCTTGTGCTTTTTGAGCCCCCTGATTCTTCGTCGATGTTCTCTTATTATGAAGAACAGGCTCGCGCTGCTGACGCCGATAACTACACCGATATACAGACACCATTCTGGCATTATGTATTTCCAATCTTTCGCAAAGTAAAGTTGTTGTACGGTCAAACTGTCTATGGTATTAGAAACTACGCTATCTTTTTACTCAGCAGGGTACTATTTATGACAAATTCGTACTCAATTTACAAGGAGAAGCACTATTGATGAGGTACATGAGTCCTATTTATATTCGAACTATTCAACGGATAAGAAAAAGCGCCTGACTTCCAAATGTGAAAATCAAACGCTCTTTCTGATCTGTAATTCTATTCTGGTGATCCCGCGGAGAATCGAACTCCGATTGCCAGGATGAGAACCTGGTGTCCTAACCGTTAGACGACGGGACCGAATTGTGAGTGAAGTGAGGCAAAAGTGTTTACACTTTTGACCACTTCCGAGCAATTGGTGTTCCGTACAAAGTACGGGACCGAATTGTGAGTGAACCGTGGCATTAAATGCCTACCAATCTTACCAAAAACACCCCCTTGTGTCTACCTAAAACAGGTACACGGCGGCTACTAAAAACAACGAAACGACAATGCTTAATGCGGAGACTAACGCCTTGATGCCCGATTTCAAATGTGAGTTCCCCCATATTCCCACCAAGATATATGTGACGATAATGCTATATAGAACTAATAATAGCGATATGAGGCTGGCGTTGAATATGAGGGCATCGACCGCGAAGTTCTGTACTACTAAGCCGTAGATGGCTTGGGAGACGATGAGTATGTTGATAAGCATTACGGTCAAGAAAGGTCCGGCGCGCAAAGCATGCTTGTAGAATATTTTGAAAATTGCTGAGTACGCATAATATGAGCTGATCATCCATAGGCCGGCTGAAATAATTACCAGTCCCAGCAAGATTGCGGCGTTTTCGAAACTGATGACGGTATACATCGCGACGACCAATAGTAATCCGCTAATGAATGGATATGGCACTAACAGTCCCAGTCTCAAAGCGTATTTACCGAGTCCACTGGTGAGTGCTTCGAGTTGTTCGGCTTTGGCTTTTTCGCGTTCTGCCGCGGAAAGGATAGTGCCTTCATATTGAGCGCCCGGCTTACGATACAGCGTCGTCAGCCCGCTCCTATCCTCGATTTGGGCAATGTCTTTCAACTCCTCGTTATTGGGCGCCTCAAGTTTGTGGCTGCTATCCATGCTAGCCAAGCCGTTCGATCACGGAAATTAATTTGCTTGGAGTAATTTCTGCTTTGATAAGGTAGCCGTCGGCACGAGCTTCCATGGCCATACGTGATTCGTCGTCTTGTTCGAAGTTGGTTAAAACAAGTACTTTTGAATGCGGAATTAAATCCTCGGTCCCGCGGAGCGCTTCAAGGATCTCACTTCCCCGTCGTTCCGGGAGCATTACGTCGAGGAGCAATAGGTCGTACTGTTTGTTGCGAGCCGCGATCAAACCGTCGTTGCCATCGACCATCCAGTCTACTTCATAGCCGGCCTTCTTAAGGCTTCGAACGTACATTTCGCCGATAAATCGATCGTCTTCGACGATGAGGATGGTTTTAATTGCCACGGTTAACTCCTATACATGGTGTGGTTCTTGATCCAACCACCTTCGTTATTTATCAATACTTCGTTTCCATTATTACCCGCTTTGAGCTTGTCCGCAACTATTTGATACGTCGGCAATGAAACGGTAAAGGTAGAACCTTCGTTTTCGATACTCCGTACGCTAATGTGCCCGCCATGTGATTCGACGATCGCTTTGCTGATATACAGCCCGATGCCTGTACCGGCGACGGTTTCGCGGGAGCGGTGCGAGCGATAGAATTTTTGGAATAAGTTACTGACGACGTTACTTGGCATGCCGATGCCATGGTCTTCGATGGCGATTTCCACCGTATCACCTTTCGAGCTGGCGGTAATGTTGATGACACCGCCATCGTGACTGTATTTGATGGCATTATCGATCAGGTTGGCGAATACTTCGCTTAAACTCGCAGGGTCGGCGGCGATTTCCGGCAGGCCGTCGGGAATGATAATCGCCAATGACCGTGCTTGGGCGCTCGCTCGCAATTGCATGTCGGTATTTACTGCGTCATATACATCTTTGACGGTTGTTTTCGAAAGGTGCATTTTCAAATGGCGACGGTCGAAACGTGAAGTATTCAGAATGTTGTTTATGTACCCGGAAAGCCGGTTGGCCGAGACGGTCAAGCGATGGAATAGTTCTTTCTGATCGGGTTGCAAGACATCTTTTAGTTCATCTTGCACTACGTCAAGGTAGCCACGAATAACGGTGATAGGTCCACGTAGCTCATGGGCGGCAAAAGCGATGAAATCGAGCTCTTCTTCGCCGACGCTATATAAGTGTGTGCGGTCGATCAAGGTAATGACCACTTCGCTTGAAGTTCCTTTGTTATAGGAAGCGATCACGTCGAAGTACCGACGGTTTTCTTCGTTCGGTAGTTTGTTCGGAATACGTGGCCAGGTACGCTCGGCCCGAACGGCCGTTTCGTCGCATTCGTCCCACCACTTTTCGATCGTGTCATTTTCGTTGAACAGCAGGTCGAGCGTTTGCACGCCGTTTTGATCGACTCGAATGGGCGTAGCTTTGTTGGCGTACGTAATATTCCTTTCGGAGTTCATGATGACGAACCCGCAGATCGTTGCGTCGAGGGCCGATTCGAGCGATGCTTGGGCTTGCAGCTGAAGTGATTTGTCCTGTTTGGTTTGAACGAGCCGCGACTCTCCTTCGGCAAGCGGGTCGGGTGTTTCGGAAGCTAATTGGTAGATTGTTTGCAAGACCGGTTTGAAGCCGTTCTTTTCGAAGTGCATTTCGTTCGGGTTCGGCAGCGGGCTGTCGGTCGGTTCACCGGCTATATGAGTGATGGCGGCAAGGAGGTGCTTAACGGGTTGAGCGACGAAACGAAACAGGATTAGCGACGCGATTACCCCCAGAACACTTTGGGCGACGAGCGTGCCGACGTACGCCAGCGGGTTATCGTTGAAAAAGCCGAAATAGTGCAAAGCCACGGCAATGGCGAGCAGTATCAGTATTTGCAGAATAATGATAAGGATAATCGCTCCACGCTTAAACCGAGGAAAGAAGTCTTTGATTAACTGCGGCTTGGGAGTTAGAGCCATGTTACGCTCCCGCTTCCGTTCGGAACGGCCGTGATCCAGGTTTGGCCACGAACTAGCGGAACATCAGCACCAGCGCCGTCCGTAAAGGAGATTTGCTTTGCCTTGCTTGGCTTTCTCCACGTCACTTCTTGCATCGTGCCGTCTTGGAAAATATACGCCGTACCACTCCCGATAGCGGTGATTTGTTCACGGTACCCATCTTCGAATACTTTTTTCTGATCGACTTTCATGGCAATGACGGTACGAGGGCTGATTTGCCCTGCTTCCCTATCGAGGTGTGGCTTGCCAGCCTGTGAGCGATCATAACTATTAGTCGCGGCGTTATACGCATAGTGGCTATTGAAAAGTGGCCCGCTTATTTTTACGTTGATCGTCGAAACGGTTGGCGTGGTGGCGGTGCTCTCTTTGCGGCTGAACCCGGTAAATTCGGACGTCGTGTAGCCTTTTTTCGCGTTCAAGGCGTCAATTTTCTCGAAGCTCGTATACACATTATGCGGCGCATATCGATCGGTAGCGCGCCAGTAGGTCGACGCGTTAAAGAATTGATCGATATCACGGTAATTACCATTTCTCACCTCTTTTAAGGCCGCGGCGCTTCCGCCGACATGGGCGACGCTGGCGTTAAAACCGGCAACCCAGTCGACATAGTACATGCGCAAACTACGCACCGGCCCGATGACTTGTGGTTTTTGTTCCTGGTACAGCACTAAAAAACGGGTAATTCCACCTTCGGCGATAGCTTCGAATACAACGCCACTTTCTTTTAGCCCGGATTGCGGCCGGGCATCAGGGCTATTTTCCATCATGATTCCCGTGACCGCTTGCTTGGCGGTAGCTTCGGTAGCAACTTGTGAACCTGTCAGCGTCGAATAATATTTTACCGGTTCAGGGGCAGGCTTTTGGTCGGTATGAGTGGCCATCGATGGTTTTTCATCTTTTTGATTGAGGAAGTAATACGCCGATACGCCACCGCCGGCAACAAGTAGTATCAAAATAATACCCAGGATGATTGAGAGTTTTTTATGTCGGTGGATCCAGTTTTTAAGCCTTGGTATGAGGGGTCGAACCGGGTTCTTTGGCGAGTGCCTAAGCATAAGAACGATTATAGCAGAATGCGACGATTAAGCATCAAGTGCTTGGGCCGCTAACTCGAGGCGAGATACGACCGTTTCTTTGCCCAATACGGCAAGTGTTTCGTTTAAGGCAGGGCTAAATGGTGCCCATGATACGGCCAACCGAATCAAGCTGAACAATATGCCCGGCTTTTGGCCGGTTGTTTCAAGCAACCTGTTCAATGTGTCTTGTAGTGTATCGGCTGTATATTCGCTAGTCGACAAGGCGGTGACGGCCTGAGTGAGGAGGTTTCGAATACCGTCCGTACCCAATGCAACTAATTGTTTGTTGCCCTCGATCATTGCCCAGTCGGGTGTCGGTTCTTCAAAGAAATAATTCGTAATAGTAGGAATATCGGCAAGTGTTTTCAAACGATCTTTTACGAGTGCAAGTACTTCTTTTTGACGGTCTTCACCAGCTTCACGGGCTTTGTCACTCCAAAAGTTCAGGCTGCGACTATACAATTCGTCGAGAGAAAGCAAACGGATATGCTGGCCATTCAACCACAGCAAACGTTGATCATCGAAACGAGCCGGGCTTTTTTGAACTCTGTTCAACGAGAACTTTTCGATCAATTCTTTTACCGTAAACACTTCCTGTTCGGTGCCATCGTTCCATCCGAGGGTCGCTAGAAAGTTGGCCATTGCTTCCGGCAGGTACCCTTCGGTGGCGTATTCCAAAATATCTTTCGCGCCATCACGCTTACCGAGCTTCTTCTTACCATCGATGGCCATTACGTACGGCAAGGTGCCAAGCGTCGGGCGTTCTACTTCCAGCGCTTCATATAAATTTAAGAATTTTGGGGTGCTGCTGATAAATTCTTGGCTTCGAAGAACGTGCGTCACGCCCATGATGGCATCGTCGACGATGTGGCAAAAATTATACGTCGGATACCCATCACCCTTGATAATGATGAAATCGTCAATCGCTTCCGGGCCGGTCGACAAGTCGCCCATAACCGCGTCGGTCCACTGATACGGTTTAGGGTCCGACTTGAAGCGAAGCGGTTGCGTACCGTCCCACGCCGGTGGGTTTGCTGGTCGGTGGTCACGGAAAAGGAACGGCCGTTTTTCCGCCTTGGCTTGTTCACGAAATGCTTCAAGTTCTGCCTGCGTATAAGGATCGGCATATGCTCGCCCAGCGTCAATCAGCTTCTGTGCCCACTCCTTATAGATAGCCAACCTTTGAGATTGGAGGTATGGGGCATGTGAGCCGCCAACTTCGACGCCCTCGTCCCACTCAAGGCCAAGCCACCGCAAGCTATTCTCAATTTGCGCGATACTCCCCTCGACCTCACGTTGCTTATCGGTATCTTCGATACGCAAGATAAACGTGCCATCGGCCGATTGGCGGGCTAAAAGCCAGGCAAAAAGTGCGGTACGCACGCCGCCGACGTGCATGAAGCCAGTTGGGCTAGGAGCAAAACGAGTTCTGATTTGTGTCATATTATTTCTATTATAACAGATAAGAAGTCGGCTTTGAATGGCGACTACAAGCTGGTGGCGATATGGCGAATTTGTTCGCCGGAAAGTGGCGCGCTATCGCTTGCAATCACGTACATCACCCCGCCGTTTACCCACGCGGCATTGTTACCGTATGAATAAACCGTTAACCCACGTTCTTTGGTAGTAATGTAGTTTTCTCCGGCTTCAGGACGGACGGTGTTGTCAAGCACGGCGGTAGAATCCCATGAACTGCGTGTTTGGGTGATTGTGTAGCTGTTGCTGTTGCTGTTCGACTTGAATTTCAAGGCAACTTCCCCGTCGCTGTAGGTCACGGGATGGTCGAGGCTGTACCCGTCCGGCACGTATTCTGGGTAACTGGCGTTCACGCCGGCTTGAGCTGAAGCGATACTTACTGATACGCCCGGGATAAATTGGTAGATTGCGTAAAATATCAGTCCGATCGCCACGATGGTTCCGGCGATAATGAGGAGGCGCCGGTGCCATTTATTCACTTCTTTTTTCTTCGTGGTTTTTGCCGGCTTTTCTTTTGGCGTCGATAAAGCTTTTGCGATTGCGGCATCTTTTACTTCTTTGGTGGTCGTTGGTTTTGTGGCAACCGGTTTTGCGGCGGCTGTTCGAGCGACAGCTTTGGCTGCGACGGGGTGAACTTGCGGAGCTTTGTCCGGTTGAGTTTCAACTTCCGGTTTTGCGGTTTCCGTAACCACGGGGTGTGGCGCAAATTTAGATATTTTCGAACTACGAGCCATATCCATGTGGCGGCCGGTCGTCGGGCGTTTGGCCGGAGCCGCCGGTTTTTTGGCAGCTCGTCGTAATAATGTTTTGGATCGCTGAGTCTGGCTATGCACCGCGGTGGCGGCAGTAGCTTCGGCTCGTTTGACGCTTGCCTTAGGTTTCGCTGCTGATTTCTTTTCTGCGGGCTCGGACTTTTTTTCTTCTGGTGTTGTTTTGCCGTTAGGAACGCGACTGACTGTATCGTACACTCGTTCGCTAATAGGAAGACCAGTGACCGCGTCATAGGCGCGTCCATTAATGGTGATTGTTTTGTTGGTTGCCATTTGGTGTTTTCCTCGTAGGTTTCTCGCATTAATATGTGAGCCTCCGTGCCCACACATCGTTACACCCTATAGTAGAGCAAAGCATAATGCTTATGCAAGCACTTCATAAAAAGTCATTAAATTTTGCTATACTATGAAGGCACTTTTATGTTTAGACGTCCTACTAAGAAACAATTACTCATTCGCCGAATTTTCTTTTCGGTTGTCGCGACCCTCTCGGTCTTGATTATATTAACGGTCACGATCTTATTTATGTTGGGCTTCCGCCTGGATAGCGGCAATGGCCGTCTTGAGCAGGGCGCCTTATTGCAATTCGACTCAACTCCGAATGATGCCGCCGTTTGGATCGATGGTAGGAATACTGGTGTACGAACTGCTGGCAAACAAACGCTGCAAGTGGGCACCCATACTGTCCTATTCGCTAAAGATAGGTATGAGGACTGGACGCGTACCCTTGATTTGGCGGCCGGTACGTTGACCTGGCTCGATTATGCTCGCCTGGTACCGAAGGATCGCGTGCCGGAAACGGTTGCCCGTTACGAAACAATTACCGGTGCGAAAGCCTCGCCTGATATGAAATTCATGCTGCTTCAAGAAGCGATCGATCAACCTGTGTTCCAACTGGCTGATTTGCGCTCGGCAGAAGTGAAAATTACCGACCTCACCCTACCGGCAACGTTATATAGCGAGCCCGCTACCGCTGGCGTGATACATACGTTTACTCTGGATGACTGGAACGAAGGTGGTCGTTACATACTAATGAAACACGAATTTAGTGGCCGGTTGGAATGGTTGATGGTCGATACCGAAAATGTAGCGCAAAGCATCAATATTACTAGCCTACTGAGCGTTGGCTTCAAGGACCTTCGTTTCGCCGGTACGAATGGACGCAGCCTGTTCGGTCTGGCCGACGACAATAATATCCGGAAGCTGGATCTTTCTTCCGCGACCATCTCCAGAGCACTCGTTTCAAATGTAGATAGCTTTGATCTATTCGATACCAACACCATTAGCTACGTTGGCACGAACCCGGCCGACGCCACGAAGCGTGTCGCTGGTGTGTACCGTGATGGTGACGATGAACCGCACGTGCTTCGCCAAGTCGATTCGCTTGATACTGTTTTGAAAATTGCCGTCGGTAATTATTTCAATGACACCTATGCGGCTATTGCCGAAGCGAATAAGGTCACTATCCTAAAAGGCAGCTACCCGACATCGAGTAGCGACGACACGACTAGTTTGCGCCACTTTGCCGATATGGAACTGACCGGCCCTATCTCTGAATTATCGTTTAGTCCGAAAAGTGACTACGTGCTGGCTGCTTCCGGTGCTTCATTCATGACGTACGAACTCGAACATTTCCGCAGCGCTAAAGGCAGTCTCGATACCAGCCCTGAAGCTGCTTCTACGCCACTTCGCTGGTTGGATACCGCTCACGTATGGAACCAACAAAACGGTACGCTTGTCATGCGTGACTTTGATAACTCGAACATCTTTTCTATCAATGCGGTTACTGGCAACTTCGATGCCACTATCAGCCAAAACGGTCGGTTCTTCTATAGTATCGGCACTTCGGATGAAGGTCTTACGTTCCAGCGTGTGAAAATGATCCTCGATTAGTACTTCGCCGAGTTATCGTTAACGGGCGCCGAATAGGCGCTCTAATAATGTCGGTGAACTGCCCGGTATGTTCGCCTCGGCCGTCGAGCTATCGTTGACTGGTGCTTGGGTCGCAGCCGCTGGGTCGGGACTGACTTGTTCGGCGGTAACCAGCAAACGGTTCAAAGCGGTACCAAGCGGCGTACAGGTTATTAACGTCAGCATTGGTTTGGTGGTCGGATATACTAACTTGCTCACTTCGGTCGGTTTTACTACCTCGGTTTTCGTTACGACGTAGGTGTATCGCTTGCCTTCGTAATTGGCGTAAATGGTATCGCCGACGGCCATTTTTTCCAGTTGCGCAAAAATAAACTTATAATCACCCGCGTCAAACAGGTCGTTACTACTGTGGCCCGATAACACCGTATTGCCTACCTGCCCGGGACGGCTTGAAGCGCCCGGAATGGCAAAATGGGCAACGCCGTGGTTCATGGCGTCCATTTGCGAGTCGTAATCATTTCCTACACCGTATAAGGCCGGTACATCGACGTTGATCTTTGGAATAACGAGTCGAGGGTCTTCGCTGACGACGGTATCGGCGGATGGATCGACGACAATGTTCTGCGCACTAATCGAACCCGGTGATACGTAGGCGTTAACCGTGGCGATAAATACGCGGTTATATTGTAAGAAAACGAAAATTAGTACGACTGCCAGCGCGGCCGCGATAGGTACGAAATGTTTGCTCCCGCGGATTTTTTTGGCTGAATGCTGTACCTTCCCTAATAATTTTTGTCGTAATTCAAACAGGGCCTGGTCTTTGTTGAGTTCTTCGGTCGTTTCTTCCAGGTCGGTATGTTCAGGAAAAAAGTTGCTTGAACCCGAGCCGATTGCTTGATCCGGCTGTTTTGTTTCCTGTGGGGCGATCGCCTGTTGTGACGCGTAATATCCTTCGTAATATTTTTGGTAATACGTTTGCCAGGCGCTATGGTACTGTTTCCATTGTTCAGCTTGCGGCTGAGGATGCGCTTCGTGGGTTCGCTCGTAAGGGTTTGCGTCTTGAAGTGGCGTTGCGGCGGCCGGTTGGGTCTGCGGCTCATCTTGTGCCGGTACGAGTGGCTGTGATGAAGCTACGATATTGTCGCCATACATAGCATCAATCTGCGAACGAATGATGTTCGCAGTGGCGTTCTGATTCTGATTGGTGGGCGCGCTGTTCGTGAGATCCCCACCCGAACTGCTATTTTGAGGCTTCATATCTATATTCCTAATACGTTTTATTGTACAATACTATAAGTCTTTGAGCGAGAGCTCGAGTAAATATGGGCGAGTGGCGGAATCGGTAGACGCGCTAGACTCAAAATCTGGTTCCAGCAATGGAGTGAGGGTTCAAGTCCCTCTTCGCCCACCAACAGATGAAATCGAAGCTTTATGCTTCGTTTTTTTTATTTTGCCACAATCGC
Organism: uncultured Candidatus Saccharibacteria bacterium; assembly: GCA_948288625.1. Lineage (GTDB taxonomy): Bacteria > Patescibacteriota > Saccharimonadia > Saccharimonadales > Saccharimonadaceae > Microsaccharimonas. Next base: position 425,470 of record CAOHYA010000001.1, read on the forward strand.
TGTGGCCGTGGCTTCGAGCGGTTTGCCAGGGTTCCATACCCAATACGACGCAGCTTTGCTGGCAACATCACCACGCCATATAGCCATCGGGTTGCCCCATTCTGTCGTGACTACGTTTCCGTCGTGGGCAATAACCAAGTAGTCTTTATGGAGCACCGCCAGGCTGACCGGGTATGTGACGGTAAACTTATGTACCGCTTCGACGAATTGAATAAGTTGCATGCTGAAAGTAAGGACTTTCGGATAATAAACGGCTTGAAATATTTTCTGAAGTTGAGCGAATGAAGCAATCAGTAGAGTATCAGGCCGTTCGATGAGTTCACGGGCGCTATTCTTTACCAAATCAATCGCGTCGCGCGTGACGACTAATTTGCCTCGGTACGATTGAAGGAATTGTTCGTACGCGATAGCCGTTTCGCTACTTCGCCCGGCATCACCGACCAAAAGTACTTCGTCGGCCCAGGCGCCAAGCGCGACCATTTCGGCGATCGCTTCCTTGGTGAGGCTCCCCGATATATTAGTCGGTGCATATACGGTATCGGTAATCGTTTTCGGAATTGTTTTCTTCAATACGTCCGGCAATAATACCCTTACCTGCCCTACGCCGCTTTTCGTCGCGACGGAGTACGCTTCGGCCACGCCGGCGAACCCAAGTTTGTTGCCGCCGATTATCCCCAATTTCCCCGACTGACCGCGTGTTTCAGGCTTGCTCCATTCGATATCGGGAAACAATGGCGTGTCGGGGTTCTGCTTTTGCCAATAAGAATAATCCATACCTTACCGTTCTGCCAATTCTTTGGCGACTTCTTTGATGCCATTCAAATATATTTGCGCGTCCGTAGGTGAAACGGAGCCATCTACCGTGTTGTTCAAAGCAATGTCACATATTTTACGTGCAAGCTTATGAATACCTTCGGCACCTTTTGTGTTGTTCTCAAGAAATATGAAGTCATCCATATGTTCGAGCGCATAATTAGCCGAGTCGATGGATTCGAGCGCCCGTTTCTGAAACCTGTTCTTATCAAGATTTTGTCGACTTTCAATGACGAACTGACGCCACAGGTCGCTTGGAGTAAGGATATATATTGCGTGGAAGCTATTAAAACCGGCACGTTTGATTTGTTCTATGCCTGAGGGTAAGAATGGCCCGATACTATGCTCACCCGGGAAATCTTCAGGGAGCGTTCCATATGCGTCCACGCCAGGTATGACGGAAAAGTTCGTCAAGGCACCTTGCTGGGCTTTTTCCAGGAACCAACTTGAAGTAATACCATCGTCGGCGGTTTTGAAACCTGGCTGATCCTCTACTTTGCTCGGGCGCGTCGTCGTGGTGTTGATAAGTGAAATGCGTGGTTCAAGTTTTACGACCTCATCGCCTATGACGGTCTTTCCTGATGCGTACGGTGCCACCAGCGCGATGAATGTCTTGCCGCTATTTATGCGCCGAGTGTCTTCGCCCGGCGTATAGTCTTTTTCTAAAGCATGAAGTCGAGCAAGGTTTTCTTGCTTCATCTCAACTGGCTCGTATTCGCCGCCCATGCTAAGCAGTAAACCCCTCTACTTCCGTGACCGTATGAGAAATGATCGTGTCGGTTTCATCCAACTTGAAGTCGGCCGATACCTCCTTGCCATCGATAATAAGGGGGAGCCAATACGGATCATCCGGCCACATGCTGTCATAGGGAATGGAATCGGTCGAGAACCATCGTGGTGCCATTTCTTCGCTTTCGGCGGGATCGCCTTTCCATTCGGTGCCGACGAAAACATGGACGTGCATCAACGTAGGTTCGCCTTTGAAGTATTCGTCGAAGCGAATATCGGCAACTTTTTCATACTTTGTCGGCGTAACGTCAATTTCCTCTTGAGTTTCTCGAATCATCGCTTCTTCGATCGATTCATCACCTTCAACTTTTCCGCCGACACCATTCCAGCGGCCGGCTCCGAAGCCGCGTTTTTTCATCGCCAGCAGGAGCTCATCTTCTCGTTTCAAGAATAATAATGATAAGGTTTTCGTATTCATTACTCCGCCACTTCAATGCTTACCGGGCAATGATCCGACCCCATCACGTCGGCGTGTATTGCCGGGTGGGAAATTTTATCAGCGATTGCTTTGCTGGCGAGCCAATAGTCGATACGCCAACCAATGTTACGTGCTCGCGCATTCGCCCAGTGCGTCCACCAGCTATACAGTTCGGGCGTATCAGGATTGGCGGCGCGGAGCGTATCGACGAAGCCGGCTTTCTCGAAGGCGTCAAACCCTTCACGTTCTTCGTTGGTAAAGCCGTGTTTGCCAATATTAGGCTTCGGGTTCGCGAGGTCGATTTCTTCGTGCGCCACGTTCAAGTCACCGCAGAAAAGCACCGGCTTAGTTTTTTCGAGCTCCTGCAAATGTTCGAGGAACGCCGGATCCCATTGCTTGTGACGAAGCTCCAGACGCGAAAGATCGCCTTTGGAGTTAGGGGTATACACTGTCACGACCCAGAATTTTTCAAACTCAGCCGAAATAACCCGGCCTTCCTTCGAAGGGTCGCCATAACTATCGCCAGCGAGGCCATATTTTTCAGCGATGCTTTCGGCGAACCCATTCAAGACGGACAGTGGCTCGACTTTACTGAAAATTGCCGTACCGCTGTAACCGGCTTTCTCGGCGCTGTTCCAATACAAGTGGTATCCAGGCAAATTAAGGTCGACCTGGTCGGGTTTAGCTTTGGTTTCTTGTAAACATAAAACATCGGGTTGGTGTTCTGAAATGAATGTTTGAAAGGTGCCTTTGTTGAGGACTGCGCGGATGCCGTTAACGTTCCATGAGTAAAGTTTCATGTTATTAGTATACCAGTTAGCTTTATACTAATTTGCTACTGTCACGGTCTTGGTCGCGTTTTTTGATAGCTTGGCGTTTGTCGTAATTTTTCTTGCCTTTTCCAAGCGCGATGACCACTTTGATGAAGCGGCCTCTCGTCAGAAGCTTCAAGGGTACGATGCTCATACCGGCCTGTTTGCGTTCCGCCAAATCATCGATTTGCTTTCGGCTGGCCAGTAGTTTGCGAGCGGAAGTATCGACGGTCGTTTCGTTGATTCCTTTGGAATTGAGTACCAAGCTAAAACTGGCATTATTCAACCAAAGTTCATTATTTCGGATCGTGACGAACGAGCCTTTTAGCTGCACGCGACCATCGCGAGCAGCCCGGGCTTCGCGACCGTTCAATACGATGCCGACTTTCAAATCTTCGTCGAGGGCGTAATCATAAGAAGCGCGTCGGTTGACGATCGCGCCGGTAGCTACTCGTTTTTTCTTCTTTTGAGCCATAGTAGCTCCATTGTAACAGATTACACCAGTGAAGTGATGGCATTGAGCAGTGTTCGGGCGGAAATATCCCAGCTGAACGTCGCGGCATGTTTTTTGCCGTGCTCAATGATGCGTTCGCGGGTAGGTTTATCGTCGAGTTGCTGTACTTTCTCGGCGAAATCTTTCGGGTCGTTTGGCTCGAAATAAAGCGCGCCACCAGCCGCGACTTCATGAAAAACGGGAATGTTGCTCAATACTGCAGGTACGCCGATTGACAACGCTTCTACCGCCGGCACCCCGAAGCCTTCGTCGAGACTGGCACTTACCAAAGCCGCTTTATCCGCAAGTAATTCGGCATATTGTTTGTCGCTGACGCCGTTATAAAAAATAACTTTGGCATTTTTCGGTACCATCGCTTTCAATGCTTGCAATCGAGCCGGTGAACTTTTGCTAAGAATATGCAGAGTGTGGTCCGGTAAATATTTCATGCCACGAATCAGCGTTTCCGGGTTTTTATATTCCATCAGTGAACCCATGTATACCAAGTTTCGTGGCTTCGCACCGGCCGGTTTTTCTTCGATGAATTCATTCAGGTTTTGTGGCGCATTCGATATCACGATAATCGGACGCTTCGTAAGTTTCGCCTGTTCGAATTCTTTTCGAACCGATTGGCTGACGGTCGCGACCATGTCGGCACTATTGAGGGCGATCCGTTCAGGAATGGTCGTCGCATGATAAGCTTTCCAGCCGACGCGCACCAAGAACGGTTGCCCGATGGGTGGCACATTATGGTGATAAAAAATCATATCATGTGACGTAAGGATCAGTTTGAACTTTCGCCCCATCGTGCCCATGACCTGCATGGGTGAAAACACGACGTCAGGTTTGTACTTATTTAAGATGAGAGAGGTGAATGGTTCTTTGACGGAAACCGGCTGATGTATGGTGATGAATTCGGCGGTTTGTGGCAGGAATGCTTTTTGCTTTTCGTCACAAATGATAAAAGTGACGGCCGTTAATTTCGCTAACGCCGTCCCTAGTTCGGTCGCGTATCGGCTGACCCCGTCGTGGAAGTCGGTACGAATATAACGGGCATCAAAAAACAGCTTCATATGGGGTTATTTTACCATATGGACTATGTTCGATTGCCCATATGGTATAATTTAGCCAGATATGAAGATACTCATTGCGTCGGATTTACATTACCCGACCATAAACGGTGTTGCGACTTTTAGCCGCAACTTGGCACGCGGCTTAGCTGCGCATGGCCACGAAGTGTTGGTGATTGCTCCAAGCCAGAATGGCAAAAAATCAAAAGAAGTTGACGGTAATCACGTCATCGTTCGTACCGTTTCGGTCCCCTTCCCTTTTTATCAGAATTATAGAATCTCATTGAACCCAATTCGTGAAGTGAAAAAAATTATCACTGACTTCGACCCGGACGTCATCCATATACAAATGCTCATGGGTATTGGCCAGGCGGCCATGAAGGTCGGAAATAAGATGGGTATTCCTATTGTCAGTACGAACCACGCGATTCCCGAAAACCTGATGGATAATTTACGGCTATTGGCACCGGTTTCTCGCCCGATCAACTACATTTTGAAAGCCTACGGTGCTCGTTTCCATTCAAAGGCCGATTACGTTACCTTACCGACCCAATCGGCCATCGATATGTTGAATGCGGGCGATCGAATCGGCGTTCCGATGGAAGCCGTATCGAATGGTATCGATTTAGCCCGATTCACACCGACAGCTGCGACCGAAGAAACATATAAGAAATATAAAATTCCTAAGAATGCCCCGGTCGTCAGTTATATTGGTCGGCTCGATACCGAAAAGCATATGCCAGTGTTGTTCAGGGCGTTCGCCCAAGTGAAGGAAGCGGTGCCAAATGCGCATTTACTGATTGTCGGCGATGGAAACGACCGCCCGCTGCTCGAGTCACTTTCACGAGAACTTGGTTTTAACAAAGACGTCACTTTTACGGGGCGTGTTTCAGACGAAGACCTCGTAGAACTCCATAAAGTCGGGTCGGTATACTGCATGCCGTCACCGGCTGAGTTGCAGAGTATCGCTACCTTGGAAGCGATGGCCAGCGGCCAGCCGATCGTCGCCGTCGATGCTGGTGCCTTGAAAGAATTGTGCCAACACGAACGCAACGGCTTCCTTTGTGACCAAGATGATAGCGACGCCATTGCTACCGGTGTTACCGCAATTATTAGCGACTCACGTTTGCGTACGAAAATGAGCAAAGAAAGCTTGGCGATCGCTCAAACGCACGACCTTCAAACGACTCTCAAACGGTTCGAAACGATTTACGCCGATTTGATAAACGCCTGAACGTACTTTGCGACTTGATCGGGTGTTTCGTAATGAGTCAGATGACCGACGTCATTGATTACTTTCAACTTAGCTTTCGGAAATAATTTCACCAAGGCATACTGGTCGCTTAAAGGCGTAATATCGTCGAGCGAACCAGCGATCAATAAGGTCGGTATGGGTATGTTCGGCGCGAAATCTCGCACCGTGTGGCTGACGGATGTCTTGAAGCCTTCAAGTACGGATTGCGCGCTATGAAAACGGCTGAAGTGTTGGCGGTGTTGTTTATGGATGTACGCCCGTAGTTCTTTGTCGTGCGTTTTTGCCATGGTGACGCTCATCACTTTTACGATCGGCTGAGCAGACAACCATTTGTAGGCGGACTTCTCCGGTAACTTCGCACCAATTTTATAGTACGCGATCGCCAGTTTGGTCATTACCTTTTTCGGCCCCTCAAGGGCAGGTGCTCCGATAGGGTTCACCAATACCAGTTTATGAAGGGTTTTCGGATATTTTTCCGCATAGGCGGCGCAGATGATACTTCCGAAAGAATGGCCGAGCAGTACGGGTGGCTCGGGTAATTTCAAGGCTTTTATATAACGGTGCAACCAGAGGACGTAATTCTCCAAGTCGTAGTTTTTCATTTTCTCGCCTTTGCCAAACCCGGGTAAATCGGGCACGACCAGGCGGTTGCCCTTAAGCTTATCGGCAACCAATAAAAGTCCGTGGTGGGTACCACGGAATCCGTGAATCATAATGATGGTGTGTTTGGTGGCCACCGTTCCATTATACGGCATCGGAACTTTTATTCGGTTGGTTGCAGGTTGTGAGCTTTGATAGCTTCTTGCAACTTAGGGCGGTCGAAGCCAAGAATGATGTCACCAGCGACATCGGTTACAGGGACGCCACGGAAATCACCGTTAATTTTTGCCATCAGCTCGTCGTTTGCTTCTTGGTCGGCTTCGATGTCTTTGGCGACATATGAAACACCAAGGCGGTCAAGCCATTGCATTTCGGTGTGACAAAAAGCACACCAGCTTGTGCGGTAAATAGTTACTTGTGGTGTTGCGGTTGCGTCGCTCATAAGAAGTCCCCTCTATTAATCATTTCACTATACATTATACAGTAAACGTATCGTATTATCCATAGTATATATCGGCTGGTGACGGCTGCACATATACAACCCCGAACATGTTTGTTACAATGAACGTATATGACTACATCGCCTCGACTGACAGAACAGCCAGGCAAGTCTGAGGTGCAACCTACGGGACTCTCGGGTCCGATGGTGCTGCTGATGACTGCGCTCGATACTACCTGGAGGGCATTCGTGCCGACAATTGGCGGTACATTTCTAGGGATTGGTATTGATCACTTGTTTAACATCACCCCTATAGGCACCGTTATATGTTTGATACTTGGGTTTGCTACCAGTACCTACTTAATTGCTAAGCAACTTATTTCTGTAAGGAAGACAAAATAATGAATATTCCAGTTTTCGCCGCTACCGAGCTTCATGTGTCGATTTCGTCGCAGCCATTGTTCTATGTTTTCGGGATTCCGGTAACGAACGCCGTCGTAACTGGTATCATCGGTATTCTTTTGACGGTCGCTATCCTTTGGTATGTCGGTGGTAAAGTGAAGCGCGGGAAATATAACCGCTTCGTCGGCTTGGTGCTATGGGTATTCGAAGGCCTCCTTAAGCAAATCAACGGTATTATTCCCGACAAGAAGTTGGCTCGTAAAGTAACGCCACTGGCGGTGACGATTTTCTTCGTCGTATTGATCGGGTACTGGTTGAGTGTGCTCCCGGGGCTCGAATCTATTACGTGGAATGGCGTTCCCGTACTGCGAAGCTTGACGGCCGACCTCAACTTTACTTTGGCGTTGGCGCTCATTACGTTGGTAACGGTGCAATTACATGCGGTGAAATACCTCGGAAGCCTCGGCAATACGCAGCGTTACTTTAGGAATCCGTTCAAAGACCCTATCGGTTCGTTCGAAGGAATTCTAGAGCTTATCGGTGAATTTTCTCGTGGAGTCGCTTTATCTCTTCGTTTGTTCGGTAACGCATTTGCCGGTGAGGTGCTTTTGATTGTGATTGCAGCGTTGACTGGGTACTTGTCCGCTGCCGTATTGCCGCCATTCTTGGCCTTTGAGTTGTTCATCGGCTTCATTCAGGCGTACGTATTCTTTATGCTCTGTCTGATTTTTACCGCCCTGGCCGTTTCCCACCATCCTTCTCCCGATCACTCACCTGCCCCGACTAAGAAAAAAGCAGTTGGTAAGGCGTGATCGATGATAGGTGGTACTGAAACGCCTCACCTCTGTCGTGATATAATGAAAAAAGTAAATTAAGGAGAATAATAACATGGAAGAATTAGCTTTTGGTTTGACATACGCGTTGCCTGCATTAGGTGCTGCGCTGGGTATTGGTTTTATCGGTGCTGCGGCATTGAACGCTTTCGGCCGTAACCCTGAAAAATTAAGCGACATCCGTACACTTATGATTACCGCTATCGTTTTTGCCGACTCATTGGCGATTATCGGTATCGTCGTAGCTGTTATCGCGAAGTTCTTGTAGGGGTTCGTACGTGAGTTTTATCAACTATTTTGCCGAAACTGCAGCGACGACCGAAGCTTCGGGCGATCTTTTTAGCGCCTTAGGTATTGATTGGCGTTTGCTTATCTTGCAGGTAATCGCCTTCCTGATCTTGGTGTTTTTGCTTGGTAAATTCGTCTACCCATGGCTTATGAAGCAAGTTGATGAACGACAAGCGTCTATCGAAGCGGCCGCCAAGGCAGCCAGCGAAGCGCAGGCATCGGCTGCGGAAAGTCAGGATAAAATTGCCGAACTTCTCACCGAAGCTCGTGTTCAAGCTGCGGAAATAGTCGATACGGCTAAACTTGAGGCAACTGAAATGTTGAGTGCGAGCGAAGAACGCGCCCGTACGACTGCCGAGAAAATTACCGCCGATGCTCGTGCGGAAGTCGACAAAAGCATCGAAGCGGCAAAACGTGAGTTACACGACGAAACGCTTGAGTTAATTGCTTTGACGACTGAAAAAGTGATTCACACTAAGCTTGACCGTAAGGCGGACGCCGCATTGATTGCGTCTGCGTTGAAAGAGGCGAAATAATGGCTCGAATGTCTCGTCGCGCACTTTCGACCCATATAGCCGACGAACTCATAGCTGGGGCCGATCAAAAAAAGCTCGTGCTCCAGCTTGCTGCCTATTTGGTTGAAACGCGCCGGACAAAAGAGCTCGGCCTTATTATCCGAGATATTCAATTCTATCTGGCTGAGGCCGGTTTCGTTTCGGGTATCATTACCACAGCAACTACCCTGACTGCCGATACGAAGAAAGCCGTTGAAACATATATTAAAAAATCGACTGGTGCGAATACTGTTGCGCTTGATAGTTTTATTGATCCATCGGTCATCGGTGGCGTGAAAGTCAGTATTCCTGGCCGAGAACTCGATGCCACTGTCAGCCGCAGCCTTACCAACCTAAGATTCAAAAAAGCCGAACGCTAATCCATAAGGAGTATTATGACTGAAATTTCTATCACATCACTATCAAAAGAACTACGCAGTGCAATCGAAAAGCTTGAGACAAGCGGAAACCTCGACGAAGTAGGAGTTGTTCTTCGTGTCGGAGACGGTGTCGCCTGGGTTCGAGGCCTGCGAAATGTCGGCTATAGCGAAGTGTTACAAATCGGAACTGACGAAGGAATCGTCGAGGCATTCGCATTGAACCTTCTGGAAGATGAAATCGGAGCTGTACTACTCGGCGAAGACTCGAAGGTAAAAGCTGGTCAGGCAGTACGCTTGAAGGGTACGGTACTGAGCGTACCTGTCGGTCCGGAATTGCTCGGACGTGTCGTCGACCCGCTTGGCCGTGCGATTGATGGCGGCGCACCTATCAAGACCGAACAACAAGGACTCGTGGAACGCGAAGCAATCGGCGTGATGGGTCGTAAGTCGGTCCATGAACCATTGATGACTGGCATTTCAGCTATCGATGTGATGTTCCCGATTGGTCGTGGCCAACGTGAACTCATTATCGGTGACCGCCAAACCGGTAAGACCGCCTTAGCGATCGATACGATGATCAACCAAGGTAAGCAAAAAACAGGCGTTATCAATGTATATGTTGCTATTGGCCAGAAGCGTTCTAAGATTGCTCGTTTGGTAGAGCGTTTGAAGCAAGAAGGTGTGATGGAACAAACCATTATCGTTGCCACCAGCCCGGCTGACCCCGCCTCACTCCTTTACCTCGCACCATACGCCGCTACCGCTATGGGAGAGTACTTCCGTGACAACTCGCAACACGCTTTGATGATTTACGATGATCTCACGAAGCACGCCGTCGCGTACCGTCAGATGTCACTTTTGTTACGACGCCCACCAGGACGTGAAGCCTACCCAGGTGACGTGTTCTACCTGCACTCTCGTTTACTCGAACGTTCAGCGAAACTTTCGGATGAACTCGGTGCCGGTTCGCTGACCGCGCTTCCGATTATCGAAACCCAGGCCGGTGACATTTCAGCTTATATTCCGACCAACGTCATTTCAATTACCGACGGTCAAATTTTCCTTGAAACCGATTTGTTCTATCAAGGTATTCGCCCGGCAATTTCCGCTGGTTTGTCGGTTTCTCGTGTGGGTGGTGCCGCACAATCCGGAGCGATCAAATCCGTCAGTGGTGGGTTGAAGCTTGGCTTAAGCCAATTCCGAGAACTCGCGAGCTTCGCACAATTCGGAAGCGACTTGGATGACGCGACGAAAAGCCAGATCGAACGAGGTCAACGTTTGACCGAGCTTTTGAAACAGCACCAATACAACCCAATGAGCGTCTGGCAACAAGCCGCTAGTATTCTTTCCGTCACGAGCGGGTACTTCGATACGGTTCCGGCCGCTAAAATCAAAGCCGCGCAAGCTGCGATGCTGACTCGGTTATGGGCTGATCACAAAAAAGACATGGAAGAGCTGGATAAAGGTGCGAAGCCGACCGATGAAATTCTCAAGTCGATCGAAGTAACCGCTCGAGCAACTGCGAAAGGCTTCGAAGGCTAAGCATGGCAAACACCCAAGGGTTAAAACAACGCATTCGGAGCGTCAAAAGTACTCGCCAAATCACGAAGGCGATGCAACTTGTGGCTGCGAGCAAAATGCGTAAGGCACAAGAAGCGACCAAAGCTTCTTCGCCCTACACCTTGGCGGCCCGCGAACTGTTAGCGGCAATCTCTACGCATAGTTCGGTAAAAACTCACCCGCTGTTCATGACGCGGGACGTAAAAAGTCGCTTGATCATTTTGATTGCTTCCGACAAAGGGTTGGCCGGTGCCTATAACAGCAATATTATCAAAGCGTACACTCGCGAAGTTCACGCTGACGAGAAAGCTGGCATTCGCAACAAAACCGTCACGGTCGGGCGCAAAGCGGCTCAGTTCGTATCCCGCGTAAAAAATATCGAGCTACTTGGAACATACGAAGAGCTGCCTGACCATCCGAGCGGAAGCGAGCTCCGGGCCATTCTCAATACCGCGCACGAGTTGTTTATTTCAGGTGAAGTCGATGCGGTCGACGTCATTTATACGGAATATGTCACCAGCATTACTCAAACTGCTAAGGTAACACGGGTTCTTCCTGCTGGGTTTGAAATTGACGAAGATGAACGCAAACACGTCGATGGTGATGCGGTGTATGAGCCAAGTACCGAAGAAGTTTTGAACGGTATCGCTTTCCGTCTCGTCGGGGCGCAATTATTCCAGGCATTGCTCGATTCGCGCGCCAGCGAATACAGCATGCGTATGATGGCGATGAAAAATGCCACCGACAATGCCTCGGACTTGATCGATGATTTGTCACTTGCTATGAACAAGGCGCGACAAGGAGCAATTACCCAAGAACTAGCAGAAATCAGTGGTGGCGTGGAGGCGTTAAATGAGTAAGACCGAGATGACCGAAAGAGCCAAACGTACAAGTAAATTGTTGAGACTGAAGGAGATACATAATGAGTAATACAACCGGAAAAATTATACAAATCGTTGGTGTGGTGGTAGATGCCGAGTTTACCGAAAACCTCCCAGCAATTTATGATGCACTTTTAATTAAGCAAGGTGACAAAACGATCACCCTCGAAGTCGCACAGCACTTAGACGAAACCACGGTTCGTGCGATTGCTCTCTCGAGCACCGACGGGCTGAAACGTGGCCAAGAATTAGTTGGTACGGGTGCGCCAATCAGCGTGCCGGTTGGTAACGAAACGCAAGGTCGTATGTTCAACGTAACGGGTGATGCCATCGATGGCAAGCCAGAAGCGACCGGCGCGAAATCACCTATCCACCGACCAGCGCCATCACTTGAAGAACAATCGAACAAAAGTGAAATCTTGGAAACTGGTATCAAGGTCGTCGACTTGATCGCGCCGCTCGTTAAGGGTGGTAAGGCTGGTTTGTTCGCCGGTGCCGGTGTTGGTAAAACGGTGCTTATTACCGAATTGATTAACAATATTGCCAAGTTCCACAGTGGTAACTCTGTCTTTGCCGGTGTCGGTGAGCGTACTCGTGAAGGAAATGACCTTTACTACGAAATGCAAGAAGCTGGCGTACTTGATAAGACATCGCTGGTGTTCGGGCAAATGAACGAGCCACCTGGAGCCCGTCTTCGCGTCGCGCTTTCTGCGCTTACCATGGCCGAAGCATTTCGTGACGAAGGTAAAGATGTGCTGTTGTTCATCGACAATATTTTCCGTTATACCCAAGCCGGCGCCGAAGTGTCGGCCCTTCTTGGGCGCTTGCCTTCAGCCGTAGGCTACCAACCTAACTTGCAAGAAGAAATGGGTGCCCTTCAAGAGCGTATTACGTCGACTAAAAAAGGTTCCATTACCTCTGTTCAGGCGGTCTACGTGCCAGCTGACGACTTTACCGACCCTGCGCCCGCGACGACTTTCGCCCACCTTGATGCGACTATCGTGATGAACCGTGCGTTGACTGAAATCGGTATCTATCCCGCCGTCGACGTATTGGCTTCAAGCTCAACCAGCCTCGACCCGGAAATCGTTGGTGACAAACACTACGACACGGCTCGTGAAGTGCAGCGCGTCCTTCAGCAATACAAAGAACTTCAAGATATCATCGCGATTCTTGGTATGGAAGAGCTTTCTGACGAACAGAAACAGACCGTGGCTCGTGCGCGTCGTGTGCAGCGCTACCTGTCGCAAGCCTTCTTCGTGGCCGAAAAGTTCACCGGTAACAAGGGTGTGTACGTCAAGCTCGAAGATACCATTCGTGACTTCTCCGATATTCTCGAAGGCAAATACGACGACAAGCCGGAAGACTGGTTCTACATGGTAGACGGTACCCTGTTCGACAAAGCTAAGAAGGATACGAAAAAGTAAGATGCACTTGCAACTCATTACATTAACCGGCGTGAGCATCGACAAAGATGTGTATGAGTTAATCGCCCCTACGACATCGGGTGAAATCGCGGTATTTCCCGGGCACGAGTCGTTGGTCACCATGGCTGCGCCCGGAGCTCTTGCGGTACGGACGAACAAAAGCGATAAGGATGATCGCCTCGAATACTTCGCTATTAGCGGTGGTATCATCGAAATCGACCCCACCTATGTACGTGTACTCGTCGACGAAGCCGATGCCGGCGCGGATATTACCGAAGCCGAATCAAAAGCCGCTTTGGAGCGGGCTTTGAAATTGAAAGATCAAGCAACTAACCAAGTTGATATCGAGAAAGCCCTGCAGATGATCAACCGACAGCGTGTACGCCTTCAGGTCGCAGGCTTGCAACGCCGCCACCGTAACCGCTAAAATAGCCGCATGGAAAAAGAACCAACTCCGAAACAGCCAAGGGACCTATACGAATTGTTGTATCCCTTGGCTCGTTTTGCGCTTGATCGTAAATATGTTTCAAACATTATTCATCCGGAAAATATTCTGGATAGGCCAGCAATCTATGCGGCCAATCATATCCATGCGGTCGATTCGTTGCTGATATCGCGGGCCTATACCGAAGAAACCGGCGAGCCTATTCGGTTCGCGGTCAAGCAAGGGTACTTTGATGGGACCGGTATTGACGATAAAGGGAAATTGGGGCGCACGGCGCAGTTCGTCATGAGACACACCCTCCAAGTACCCGTATCACGTGAAGGTAATAGCCGAGAGAGCTATATGCGATTCGAAGAAGGCGTGAGGCAAACGTTGGAACGTGGTGATTCGTTCGCCATTCACCCTGAAGGTACTCGCTCGAATGACGGGCGCTTACATAAGTTCAAATCAGGTGTCGCACGGCTGGCTATTGCCAATAGGGTACCGGTCGTACCGGTGGGTTTGGTATATCACTCGCAAACGAATAGCCAAAAGGAATATGTCGACCTGTCGTTTGGCGAACCGGTGTATCCCGAAGATTTATCACACCTCCCCTACGCGGCCTTACCCGGCTTGAAATATAAAGCTGAGCATCTGACGCAGGTGATAGAAAATAGAGTTGCTGAACAAACTGGTATGAAGCAGTCGAATACGTTCGCGGTATTACGTAAACTTAGGCAGCAGAATACGAACGAATAAGCTCACGAACTTCCGTAGTCGTTTTCGTATGCATCAACTTTTCGCGTAGTTCCGAGGCGCCGGGAAAATCTCGCACATAAATCTTGAAATAACGTTTGAGCGGGTCGAATTTGCGCGGTTCAAGTTCTTCGTTATATTTGTCGAAAAGGTCGAGCTGATAATTTAGTAGATCGAGTAGTTGCTCGGATGTTTTTTCAGGTTGCACTTCGGCGAATGCGAATGGGTTGGCGAAGATACCTCGCCCGATCATGACACCGTCGACTCCATACTTCTCCACTAGTTCAAGACCGTGTTGACGGTCACGAATATCGCCGTTGATGGTAAGTAATGTTTGCGGTGCGATTTCATCCCGTAGAGCCTTGATTTCAGGAATAAGCTCAAAGTGGGCTTCCACTTTGCTCATTTCTTTGCGGGTACGTAAATGAATCGTCAGGTTGACGACGTCTTGCTTGAGGATGTGCGTCAGCCAGCCACGCCATTCGTCTATTCGAACGTCGCCAAGGCGGGTTTTGACACTCACCGGCAAGCCAGCTTCTTTGGTAGCGGCGATAATCTCGGCCGCAAGTTCCGGGGTACGAATCAAACCGCTCCCAGAACCGCCATGCACCACGGACTTATCCGGGCACCCCATGTTGATGTCGATACCTTTGAAGCCTTGCTCTTTCAATCCATGAGCCATTTGTCGGAAATGCTCGGGATTCTTGCCCCATATTTGGGCCACCATCGGGTGTTCATCTTCGGTAAATGCCAGGCGGCCGCGAGTACTATGCAAACCTTTAGGGCTACAGTAACTAGCGGTGTTGGTAAACTCGGTAAAGAATATGTCAGGCCGGCCGGCTTTCGCGACGACATGCCGAAACACGACATCGGTTACCGCCTCCATCGGGGCGAGAATAAAGAAGGGTTTAGGTAATTCGTTCCAAAAATTGTTCATCATATCCATTATCTCATAAAAAAAGACGCAACACCGATCACGAAACTTCATGATGAGTGTTGCGCACAGAGATAGTGAAGTGCGGGGGTGGGCGCCTGTTGAGGCGCCCACCTTGACCACTTGCCCTACGCCTTCTGGCGGTGCTTGCAATGCGGGCAGATGACGATGCCCATGTCGGCACCGAACTTGACGAACATCGTGCCCAAACACTTACGGTTGATGCACTTGCGCTCGACATTGCTGTTCCCTCTTGGCGAGGTTTCAGCTTCATACGTACTCGGCACTCTTTCACCTCCTCGGTGAATCGGAACGGACGGAAAATTTGGGGAGGAGCCCCCTACGCGCTTGATGACATGACGCCTTTGTCGTGCCATTAGTTCGGTAAGAGACTCCCCCAGCTGAGGGAAATCGGGTGGTCGAGGCCGCCGGCGGGAGTGTGCGTACAAGCACCGGCGGCCTCTGCTATTTTCAGTAAGGGTCAAAACTTACTGAAGTAGTATCACTATCTCTGTAAAGTACATACAGGGAGCCGTGAAATAAAAACACCATAGCTGATGTGTTCGTTTCACAGCTCCACCCGTATACATACTTATTATAGCACTTTTTATACTGTTTCGTCAATAAGGTCGTTTTCGAACTGAATCATACCGGCAAGAGTGGGTTCGTATGCGCTGATATCTGGTAAATCAAGTTTGATGATGTGATTCCAGACGGCGCATATCAGTTTTTTCGTACGCTCGATTTCTTCAGGTGCGAAATCGGTATTCAGTACGATCACCTCTCCTGATCGAGCTGGTTCGATGAAAGCGAGCTGCCCGTGGGTAACCGTGTAGCTGCCGTAGTCGCGCGAATTCTCGATCAAAATTTTATAAAACTGCAGTTGTTGCCGGTAGCGGTGCAACTTCATTTTGGTACGCTCATCTCCCCTGCTCCATGATTCGGACGGATGCCCAGTTTTGTAATCGGTTACCGTCATGACCTTGTTTGGCTCGTCAAAATTAACCATATCAAGCGAGCCGGTTAAACGCGCATCTTCGATATGAACGTCCTGGTGGCCAAAGCCAAGTTCGGCTTTCTGGGTCGGGCTAAAGGGCAACACGCCCGAGTGGATAAAGGCGGATATCTGTTCGCTCCCCTTTTGGAGGTAGGTCGCGAAGTCGTGCGGGCTGAGCCGCTGGCTTTCCAGGGCTACCTCGAAGTCATGCAGAATATCTTCCAGTGGCTTTTGTTCGCCCGTAGCGTTCAAGTGGACGTGCGCTTGTTGCATAGCTCGGTGCACGGCAGTTCCGTACGAAGCCGATGGTGTTTTCGCACCCGGGAAGTGCAACAGATTGTTCAATAAGAAATGCTGAGGGCCTCCGCGTGACACATCGAGGAAATTGTTCAACGATGTGGCACTCAATTTGAAATGCTCTAATTGCGGAGCAAGTAATTCTTTTAGTTCGAGGTTCGTTTCGACCAATGGTTGGTACCAGGCTAACTCGACCGCTTCTACGTGTTCGCTTCGGGACGCTTCCGGTATGACGGTCGGTTCGATGTTGGTCGCAAGCAGGAAGTCGGCTCGTAACGTTGCTTTATCACTGTCGTTTCGGTCGCTGAAGGTAATGTTCAATGAATGCCGTGCACGGGTCATGGCAACGTAAAATAAACGTAATCGCTCGTCGGTACTATTACCGGCCGGTTCAAGCGGCAAGTTTTCGGGATATGCGATAGAACTGCCCCGTGCTCGGGCGGTGTGCCCCCATACGCTATCGACACCATTGAAGACATAGACGGTATTGAATTCAAGCCCTTTCGATTTATGGGCCGTCAATAATTGCACGGCAGGTATGTCGCTTGCTAAAGAGTAGCTACTGTTGCCGATGGTAACCCCGAGCCGACGGTATAACTCGATACAATCGACGAAGTCTTTCAAGGCAAGTGTTACCCCTGGTCGGTGTTCTCGTAATTTTGTGCGGATAGTACGCAGCGCTTCGAGATACGTTAAATATTGATCTGGGTGAGATTCAAGTTCACTGGTAGCGAAGAAATAGGTAAACAATGGGCTGACGTATTCATCGTCTTGGCCGATGATTCGGTCGAGCATCGGTTCGAGCGGAGTGTGGATGCTTTCGGACGCTCGTTCGATGAGCCACGTGTGAAGGGCTTCGAAGGCAGGTGTCGTTTCCATGACGCTCATCCATGGTTGGTGGGCGTCGTGAGCGTTGATGCTTAACTTCCATAAATCCTTAGGCGTGATTCCCCAGGCAGGATGAGCTAACAGCGCTGGTAATTGAGCGTTTACTTTATCGTGGTGACCGGCGGCCAAATCTACTAACAAACATGCGGTTTGTTCGAGGAGCATGATAGGCGGCTGGTCGAGTACGTTGTCTTCGCGTTCATAACGAACGGCGATATCGTAACGGCTAAAGTACGGCAGTAAGCTTTGAATTTCAGCGTGACGCCGGGCAAGTACGGCAATTTCATTGGGTGCTTCGCCGGCATCAAGCCGCCGTTTGATATCGTTCACCAACCAATGCCGTTCGGAATGCGGGGCCGATGCCTGATATACCGTCACGCTATCCGGTTGGCTGCTATGAGACAAGAGCTGTTTGTTCAATTCCGGGAAACGATATTCTAACCGGTCTTCGCCCTGCTGAATGACGGCACGTGAAGCTTCCAGGATGGTTGGCCCTGACCGATAGTTATTCGTGAGTACGATTTGCTTAGCTTGCGGATATACCGAACTGAAGTTAAGAATGTTACTGATGTCAGCCCCTTGAAAGCCATACACCGCTTGGTCGTCGTCCCCTACCACGAGAATGTTCGGAGAGCCTTCGTTGACCGGGTTATCGGTCAGGTTATGTAAGATACGCATTTGTGCCAAGTTGGTGTCTTGGAATTCATCGACCATGAAATAAAGGTATTTTTCTTGCAGGTTATATTTCAGATCATCATTTACTTCGATGGCATGCACCACCTGCATGATCATATCGTCATAATCAAAGAGCCCGGCTTTTTCCATGGCATTCAGATATTCGTAATATATGTACGACAACGCTTTCAGTTTGGTTAAGCGTTTGCGGTCTTTGCCGACCATTTGCTTTTGATCGTTGCGCTCGAACCACCGGTTTTTCCAGGCGGTAATCGGTTTTGTCGGGTGAACCGTCGCGGCTTGTTCGAGTACGACGGAAAGTGAATCGGAGAAAATACGCATCAACGGCGCCACGCCATACAGAGGTTCGGTTTCGGACGCCTCGACCACTAATTGTTCGAATGCGTTTTGTAGCCCGCTGGCGGTGGTTTTTTTGATACCTTGCTCAAGGATCGGCACGACCATGCGTTCGATAACGTCCAATGATTCTTCGCTTTGTTGGATGATGGCCAATAATTCATCGCTGGTCAAGGCGCTGTTTCGTTTGAGCTGCGAAATGGTGGTCTTGGCGTCGTTGAGGTAGGTGTATTCACCGTTCATCATGCTGGCCAGCGGGTTACGATTTTTATCGAGCGAATCAAAAATGCCACGGAGAATTTCATACTGGCGGAGTTCGTCGGCCGGTTCGAACATCGCGTTATTATAGAAGTACTCACGGTTTTGGTTGATGATGTCACTTCCGAAACTATGGAACGTGTGAATCGATACCTTGTAGGCATCCTTACCGATAATGTCGACCAACCGTTGGCGCATAGCCTGGGCACCGCTCTCGGTGAAGGTCAAACACAGAATATTCTGCGGTAACGTATCGGTCTTGTTAAGAATATTGGCGATACGGACGCTGAGCAATTCGGTCTTGCCCGTACCAGGCCCCGCGACAATCATCACCGGCCCATCGATCGTATCGACGGCTTGTTTTTGGGCATCGTTCAGTTGTTCGTATCGTGACTCAAAGCTCATTCATTTATTATACACGCCACAGATGCTCCACTTCGTAGTACAATAGTTGACATGAACGAGCAGATATATGATGATTACGCTTTGGAGCGTCTGCTGAAGGAGCAATTCGGTGTGTCCGCAGAAGTCGATTCTGTCATCGCTCGGCGTATTCCTGTTGGTAGGAGCATTACGGCGACTCTTTTTCTGACGAAGAAAAAACAATTATTTCTTTACATTCACGGTGAAGCGAAACTATTATTTTCCGATGTGCAAAAAATCGTTTCACGGGTTGGCTTGACCGCCGAACTGTATATGCCGCCCAAAAATCGTCCGAATTATTTCGACGAGATCGGTACGAGAAAGTTTCAAGAAATTTTTCCTGGTCGAAAAGTGGTGACGCCGGAAGACATCGCTTTTTATCGCACTCTTGCGCCATATAGCCCTGCCTTGATTCTTGTCCAAGACGTCAAAAATGGCGTCATTAACCAATACGATAGCGATAGCAGTTCTGGGTGGCGACAGCACGCCAAGTTTAGTTACCGTCGCATCCGCACCAGTTAATTACTCGTCGGCATTTACCGGTTCGAGGACTTCAAAGTCGGCTTTCGTGGCAATGCCGACTAAAAACTCCAAGGCACTTGGCTCATCGTAGGCTACTTCTTTGAGTGGTTGACGTAGTTCGAACATGACATTTTTACCGCCCGGAATAACACGCAGTTTGTAGACGACGGCATCACCTTCGATGTCTTTTCCGAAGTAGGCCTTCGGGTTCGAATCGGCCACTTCGGACCATGAGGCGTCGACATCTTCCTTGTTATCGCCATTAATCATGGCTGTATAGGGGTACGCAAGGACCGAAAAGCTATTCGTCAGCGATTTTTCAGTAGTCAGGCCGTACCCGCAACTATCAGCGATGGTTCCGTTCGGTGCTTTGGTGCCGGCTCGCGTTCCTTCGCTGATACCCGTTACCAGCTTGCCATGATAGGTGTTTTTGATGTCATTGGTAGTAATGAGCTTGCAGGTATTGAAGTCAGGCGTGTCAGTTAAACTTACTTCCGTTTTCGGTGGCGGCGGCGTTGCTTTCGGGGTTATAAAATATAGCCCGACCGCAAGCGCGACGATCACCGCGGCGATAAGGAATTTAACCAAAAAAGATTTTGCTCGTGATTTTTTACGTGCCATATTATTCACACCCCTTACATTTATAGGCACTGATGACATTGACGGTCGCGGCCGCCGAGGTACAGCCAATATTCACATCGTAATAGGTAACCCGAACCCCAGGGCTCGTGGCGCCCTTCCATTTGATCGTATCACTCGTCGCACTGCTCGACTTCCAGCTGGATAACGAAGATAACTGTTTTGCTTTGATGGTTGGTGCGATAGTCCCGCAAATATTTACCCAACTGGCATTGATGGTCCTGCCGCAGTAATCATCGACACAGCCATCCTCACCCGGCGTTAACTTTAAGTTCATACCAGCCCGTGCATAGGTAATTTCATTGCTTGATTGCGTATACGAGCTTTTCACCGATCCTTTTTGGCAACGAACGGCTGCTTTAAGCGCAACATTCTGCCCATTTGCCAAGGCGTACGTGGCTCGGGCATAGTTCGTACCTTGTACCCAAGCTGTGTTATTTGCCTTCCACGAAAAAAACCTTGTCGTTCCAGCCGGGCACGTAGCTGACGAAGCATTACCGGTGAGGGAAACGCTGTCATTCAGCGACATAAGTTGAAACGGCGCCGGCGCGTCGATAGGTGTGGATGCTTTGACTGATGCCGACGGGACGCTTTCGATTCCCTTCCCGAACGAAACGACGGTAAAGTACCAATCCGTTCCTTGGGTTATATTGGCGGTGACCGGAAGGCTGGTCTTGTTAGTTGTGGCGGTGTACGATGCCGCTCCTTCGGTCGTGCCGTATCGAACCTGATAGCCGGTGGCGTTCGCTGCCGCTTTCCAGGCAACCGTTACTTTCGTCGCCGAATTAACTGTGGTGTCCACTTCGGTCGGAGCGTCTGGCGTAACGCTGTTCGAGACAATATTTGAAAATTCACCCGTTTCTTCGGCCGATACTGCTCGTACTTTGAAGAAATACGATCGGCCGGCCACGAGGCCGTTCGTAACGTAGCTTGTCGAAGTGATGGCGTCGACTCTTACCACGCCAGTCGTAAATGTACTGTCGAGTGCGCGAAATACCGAATACGTCGTGTCGGTCGTCGAATGAGCGGCTGGCGTCCAATTGATCGTGACTTGCGTCGCAGAATTAACGGTCGTCGATAGTGTCGGGGCGCCGAGTTTTTGGGTATCGACCGTAGACGGTACCGTCGCTACTGGTAACGGGGCCGGTGTTTGGGTTGTGGCCAGCTGTTGACTTGTAAGTTCCTGAATGGCCCCCGATAATTCATCGCGGTATTTCAACGTATACGTCGAACATGACCCATCAGCGCTACAAGCCGTGCTGCCATCACCTTGATATTCGATAAAATCTTCACCGTCCATACCGAGCTTTTCATTACAGCGAATTGAGTTGGTTACGTTCGATGTGGCGTCAGGAACAAGCAGCGCCGACTTCTCCATTCCCTTTAAAGTTGTAGAGGTAACCTTATCCGCGTCAGTGGTCATTGCCTCGCAACTTGGGTAATTGCCATTCTCTGTAAAGTATTTTTCGAGGGCATCGGAAAGAGTGCTTACATTGGCACTTCGCTTCGCATCGCGGGTGTCTGCTTGGTAGCGGGTCAAGCCAATTACGGCCAACCCGGTTAAAATACCAATCGCCACGACCACCACCACGAGTTCTACCAGAGTAAAACCACCCCGTTTTGTCATAGAATAATTGTAGCATAAGCAGCAACATTGCGATTAAATATGATAAAATAATGAACGTTCACGACGTTGGGGATTCGCCAAGCGGTAAGGCACTGGTTTCTGGTACCAGCATTCGGGGGTTCGAATCCCTCATCCCCAGCCAAGCATAAGCGCCTTGAGTCTCAAGGCGTTTTTGTTTTATTACGCTCATACTTTTATTCAGATTGAAAGGTGAATATAATGATACGTAATTTTAAAGAGGAATATGTATGGCGTTGAGACATGAAATTGAAAAGCATGAACGTAATGTGCAAGCGCATGATCGGCATGTTGCAGGAGTTGAGCTTGAGAGGGATCAAGCTTTGCCACGGGCTCAGGCCCAGTTAGCCGTTCTAGCTACGCAAGAAGCAATGCGCGGTGAGCCAATTGACGTAACGCAACGTGAAGGCTTTGATCCCGAGTCGCCAGAAAGTGTTCTTACTCCGGCAGAACTTGGAAACTTTGATGGTGCAAAGCTGGTTATCGATGCGATAAGCAATCACATTCAAGCTTCAGAGCGTCTCATAACTCAACGTAGGCCATATCGTACAATGCCCGGCCGCGTGTAATATCTTCCTGAATACGTCCATTATCTCCAGACAGCTTGTATAAAGATTATTTTGTGTTATAATAATATAATTATGGCGATAGTTAAAGGTGCTGAGTTCGAGTTTTCATCATGGCTCAATTATGATAACCCTGAAGAAGTAGTAATAGTAGACCCCTTCGATGGCACGCCGGTTATAGATGCACTACCAGACCAATATCTGAACGTTACCAAGAAGGTATAGACGCGGTGTCATCCGTACCTTCGAATATCGAAGTAGCTCTGGGAGCTCATGTGAAGTCGTCGGATCTTGATGCGCAAGATAATGCGAAATGGTTCGAGGAAACGCTCCAGGATCCTGCGTTAGACGCATACTTCTACGAGGGCTTTGGTGTTCGGCCTTGGTCTCAAGTGTTAAAAAGAATCGATGGTTATGCTTTACACATTCTCCCTTGGCCTCGAAATGGATTTTCTGAACGGCAAAACTATGCGCTGGCTCGATCTGGAATACATGCCGTGCCTATTGATTTTCGTAAGTCGGATCAACTAGCAACTTCACTCGATAAGAGTCTTAGAAATGAAGTAAACAAGGGATCTTCAAGAGCTACCCTCGCAGCATTAGCTGTCAGTCAATTCGTGCGTGAGTGGGCTATGGTCAGCAATATCGGGCATTCATTAGTTAAAATGGACGCACGAAATAATGACCACTCAAAATCTCCGCTTCAAATAATGATGACAATTGGAGCTGGCCATCGCGATATATCGCAGAAACTCGATGAATCTGGAGCAACTACATCGATTAAGGACCTCATGCGAGATGGTGAACGAGGTTGGATTGCCGAGAACTTACCTATAATTCTTCGCTCAGGTAAAATAACCGAAGAGCAATTTACAGCTGTAGAAGAAGATAGCGCTATTTAATTCAGTCTTAAATAAGCTTTGCGGTAGATATTTTTCTAAAACACGTTCACTATCCCCAGGATATTACTTAACTGAAGCTAATCTAAGCGCTATTATAATTACTTTTCAAAAACCCTTTGCTTTAATCGCCTCATATCCCTACACTAAGAAGGTTGCTCAAAGGAGACCTCTGCATGACCGAATCAACGGCGAAACGAAACAAACTTATTATTAATTTGCTGATCATTTCAGCTTTTGTCGTTATTCTTAACGAAACCGTTATGGGCGTTGCGATTCCGCACCTCATGGAAGACCTCCGCGTTACGGCGCTTGCGGCGCAATGGCTCACGACCGCCTTTCTTTTGACGATGGCAGTGGTCATTCCAACGACAGGTTTTTTGATCCAGCGCATAAGCACTCGCCGCCTCTATGTAATTGCCATGGGCCTTTTCGTAGTAGGTACTGCCATCGCCGCAATCGCGCCTGGGTTCGAAATACTACTGCTTGGTCGTATTGTACAAGCCGGTGGAACAGCGATCATGCTGCCACTGCTCATGACGACAGTAATGAACCTTGAGCCCCACGAAACGCTAGGTCGCCGTATGGGGAATATCTCTATCGTCATTGCCGTCGCACCAGCGATTGGTCCGACCATTTCCGGGTTGATCTTAAGTAATCTGAGTTGGCGCTTCTTGTTCGTTTTTATGTTACCAATCGCAGTGACAATGCTTATTATTGGCGCCCGACGCATGCGAAATATCGGCAAGACGAGTCGTGTACCGATCGATATTTTCTCAGTTATCTTATCGGTATTCGGATTCGGTGGCGTCGTCTTTGGACTCAGTAGTCTGGGCGAATCATCAGGCGGAGGCAGGAGTACTTCGCTGGTAGTTCCACTGATTATCGGCGCACTCGCATTAACGGCATTCATTTGGCGGCAAGTTATCTTGCAACGCGACGACCGCGCCTTGCTTGACTTGAATACGTTCCGAACCCCAACTTTTACTGCTTCAGTTATTATGTTCGTGATCTGTATGATGGGTATGTTCGGCGCATTGATTTTGCTGCCGCTCTACATGCAGAATGTACTAGGTCTTTCAGTACTTCAAAGTGGACTCCTGTTACTTCCAGGTGGCCTTGCCATGGGCCTATTGGCTCCATTCGTCGGACGGGCGTACGACAAGGTTGGGCCGAGGCCATTGCTTCTCACGGGAACGGTATTAACCTCACTTGCACTGTGGGGTCTGGCGCTCCTATTGGATGTGAATAGTACTTGGTCATTACTACTCGCGGGTCATATCGTCTTCAGCGTCGGCCTTGCCTTCATCTTTACACCGCTATTTACCAGTAGTCTTGGGTCGTTGCCTAAACACCTCTATTCACATGGATCCGCCACCGTTTCTACCCTGCAACAAGTGGCGGCAGCGGCCGGTACCGCGACGTTCGTGGCGATCATGTCGATTGCTGTCGCCGACGCGTTAGGGGGTGACGCCTCAAAGGCCGGTGCCTATGCCCAGGGAATTCATACCGCCCTCTTACTGAGCGCGCCGATTATGTCGCTTTCAATCCTCGCGGCTTTCTTCGTGAAGAAGGCAAAGAAAAGTGCGGGAGCTCCGGCGGGACATTAAAAATAAACATCCAGTAAGCGTTGACGCTGCTGGATGTTTATTTAGTAAGTAACCTATTGAGTCGGCTACTTTGATGGATCGAACTCTATAGTCCATTCGATGCCGTATTTGTCTCGAAACATTGCGAAGGAAGTACCCCAGGGGCTTTTATCCATCGGCATTTCAACAGATCCGCCTACGCTGAGGCCCGCAAAGATACTCTCGGCTTCTTCAAGCGTTTCTGTATTCACTGCTATTTTAGAGCGGTTTTCGTTTTCGTTGACAGGGCCGAGGACCGCAGGTACGTCGTTGGCTATAAGTACGCTATCGCCAATGGGGAGAGTGATGCGCATAATTTTATCCGCTTCGTTTTCTGGTATCGGAAACTCGTCACTCGCAACTTCTTTGAAACGCACGATGCTTTCAAATTCACCACCGAATACTGATTTATAAAAGTTAAATGCTTCTTCGGCATTTCCGTTGAAATTGATATATGGATTTATCGCCGTCATATAAATACTCCATTAATTGATAGCTATTACGATTTTATTTTAACAGAATAAAATGACTTGGATTTTAGACCCGGCCTCCACGATATACTTCAATGAAGCCAAATAGGCATTCACTCTACACGGGTCCTTCTTTTACGTTATAGTAACGTTGCTAGTGCGGAGCCGTAGTATACGAATAGTTCTATTTAAGTTTGTTCAACATTTTCATCAAATCGTTCTAGTATAGCTTTGGAGCGTCACCCTTTTTGACCATTTCAAGTTTTACTGTTATCCAAAACAACTTATCTGCTCCAATAGTCTTGCTGTGTTCGTTTTCGACTTCATTGTATTGGACGCTCAGGGTGTTACCGACTACGATTTTTTGATTGTTGTAATTAGCGGATTGATTATTGTTGAAATTTGATATGACGTCCGAAGGGGCATCGATAGTGTATGTAGATCCTGATGAGCTTTTGATTTTGAAGCTTTTGCCGTTTAGTTCAGTTATAACACCCTGAATTTCCTTGGTCATCATTTTATCTGTAAAATTTGGTGACTTGTTGTTCATATATAAATCTATGGAACCGCTGTAACCGCTAAGACATAGGTCATTCATATTGCCTTGACAAGCGGATAATTCGGTTAACGACTGCCAAGCAAACTGATCGTAGTCTTCGAAAGCTCTATCGAGTTTAACTACCGCAAGAAGTTCATGAGTTCCAAAATACTCGCCGAATTCGCGACATGCATCAGTAGCGCACTCTTCTTTGGGTGTTTGTCTCGTTCCCTGATGAACGATGTATACGACCACATCGTCAGGCTTGAATTGTGACAAACCAACGTCCGTACCGTTTGCTATGTACCGAATGTCTTGAGGAACGCTTAGGGTCGTATCTTCAGTGGAGTATTTCTTATGGCCGCTGAAAGTTATGGATGACGAACTTATGGATTTAATTCGCGTGGCGTTTGAAACCCAAGGATGTCGACTTGCCTGTGATTTTGAGTCGAGTCGGTACGTACCATCGCTGAGCTTTCCTCCGTAAGTCGTTTCAGCCCACTCATTGATTGCTTGCAATTCGCATTGGGCTTTGACGACATTCTCGATTTGATCAGCGGTGATCGTGGCATCTCGCTTGAGTTCGTATCGCTCTGGTACATATTTGCTACCACATTGAGAGAATAGTAGCGAAACTTCTTTGCGACCACTTTGCGAGGTGGTTGGTTGGGATACGCTTGCTTCCGGCTTCAGCCACAATAGCTGATATGCTGCATATGCTCCGGTTGAAACTATAACCAAGGTACCTAATGCGATCGCTACGATGGCTATTCTTGGAAGATGTTTAAATTTCATAATGAATGTCTCCTTTTTATTGGCATCCATTTTACGAACGGCAGACAATAATATTTCAGAATGTTGCACTTTCTGCATAACCGTATCTGTAAATGCGGCATTAGTTGAATATTTCGTTGGCTTTGCTGCTAGTAAAAGCGCATCGAAGTTCGAATCTTTCATGAAAGTTTCTCCTTCAGTTGTAATTTCGCGCGGCTCATCCAGGTGCCGATAGTTCCGGTGCTTGTATCGTAAGCGTCTGCAAGTTCTTGGTAGCTCTTACCTTCCCAGAAATATGCCTTGATTATTTCTGCATACTTAGGTGGTCGCAGCTCTTCGACAAGTTTCCTGATATGCTCAATTTCCTCTTGTTCTATGTGTTTCGGAAGCATAGCCTCCAGATGAAGTTCTATATCTTTAACGTGTACTCTTCGTTTGTTTTTGCGGAGCGTATCGATACAGAGATTAGTTGCTATACGGTATAGCCATGTAGAAAAACTGGCCTTTTCAGACTGAAACTTGTATAGATTTTTATATGCTTTAACGAAAGCATCCTGAGCGATATCTTCCCCTTCCTGCCGGTTCTTTAATATATTTTCACAATGAATAATCAGACCGGTCTGATATCGTTCTACAAGCTCTCTGTATCGTTCCGTATCGCCTATTAATATTCGAGCAATGCATTCTTTTTCTTCCATCATGCTCATTATACGAAACAAGTGATATAAATATTTCAAAGATACGTATTTGAATATCGAATGAAATAATCTTGTTTTTTATCATATTTTTATGATTTATGGTCCCCAAGATTCTTAACCTAGTCTGTTATAATAACCACAAGAACGTTCAGCTTGAATGAAGTAGCGACATGATAGAAATTACCGATGAAAGAGTGAAAGAGTTTCTCTCCTTGTTCGATGGAGATATTTCGGCTGCGCAAACTTTCCTGACACTACACAAGCATCGTCTGGAGGACGCTGTTGCGACCAGATTCCGTCAAACTCGCCCAGTGAGCGAAGAGATTATTTCGGTACAAAACGTTTCAAAGAGGTACAGGCTTGGCAAGCAGACCGTCGACGCGCTTCGCGATGTGACACTTTCAATTGGAAAAGGTGAATTTGTGGCGATCATTGGCGCGAGCGGTAGCGGCAAAAGCACGCTTCTACAAATTATCGGTTGCCTTGATAAGCCAACTTCGGGGAAAGTGGCGGTGGAATCAAAAGAAACAACCGATCTTGGTGATACTATGCTCAGCACATTACGTCAAAATGCTTTCGGGTTTATTTTCCAGTCGTTTTACCTTCAGCCATTTTTGCGCTTGAATGACAACCTTGCCGTTCCAGCGATGTTCACCAACGAAAAGAAGAAAGATATCGACATAAAAGTCGAACAGTTGCTTCAGCGGGTCGGGCTATCGGAGCGCGCCAAGCATTTTCCTAAAGAACTATCGGGCGGCCAGATCCAACGTGCTGCTATAGCGCGCGCACTTGTAAACAACCCACGTATTATTTTGGCAGATGAACCAACCGGCAACTTGGACTCGACGAACAGTAGTTCGATCATCGACATTTTTCGCACTATTCGAGATACACTCGGAACAACTATCGTAGTCGTGACGCACGATGCTGAAATAGCACGACAAGCCGATCGTGTCATCGAGCTAAAAGATGGGGTTATTGTATGATTCGACCATCTTTTGCGTTAAAGCTCGCACGTACGAAACTTAGATCGAAACGTGGCGTGCTCGTTACTTCGATTATCATAGCAAGCCTCTTGTTCGCAACCCTTATCACGACGGTTATTGTTTTCACCGGCGCAGAAAAAAGTGCATTGGAATTCATTAAGAAAGCGGGAAACAACCGTTACCTCGTTATGGTATCGCCAAATATACCATATGAAAAGGTAGATTTCGTTTATAAGCCGCCTATTGAGGACATCCGAGCGATAAAAGCATTTGAGAAACAATATTATATAGATTTACAGAACAAATATAAGTCACTTGGTCTTGAATATGACAAATCAATCGAAGTTTCGGCATTGATACCCGATGCGGCGGCGCCTGAAACAGTGCCGGAGGAGCAGCGTGTCAGGATCAACTGGGCATCTCCAGTTATAGATTTGATGAGGAATGACAAGTTTGAGGTGTATGCAAAAACGGCAACCAATAAACTGAGTGACTTAAAGGCGATTGCGAGTGAGTATGACGCGGGCGGTTACTATGCTGTCGACAAGCAAAGTTTCATACCATCAATACCAGGATTACGTTTAGTGCAGCAAAACAAAGAAAGTTTTGGAGATTCTGAATTAAAAACGGGCAATTCTACAAGTCGCGATTTCTATATAAATGCTATTTACAACAGTACCTATGGCTTTACTGATCAAAATCTTCTAAATCGTTATTTGCTTACGACCGACAGTTCTAATTTAAGGGGAGTGCCTGTCGTGGTATCTGCCCAAGAAGCCGTGTCGTTATTTGGGCAAAAGGTAGGTATCGGCAAAGAGCCTGAGGCCGTTCATGAAAAACGTGCATGGCTCAATGAGATACAGACAAAATTGAACGGGCATATTTATCAAGCATGTTATCGAAACACGACAGAACAAATTCTTCTTGAGAAGATTCAGCGTGACTACGCTGAAATGAAGAGTAGCAAAGGTACGGAAAATTACCAAAAGCCACATCTTATCTACGGCTATCCTGAAAACGCCTGCGGAGATATTGTCGTCAAAGAAGATACGCGTACCTCAATCGAAAAACAAGCTGACGCGAAGGCCGAGGAAATCAAAAAGAAACTCGGCACATACATTGCGCCAAATCATAAGTTGGTTACATTTCAAATCGTGGGTATAAAGTACGCGCAAGAAAACATAGATTACTCCGCAGATATCAGTCAATACGTAAAGAGCCTCCTTGTGTCCGAAGTTGATTCATTTAACCTTTCGATTCCAATTCAGATGTACGATTCGCTACCTAGTGAGCTGAAGGTAGATGACATACAAAGAGAGTATGATACGAGAACTCTTAGGTATGCCGTTGGTACCGAAGATTTTGGCTCGCGTGTTCTTGAGTTTGCTGCCGTCGAAGACGCGCAGTCGTTTCTTGACAATGAGACGTGCCCGTTATTGGATACGGATTGCGACAGAAATTTTTTAGCAAGTCCATACGGTTCAAACTATCTGATTCTAGACGAAATAGGCAAGCTTTTCGGCCGAATTGCGAATGTTGCTTTTCCCGTCGCGCTCACGTTCGCTGCGGTGATTATTTGGTTTACTATATCTCGCATTATGGCTGAAAATCGTAAAGAAACAGCGGTGTATCGAGCAATGGGCGCAAAGCGCTTCGACGTGATAAGTATCTATGTTACGTATGTTTTACTGGTAGCCTTGCAAATAGCTCTGGTCTCTATCGTATTGGGCATAACCGCCGCATTTATCATAGAGTATGTTTATGGAAAGGTATTAACCGATACGGCGGTGAGCGTATTTGGTATTGTCGATAACGCACCGAAATTTAGTCTGTTCAGTCTCGACTCCCCTTTGCTGCCATTTATCATAGGGTCGATATTTATAATTAGCCTTGTTGCGAGCATTCAGCCGCTTATTCGTAACGTATTACGCCCGCCCATACGGGATATACGAGATGAATAATTAGATTTGTACTTCTATTATTTAAAAAAGGTTTGTTCATTCTGGTAGTATACCTCCCTGCATTCAAATTTGGGTCCGCTTGAGACAGTCCGGTGTAAGGCAAAGCTAACAATCAATACCGTATACCTATGAAACGATTTATCGCGAGCGGTAAGTTTTAAGAAGCTTCCATATTAAAGCCGTACCTACAAGCACTGGTAATAACGCCATTAAAATCCATAATACGTTCACAGGAAGCTGGCGCTGAGCGGGAGCTTGTTCGTAGAAGCCTGTATTTGGTGCGAGAACCGACGAAGCGTTCGGAGCGGATGGATTATTTCCTGCTGCAGGTTGGCCGGGAACAACAGGAGGCGTAGCAAGGGACGCATAGCCGACGAATATGATATCCGCTACGGCGGTGACGTATTCGCCGTTACCTGACTGAGCGATCGAGTTCCACCAGTAATTGCCATTTTCAGGGGTTCCAAGGGTAGAGTTCGTCCAATTGATACCGTAATCAGCGGAAGTATAGATACCGTCATAGCCGGCCGAGGCGGCCATGTATTGGCCGGTGGACGAAGATGCTATCGACGTCCATGACAGGCCGGAAAGTGGCGTGGCGTCGGTAGCATTCACCCAGGTAACACCGTAATCACTTGAAACGTAAATGTTATCTCCCGAGCCGACGACGCTCATGTATTGGCCGGTCGCGGAAGTTGAAACGCTTGCCCAATATTGGCCGCCGGTGTTGGTAATGGCGCTTTCTCGCTGAACCCAGGTGGAGCCGAAGTCATTTGATACGTATACCCCATCACCGTCACTGCTGGCGATGATATGTCGGCCGGTCGCATCGGTATCGATCGAAACCCAACTGCCGCTAGGAAGCGTTGATTGAGCATTAATACTTGTCCAATTCGCCCCGAAGTCATCTGATTTGTAGATATCACCGCTTTCTTCGCCGCTATATATGTATTGACCATTCGCAGAAGCTGTCAATGAGAGCCAGCTAGTACCAGTAAGGGAGGTCGTGTCGGTAAGGTTTGCCCAACTTAAGCCGTAATCGTTCGAGGAAAAAATGTCTCCTTCATAGGCCACTGCCGTAATGTGTTGGCCGGAAGGTGAAGTCGAAAGGCCCAACCAATAGCTTCCGTCCGTCAGACTGCTTGGCGTGCGTTTGGTCCAATGAGAACCGTAATCATTTGACGTGTATATATCACCATCCCAACCACCCGTCGCTGCGACTTGGTACTGCCCGGTAGCAGACGAAGCGGTAACGCGCCACTCGAGACCATTCAAGGGGCTGCCTGCCGGTACCTGATTCGCCCAGCTATCACCGTAATTAGCAGACATAAATGCGCTCGAATGATTGGCGACGGCAACGACATGTTCTCCGTTCGAAGAGTAATCGATGCCGAGCCAGTAATGGTTTCCGAGCGCACTCGTCGTGTTCTCCCAGGTGGCGCCATAATCTTTGGAGGTGTAAAGGTAGCCGTCAAATACTCCGGCCGCTAGGTATTGGCCGCTCGCGCTTGAGGCGGTGGATGCCCAGTTTAAGCCTTCCATTGGCGTGCCTGTGGTACGGTTTACCCAGTTATCACCTGCATCCTCGGAGGTATATATGTCGCCGGTACCGCTAGTGATCGCTACGAGATTCTGCCCATTCGTAGAGGTATCGACTTGTTTCCAAGCTAAACCGCTTAAGGAGGTGTTGGTGGTGCGGTTGGTCCAAGTCGCTCCGTAATCGGAAGAGTAATAAATATCTCCGTTCGCTACGCTGGCGATGATATGTTGGCCGGTTTCGCCCATTCGTATTGAGCTCCATCCCACATTGTGCAGCGGACCGCTCGAAGTACGATTCATCCATGTAATGCCAAAGTCAGCTGAGGTATAAATGTCACCACTCCCGACGACGGCCGCAAGGTATTGGCCGCTCGCGCTCATGGTCAGACTTTGCCAGTTACTATTATGGAATGCCTCAGAAGCTGTTCGGTTCACCCATGTAAGGCCACGGTCCGATGAGGTGAATACATCACCGTTACTCGTGGTAGCAGCAAGGCGTTCGCCGGAAGCCGAAGAGGCTACGGCATTCCAGAACGCTCCACTGACGCCGGTATTAGCGGCGATATCATTCCATGTTTCACCGTAATTATACGAGACCGATAATCCGCCATTCCAGGCTCCGGCTATCAGGTATTGACCAGTCGAATCGGAAGATGTGGCACTCCAATACCCTATGCTTAAAGGTGTTCCCATTGAGCCCGGCGTCTTGTTTTCCCATGCATACGATGGCGCGAGCGCGCTCGTAACAGTGCTGCTGACTAAAGAAAAACATAATAAGGCGACGAAAAAACCAGCCAGTTTTTTTGGCACGATAGATATACTATTGCTACTATTGCTCACACGGCATCTCCTGCTATTGCTTTTAATGTACCATAAGCAGCATGAATCGTCTATTGTACACCGATATATTTAATTTATAGATAAGCTATCTGAAACACGATGCACCTTGTTGCCAAACCGTACATCCACGGATGTATGATCAAGTACATCCGTAATGTTCTCGATAGAAGCTAGATCCTTCCATCCTATCGAACCAACAATCAGTAAAGTGTCTTCATAGGTAGACCCGATATCAGGAGCTACGAAAGGTTTATCCTTATACGAGATTGTCTGGAACTCATTTAGGAAACGTAGAATCGTATCCTTGTTTAAGAGATCTCGAATATTTTCTATGATAGTAGTGCTTATTTCGTCCAAATAAATGTCTTGATCTTTATCGACATAGAATGTGTTACTGAATACCGCCTGCTGAGGCTTTGTTTTAAATGCATCGTCATGACTAAAATAACCAAATTCAAATGGAAGACTGCTCTGTAGTGTTGCATTGATGAACAAAGCCACTTGCCTGAACAAAGGCAGTAGTTTTCTGTCGCCGCTTCCGTTGTTCGTCG
Source organism: uncultured Candidatus Saccharibacteria bacterium (assembly GCA_948288625.1). GTDB lineage: Bacteria > Patescibacteriota > Saccharimonadia > Saccharimonadales > Saccharimonadaceae > Microsaccharimonas. The sequence continues at coordinate 458,749 of CAOHYA010000001.1, forward strand.
CGAACGTCATGTTTGTGTATATTTTTTTTGGGGACCATTCCTTCCCTTCAGCAATATATACCGGCCCACTCTGGGTTCGTAGTGCTTTGTAGTCAGTGTACATATAAGAATCGATATGTTGCCAAGCCTGGGAATGAATTTCTTTGAGTGCCGCTGTTATTTTTCCTATGCCCAGCCCGCCGAATGGTCGATGGTGTTCGGCAATGATTTGTGAGAAATGTGTATATACGCTATCCTCTGAAAAATCAGGGTCAATCATAGCTATGTGATCTAGTAACTTTATTGCTTTTTCAGTATAGAGAATGCATTCAATGTAAATAATACCGCCATAGTACGTACGTCCGATGAGTTTATAGTCCAGATATGGGTGAACGTTATGGCTGCGAAAAAACTGTTCCAAATAACCACAGTAAAGATGCTCGTACAAGTGGCCGAGCTGAATCATTTTTGTTTGCTTTAATAGAATAACTGTTTTACTACGCATAGCCCTGCTCTCGTTGTCGTATATATTTATGCCCCAGCATAGAGCCGGGGCATAGTCTTTCCTAGGGGAGATGTCTTTCTGCTTCGGTCGAATTTATCGACTTACTTGACCCTAGGCGCATCGGTGTTGTTGGTTACCGTTTGAAGGTGATGGCGTTGGCGAACCGCTGGAATGCGGAAGCTTCGGGCCACCGTGACTTCGAATCGATGGTGATGTAGATGAATGTTCCGACCATCCAGATCGTAAGAAGTACGAACTGAGCGATGATCGCCACTTCGTTACCGAACGTCAACCACAGGATCAGCGTGATCACCATAATCGAAACGATCGGAACGACGCACACCAAGAGGAACTGTTTCTCGTTCCTCTGAAGTTGTGACCATTTCATGAGCACACCCCTTTTTTCCTGACACTCGTCAGGCCAACCACGTTGGTTGACATATATATTATAGCATTATGTAAAAATAATGCGAATTAGGGCATTATTCCTCGTTTGCCCTCTGCTATAGTGAATATATGCAAAAATCTTCCATGGTTGGTTTTATTCTTGTTCTCATCTCTGTATGCGTGACAACGGTATTCGCATTTTTGGCCGGTTCCAACGGTGTCGAAGCATTTTACGCTACTTCGATAAGTCTTTACTTAATTCTCGTCTGGTTTTCTATGCAGTTGGTAAAACATCTCTATAGTATGAAGGTTTGGCTTATAGTCAAGCTCATTCTCTCAGCTGCGCTGCTCGCTTTTTTATTGATAGCTCTCCTCATAACCGTTGCTTCGTGGTCCATTGATACTAGCCAGCCGGTCAACGGGTGGCTCGTATTGCTTGGTATCGCTCCTTTTGTCATTCCACGGCTTGGCGTATACCGGAAAATGAAAAGTTTCGACAAACTATCTGCCGGGCTGCTCATCTCGTTCTTTTCGATGATATTATTCTACATTGCGTCCAGTATCTTCCAGAAAAACTTAGACGATGTGCAAAATTTCGTACTCGTCGTAGTGGTTCAGTTTCAGTTTATTTTCACTTATATCGCATTACAAACGAACTATGTTGAGCGTTCGATATCTTTCGTTCTTTCGGTGTGTAGAAAAATCGGCCTGAAATACGGTGTGGGCCGCTTATATATAATTCTGTTTACGGCTGGGTTACCGTTTTTAGTGCCACTTTTTACCTTATTGTATTTAGCCTCGCAATGATTAGATCTCTTTGTGTGCGGAGCAATAGACAGGTAAGACAAATGGTTTTATTGACATTATACAAACAAAATTATATAATTTAATTACTCTCGATTGGTAAATTTATTTCGAAAAGTTAAGAGATTGGAAGAGCCATCGCTACTTCAAAACCCGTCAAAAAGAGTTTTAACATATCTCCTCGTGCGGACGAGGCGGCCAAAGAGCTTCACTCGGCAAAAAATTTGAATTATACCGATTCGATTAATAGAGGACTTATTTTGCTGAACATGCTGGTTAAGTACCAAGATGCCGGTGCAAAATTAGTCATAAAGCAGGATGGCGAAGAGGACGCAATCATCGTCATTACATAGCCCGTGTTTAAGTTGAGCTACGAGAGTTTCTCGTTATGAACGCTCCTTGAATGCGGGCTCAACTTATATTGTTATCAAGAAATCTGTCTAAGTTAACCCAAAGTATTACCTGCGCTCATCGCCTTTTTGATCAAGTCACGAGGATATACGTCGATCGTCTCGATCGTCTCGATATTCGCCCACTTTACTTCGTCTAATTCACCGTGAGGTCCGATATCTGGCTGAATGGAGTGTGCTTGTTCGTCATCAATTTCTGACAACCAGTAGTATTCATTATACGTACGAGAATTCCTTAGAAGTTGCTGTTGGCCAATCAACTTCAGCGCGTTTATCGCTATGTTAAGTTCTTCGTTAATTTCTCGGCGTGCGCTTTCGATGCTTACCTCGCCTTCGTCTTGTTTGCCTCCGGGTAAGCTCCAAAAATTATTGCCGCTATTTCGCACGATTAAAGCGCGATCTCGATTGACTAGTATGACACGGTTGACGCTAAGTTCTGGGTTCATTAGTACGGATTATCATATCATATTATACTATTGATTTCAATTGAAAATGTTGTATAAATAGTAATAATGGAAACGTACGAATGGAATGTCATACGCGAAGAAGTCGAGCGAATCGCACGCAGCTCCCACGATATTTTGGGAGCCTTAGCGGTATATGGCGCGCGCGCCGATAGTACCGAAGTATGGCTCAGCGTTCGTGATACCGAACTATCCGCCAAGTCACACCGGCTGGTAGAACTTGGTGGCGCTGCGTTGAAAGAAGAAATTGACGGCGGCACGATCAAGTCAGGCACGGCGCAATGGCATAATAAGAAACGCATGGTATTCGGGGATTATTATCATAACCCTGCTTTATACCCAGATACTTTCAAAAAGGCAAATGGGTTTGATGACCCATGGGAAGCGCGTGCTTTCAAGCATGAGCTACTGGACCGTTTGCCGGTATTAAGCAATGAACACATAATCATAAATGCTCAGCCCGAATCGTTATTCCATTTACGAACGGAAGCACCAGGGCTCTATGGCGAAAGTGCTGACGGTATGCCGTTTCCGCTTATGATGGACGAAACATGGATTGCTGAAGATCCGAACAAAAAAGTCCTTTTCGCATCGCAGGAAGCGAGTATTTTTCCATTCGCCACCAATGGACGAGTGCTCGGATCTCTCATGGAGCGACATTATGCGGAAGTGAAGAATAATACCGCTCGCGTCAATTACGGGGGCATTCTTTTGAAGCCTGATGCCATCATGAATGACCAAGCTGATATTATTCTCGATAAAATAAGCAAGCATGTCGATGCGTTCGACGGCAAAATAATAGCACGTGAATTTATCGAAGATTTGTCGGCCGATGACGTACAGGCCATCTATCCCCTTCTTCGAGGCAAGGAACTGGAATATGCCGTCCGCTACTTAACCAGTGGGCCTGTAATGGGTGTCATCATCGAAATGCCCGGTGGAATAACCGAAGTGCTAAAGCGGGTCAATAGCATAAAAGGGCCAAGGATTACCGATCGAACGGAAGCTCGGCTTACCGAAGGGCGTATAGAAAACGGTGGCATTCGTGATCTCCTTCCCTTACCCGAAGATGAAGAAAAATACCGCATGTTATTAGACGACATACGCTTACGAAGGGTAAATCCAGATCACCAATTTACCGAGGAGCAGTACCGATATCTGGCACGTAACTTAGCGCACACCCCTGATAATACCGTCGAATTAAGCGGTCTGCTTTCTTTCATGCGCTTCGACTGCCCTCTTTAGCTCATTTACGAACGAAGCGTGGCGTTATATGTTTCGAGTCGCCACGCCGGCGCTTGTTCGAACCCTTTTTTATATCGTAATATCGTCACCGCGCCATTCGTCGTGCCAACGTTATTTTGAATGGCTTCAAAATCAGCCCCGGCAGGCTTTTTGCCTAACAGTACGGTCGCTACGAGTACTCGCAAGAAATACCCGTGGGTCACTGCGATGACGGTTTGTGCATCACTTTCGGCAACGTTTTGTAAAAACTTTTCGGCACGATCGAAGATTTCGTCGTACGTTTCACTATGATCGATAGATTCACCGGTGCCGTAAAATGAGCTTTCCCATTTTCGCCATATGGCATCCGCTTCCGTATCGGCATAAGGTTTACCGGCGATGGATGCCGGGCCGATCCGTTCTACTAATAAATCGGTTGATTCGTATGGGAGGTCAAGCTTGTCCGCTATTATATGCGCCGTTTGTTCGGCGCGCGTAAGGCTACTTGAGAAAATATACTCAGCAGCTGGATCCAATGCCGCCAGGCGCTTGGCGGTTTCGTCGGCTTGTTGTATTCCGACTTCCGTCAAGGTAGAGGTCGGCGCCTGAAAAACAGGGAGAATGTTATCGCTACTTTGCCCGTGGCGAATGATATAAAGTGTCTTAGTTGGGGTGGTGTTGTCTGGCATGGTAAAAAAAGTATAGCACGACAATATGATAACGAACAGTTACTATTGACTACATTGCAACTATAGTTTAAAATATACGTATGTTAAAAGGCCGTGCTTTAGAAACGATGCCGATACAGGCTTTGATCGACCCGAGCGAATGGGTTACTTTGCACGAAAAAACTCAGGAAATAGCCGCCGATTACCCTGATATTACAGGTGTCATCGCGATAGGCTCATTGATACAATGTCCGCGTCCGCCTGCTCGTTATCTGGAACAGCGCCGTCCCGGTGAACTGGGTGCGGCCTATGATTCCGTTCGCAATGCCGGCAGGCGCAAACTTTTCCCTGGTCAAAATAGTGACTTGGATATTTGGGTCGCTCTTAATGACACGCCGCAATCCGCAGCCGCCGAAACGGCCGTCAGCAGGGCGGGTATCGGATTGATCGAAGCGCTCGCAAATGGTACGGTCGAACGAGGCACGCAGCAATGGCATTATAAAAAACGCTCGGCCTTTACCGGAAACTATAAAAATACCGATTTTTATACTTCACGCTTTACTGAGGCGAATAGTTCCGACGCACCGTGGATGGCGGCCGACTTCAAGCAAAGGCTAGAAGCAAGCATCGTCGCCAACATTCCTGACTTTGTCGATCGCGTCAACAGATTTACCACTAAGAAAATTCCTGGTGACTTCTTGGAAGTACGCGCATATCCGGAATCGGTCTATAACCTTAGGCCGGACCAAGTGATGATGGACGGTGGTATTCTCGACCGTGAGCCGTTTCCGCAAATCGGCGATGATCAATGGATTTCGCCCCAAGATCTGTCGACGATACTCTATGCCGGTGATAAGAGCGAAATATATCCGTTTGTTTCGGATGGACGAATGGTCGGCCAGGAAATGCATGATCATATCATGGCTCGAGTGAGCCGGGACATGGGAACGCATGCGATCGGGGCTTTGCTTTTGAAACCGGATGCCATCGAGACCAAGCAAGTCAGTATCATTAGAAATATCGTGAAGGAAAAAATTGCTCGTATCGGTGGTCAAATCGTTTTTGAACGCCTCTTGCCAGGGTTGAGCTACGAACAAGTCGTCGGCATTTACCCTGCTTTGTCCGGCGAAGACCTCGAAGACGCGGCCGTCTATTTAGGCAGTGGCCCGAACCTTGGCATGGTTATCAAAGCGCCGATGGACGAAGCTTCGATCATGCGCGAAATCAATGCCGTAAAAGGGCCACGTGTAGGCAATAGAAGTCCGGAACGCTTGATGCAAGGACGAATTGAAAATGCTACGATTCGCGATTTGCTTCCTATACCGAGCGACGAGGATCGTTACAGGGCGTTAGTTCCTACCCTGCTTGACCGTCAGCTTAATCCAGATCTACGCTTCACGAAAGAACAATACGCCTATTACTCACGCAATCTTGCGCATTCCCCGGATAACAGCCTTGAACTCGACGGATTACTGCGAGTAATCGGGTATGATAAGTAGAGTGATGCTTGTTAAGATAATCGATAAAAATAACCAAGAAATCGGCTGTATAAAGCGTGAGCACTTGGTGCGTTTAGGCCTGCGCCATCAGATAGGTCGAGTCATCGTATATACGCTCGATTCTCGCTCGGTCTTATTGCAGCAAAGAAGTTCGAGCAAAAGTACTATGCCCGGCGCATGGGATACAAGTTCGAGCGGGCATATCGACGCGCACGAAGAAGGCATAGCCGGCGCGATACGTGAACTCGGCGAAGAGCTTGGCGTGAATGTTTCACAAGATGATCTGCGATATGTCGGCGCATATGACACCTATGAAGAATTTGTTGACGGTGGCGTACTTGATCGTCAAACGGTAGTGTATGCTCTCGTTATCGATAAGCAAGAAGATGTCGCGATACACTTCGATTCAGTAGAGCTTGCAGGGATTGAGTGGGTTCAGCTCCGTGAAATCGAACGAAAAGAAACTCTGACGAAGGGCGCCAAACAAGCACTGGAGTTATTTTCAACTTGGTTAGAAGATAGTGAATACTAAGAGGAGTTGTTCATGAAAATCGTTACTCATGACGGTCCTTTTCACGCCGATGACGTGTTCGGTGCTGCCTTGTTACGAGCTTTGTTTCCAACCGCGACTTTCGTAAGGTCGCGGGATACATCCGTTATTGATAGCGCGGATATCGTATTCGATGTCGGTGGCGTATATAACGAGGATACTCAGCGTTTCGATCATCATATGGCAGCTGCCGGCAAACGATCGAACGGGATTACTTATTCGGCTTTCGGCTTACTGTGGCGTCGCTACGGCATGCACTACTGCGAAGATGATGAAGATGTGTGGCGGTTCATCGACTCAAAGCTCGTTACTTCAATCGATGCCGATGACAACGGTCATATTATCAACGTACCTACGGATTCAGGCGTCAACAGGCCGACTCTCGATAGTTTGGTACGCACTTTCAACCCCGTTGATGACGAAAGTTTCGACGAGCAGTTCGAAAGTGCCGTCGATATGGCGAGCGTATTACTCCTCAGGATGAAAAAATCCGCCATACGACAGATAGAAATGCGCAAAGGAGTGCTTTGGGCATATGAGCGATCAAAAAGTAAGGACGTTCTGGAATTGGATCATTATGTGCCCGTTCATGACCTGCGCGATATGCCGCGACCGTTGAGATACATAATATGCCCAGAAAAAGATGATCGATGGCTGGTGTGCGCCGTCCAAGACTCGGACGCGTTCGACAGTTTACGTCTTCCTTTGCCTTCTCATTGGTCCGGGTTATCTGGCGTTGATTTTCAAAACGCCACAGGGTTGGAGGATGTACAGTCATGTCATCGAAACCTGTTCATTGCCGTTACGTATACTCGTGAAGCGGCCCACGCACTTTTGCGACGTGTTTTGTGATGGCTCTCTAGCAATATCTATGCTCAATCCGAAAAGGTAATGTTTACCAATTCTTATTTGTCTGCTATGGTAAAAGTATATAAATAGGGAGTTCGATATGGGTTTTGGCGGTTCTAGTGGAGGTGGTGGTACAGTATCAGGAGCATCGGATGTCGCGTTAGACACTCCGATTGATTCACATGTTTTAACGTATGATTCGGCGACGACAAAATGGCGTAACGGTGGCACTCGAGTCACGATATCTTATCAAACAGCATCGTATACGCTTACGTTGGCTGATGCAGGGCGAGCAGTCGAAATAAACACTTCGGGTGGATCGACTTTGACCATTCCGACGAACACTTCCGTGGCGTTCCCTATCGGAACGGTTATCGAGATTACTCAAATCGGCGCTGGTTCTATAACTATCGCTCCGGCTTCGGGTGTCACCTTGCAATCTGCTGGCGGCTTGCTTGAAACTCGCGTGCAATACTCGACTGCGTCAATTCGTAAACGTGCCACTAATACGTGGTTGGTAGTCGGCGATTTAGTATGAGCCTGATTGGTCGACAAGGTATTGTTGCCAAACGAAAAACTATTACCACTCCTCCTGTCGGTGACTCTGACGCGATCTTCAAGCCTGTGTCGTATGGTTCCCTTGCGGAGGCAAGAACTGCCTTGAACGCACCTTCCGATGCAAACTACGTGATGTGGAATCATGATGGACAATCGCTTGAGCAAGTATTTGCCGGCTTAGGTGCGAATGATATCTTGGTGTTGCCCGAACGGGCTCAGCCCTACCCTATCGATTCCTCCAACGGATTCATGGCTTCCGGCGTTTCCGAGATAACCGGCCCGAATGGCACCCGTACGCCTATCGTGAGCAATAGTCGGCTTTGGTTCTCGATGTGTCGAGCCCGACGCGGGGTTATCGGCCTCGGTCCTGGCGCCGTCATCGAACCGACAAATTCGGGCTGGACAGCCCCGCCGCAGCCGAGGCCGTTATATTGGTATAATACTGCCGGTCAACAGCAGGCCGAGCTGGTCGGTGCGCAAAATAAACTTATGGAAGCGGCTCACCTTAATTCATTTTTTGCCAATTTCACGCTCAAGGGAAGAGACTTCGGAGGTGTCGCCTATCTAGGGTTGAGTACCCCTCCGGACGGAGCCAATACCGTAAAGCGTATTCATTTTGATCAATGCTGGCGCGGCTTCGAAAGCGTTCCGAACGGTGAAACGGGAGGTCTTGAATTGATACGGAGTAACTACACGATCGAGAACTGTCTCTTCGAACCTCATGCCACCTATGGATCGAGTCCGATCATGTGGAACCGTACACATGGCGGCGTAATGAAGAACGTAAAAGTGAGAAAACATATGATCGGTATGATTACTTTTTGGCGTTGCTCGGGAGTGAATACCTTCGAAAACGTCTATACGTCAGGCACTCGAACGGCGATTAACCTCGAAGAGGAAGAGGCGGGCTTCGTACTGAACTGGACGGGTGGCGAAATGCTGATCGAGGATAACCCGAACGCATGGCACCTCAACATGAACCCTTCCGGTGGTTCGCAAAAAATCACTTTGAGAAATTTGACAGCGTCTTTGAACGGATATGTACCAGGCAAGCTGTGCGCCCAGGTATATACCACCGCGAACACACAAAAGCGCAGCGACGTGACATGGGACGGCGGAGAAATAGCCTATATACCTGCTTCTCGATGGATTGATTAAAAAATGACTATGGGTATATTAACTAAATTAATACTAAGCAGCGTAGGAGGAAGTCTATGAGTTTAATTAGTCGACAAGGTATTGTAGCCCGACGGAAAACTACTGTCATTCCGCCCACGGGCGATCCTGACGCTATTTTTAAACCTATTTCCTATGGATCATTAGCTGCTGCTCGTACAGCCTTAGGCGCGCCGACCGACGCTAATTATGTGATGTGGAACCATGACGGGCAGTCGCTCGAAGAAGTATTCGCAAGTTTAGGGAGTAACGATATCTTGGTATTACCTGAACGTGCTGAGCCCTATCCGATCGATTCATCCAACGGGTTTATGGCTTCGGGCGTGAAAGAGATCAGCGGTCCAAATGGGACGCGCACTCCTATCGTGAGCAATAGCCGTCTATGGTTTGCCATGTGCCGGGCCCGACGCGGCGTTATCGGCCTCGGCCCTGGCGCCGTCATCGAACCGACGAATTCAGGCTGGACGGCTCCTCCGCAGCCAAGGCCGATGTACTGGTACAATATGGCTGGTCAGCAACAAGCCGAGCTCATTGGTGCTCAGTGCGTGTTGATGGAGGTCGACAACCCGAGCCCATTCTTCGCCAACTTTACCATGAAAGGCCGCGACTTTGGCGGCGTCGCATACAACGGTGTCAGCCTGCCTGCGAATAATAACGGTGTCGTGAAGCGTATTCATTTCAACCAGTCATGGCGTGGGTTCGAAAGCGTTCCGAATGGTGAAACCGGCGCCATAAAATTCTTACGAAATTATTATACGATTGAAAATTGCCTTTTCACTCCCCATCCTACCAACGGTCCAAGCCCGATCATGTGGAACATAACTGACGGTGGCGTCATGAGGAACGTCAAGGTAACGAAGCACGACATCGGTATGATTACGTTTTGGCGATGTTTGGGCCTTAATACCTTCGAAAACGTCTACACTGATAGTAATAAGGTCGCCATTAACCTTGAAGAGGAAGCGGCTGGCTTTCAGTTGAATTGGACGGGCGGTGCCATGCACATCGAAGATAATTTGAATGGTTTTCACCTTAATATGAATCCATCGGGTGGATCTCAAAAAATTAACCTTAGAAATATAGACGTTTCTCTTAATGGATATACCCCCGGCACGCTGTGCGCTCAGGTCTATACGACGGCGAATACCCAAAAACGGAGCGACGTCACCTGGGATGGCGGCACGATCTCATACCTCCCTGCCTCACGCTGGATCGATTAGTGCACAGCTGAGATCACTTTCTATTTCGATACAAATATGATATAATATATACCATACTTCATTCGGAGTTGTACCCAATAGTGAGGAATGAGCATGTCATTTCAACGAGGTCTCGAATACATCGAGACGATCGAACCGACCTTCGATAACGCCAGGGCGATTCAGGAGCTGACGCTTCAGGATGTTCGTGTCGGTCGCTTCAGCGAACCGTTGAAGTTGGCGGATCCCGCCAATACGGAAATGGTTGCCATACAGCAACAAAAACTGCGTGACCATCCGGAACGCTACAGCGGGTACGTCAAGGACGGCCAGCTGGTAGCGTACATCAAGCAGAACCACTGGACGATCGCGGATGAACTTCCGTTCGTCTCTGGACGTCCCGCCGCTGCGCTGAGGTTCACACGGGCGCTTCGCTTGAACCCTTCGTTCGGTCAATGGGGTATCTTCGGGCTCGTTGCTTCCGAGGACCTTCCGGCTGGTGAGCGTCAGGGGGTTCTCACGAGCCTCCTGCGATCCACCTTCACCGATCCTCAAACCGGCAAACCTCGGAAGGTGAACGTGGTCATTCACGATAACGACCCCCTTCTGAGCATCGCTGAGCGGTATGGGTTCGTTAAATACGGGAAGAAAGCTCCGGCAGCTGGCGCTCCGGGTCTCGACCAGTTTCGTTATCAACGCCTGGCTTCTCATTAACGGGTACGCCCGTCGAAAAGGTTTGAAGAAATTTTTCTTCACCGCTTCGGCGGGCCTTTTCGTATGCCTTTCGTCCTTTTGGACTCATCAGTATATCTTTCAGATATAGAGGCAGTGGCGAGCCGGTGTTCCGAGGGTTACTCGTACTTACCGGCTCGCCGTCGCTTTACTACTCTTTCGAACGGGTGTTCAATTCGTCGACCAGCCCCGAAAGGCAGTCGGCCAGTTGTTGGTCCGTCAGGGTTGATGGGTTGTTGCAGCCCGTTGCGTCCGAAGGTGCGGGCGAACCCTCACCTTCGATCGGAACTTCCTGATCCGTACCTGTTTCGACATCGATGACACGCGGTTCGATCCGCGCATCCACGTCGACGTCGATTCGGTACTTCACGCGTCCGCCGATCTCGCCGAAGACCTGCCACTGAGTATCGGTCACCGGCAGGAATTCGACGATGTTGCCGCTGGCGGCTTCACCACAGAAGTTCGTGTCGGCCTCACAAAGTGAGGATTTCACGCGCTTCAACAGATCATCTTGGTTGACCACGCGAATGTCATCTTCGTTCAGCACGTAGACAACTTGAGGGTTCAACTTCGAGGCGGAAATCTCATCCGCCGGAATGATCGAATACGCGATGAGCGTCTGCGACGATGTCGATTGCGGCTTGAGCGGGGTTACCCAGTACAAACGTCCGTCCGCCTCATTCTTCATGAGGTAGTTGGAATTGTTGCCGGCCTGCGACTCCACGTTCGTGACGTCGAAACCGAAGTGCTCGTTGACGCTTTGCCAGAAATCCGCCGCCCAATCGAGCGAGTCGCGCTGGCTGTCAACCAGACGCTGCGGATATACCGGCCCGGGAAATTCCCCAGCCTTGACCTTGGTGTGCATGTTCAAGACGGGGGTGCCGTCCGGCGACCCCTCGATGGTGATTACGCCTCCGGCCGTGTCGATTGTTCGCATGTCGGTCGATGAAAGGTTGACGCCGGGAATTACGATGATCGGTTTCTCACCGTCGCAATAACCCCACATATCACTCTCGTCGTAGTAGAACGACGAGTAGGTACCTGCCACCGTGTTCCACAGGTTCTTGTCGTACATACCGTTGAAGGCTTTGTTCAGCGCGTATTCGCCCGTGAAACGGCAAGTGGCAATGCGATCACCCGTACCGTTCCACGACGAAACACCGTAGATGTTCTGCTGGTTGGCACCATTGCGAATCGCCGTCCAGACGCCCAACTTCCCTTCTCCGTACAAGTACGTGACGGTATCGTCCATGACGTCGGTGTTATTGACCGCGTCGCCTGTCTTGGTGATCACGTTGAGCGCGCCCGTTGCTGAAGCGACGCGCGGCACCCAAGATGTCGGCAATTCGCCTTGTTCGACTTCGACCCGCAGCGAACCGTTGTCGGCATACTTCTTCAGTATGCTCGGCAAGTTCTCGGTATCCGAGGTCTTGAAGGTGGTCGTGGTGAGGTAGTAATCGGAGGCCAGGATGTCGTTCGTGATACCCTTGCCGACCCCCAATCCAACCGTACCGAGAACCATGAGGACTGCGAGAGTCCACGAAATTCCGATGATGCCGGCCGAGTAGTCGCGATTGTAGGCGTAACTCAGGATCATGACTGCCAACAGTATCGACAGCAGAATCCAGAAAGCCGGTGTGGGAATGCCACCCGGAAACAGGGACGAATGAATCATGCCCAGTGTATCTCGCCACATCACTGCGGCCGAGTCCGGCCAGATTTCCGCCACCAGCAGACCGATCAGCCAGATGATAACCAGTACCGCAATGATTGCGGCGGTTACCGCCAGCGGAATCAGTACCGCGTAAGCGAAAGTGCTTCGACGGTCGTTATAATACGACATGTATCTCCTTGGGTTGGTGTGAGTAGAATGTAAAGCTGCGAGGATAACCAATACGTTAAGGTATTCCTTTTTATATTATATCACAAAATAGTAAATAATTCAATTATTTACCTCCGTATCTATGGGTAAAAATTTGCTATAGTATTGATATGAAAGTTAATTATGTCACCACAAACACGATGAAATTCGAGGTGGCTCAAGCTTATTTCGATAAACTCTCCGACGACTATGAATTAGTACAGTATAAAATTGACACGCCCGAAATCCAGAGCACTTCTACCATTGATATCGCGAGGCAATCAGCGCTTTGGGCGGCTAAAGAAACAGGCGAAATATGCATAAAAATGGACGCTGGTTTCTTCATAAATGCACTTAAAGGCTTTCCAGGCCCGTTCATAAAATACGTTAACGATTGGTTAACTCAGGAAGAATTTCTCGCCTTGTTATCGAATAAAGACGATCGCAGCGCTTATTTCGAGGACGCAACGGCCGTAGCTTTTCCGGACGGTCGCTCGGAGGTATTCAGCTTAAAGACATATGGCTCAGTATCCACGCAAATAAACCCGGTAAGCGACAAATGGCCCGCTAACCTTCTATTTATACCAGAAGGTCACACTGAAGCGCTTGGCTTTCTCAGTCCTGAAGAACAAAATAAATTTTGGGGTGACGGTAATTGGCCGCAAGTAATTCAGTTTTTAGAAAGCTACGCGCATGAAGCTTAACCGTCTGACAAAGTACTTCTTTGTTGTCGTTCACCTTTTCGTCGCGATAATCATGCTATGGCACGCCATAAACGTTAATTTGGAAAATTACGGGCTACTAGCACTGATGGCTTGTTTGGTTATATTCGCATACTGCCTTACGACAGTTACTAAAATAGTGAGAACTGGGATAATTGATCGGTATACTTTTGTTTTAAGCGTCGGAATATCAGTTGTAGTGGTAGCCTTTATCGGGTGGTATGGTATCGGGCTCATTTTGGACCTTTTACGTATGAGGTGCGATTTTATCTTTAGTGAAAACGTCACATGTACTGTTTATCCTGTCGTTTTCGGGATTGGGTTAGTGTTGCACCCGTTCACGCTCATCACGGTGGCGTTTCTAACGCTTCCCTCATTCGCCACTTCCCTCCCTAATCTCAGGCATAAATAATTCATAGAAATGCGAAACCCCGCCAGGCTCCGCTCAGGAGCCTGGAAGGGCTCACACTTAGCGGCTAGCGGGGTTGAGGTACTCGATGGTCAGTACGGCCTGGTCCATCAAACCAAAGCTTCCTCGCTTCGGCAACGGAATAGACACACGCACTGGCGGAAGGCTGTACTTGTTCTTGATCACCTGCGCGGCGTATGCTTCGGCGGCTTTGATATCTTTCGTCGTCCGTAGCTGACGGGTCGCAAAGAGGGAGAGCAAGGCGCTTCCTTCGAACTTCTTCTTCTTTTCGAGCGAAGCTTCCGCTCGTTCGACGAGCTTGGGAACTTCACTGTCGACCGAAACGGTCAGGAGTCGCCAATTCAACTCCTTTAAAGCACCCTTTCTTTCTTGAACTTTGTTTGCACCTGACATTGCTTTCCATTCTCTAGGTTAAAACCGACAAAGTACAGCAATAACGTTATGATACCACTTATACCCTAATAGTCAAATTTTACACGCTGTTATTGGCGAAAGCCAATGCGTATTCTGCCCAGAACTCACCTGCGTTCGGTGCATTGGTGCTAAAGATTGTATTTTGGGCGGCAGTCGGAAAGTTTCCGTCTGACTCGCCGGCGGTTTTTATCCATAATAACGCCGCACAATGTGGTTGGCCGGTTGGAATCCGCGGAGATAACCCAAGTGATCTTCCTGGTGGGTTACACCAGGGTTGATTAGTCGAATACCACGGGTTCGCACCGGGATAGTCCGGGGTAAGGGACCCATTTCCGTTGCGGCTGGTGTCGACGACGAATTTTTTAGCAGTTACTCCCAGGGCGTTCAGTGCTTGAATATATTCATTTCCTCGCTCATAGCACGATTGTAAGTAGTTGAAGGCTGAAGTGTTGATCGAAAAACCGTCGGCGGTAGCTATGTTTGCTTTCTGTAAGCGTTCAGCTGCGGCTGCCGGTTCTACCCACATGCCCATATCGATATAGAGTTTAACGTTCGGACATTGTTTCAGACGAGTGACCGCTCCCGATATGAGGGAGTATCGCCGGTTCTGGGCGGCAGTATCAAGATCTCCGATGAGGCCAAGCGCATCGGGCTCAAGAATCACAAATGCCTGAGCGGAACCAATTCCGCTTGCGACGCCGTTGATCCAGTCATAGTACTGCTGATCGGTTTGAAACCCGCCGGCGGAAAAATTGCCATTATCCCTAAATGGAATCGCATACAGCACGTAGAGTAATGTCGCGCCTTGGGCATTTGCTTTATCAGTCGTAATGACCGACTGCGGGTTCGAGGTCCAATCCCCTAGCCAGCTTGCCGTCGCGTAAGCGCTCAGCTTAGCAAGCTGCGGATACTCTTGTACGTGCGCCGAAACGTTGGTGGGCTTTTTGTATAAGTTCAAACTACTCGCAGAAACCCCTGTAAGCAACGGTTTTCTGAGTAATGAGTGTGAGCGACGAGTTCTCAGGCTCATGCTATGTCGCCGCTGACATGCCAATTATTGGCACCGGCACGGCGACGTAACGCGATCGAAGAGCCCTGCGCTCTTGTTCGAAACGTCGTTGCAGGTAAGAATGTCACTCCTCCGGCACCTTCTACGGTTACTTGGCCCGTTCCCACCTGAACTATTTCAAGTAAAGTGCCATGGCTGAAGATATCAATTGGAATGGTTACCGTTTGGGCTGACGTAGAATCGATCTCGATCGCCTTGCCTTCATCGGTAAGTACAGGGGTGTAATTGCCTGTCTGAACATTGCTCAGTACACGTTCCGGTCCGCCGTATGTGTTCTTCCATTTTTGGGTTGAAGGATCGTATCCTAAAAGTTCATTGGCCATCGGGTTGCTTAAGGAAACATCGTTACTCGATGCGATTGAACCACCTCCATTACCTCCGCTTCCAAACCCCAAAGCAACTCCTCTTATGTAAGCATTTACCTAATACGAAAAGTATAGCACAAGCACTACGAGCGAGTATAGGAACGATCCGTTGACTGAGAGTCATTTCGAACGATAGGATGAAAATGGCAGTAGAGAAAGATACGGGAGCCTGGGGCACTTTGCTTTTTAACAAGTAAAGCCCCGTTCCCTACAAGGAGCGTGGCTCGACTTGTAATGAACAAGGCTTAATGTGTTGCGTAGTGCTACGAGCGCTTACCGCGCTCACCGGTGTCTGAGTTGGCTTCGGCCTTGCGGGACCGTGCGTTGGCGATCCTTACTTCGGCCTTTTGCTTCTTCTCTACTCGGTTGGCATTGTAGCGAATGTGCTTCATGTCTCCCGTGACGTTTCCCATTGATAGCCTTTCGGTAGTGAACGGTCATTTCGCATGTACGACTTTTAAATCATACAACTTTATTTTAAAGATACAAATACATTTCATAATAAGTGGCCTGATATGCTAAACAAAAAACTCCGCCTTGTGCAGGGCGGAGCTTTTTCGGATCAATGTATGACTAGTTTTGCTTACGGTTCATCAAAAAGTAAACGGAACCGTATGTCATCAAACCAAGTGCGAATGTCATCAACATTGAAGTGGCTGAAGACGCACCACCGGTTACGGGAAGTTCCGTCACTGGTGGAATAGCTGATGCATTTCCCATGCCCATTTCTTCTTGAGCAGGTGGAGTCACGACTGGTGGGGTGACAACTGGCGGAGTTACGACCGGAGGGGTGACAACTGGCGGAGTTACGACCGGAGGGTTGACGCCGCCGTTACCTTGGCATTCACCTGTCTTTTGGTAAATTTCACCGGCGATGAACTGGCTTCCATGGCCATTTTGTCCGACATAAGTAATTTCCGGAGCGTAGTAAAGGTCGACCTGAATGTTCTTACATGCTTCAGGAAGTGCGACGATAAGAATCGTTTGTCCGTTGGTACCGGCTTTCAATGTAGCTGATACGCTCTTGAACAATTGTTGCGGGTAAGAATATGGTGCGCCAAATCCTCCGCCGTTGTATTCGTCAAGCATTGTGTATGATGACAAGAATACGGTGACATCGTTACAAAGTAGTTTGTCGTTCTTCGTGACGATGCTATAGCTTTCCTTGCTGATCATTTTGACGTCAAGGTTGCTTAGGTTGTTTCCGTCGACACAGGTTGGTGCCGGTGGTTGGCATGGAGCTACTTGCGCATTTCGAGATACGGGCACGTCGTGGTTCGGTTCGACGAATTCCGTTCGATTGTTAGGATCGGCGACATTATAGTATGTCGTAAAAGCGGTCGTACCAGGCACTGCGGTCACTTGACCTGTTCGGTTGTTTTCGACGTTGTTCCAAGTGAATGAAACCGCTGTCGCGTTTTCGTTGGTCACTTCCCAACGTGATGTCGCAGTTATAGCGTCGGAACAGATAGGTACGAATGAAAGTACCTTGGCTTGTTCTTGGTGCTGAATGTTAGCCGACGCTCCCTCTGTCGTAGGTGTGGTAGCGGCAGACGTGTTACTAGTGGTGGCAAGCGCGAGGATCGTCATTGTGGCAAAGCCCGCAATGAACAATACCGTTGCATTGAACGGTGTGAACATAATTATCTCCTAAATCTTAGTTTAAGTGCACTATATACTTCTTTTTATAAAAAAGCAACAATATTGTAAAATAAGTTTAAGCATGAGCGTTTAAGGAGTAATTTGGTATGATAGGTATATGACCTTATCAAATAAAGAAGCAGTTACCCGTAAAGATGATCAGGAACTCCTCGGGTATATCGTTCACGACAGTGTTGGTTGGCAGGCACAGACGATTTTCGGTTACCCGATTTCCCATACCGAAACCCACGATGAAGCCGAAAAGGTCCTTAGGAAGCATGGCTTGGGCTACCTTGGCGGTATTTGGCAGTATTACGACGAAGACGACCGTAGCTGGTCCCCTTGCGTTATCAAACAAGCTTACGAACAACGGGTCATCGTAAACCGTACGAACGAACTGGGGTATCAGGACCCGGATGATTACAAACAAGTGATCATCGACAAACCGACTGAAAACACGTTAGTCAAATCAACATAAAAAAGACCGTTCTCGGTCAGCGAGCCTGTTTTTCTCCTAGGTAGGATAGCTACCGTTCCAGTTCCCTTTCGAGGACTTTCGACAACTTTCTCAACAAAGTCGGATTGGCCGCGGCGGCGTAAAACGAATCCTAAGATTTTGGTCTCAATCCGATACGTGCAGTTTCCTGAGCAGGAAAATGCTATACTAATTCAATGGACAATTCACAGAAACTTGAAGGAACGCTTCTTCAAAACTTTACCCCGCTTGGCAAGGATAAAGTTGCCGAATTACAAACTATAGACATGGTTGAAGGTGATGGCCAAGAAGTGCCAGAGGGCGCGACCATCACTGCTCACTACACCGGCGCATTATGTACGGACGGTACTATTTTTCAGAGCAGCCATGACTTCGGCGACCCGCTTACTTTTGGCTTGAGCCAGGTTATCGAAGGCTGGACCACAGGTGTTCCCGGTATGAAGGTCGGTGGGACGCGCCGCCTGATTATTCCATCCGCGATGGCATACGGGTCAGCGCGTGCGGCAGCTAACATTCCACCGAACAGCGATTTGGTATTCGACATCGAGTTAGTCGCCGTTAAGTAGCTCTGTATTATTTGTTCGATTATTTTTGTCGGATGACAATAAAAAAACTGCACTCACGTGCAGCTAACATTCGAAAGTTGAGGGCCCGCCCCGATCTCATTACGAGACCGGGGCGGGTTTGGTTAGGAAACGGCGCGTTTAACCGCGCCACCTGCTAGTACCAGCAGTACGGAGGCGTCTTCCAGCCGGAAGCGCCACCCGTCATGTTGTAGCAGGTGGGGTTCCACCACTGGAAGTTCTTGCCCTTCTTGGCCGCCTGGATGTTGATGGGGCCGGCGGCGAAGCTGGCCTGGCTGACGGACGTCGAGCTCGATGCTGAGGCACTGACGGGCGCGGCGCTGGCTGCGGACGCGGACCCGAGTCCGAGTGCCGCACTCATCGCGACGACTGCCATGACCTTCTTGAGCGGGGTGAACTTCTTCACTTCGTGTGACATTTCTTTCCTTCGTACGGACGATGTCCGCGGTTGGTACCGACCCGGGCGGGTCGATGAACAGAAATGGTTTCAGTAACCATGCCTTACGGATGTAAAGCAGTCACTACGATATCATGTACTACCCTTTGGGTCAATCTTATTAACTAATCAAAATAAAAAGTGCCCGCTCGGGGCGAAGCATGGTCGTATCGCTACGACTTCTGCTTCGCCCTCGCGAGCGGGGTTACACCTTGGGTACTTTTGTTCGTCGAGTATTGTTGATATGCACCATGGCGTCCTGCATATCCTCAAAGAAAGATTTGGCCTCTTCTTCGGGTGCACTCAGCAAGTACATCCATTCGACGACAAGGCTTTCTTTCAGGTACCGGCGAATTGCCTGGCGTGCCAGTTCGAGACGGGCATTTGCTTCGGCTTTCAGTTGCGAGGGTATGCGCTTGATGATCGACTCCTTGCAGGAGTTGAACACGATCACATGCCGTGGCGTCACTTTTTGGCGTTTCGGGTTGAGAAGAAGAAGCCTCATTTCAGGACTCACGGAGCTGTCCTTCATGAGCCATTGGTCGAATTCTTTTTGTACGTCGTCGTTCAAAGTGCTCACCTTTCTTCGGGTTGAGGTGGTATGTATTTTATACCATAAATATATTCATCTTTCAATCGAATGCTTATCATAAGTTGTTAAAACAAAACGAAGCCACTTTCATGGCTCCGTTTTGTTCAGTGGAAGCGACTACACGATTTCGTTGATGGTCGCGGCAATTTGTGTTCGTACACTTGCTTCGTCGGCAATCGATCCATCCGGATTAATATCCTTCATGAAAGCAAGTTGCGCGATAGTGTGCTTCGTATCGGCCTTAAGGTTTTCAAGCACTTCACGAAGTGTAGCGACTGAAAGCGAACCGCCGCTCCATCCGTAAGCGACAGCTGTCGCTGGCTTATTTGCCCAGTCGGCACCTAGAGAGTCGAGTGCATTCTTCTGAATAGCGCTCAGCGTGTGGTTATATTCAGGAGTAATGAATAACACGCTGTCGGCTGCTTTCACAAGTTCGCTCCATGCGGCAACTTGTGGGTCGGTGATGACGTAATCTGGTGATAACGGTGAGTTTTCATTATCGAAAAACGGTAAGTTTAATTCGGCTAAATCGGCGACGGTAACCTCGGCATCACTGTGGTTCGCGAATTCGTCTTGGATATATCCGAGTACTTTGTCGGCAACGCGGCCTTTACGAGCACTTCCGATAACAACTAATACTTTTGACATGAGCAATAACTCCTTTGATTGGTTTAATGACTAGCATAAGAATGCAGGCGATTGAATCGCTGTATAAGAATCTATACTTTATCTAGTATAGCACAGTACTATATTTTGTATAGTAATTTGTTTCTTGGTTTAATACCCGTTTCGGGCTATTATGTAAGAAGCATATGCGTAAAGATAAAAAACGTATTCTTAAGAGGGTGACTCAGGTATTAATCTCGAGTTTCGTAGCGGTCGCTATTATTGGTGTTTTAACATACGTCATGCAAGGCCGAGAAATTCCCGTACTCGACACGCACGGGACTATTGCCAACCAGCAGCGCGACCTTATTCTGCTCACTTTCGGTCTCGGCTTATTGGTCGTGGTTCCCGTGCTCGCTTTGCTGTTTGGAGTTGCTTGGAAATACCGAGCTGGCAATACCAAGGCAAGCTACCAACCCGAATTCGATGGTCACTTAGGGCTTGAGGCGCTATGGTGGGGCATTCCTTGCCTCATTATCATCGTATTGGCGATCATCACGGCAATTTCTACCCACGCCCTCGACCCGTACAAACCACTTGAATCAAAGGCCGAACCTATTAAGATTCAGGTGGTGGCACTTGAATGGAAATGGCTCTTCATTTATCCGGATCACGGTGTAGCGACGTTGAATTATGCGAATATTCCCGAAGACACGCCAATTAATCTCACGATCACGTCGGACGCTCCTATGAATTCGTTCTGGGTACCGGCCTTAGCCGGCCAGGTATATGCCATGTCGGGTATGTCGACCAAGCTGCACTTGATGGCAGATGCTCCCGGCTCATTTAAAGGTATGTCTGCGAACTTAAGCGGCGATGGGTTTGCCGACATGCGTTTTAGCATGAACGCTTTGACGAGCACCGAGTTTTCCAAATGGGTCATTCGATCTGCCGATTCGACTCATAAGCTTGACAAAGCCAGTTACACCAAGCTCGCCGAGCAAAGTAAAGATAATTCCGAAAAGACCTATGCGCTTATGAATAACGACTTGTATAATGAAGTCATAATGAAATATATGTCTCCTAAAGCCGAGGGTAGTGAAACGAAACCCGATGAACATGGTATGTCCGGGATGGACATGTAATGTTCGAAGCTATTCGACAAGCAGTCTTCGGCCGCCTTACTTTCAAAGATTTCGTTCACGAACCTATTATGGCGGGCGCCGGTATTGGTATGCTTGGCGCTTTGCTGGTAATTATTTTGGGGCTGACCTTTTTCAAAAAATGGAAATGGCTGTGGCGTAATTGGCTGACGGCCCTCGATCCGAAAAAGATCGGTATTATGTACCTTATCGTCTCGGTCATCATGTTGCTTCGGGGATTGGCTGACGCGATTCTGCTTCGAGCCCAGCAAGCCTCCAATAATTCAGTCGAACTGTTGAATGCCGACCATTTCCAACAAATATTCTCAGCCCACGGTTCCATCATGATTTTCTTCGTGGGGATGGGTGTCATTTTCGGTATATTCAACTTGATCGTTCCCTCTCAAATTGGTTCAAGGGATGTTGCCTTCCCGTTTCTTAACTCAGTGAGCTTCTGGCTGTTCGCGGTCGGTATGATTTTGATCAACGCTCCGCTCATCGTCGGCGAGTTCTCGGCTGCCGGGTGGTTGGCATACCCACCGCTCTCTGGCTTAGAGTATAGCCCGGGGGTCGGCGTCGATTATTGGATATGGAGTTTGCAGATATCTGGTATTGGTAGTTTGCTCTCTGGTATCAACTTCTTCGTGACGATCATCAAAATGCGTGCACCCGGTATGAAACTCATGCAAATGCCGATTTTTACGTGGAGCGTATTGATGAGCACTTCGCTGATCATGTTCGCCTTCCCTATTTTGACGGTTACTTTGGGGTTACTGGCGCTCGACCGTACGCTTGGCATGCATTTCTTCACCAGCATGGCCGGCGGCAATCCGATGATGTATATCAACCTTATTTGGGCATGGGGCCACCCGGAGGTGTATATTTTAGTGCTGCCTGCTTTCGGTATTTTCTCGGAAATAGTAGCGACGTTCTCGAAGAAACGAATTTTCGGGTATACGTCGATGGTCATTGCCTTGGTGGCTATCGCTCTCCTATCATTTACCGTATGGCTGCACCACTTCTTTACTATGGGGGCCGGTGCCGACGTAAACACGTTCTTCGGTATCATGACGATGGTCATCGCCATTCCTACGGGCGTGAAAGTATTTAACTGGATTTTTACTATGTATCGAGGGCGAGTCGAATTCAAAACCCCGATGCTGTGGTTCATGGGCTTTATCGTTACCTTTACGCTGGGTGGCCTCGCGGGTGTGATGATGTCGGTACCTGCGGTCGACTTCCAATTCCATAACAGCCTCTTCCTTGTCGCTCACTTCCATACGATGATCGTCGGAGGTGTCTTGTTCGGTGCCTTTGCCGGGTTTGCCTATTGGTTCCCTAAATTTACCGGCTTTACGCTGAACGAACGCTTGGGTCGCTATGCATTTTGGTCTTGGATCGTCGGTTTCTTGCTCGCCTTCGTTCCTTTGTACATCCTCGGCTTCATGGGCGCCACGCGTCGCCTGGACCACTATGACCCGTCGCTCGGATGGCAAGGCCTATTCATCGTTGCCGGAGTCGGCGTGGCGATTATCTGTGTCGGCGTTGGCTTTCAGCTACTCCAAATTGCCTACAGCATTTACAAGCGCAAAGAAAACCGCGTCGGTAATGACCCATGGGACGGGCGTACGCTCGAATGGGCGACCACTTCTCCGCCGCCCGAATACAATTTTGCCGTCTTGCCGGCTGTTTCCAGCCGTGACGCATTCTGGGAGATGAAGCAAAATCCTAAAGGCGCTCAGCCGCCTGCGTATACGGATATTTGGCTCCCTAAAAATAGTGGCGCCGGTGTGATCATCGGCTTCTTCACTTTACTATTCGGTGGAGCAGTCGTATGGCATATGTGGTGGCTGATGATCGTCGGCCTAGTCGGAGTGATCATTACGGTCATCATTAAGTTGAGTGACGACGAACCTGATTACAGGCTTTCGGCCGCGAATGTTGCCCATCACGAACAAAAACTCAAGGAGCGTACCGTATGACCCGTGCCGAAGAAGAAGTAGCCATCCAAGAGAAAAAGACGCTCGGCTTTTGGATCTACCTTATGACCGACTGCGTGCTGTTCGCCGCACTGTTCGCGACCTTCGCGGTGCTCCGAACCGCTACGGCCGGCGGACCGGGCGGACCTGAACTGTTCGATATGCCTTTCGTGCTCATCGAAACGATGATATTGCTTACGAGTAGCTTTACCATCGGTATGGCTCTCTTGGGTAGCGTCCGTGGGTATAAGAAGCAAACACTCATTTGGTTGTTTGTGACATTCATCTTGGGTATCGTCTTCTTGGCTATGGAGCTTTCGGAGTTCGGCATTTTGATCGCTGACGGGGATGGTCCACAAAGAAGCGCATTTTTATCGGTGTACTTTACGCTTGTCGGTACCCATGGGTTGCACATTGCGGTCGGGCTCCTTTGGATGGCGGTCGTCATCGTCCGCTTATGGCGCCATAACTTCAGGAAAACGGATATTAACCGCCTCGCGTTGCTTGGGCTGTTCTGGCACTTCCTCGATATCGTCTGGATCTTCATCTTCAGTATCGTGTACTTATTAGGAGGTATGGCATGAGCCCTAAATTAGACCATCATCACTCGCCCGCTCGCTATATTTCGTATGTCGTCGGGTTCGTATTGTCAATCGCGACTACCTTGTTAGCCTATTTCTTTGTCGTTAATAATCTTTGGCCGAAAGAGGTAATGATCTATATCGTACTTGGGATCGCGGTCGTGCAACTTATCGTACAGCTGGTATTCTTCCTTCATTTAGGGAGAGGTAACCGTTGGAAGGTGCTCACCTTCGTATTTGCTGCCTTGGTAGTACTGATCGTGGTTATCGGTTCTATATGGATCATGCAAAACCTCGATTACAACATGATGCACATGTCGCCTGAGCAAATGAACCAATATATGGTCGAGAACGAGGGTATTTAACGTGGAGAAACGTTCCAAGTCTTATCTACAGTTAATTAAGCCAGGTATTACGCTCAGTAACACGATCAGCGGTATCGCTGGTTTCTTTTTGGCTGCCAGTTTCGTACCGTTTAGTTGGATGGCGCTCATCGGGGCAACCGGCGGTATCGCCTTCATAATCGCTTCGGCGTGCGTGATGAACAATATCCTTGACCGTGATATCGATAAGAACATGAAGCGTACTGCGAAGCGAGATATCGCCAGCGGCGTGATAAGCGTTCAAAAAGCTTTGGTATTTGGGGCCGTATTAGGGTTGATAGGTTTCGGGCTTATCCTCTTCTTGACGAATGCGGTCACCTTTTTCTTAGGGGTCATCGCGTACGTCTGGTACATTGCGATCTACGGTATCGCCAAGCGTACGACGGTGTACAGTACATTGATCGGTGGCGTCGCCGGGGCTTTGCCGCCCGCAGCTGGATACACCGCACTGACCGGGGCGGTTGATGCCGGTGCGATTTTGTTGTTCTTGATTCTGTTCTTTTGGCAAATGCCCCATTTTTACGCCATCGCTATGTTTCGGCAAAACGACTATGCAGCCGCAAAACTACCAATATGGTCGGTAAAATATGGTTTGAAAAGTACCAAGTTGCAAATTTTACTATTCACGCTTCTGTTCGCGATCGTCGCCAGTTTGCTTACGGTATTCGGGTATACCGGCGTCATTTACTTGGTGGCGCTTCTGGCGTTGTCGGGGTATTGGCTTTATAAAGGTATTACGTTATATAAAAAAGTCGATGATACTAAATGGGCCCGCACGATGTTCGGTACTTCCCTGCTCGTTTTACTTGCGACGTGCTTCTTTATTGCTGTCGGCGGCTACCTTCCGTAGTGTATAATTAAGCATATGTCTACTATCGTTCTTATTCACGTTATCATCGCGATCACCAGTATTGCCCTATCGAGTATCACTTTTTTCAAACCAGCTCTGAAGCGCCTCTACGCAAGTTACGGGCTTATCGTCGCTACCGTTGCCAGCGGTACTTTATTGCTTATCGCCACGCCAAGTAATATTCTTCATACTTGTTTGTCGGGTCTATTCTATTTGACGGTTATTTCTATCGTGACCATCGCGACGCATGTACGTATTCGTAAGCTTGTTGAGCAAGAAAACTCCTAGCAGCTTACCTCTATAATATATTGACTTAATGAGTAAAATATGCTAAAATAGCATTTAGAGAACAGTCTTTATTTTAAGATTGTCTCGCAGTCTTAAAATACATGAAAAACGAGTCGAGGAGGAGTTTTGTATCACGATACGGAACGGTTCATGAGAGGCCTTGGCGGTCTCTTCATGGTAGTCATTGCTGCATTCGTTCTGCTGCCGATATTCCTGTTGAGTTTCAATACCATGTTCGACAGCCTGAGAGATCCCCAAGAGGACGTCGCTTCTTCCGAAAGGGGAAGCGAGTATTCCGAAATGATTTCCGACCCGCCAGACGCTACACGTTGGTGGGACCCGAGTGACTGGGATTTCACTCCCGCGGAGGAAGAGCAAGAATCCGAAGCGGAGTCGGCGCAAGTCGAAACAGCTCCCGAACCACTGCCCGTAGAAGATGAGCCTCGGTCGGAAGCGACCAAGGGTGATCAAAGCGAGGGTTTCCAACCGCCTGCTTTCGATTTTTCAATTCTTCTCTGGGTGGCGGGTGCCGGTCTAGTGATCGGGCTCGGCATCTCAGCGGTACGCATCGCGCTCATGTTCCGACGATTCCGCAAGGAAACGTTGAAGGAATTGGGTGTCGCAAAGCTCGATCGTTCCACGGTCACGATGCTCAGACAGGAAGCGGACAAGGTGTTCGTCAGACTCTACGAGCAAATGCCGTACGCAAAAATACAGTTGGAAGAGGCCGTAAGCGGCATTCCGATCTGGAATATCAAGCGGGACTACGACAAGGAGTTCGGCGCCATCGAATCTTCGTGGCAAGAGCTCACCAGAAAGCTCGTTTCGTATCAAGAGACGCTCGTACTGTACGGACGTCGCTGGTACCGGTTCGGCACTTTGGTGATGTACGCTCGTAGTTTCAAGGAGGTATGGGACGGACTCAAGGGTGTGGAGCGTAAGTACGAATCACTCCTCGAGCAGGCTCGTAAGGATTTGCTTGACACGACGTACGACGGGCTAAAAGCACGGTACACAACGGCACGGATTTCATTGAACGAGCATGCTTCCCGTACGAACAGCGGTTCTTTCACTGATAAGGTCTCCTCTCGATTGACGGTCACGACTCTCGATCGGAAGCTTGAGCATGTCGCTGGCATGATTCAAGCCGGAAAGCCGACCAGAAAGGTACATCGTGACCTTTCGGCATTGGAAAGTGAGATCAACGGCTTGGTGACTGTGCCGCAGAAAAAGCCCTCGGCTGTTCCTGTGAAGTATCTCAGTCCCACGTACATCGCCTCCCGGCCTGTAGTGATGAAAACCGATGACTACGAGTACGACGAATTCATGTAATAGTTAAGACACCTATCGTCCTGTTTATCACAGGTGCCGGATACGTAACTCCGGCTTTAACCTTTGCCCTCTAATCCTAGAGGATGAAGGTTGGATTATTCCTGAGCCTTCGGTGTTGCCGTGTAATAATACTCTTCTTTGATTTTTTGCGCCCGCCATACGCCAAGGGCTTGGCCGAATGGCAATATGTCGCTATAGCCGACGAAATCAGCCGCGCTCCGTACCAACGAACCTAACCGGCCGCCGAAGCGGATGTTCTTATATTCAAAGATCGCCCAGTTCTCACCCACCGGTACGACGACTGGAGGTAACTTTGCTACGTACTTCTTCTTCGAAGTACCTAAAATATGTTTGGCGACGAAAATGCCATCATGGAGGGCGGTTTGTGCCAAGCCGCTCCACTGTGTGAAGGCGTTGTCACCAATGACGTAGATATCTTTATCGGCACGTAAATGCGCATCTACGACCACTTTACCGTTCTTGGAAAGCTCGAACTGGTCGGCGTTCGCCGCGAAGAACGGGTTATTGGCTACACCTGATGTCCAAATGACCGTATGGCTTTTGATAGGCTTGCCGCTGACAATCAAACTATCGACGGTTTCTTCTTCGACTTTCTTGTTAAGTTCGACGTGCACGTGGAGTTTCTTCAGGCGGGCTGCGACCAAAGCGCTGGCCTTTTCCGACATACGAGGCAATACTCGGGGAGCGGCTTCGATGATACTAATGTTGATGCGTGGTTGATGTTGACGGTAATGGTTCTTGAGGTGTTTCAAGTACGTACCAAGCGCTGAAGCGAGTTCTACGCCAGTTGGACCGGCGCCGACGATGAGGAAATCTTTATCGGCACCATCGGGCTTTGAAAATTCTTCGAGCAGGTGTTGCTTGAGGCGCGTGATCTCATCGTACGACTTGATACCGTACGCAAAGTCGTTCAACCCAGGAATGCCAAAGTATGTCGTTACCGACCCAAGAGCGAGAATAAGTTTATGGTAGGTATGTACGGCGCCGGAAGCGGTTGTGATGGTTTTCGCTGCCTTATCCAGTTTGGTAACTGGGTCGATGATGACATTTATGTTGTCGTGATCGGCGAAAATTTCACCGAGCGGAATCCATGACTGTAAGTGGCTATGACCGGTGGCCGTACCGTAGAGGGCTGGATAGTATTGGAAGTCGGGCTTGTCGGTAATAAGGGTAATGTGGACATTCTTCTTTTTGGCTAACGTGAGCGCGGCCTTGACGCCGCCGAAGCCGCCACCTACGATGGTAATCTGCATAATTGAATCCTGTTTATGTTTTGAACTATACCCGTATAATAGGGGTAAACGGGTGAATAATCAAGCTAAAAAATACCTCGCCCGATGATACGTTCAGGGGCGAGGCATTCACTATGCTTTTTGTGATTTAAGCTTGAGTGATTTTGCTTTCTTTTTGAGCATACGCTTACGAGCGGCGCCGTGCCAGTTCTTGTGTTTAGCCATGGTTATCCAATTAGTTTATTAGTAATTGAAATCATTATAACAGATACCACTGGGTTTGGCTAACCCCGTTTTGCTATACTAAGTGAATATGCCGCTGACTATTCTCCTTCATTCATCAAAAACAATGGTATTTACGCCACCTACTCGTGCGCTTACGACGCCTATATTCGAGGCATCCTCTCAGGAGCTGACAGACTATCTGCAAGAGCTCACGATCGAGCAATATATAAAAAACATGCATATTTCTGAAAAGCTCGCTACGGAAGTTGAAGAAACGTACCTGACTCGCCTCGATATGCCACTGTCGGCCGCAGCGGAGACCTTTCGTGGTGATATCTATAGCGGGTTGCGTGCCTTAGAATGGACCGACGAAGAAAAAGACTTCGCGCAAAAGTATCTGAAGATTTTATCCGGGTTATATGGCGTGTTACGGCCTTTTGACGGTATTCAACCGTACCGCCTCGAGCTGGGCTACCGTTTGCCGGATGAACCATACAAAGATTTATACGGATACTGGGGTGATCGTATCGCCGAAACACTTCCTGTCGACGGCCCGATCATCAACGTGACTTCGGATGAATATGCCAAGGCAGTCCTGCCCTTTCTCGACCCTTCGCGGCTTATTACGCCAGTATTCTTGACGCAGAAAGAAGTCGGCGCAGAGCCCGTATTTGTCGTGGTGCATGCCAAAATTGCCCGTGGAGCCTATGCCCGCTGGTTAATTCGGCGCGGCCAGCCGAACGTCGATGGCTTAGAGAAGTTCGACGACCTAGGGTATGCGTATGATGCTGAGCGAAGTAGCCCTGTGCAGCCGGTGTACGTATGTCGAGACTTCGGCGGCATCGGGTTGAGCCAACGCCTCCATTAATACGTGGTTTGGTGGTTGAATAACTCAACCCACTGGTTGAGATCGAGTCGCGAAGGAGAGATGCCGGGCACGGCGTGTATTTTTTCAAGCGGCATCTTCGCAAGCTTCTTCGGGTCGGAGAAGCAGTCTTCGGTAAATTTCCGGTAGCCATTGAGCCGTTTCGGATCAACTAACGGGACTTCCCTCTTTACGAGTCCAATGAAGACCGTATCGACCGCCGGGTGAGGCCAGAAATCAGTTCGTTTCAAAGGTCTTAGTACTTTTACTTCATATTCCGCGCCGATAACCATACCTAACTGGCCGGTAAAGTGGGTGGTATCTGTCGCGACTAATTTCTTGCCGAATTGCTTTTGGGTTATCAAATAGGCCGCTTGCGGAGCGGTTGGTGAATTGACAAAGCGTTGAATGATCGGTGAACTCAAGTGAAACGGGATGTTCGCGAATATTTTATACGGCGTAGTCGGGAGGTCAACTTTCAACGCATCGCCTTTGACAACCGTTACGTTGCCGTACTTTTCCATGTTGATCTTCAGTAACTCTACGGTTCGGGGCTCGTATTCGATCGCTACGACCGATTTTACTGTTTCTGCAAGTACTGAGCTGATGACACCACTGCCCGCTCCAAAATCATACACCGTATCGGTTGCCTTGAGGTTGGTAAACCGAAGAAGTTCGCGTACTAAATTAGGACGACGGATGAAATTTTGCGAATAATGAGCCAGGCGTTTCATTGACTTCATTATCTCATAGGGATGATTACAGCACTAGCTGGAATTTTTGCAAAGGAAAAGGGCGCCTAGTTTCAAACTAGACGCCCGTGTGTACACGCCACTATATGCGTGCACTTCCTTGACTCACTTACTCGGTTGCGACGACCGGCTGCCGACGACGAGCGATGATCATGCCGGCTGCGCCGAGCACGATCGCACCACCAGCGACCCACGCGATCGCGAGAGTACTCGGACCGGTGACGGCCAGGTCTTCATCCGGCTCGTCGGGGGTGTGAACCACCGGAGTGACCGTGGGCGCCTTGTAGCACAGAAGGTTTGGGTTCTCGGACTGGTAGCCCAGCGGGCCGGGAACCTCGTAGTTCACTTCGAGGGTCGTGAGACCTTCGGGGTGTTCTTCGCTGATGAACCGGTGCTGGTAGTCAGCCTCGAACACCGCGGTGTGCGAGCCCACTTCGGTAGCGGTCTTGCCCACCTGAGTGGCGTTCTCGACGTGGAAGGTAACCACACCGGCGGTGAGGCAGTCCTCCGTCACTTCTCCGGTCACGGACGACTCGCCGCATACGAGCTCGTTCGCGTCCTTCGGTGCCCAGACGAACTGGAACGACTTGACGTCGAACAGGTCGTTCGGATCGGCATCGTTCAGTACGACGGTGATCTCCTCGTAACCGAAGTTCCGCGGAATGCCGCCGTCGTAGCCTTCACCGACCGGCACGAGCTCCTTTACGCTGCCACTGGCAGAATAGAAGCCCCACTGGCCGTTCTGAGCCGCTTCCAGCAACGCATGGTTCCGTGAGTCGGACTCACAGGTCACGGTCGTCGCCGACCCGCTAGCCGTCACCTCTACGGGTTCCTGAGCGGGGGGGTTGCAGCCTTCGCTCGGCGTGGTTGACCACGTCGGGTTGGGGCCCTTACCGGGCAGCGCTTCATGCAGGAAGGGCGGCTCGTCCGGTTTCTGAGGCTCGAGGAGCCTCTCCGGTACGGCCAGTGCGTCGAAACCTCCTTGGCTCGCGAATGCGGCGTAGGGTTCACCCTGACCGCACACGAGCTTCTTGGAAGGATCTCCGTACGTGAACGTGCCGATGGCATTGACCATCGTGTCGATGGGAACTCCGTTGAGATCCTGAGGCCACGATGGGTTGCCTACGGCCGGCAAGACGTAACTGCGGATGACCGTACGAACTGCGAGTGTGTCACAGAGCTTCTGACCCAGTTCTCCTCCCGAGACGATGATGATACCCGATACCGTGACCGGATCGAACGTGTATGCGAACACGGGGTTCTGCACACATGTCGGGTAGGACGGCGTCTCGGTTTCGGTGGTCGGCTGTTCGGCCTCTTCCGTCTCCTCCGAGCCAGCTTCGTTCGCGTCCTCGACGACCGGCTCCTCGGAAGGAGCGGTATCGGTGTACTCTTCGGATGCCGATGGATCGGCGGGTTCGGTCGATTCCTGCGGCGCGGGAGCGGGCTCCTCTGCTGCGGGTTCGTCGGTCGTGGCCGCGTCGGGATCGGAAGTTGCCTCCTGGTCCTCGACCACCACCACGACATCCGGTTCGGGCGTCGTGACGGTCGGTTCTTCGGCGGCGAACGCTACCGTCCCTCCGGCGCCGAGCACGAGCATGGTGGTCAGGCCGAAGCCTGCCAGCACCGCTCGCATCGGCTTGGTGCGATTCTGAGACACGAAGTCCCCTCTCTTCTTGGTGGTATATGCAAAAAGTGTAATGAGTCAAGTTTTTAAAGTGGCACAGGTGCCAATCTAAAGACCGGCTCACAATGCATTGTTCAATTATAACATAAATGGATTAAAATGTAAATAAGCTCAAGAGGTATACAGAATCTGGTAGGTAAAATGCTTGACGCTTCAACTAATGCTCGATGTATACTAAATACAGTCATGTGAGTACTTCCGCTGATTGTGAATCAATCGGCAAAGGATTTTCACCCACAGGCTTATATATGAAGCCACCAATCGATGCCATGCTCACCTTACCCGTTTGGTAAAAGCGCCCCTGGTAATCGTCACAATTCTAACGTGATATTTGGTAAAAAGGTCCTGCGGTATAAACGGTTCGCACTACCCTCTCCAAATCACTCCTCCAAAATCCGTTGCTGATCGATTTCTTGTTCAGCTTTTTTGCGTTACACGTGCGAGATGTAAGGCAGTCAATCAAAATCTTAACCTTTGGAGAATGAATATGAATCGTGAAAATATCAATGAGCAAGTAGCAATTACGCAAATGGGCTTTAAGAAAAACTTATCCGCCTACCCGCGCCGTATGGAATTCCGGGGCACTATGTATGACTTCCTCGACGCCGGCCTTCGTTGCCTCGTGAAAACAGGTGGTCACATTGCGGAAATCGTCACGCTTACCGACGGCCAATCTCAATTCCGTTTACGAACGGATAACCATGGTGGTAACTGGACTTTGTTGAGCATCGTTCAATAACGGCCGTTCGCTATGGTGGACTTGGAAGTGCCTCATTCATAGAAAATCACGCTGGCGCGTGATTTTCTATTGGTTTGGTATACTGTTAGCAATGAAACAATTGAAAGTAATCGGAACTCGGGATGAATCGCTGTCGTATGAGGATAGGCCTACGGTTAAGGTAGTCATACGGCGTGGCGATGAGGTGTTGGTATTAAACAAAGGTTTGTTACCTGGCGGTGGCGTTGAACCAGGAGAAACGAACGTACAAGCCATTGAACGTGAGTTACGAGAAGAACTCGGCGTCAGCGTTAAAAATATACAGGAAATAGGCGAAGTAGTTCAGTACAGAGATTTCATACAGAAAAAATATAGTATCTACGGGTATGCAGCGGAGTTTGGCGCCTTTGTGTCCGACCCGACGCCTAAGGATAACGGTGAAGCCCAATTCCAGCTACATTGGATGACAAAGGAAGCTGCTATTGCCTATGTCTCCGGATCTATTGCTATGGTAGAAAGCGTGGTAATGCTCGGCGATGCAATTCAAGGTAGATTGTATAACCTGATGACGTCACTTACGCTCGTAAAAGCGATGACGAAATAGAATCGCTTGCTGACAAGGGAAAACGAAAAAGCCCCGCCGTACCATTCGTAAACGGCTTCACTCCAGGTATTTTTTGGCGTATACGGCCTTA
Source organism: uncultured Candidatus Saccharibacteria bacterium (assembly GCA_948288625.1). Lineage (GTDB taxonomy): Bacteria > Patescibacteriota > Saccharimonadia > Saccharimonadales > Saccharimonadaceae > Microsaccharimonas. The sequence continues at coordinate 491,719 of CAOHYA010000001.1, forward strand.
AAATACTTGGGTTGCAGATGTTTACTCGTAGTACGGCGGGGCTTTTTCGATTTTGTTATTAAGCAAGTCGTTTAGCTAATACCAACCGTCGGCCAATGAACTTATGAACTTCAACTACGAGGATGATAGCCATAAAGGCTGAAACGGCAGCGACGATCATGTCGATTGCAGGTATAGGTTTGATATTCAACAATCCTTGCAAAGGTCCGAATAATGCGAACCATTGCAGTGAAATAGATACCGCTAGGCCGACCCAGAAAATACGATGCTTTACGAGTACGCGGGTAAATGCGGATTGATAGGTACTTCGAGCGTTGATCGCGTTCGCCCACTGGATCGCTACGAGTGATACGAAGACGATGGTGTGCGCGTAATCGACGCCACGAGTGGCAATGAAGTACGCGTACAGTCCAAGTGCGATTCCGGCCATGGCGAGCGCGACAAGTACGATACGGCTGATCATATATTTGTCAAGGATCGGCGCGGTCGGTGAAACAGGTTTTTGCTTCATGGCGCTTTTGCCACCTGGTTCGAGCCCCAGAGGAATCACCATGGTCGTATCTGTTACTAAGTTAATCCATAGAATTTGAGCTGGTTGCAAAGGTATCGGTAGGCCGACGGCCAAGGCACCAACTGACGTAATGACTTCGCCGATGTTCGTCGACAACAGGTAGTACAGCATGCGACGAATGTTCGCGAAGACGATGCGACCTTCGCGCATGGCCCGTACGATACTGGCAAAGTTGTCGTTGAGAAGGATGATATCACCGGCGTCTTTGGCGATTTGCGAACCGCTCCCCATGGCTACGCCGACGTGCGCATTCGTAAGCGCCGGAACATCGTTGACGCCGTCCCCCGTCATGGCAGTCACTTCTTTAAGTTTCAATATCTGAAGAATGCGGAATTTATTCTCTGGTGTCACGCGCGAGAAAATACGGGCACGGTGCGCTTCGATGGCAAGTTGCTTGTCACTCATATCGTTCATCAAGCGGCTATCGAACACTTCGTCGCGTGACGTGACCAGCCCCAGCTTCAGTCCGATGCTATAAGCTGTCTCAAAGTGGTCACCAGTGATCATACGTACCGATACGCCAGCTGCTTGGGCGGTCTTGATGGCTTTTCGGGCGGCCGGGCGAAGCGTATCTGCCACGGCAATCAGACCGGCGAACTGCAAGCTAAACTTAGGGTGCATTTCATGGAACGCTTCGAACGTTTTTTCGACTTGCGATGTGGCGACGGCAATCACGCGGTACCCTTGGCTCGTAAGCTGCGTCAATGCGGCTTCTGCTTCGGTGCGCTGGGCTTTTGATAAGTTGCTACGGTCGATGATGTGTTCCGGCGCGCCTTTGACGACGAGTTCGTGCTGGCCTTTATGATGCCAAATATTCCCACTCATGGCAAAGGCTTGGTCGAATGGTAACTTCACGACCGCTTCGCCTTTTAGGTTGACGGCCGCTTCGGCCGCGCTATAGCTGATAAACGCAACGTCGAGGGGGTCGCTGCTTTTTTGGTTATGCACGTTGATGGTTTTATGAATCACAGTTGGCAAATGATGATCAACCCAACTTGGTTGCCATGTTTCTTGGACGGATAGTTTATTTTCAGTCAGCGTGCCGGTCTTGTCGGTAGCGATAGTCGTGATGACGCCGATGGTTTCGATGGCGCTCATGCTGCGCACCAATGCCTTTTTGGCGGCCATGCGGCGCATCCCAAGTACCAAAATGACCGAGATAGCGATCGGTAAACTTTCGGGAACGGCGGATACCGAGATGGCGATTACGAAACGAAGTGCTTCGGTGAGTTCGATACCACGGCTGAGCGCCAAGATGAACGCTACGACGGCTACTGCGGCGACGACGGCGATGATATACGCGATCAATTTATCGATTTTCTTTTGAACCGGGCTCGAAATTTCATCCGGGGAGTTACCCGTGAGCGCGGCGATCCGCCCGAATTCGGTCTGATTACCGGTAAGGATAACCAAGCCCACGGCTTGACCCGAGGTAACGAACGAACCTTGGAAGAGAATATTGCGTTGTTCGTACACTTCTTTCTCGCCCGTAAGTGTATCGGCGGATTTACTCATCGGTGCGGACTCACCCGTCAGCAAAGCTTCGTCGGTGCGTAACGAGTCGGCTACGATGACACGCAAATCGGCAGGGACCTTATCTCCTTCGCCTAAGTGAACGATGTCACCAGGTACAAGTAAGCTACTATCGACAGAGACCATTTCGCCGCCGCGCGTCACGGAAACTTTCTGAGCGGTGTGTTTTTGCAGTGACCTCAAAATACGGTCAGTCGAGAAACGCTGTACGTAGTATATACCGGCGCTGGTAAGCATGATGACCGCGATGATGATCGCGTCAAAGTACGCATGGTGCCAAATACTGATGAGCACCGCGACGAATAGCACGGCCATGAAGACGTTGGCGAATGGTTCGACGATTTTACGCCAGAGCGGCTCGCCCTTCAGTTTGATTTCGTTCGGCCCAAACTGTTTCAGACGTTCGCCCGCCTCGTACTTGGAGATACCTTCGAGGCCCGACGACAATTCTTTGTATGTGTCTTCGATGGATTGTTGGTAAAAAAGCATTAGCACTATTGTATCAAAAAACACCTCTTATGTGAGGTGTTTTTCAGATTACGTTGCTATTTCGGCTAATTGATTCGAACTAGTTGCATCGTGCCACGGACGGTACCGTTTCCCCATTCGATAACGTCTTTGACTGTTTTACCAACCAAGCTGCTCCCAAGAGGGCTTTTTGCGGAGATGCGGCCATCGCTTGGGTTTGCTTCGATACTTTCGACTAAAGTATAACGGAACAGACGTCCTTGTTGGTCGATGAGGTCAACGACTGAACCAACGGCAACCTTCATACGGGTACGTCGTGATGGCATGATGTGCGCCTGTAGTAAGGTTTGCTGCTTCTCATGGAGCTCCGCTTCAATTGCTTCAAGCCGAGCCAATCGTTCGTTTCGCTCGAATCGGTCATCATGACCAGTTGTTTTATCGCTTTCCTTCAAGCTTCGTATTACCGCCATACGGTCATGTTCTAATTGGGTGACGGACTTTCGGAGCTCTTTCATACCCTTTTTACTGAGTAAGATACTTGGTTTGGTGGTACTAATTTCTTTGCTGATGGTGGTGTTCATAGAGTTCACTCCCTCCTTTTTAAAAACGATTACTCGTATTGTTTGTTGTAGCTAGGCTACTGGTTGTAGTATGTCATTCGAATCTGAGAAGACTCTTAATTCTTATGGCTTATGTGTTGTAATTTTACATACTATTTAAAGCATGCGTAGATATATGTCGAAAGTATTTACCCTTGGTTGAGTCGTAATAGTGGCAAATAAAACGTAAAGGTAGTCCCCTTTTCTCCACTACTTACTTGTAGGTCGCCATGATGGATATCAATGATTTTCTTGGCGATCGAGAGGCCGAGCCCGTACCCGTTCTGACTACTGTTTGTCCGTGAAGTATCGGCACGGTAAAAACGATCGAACAGCTTAGGGAGTATTTCTTCGGGTATCGGATCACCTAAATTATGAATTTCAAAACCAATCGTGCCAAGCTTTAAGAATACACGTACTGAAATTTTTGATTTCTTCGGACTGTATTTGAGGGCGTTATCGATAAGAATTCCAATGAGCTCGCTGATAGCCGGCTCATTAGCTTGGACGACTGCTTTCTTGCGAGCCGTTATGTCGAAGCGCTTCGCGTCGGTTTTGTACATTTTGATTTTTTCATTCAGCAGTTGCACGATATCGACTGCGCTTCGCTCTAACTTGTCATGGTCGAGGCGAGATAACTGAAGCAACATTTGCGATAACTGAATAAGTTTATTTACTTCTTCCAAGTTGCTTTCCAGTAACTCTCTGGATTCCTTCTCGCTTAAATGCGGGTCGCGCAAACTTACTTCAAGTTCGGCCTTCATCGCCGCCAAAGGCGTACGAAGCTCATGGCTGGCGTCGCTGGTAAAACGGCTTTGTGCCTCGTGTGACTCTTCGATTGGCCGAAGCGTGCGTCGTGCCAAGAAGTAACTTCCGAGGCCGCCGGCTACCAAAATAACAAGATTAATGTAAATGAGCGAAGAGATCATTTGTCCGGCTGCCTGGCTCGACTGAACTGACAACGGGCTATTAGGGCCGAAGATCAATGTATACGCATCGTTAGAGTTCGGTGTCACGTACGTCGTGTCATCAAGCAGGCTATGCTGTAAATTTTCTAATCGGAAGCTAATTTCCCGAAAATTAAGTTGATAAATAACGACGCTAAAAATAATACTGATCGTCATCAATATCGCTAAGTACCACACGGTTAATTTTAGCGTGGCCGATTGAAACATCTGCATAGTATTTAGGCCTCGAGTTTGTAGCCGAATCCGCGAACGGTATGAATCAACGGTTTTTTAAATGGTACGTCCACTTTGGCACGTAAGTATTTTACGTACACTTCAACGGTATTTGGCAGTACGTCGGCATCATAGTCCCATACGTGGCTGATAATCACTTCTTTGCTGATCGGTCGGTTTTGGTTTCGAAGCAAATATTCAAGCAATGCGAATTCTTTGCTGGTCAGTTGGATTGTTTTTCCGGCACGTTGAACCGAATACGTCACGGTATCAAGCGTTAAATCACCGGCGCTCAACACATCGGATTGTTGCTCAGTTGGCCGGCGCAACAAAGCGCGCACCCGAGCCAGTAGTTCTTCCAACGCAAAAGGTTTTACTAGGTAATCGTCGGCACCGGCGTCAAGCCCGGCGGTACGCTCATGGACGCTATCGAGGGCGCTTAAAAATAATACCGGCGTATGTACTTTTGCCTGTCGCATAGCTTTCACGATGGCGATACCGTCATATTCACCAGGGAGCATGCGATCGATAATCGCGATGTCGTACGGTTCGGTTGTGGCCATGGCATGACCTTCATCGCCGTCGTACGCAACATCTACCGCGTAGGTTTCTTGCTCTAACGCCTTTGCGAGCGCACGGGCGATTTTATGTTCATCTTCGACAATCAAAACTCTCATATGAACTAGTATACAGTGATTTTGCTTAAAGAAATCTTAATAAGAAAATGCGAGGACTAAGCGAATCGCTCGCTCCAGCTTTGCATGTCGCGTAAAATCGGCGTCAGTTCTTTGCCTTTTTGGGTAAGGCGATATTCGCAGCGGCTTTTTTCAGGGGCGGTTACTTTTTCTATGATGCCTTCTTGTTCAAGCGAATCAAGACGAGCCGAAAGTGTGCGCGGGTTGATACCCTCGACTAAATCCTGGATCTGACAGAAACGAACAGATTCTTCGTTAATGAAAAAACGAAGTAATTGTGGAGTCCATTTGTCTCCGAGAATCTTAGTGGCCGCCTTTACGCAGCCGATAGTTTCAGTCGCTTGCATAGTACCTCTACTATACAATATCTAGTGAAAAATTGCTACTTAATTAATTCGTTATCGTTCTTGCTACGGATATGACTCATACTATATTCCCAAGAGGCGTCGGTCTTTTTGTGCGGGTTGAAAATATACAGCGGGTCGAAGATTTCTTTCGTTTCTTTGAATAATTCGTACATGTCTTGGCCGAATACCGCCGGAAGCCAAGGCCCACGTACCATACCGTCGTTGTGCTCGCCCGCCATGGTGCCGCCGTATTTCAATACGATAGGAATCAACTCGCGCATAACGGGTTCAAGTTTGGCCTGATCTTTCGCGCCGGCGATGTCCATGAGGGGTATGACATGGAAATTACCATCTCCGAAGTGGCCCTGAATCGTTGCCGGAAGTTTATACTTACGAATAACTTTACGAAGCTTCGGAACGAATTCGGGCAAGTAACGAGGCGGCACGGCCATATCGTCGATGAAAGGCGATGCGTAACGACCATGTACCTGATTTTGCAAAAGAGACAAGGCAGCCCGGCGGATCTTCCAAAAAGGTGCGCTGGAAGCTTCGTCGGCCTCGATGTCCATTTTGATTTTGTACGATTTCAAATCGTCGTGAAGAATGGAGATCTTATCCAGAACTTCGCCTTTCGTCTGGCCGTCGAACTCGATCATGAGGAACATTTCAGGAATGTGACCTTTGAACTTGGCGACTGACTTTAAGAGAATACTTTGTTGGCGCAGCCATTCTTTGGTGCCGAGTTGCTTTCGGAATGTATTGAAGTATTTCAAGCCGAGGTTGAAAGTAATATTGTCGAACCCTTCGAAGGTAGCCGGCTCGTGATGCATGACGGTCGCGATTACATCACCCAGGTTCTTGATGGAAGGAAGATACGCCAACAACAGTCCGGAATGCGGTGCTTTCGGTACGGCTTCGATAGTGATGTCGGTAATGACGCCCAACGTTCCTTGGCTGCCGGTAAACAGTCGAGTCATATCAAAGATACCGGTGTCGCGATCCCAGACGCTCCATAAGTTGTAGCCCATCGAGTTCTTATTTACATGCGGTCGGGCATTCTTAACAAGGTCGTAATTACTTTCGATGAGTTCATACGTCTTTCGGTACAAATCCGCTTCGTAAGTTGTTTCCTTTAGTTTTTGTTGCAGCTGCTTGCGGTTGAGGGGCTTGATGGTGTATTCGTTGCCGTCGGCCAAAACGACGTTCAGCTCACGCACCCAGCGTTCAGTGTTACCGTATTGTAATGAACGCTCGCCGCCTGAATTATTTCCTATCATGCCACCGATCGTGTTGATGGCGCGACTGGCGGGGACGCAGCCTAAATGGAGCTGCTGGTCATACAGCAACGGGTCGATATCGCGCATGTACACGCCAGGCTGGGTATTCAACAAAGTACCTTGAAGCGACTTGATCGTATTGAAGTGCGTCGTCATGTCGAGAACGAGCGAGCTGCCTAAAGGGCCTCCGGACATATCGGTCCCCGCGCTCCGAGGCGTAATGGCTAGTTTCGGATGACTGCTTTTATTTTTGACGACGAATTTCACGAGCTTCTGTATGTCAATGCTATCGACTGGGCTAATCACGGCGTCGGGAAGAATTTCATATACGCTGGCGTCGTGGCTTGCCCGATGGAGAACATCGGTATCGATACTGATCTCACCTTTAATAAGTTTCCGGAGCTTCGGAATAACATCATCCATATGCTTCTACTATACGTGAGCCATAAGCAGAATGCCATAACCTCTTCGCTTACTTCGGTAAAAGTGGTGTATAATACGCCACATGAGAACTCAAATTGAAATAGATACACGTACATTCGTTCGTTTTTGGCTCGTCGTCATCGGCATGGGCTTGGCAATCCTATTAATATATAACGCGCGCGTCGCGCTGATGATCCTTGGCGTTGCCTTGTTCTTGGCACTTGCCTTGAACGGCCCTGTGTCAAAGATATCTCGCCGACTCCCGGGCAAAAGCCGTGTTGGTGCGACCGCAATCGCGTACGTCATCGTCGTCGCCTTGCTCGGTGCCTTCGTCTTCCTGCTGATTCCGCCGGTCGTTCAGCAGACTGCTGGCTTCATTCAAACAGCACCATCATTGCTTGATTCAGCCTCGACCCCTCTTAAGGGGTTGAACGACTTTGTCGATCAATACGAACTTCGACCACAGGTTGATAGCGCGATCGCTTCTGCCAAAGAAAATGCCGCGGGCTGGGCAAGTAACGTCGGTAAAGGCTTGATTACTGGTATCGGTTCGATCTTCAGCTTCTTTGCTGCCGCCTTACTCGTATTGGTGCTCACCTTCCTGATGCTCATCGAAGGCCCAATGTGGATGAAGCGCATCTGGGGCGTTTATAAAGACAAGAAAAAGATGGAAAAGCACCGTCGTGTCGCTGGTAAAATGTACACGGTCGTTACCGGATACATCACTGGCCAGTTGACCGTATCGACTATCGGTGCCGTCACTGCCGGGTTCGCCGTTTTCGTTCTTAGCCTTATCTTCCCTCAAGTCGAAGCTGGCTTGGCGATGCCGACAGCCGCCATTACCTTCTTGCTCTCGCTCATTCCTATGTTCGGTGCGACGATTGGTGGTACGATTATCACCCTGCTCTTGGCTCTCAACAGTCTACCGGCAGCGATTATCTACGCCATCTTCTTCATCGTGTACCAACAAATTGAAAATAACTTTATCTCACCGCACATTCAATCGAAGCGCATCAACCTATCGGCGCTGATGATCTTAAGTGCCGTGACGATTGGTTTGTACATGTTCGGTATCGTCGGTGGTATTATCGCTATCCCTATCGCCGGAAGCATCCGTATCCTCGTAGAGGAATTCCTCGAGAACCGCGATTCTATCGAGAATCACGAAAGCAAGCCAAAGGCGTTGCTGGCGAAAATTACCGGCACTAAAGCTAAGAAGTAATATATTCCCAAATCGGGCCAGAAGCGGTGTCGCGCACAGTGACGCCGCTTTTTTCGAGCTCGACACGTAGTGCGTCGGACTTTCCGTAGTCCTTTTGCTCGCGGGAACGAGTACGTTCGATAATGATTCGCTTTTGATCGTCGGTAATATCTTTGGTTGTTTCAAGCAGGTTAAGACCGAGGAGTTCGTCGATGGTTTCTATGAAGCTCACGAGGGCGTGCTGGTGCAAGTCGCCAAGCTTACTTGAAACAATGGTGTCGAAAGCATCATCGATGAGGGCGAGAGCTTCTGGTGTGTTAAGGTCGTCGGAAATTGCTTCTATTACTTTTTGAGAAGCGGCATACAATGAAACGGTCTTACTGTCGTCTTCGGTATCACCATCTTCCTTGATCGTATCGTGGATTTGGTGACGGAGTACGGCTACGTTTCGCCAGTTACGACGACGGTTAGCCGCCGCCGTGAGGTTTTCAAACGTAAAGTTACCTTCGGTACGATAATGGCTTTGCAGCACGAACATACGCAAATCAAGCGGGTCATAGCCTTTTTCTTCGAGGTCGCTTAACGTATAGCCATTGCCAAGTGACTTGCTGATTTTTGTGCCGTCAACCTTAAGGTGGTTGTTATGAAGCCAGAATTTGCTGAATACGTTGCCGCTGGCCGCTTCGGACTGAGCGATCTCGTTGGTATGATGTACGGGTATATGATCGATACCACCGGTATGGATGTCGATGGTTTCACCTAGTAGGCTCATGGCCATAGCCGAACATTCGAGGTGCCAGCCTGGGAAGCCCATTTTAATCCCACTTTCATCAGTAAGATCGGCGGGTGTCTCCCATTCCATGTCACGTTTTTCGCCGGTTGGGGTGAATTTCCAGAGAGCAAAGTCGCTTGGGTGGTGTTTTTCCGGGTTGAACTCGACACGAGCGCCGGCCTTTTGGGCTTCAAGGTCGAGGTCGGCAAAGCTCGCGTACGTAGGAAATTTTAATGTATCAAAATAGATACCATCATCAATTTGGTAAGTGTAGCCTTTTTCTTTCAAGATGCGTACAAGCTCAAGTTGCTGCTGGATGTATTCGGTTGCCTTTGGCATGTGGGTTGGCGCAATCAGATTAAGCGCCCTCATACCAGCGATGAAGTCATCGGTATAAAACTGGGCGACTTCCCAAGCAGTCTTACCTTCCCGCTTAGCGCCTTTTTCCAGCTTGTCTTCTCCGTCATCGGCGTCGCTTACAAGGTGGCCAACGTCAGTGATGTTCATGACACGAGTCACTTGATTGCCGTGGGCCTGCAAAATACGTACGAGGGTATCCCAGTAAATGTAGGCAGTCCAGTTACCGACGGTCAAATAGTTATAAACTGTCGGGCCACAGGTATAGAGATGTACGTACCCTTCCTCGAGTGGCGTAAACGGTTCAACTGACTTTGTTAACTGGTTATGAAATTGCAGACTCATAGTCGGTAAGCGCCTTATCTACTGCATTAACTAATTCTGAAATAAGTGTGTCATATTTTTCATATATTTTGAAGCCGGAAGCGTATTCGTGGCCGCCTCCGCCAAAGAAACCAGCGACGGTCGTACCGACAGGTATATTCGCACGCACCTTACCGGTTAATTTGCCGTCGGGGTATGTCTTTATGGCGACCGCTACTTGAACGGTGTCTACCAGGCGCATTTCATCAAGTACTAACACGCTTGGGTTGTAGCGGTCGCTAAATTCTTCGATTTCACTCCAGGGAATATGGACGGTCGCGAGTTTGCCGTCTAAGAAATACTCGACTCGCTCGATAAGTCGGCCCTTGTAAGCAAGAATGTCGGCCGGCTTCTTCATATATTCACGGCGACGCGCCTCAATTTCAGCCGGTACGGCACCAAGAGCCACGAGCTCGGCGGCCGTGGTATAGCTTTTGGCCGTGGTAGTTTGAGTGGTGAGCCCGAGACTGTCGGCTTGAATGGAAATAAACAAGCTTTCGGCGGCTTGCGGATTGATGGCCCACTGTGCTTGTTGAGCAAGCTCGAAGATAATTTCACTGGTCGCGACGGCATCGCTTTCGATGAGGTTTGTCGTTTCGAACGGTAAATCGCCGACTTCTGTTTGGTGGTGGTCGATGACCAGTACCGGGTGCGATTCGAAAAAGTGGCGGACGCCTGGTTGCTCTAAAGCTTGAACCATCAATGCTTGGCTCGAAGTATCAACTATAATGGCCGCATCACGATCGGTCGGCCAGTCTTTTACTACCCTATCCCAGCCGTTGATATAGCGGAGGTACTTTGGAATGTCGATAGCGCAGTACATCACGACATCCTTGCCGGCATCGGAAAGAATTTCTTCTAGGGCAATGGAACTTCCAAGGCTATCGCCGTCGGGATTTTCGGCTTGGATGACGACAATTTTTTGGACTTCGGAAATAAGTTGTATGGAATCTTTAAACATTGCTACTTATTGTAGCAGAAGTTAAAGAAGCGTACGTCGGCCTTCCAGCGCATGCCCCAAAGTAATCTGATCGGCATACTCCAAATCGACGCCGACTGGTATACCCCGGGCCAATCGGCTCATCTTTACGTCAAGTCCGGCATCCTTGATGTGCTTTTGTAAGAATAACGCCGTCGATTCACCCTCGACGCTCGCGTTAGTGGCAATGATTAGTTCTTCAACCTCGTCATCAGCCAATCGTTTTAAAAGCTCAGGTATATGCAACTGCTCGGGGCCTATGCCGTCGATCGGGCTCATGGCACCACCAAGAACATGATACGTGCCTTTGAATTGGCCGGTTCGTTCGAGCGCCACTATATCAAGCGGTTCTTCGACGACGGCAACCAGTTTACGGTTACGGTCGCTATCGGAATAAAGTGCCGAAACCTCTTCGTCGGCATCGATCAACGCGAAAGTAACCGGACATGTCTTAACAAGCGTGTGTATGTCATGCACGGCGGTCGCAAGGCTGTCGTTTATACGTTGGTCGGCACGCAACAAATAATACGCGTAGCGTTCGGCGGTGCGCTGCCCTACTCCCGGCAGCCGACCTAATTCTTCGATCAGCTTTTCAAGTGCTGCTGGCAGCAATCGAGGCACGAGCTATAGTCCTAGGTTGCCAAGGCCACCCATGAGAGGCTTCATCTTTTCAGCGGCGACTTCTTGTGCCTTAGCGAGGCCGTCACGAACGGCAATTTCGATCCAGTGTTCAAGCTCGGCGATATCGTCGAGGTCGACCTGAGCCGGGTCGATGTTAATTTTCTTGATCTTAAGTTCACCGGTAATTTGTACGACGACTGCGCCGTCGCCGGCTTCCACTTCGATGATTTCTTTTTTCAAATCACTTTGTGCTTTACGCAATTTGTTCAACATTTTTACTTGGTCAAAAGCCATGGTCTATTTCTCCGTCAAAACTCTATTAATAAACTTCTTCTTAATTATACGTTACACGTCAGCTTTTTTGTAGCTGTACAGGCGGTCGGACTGTTCGGAGTGGCCATTCGTAATGATCTTTTCGACTACATATCCTTCGAATGACTTACGAGCATCTCGCGTAACGGTGAACCGTTCACTTGTTGGGTTTGTGACGACCGATAATCCGTCACGGTATTGAGCGACTGCTTCGTAAAAGTCTCGTTCATCTTCAGAGACAACTAGTTCTTTGGTGTCTTTCGGAAGCAGCGCCAGGTCTTTATTGAATAATGTAGCTTGAGCGGTGCTGTAATGATAGCCGTAAATATAACGAGCTAAGCCTGACACGCTCAGGGCGAATACCAAAATAACAATTGGGATAAGGCCTACCACACGGGCATACGGGTTCAGTGGGAACAGACGATACCAGTACCCGATCAAACTGGTCAAACCGGCTGCGAGCAATAGCATCGAGGGTACGAATGTCACGCTGGTGAAGATAGGGTTCAAAAGAAGTACCGGTATCAAACACACGATCCAGATGATAATCAGGTAACTTCGAGTGGTATCACGGGTACGGAGTATTCGATACAGTCCAAGCAGGATCAGAATAACCGATCCAAGGCCGAATACCGGTGTCATCAAGGCGGTCGTTCCCGGATCCCAGAACAAGAAGTACTGCTTCAGGACGGTAATGACGTTCGCGGTGATATCCGGCGGCCATATCGCCGGAATACCAAGCAGAGTTAAGCCAAGTTGTGGGTTTATAGTGATACCGTACACCAACGGCGCAAGGAGTGCCAAGAAAATCATGCTTACAACTGTCAGTCGAATTTTAGACAGCTTGCGTATGGCATTTCGTAGATGAGGGTGCAGTACCGTCGCCAAACCAATTGCTATCAATGGATAGATACTGAGTGGAGTATATAAGCTCAACGCAGCGGCGATCGCGAATAGTATTTTCCATAGCAAGCGAAATTTTTTACCACGAGTAATTTGGGTTCCGAGCAGCAAAAGAACGACCGGCCAAAAAACATATAAAATCCCAGGCGTTCCTTGTTGAGCGATAAACAAGAACTGGCCGGTAGTAATCGCGATAAGTGATGCAAGCACCGCAATATTGGGCTTGAACCAGCGACGGAGCAGCAAAATGAAGCCTACGGCTGACAGTAACGCGAGAATAAGAGACGGTAACTTCAGAGTAAAGATAGATATACCAAATACGGACAGAACACCCGCTTGGAGCGCGTAGTACGGCAAGCTGGTAATCGCGAGGGTCGACGGATCGTCGATCGATAGCGACGCACTTCGAACGGCTGATACCATTTCCTGTGCCGATAATGCTCCCGGCAAGAAGAAGCCGACGAACACAAGCATTCCCGTTAAAAGGAGGCCGATAAGGCTATATCCGATGATATAACGCCAGCGATACAAAGAGTATTTTGAAAAATCAAGCTTAGCCATGGTGTTCCTTTAAGTATATCACGAGGCGTTCGCTGAAATGAGTGTTATTCCTCATGCTTACGGTCAAGTGACATGAATCGTAGACGTTCGGGGTGGAAGTAGAGCTCAACCTTGCCGGTCGGACCGTTACGGTGTTTGGCGATAATGAGGTCGGTAATATTTTCACGATCCGTATCAGGGTTGTAGTACGCCTCACGATAAATAAACATTACGATGTCGGCATCCTGCTCGATCGACCCTGATTCACGAAGGTCGGAGAGCTGCGGAACTTGCGGGGTGCGTTGCTCGACCGAACGTGACAACTGACTCAAGGCGATGACGGGTACGTTTAACTCACGGGCTAAAAGCTTGAGGCCACGAGAAATTTCGCTCACCTCTTGGACGCGGTTGCCACCATCGCGACCAGTCCCCTGCATAAGTTGTAGGTAGTCGACGATGATCAGGCCTAATGGCTGGTCGTGGGCTGCCCGGCGTGCCTTGGTGCGCATTTCGAGAACGCTCACGCCCGGCGTATCGTCGATATAGATCGGTGCTTCGGCCATTTCGCCCATGGCATCCGAAAGCTTGCTGAAATCATCGTCACTTAAGTTACCGGTACGAATGTTCCAAGCATCGACACCGGAGGCATCGGCCAACATACGGTCGACCAACTGCTCTTTACTCATCTCAAGGCTGAAGAAAAGTACCGGTTGTTTGGCAATGGTCGCGACGTTATAGGCCAGGTTGGTCACCAATGTCGTCTTACCCATGGCGGGACGGGCGGCCAGAATGATAAGGTCGCTTCGTTGTAATCCGGCCGTCATATTATCGAGGTCACGATAGCCGGTACGTACACCTCTGAGTTGGCCTTTGTTGCGGTGCAGCTCTTCCATACGGTCGAAGCTTTCGGTAAGAATGCTTTCGATGCTGACTAAGTCCTGCTTGAGCGATTGGTCACTTACGGAAAAGAGTTCGGCTTCCGCTTGCTGAAGTAATTCTTGGGTCGAGCTATCTTCGTTGAACCCCATTTCGGAAATTTCACCACTGGCTTTGATGAGCCGGCGCCGAACCGCTTTTTGGGCCACGATTTCGGCATAACTTTCGGCATGGGCCGACGTTGGGACGTAGTTGGTCAGTTCGGTAAGGTATGCCGACCCGCCTACGTCTTCGATTTCGTTCTTACGTTTCAGTTCGTCGGTGAGGGTCAACAAGTCGACCGGTTTACGCTTTTCATATAAACGCATCATCGCGTCGTAAATTATCGAGTGTCTTTTTTCGTAGAAGTCTTTCAGGGTCACATGTTCGGTAATGTCCGCGAGTGTTTCTTCGTCAATCAAAACAGCACCAAGTAAGCTTTTCTCGGCGTCGATATTCTGCGGTGGTACTTTCCCGGCCGGGATCGTTTTGTCTGCCATGTCTTCCCTCTTCACTATTTCTTACGAGGTACCCTACGCAAGTTCAGGTGAAACCTCTATTCCACCGCCCATGATATCAGCAATCGAAGCCGCCTGCACGTCTTTGAGAGGTGCTGGTGTGGGTATGGTGTGGATGGTCAGTTGAAAACCGCCAAGTGCTTTCAGGGATTCATAGAGGTGCGCACTGTATTTTGGATCGTCTAGTTTCTTTTTGTAAAAAGCATTGCCGGTAAACAGAGTGAGCTCTTCACCGATAAGTTCGTGGCCGCATTTGCTGAGGACGCTGAAGAGGGCGACATAGTTGGTGCGGGTGTGTTCGATTAAGGCTTGCCAGTCGAAAAGATCGCTGCTAACTGCTCTATTCACAAACGGCTTCGCGCCGGCACTGATATCGGGCACAGACGCCGATTCAGTGTCGGGCTGCAGATGTTTGTTCGTAGAGCTGTTATCAGCTTCGCTTTCATCGGAAGCCTCTTCCACGACTGCGTTAGCGACGATGGTTTCGGCTTCTTTGATGATTTGTTTTTCTTCGATTTTCGGGTGTTTTTTGGTGGCTTGGCGGGAGAGTTCTTCGATGGTGGCGGTGACTTCGAGGACCGGCGCGGCCAGGGCGGCAGTTTTAGGCGGTTTGGTATGGAGCGCGTACGTTCCAAGGACGCTGAGTAATTTCATGGCAGGTTGGCTTGATTTTGAAACGTCGAGCAAAGTATCAAGCAACTGTAAGAGCTGTGGTTTTTCAACAGCTTGGTTGCGGAGTACATGGATAAGTTGATCGGTAACGGTAGTAGCGCTGATGCCACTCGCGGCGGTTTGGTCGAGAAGCTTGGCGATAGCCATAACGTCGTGTTTTTGTACCGAGGTAAGTAACTCTTCGACTATTTTTACCGGCGCAAGCCCCAGTGAGGTTTCGATAAGTTCGACCGTAATGCCCTGCGCGTCATCGGCGAGGCTGGAAAGTTGGTCGAGCAAGCTGATGCTATCACGGAACGAGCCGTCTCCCCGTTCGGCTATCAAACGTAAAGCGTCATCGTCTACTTTGATGTTTTCTTCTTCGGCGATGTGCTTTAAGTGCTTGACTGCATCTTCAGGGCTGATAGCCCGAAAGCCGAAGCGCTGAGTACGGCTGACGATGGTCGCCGGTAATTTTTCGACGTCGGTCGTGGCCAGGATGAATACGATATGCTCCGGCGGTTCTTCGAGTGTCTTGAGGAGCGCATTGAAAGCCGGCTTGGTGAGCATGTGCACCTCGTCGATGATGTACACTTTTTTATTGGCGAAAACGGGAGCGATCTGCACTTTTTCGCGAAGGTCCCGAACATCCTCGACACCGTTGTTGCTGGCGGCATCGATTTCGATGATATCAAGATGGGTCGAGTCGTCACCGTAAGGGAGTTTGTTAATTTCATGAGCTAAAATACGGGCGATACTGGTTTTGCCTACTCCGCGTGGTCCGGTGAGTAAGTAAGCATGGGCAATACGATCACTTTTGAGCGCCCGCGAAAGAATATCGGTAATATGATCTTGGCCGACGACATCCGCCAAAGATTTGCTTCGATACTTTCTATAGAGTGCCTGTGACACGTTATTCCCCAACTCTCATACTGCAATTATACGCACCTTTGTGATGCTTATGTGCCGTAGTTTTTACATTCGTTTTTATTTGCGTAAGTACTAGAAATAGTGTAGCGCTTACGGTTGAAATGTTCAAGAGATATGAAATTCCCCACGACTGGCTGCCGTGGGGAATCCTGTGTGAAGTTGTAGTTGCTGTCTTCAGACGAAGAAGATCTTCGCTGTTCGGTCGAGGTTGTCGAACTTGATCTTGATGAACACCTTGGTGTCGACACCCGAATTGGGATTGAACGAACCGGCACCTTCGATGTTCATGCCAGTGTCAAGCGCTTCGAGCTTGTCAACTCGCTTCAAATACCATTCGCCTTCACGGGCGTGAAAGACAATGGGCTGCCTGAGCGTGTGGTCGGCCCGTCGAGCGTTCGCTGCGTTCAGCACCTTCGTGCCGAAGCCGCGATCCAGTTCGGAGACGGACAAGTTATAGGCCTGGGTTTGTGCCAACTTACGTACTTCCTTTCTTGATCATCAACCTAGGCTGATGGTGGCTGTAAAACTACGGTGTTTCAGCCTGCAAGTAACAGGATGGCTATATTATAGCACAAGCGCGTTATTTTGTCTAGTAGCAGTGTTTAAAGCGCTGCTTCGACGGCTGCCCAGGTAGCGTCCGGGTTATCAGCTGGAACGATAATCGTCACTTGGTCGCCAACGTTAATGCGGAAGTAAGTCACGCTCGCGAGAAGAATGCGGTATTCGTGACCGTTCGCTTCGACGTAATATGCACCGTCGTGAAGTACGAGGGTACCGATGACTTGGTTCCGCTCCACCGGGTTGATTTGCTTGTAAATAAAGCTGCCGTCGTCGGCGATAGTCAACTTAAGGATGTCGCCTTCGACAAGCTTCGACTTGCTGGCGTAGTTAGCTGGAATCGGGTACTCTTTGCCATCGGGGCCGGCCATCTTCTGGCCATCGAAGACACCTTCGATTACTTTTCCGCCGACTTCTTCGTTGGTACCAGTCCGTGGAGTAATGATAGAACCATCATCACCGACGATGCTGATGAGCAATTCCTTTGCTGCTGCAAGGTTGGTTTCGGCCTCTTGAATAAGCGCGTGAAGTCGCTTCGCTTGTTTTTCTGGTAATTCAGACATTGGCTCGCAGTTTCCTTATCTGTATGTGTTTGAAAATAGTATTAGTTTACTTATATCAATCGGGGTAAAAAAAGTCAAGAATAGGAGTATTGTCAATATGCTAGTGTTTTTAGTGGCAATTCGCTAAGATAAGTATAACTATTATGAGCATAAAGACACTTCGTCAATTGTCTAATGGAGGCTATGAAAAAGCGTTCGCACTCCCGACGGTGCTGATCGCTTCTACGGTCATGCTCATTATTCTTACCTTTACGATGACTTCGGTGCAATCGGGTATAAGCATCACCCTGGATAGCGCGCATTATAACCGATATGCGAAAACCGCTGCACAGAGCGGCTTGGTAATGGCCAAAGCTTGTTTACGGGCCAATAACTATGTAGCCAGTTGGTCATCAGATCCATTAAAGCCGAATACCAACTGTGCCGGGGTCGTTCAGTCCGGGCTTTCTGAATACGTCCATAACGACTCGACGAACGAGAATGTGCGCTCAACCTTTACCGTAGAACCTCCGACTACCCTTGCGAATGGTGTGCAAAGGCTCACGGTAAAAGGTGTGACCGAGCGTATTCGAATAGCGACAGGTGCGGTTTGGAAAACGTATTCCGAAACCAGTTATGCGGCAATTTCAGTACAAGCGAGCTTTACGAGCGTTGCCTTTGGCTACCAGCAAACGGCTGGTGCCTTTTTCGGTGTCATTGATCCGCAGGGAAACGTAACGGCAGTCGGCTATAACGGGAGTGGTCAACTTGGTAACGGCTCGACAAGCAATACTACCACCCCTCAGTCCTATCGATTGCCAGCTACGGTAAGGGCGACGCAGTTATATACGAACTTCTTGTCGGTCGGATATAACATGTTCGCTATTACTTCGGACGGCCAGCTCTTTGGCTCTGGCTTAAATAGTTCGGGGCAATTAGGTAATGGTACGACGGCGACTACCCAGTCGAATCCGGTGAAATTTCAACTCCCCGCTGGCGTGAGGGCGAAATATGTCGCTCCTGGGCAATCTTTCACTTATGTGATAGGAGATGATAACAATGTTTACTCGGCTGGTTCCTGTGGATCGGGAGTTCTCGGCTACGCATACTCCATCAGTGGTTGTACCACTCAAACCACATATAGGCGAGTTGCCTTGCCAACGGTAAATCTCTCGGATCCAAATACGCTTCCCGTTAATACCAGCGATTGGGTTCAGTCGACTAACATTACGACCGACCGACTCAATGGATACGTTCGTATGCAAGGGGGTAAAATTTATGGGTGGGGTGAAAATGACTATGGGCAATTAGGTAATGGTACGAACACTGACTCTGCTACTCCCGTACAAATAACGGCTCTCGGAAACGCCGGTCAGCCTAAAGCTACTCAAGTTGCTTTTGACGGTGACTCTTTATGGATTCTCGATGATAACGGTGATATTTGGTCGGCTGGTTTCAACAAATATGGTGAACTTGGTACTGCTTCTACGATCGGTTCGACTTCCGGCAAATGTATCGATAACCCTGGCAATTCAATGACGAACGGTACGCAGCTTACCATCTATGACTGCAACTCATCGGCCGCTCAAATGATCGAATGGGCAGAAGATGGTTCGTTAAAGCTCCGACCAGATGGAACAACCGAGAAATGTATCGAAAATACGGGTGGGAGCTCAACGAATAACAACCCGATTCAAATGAACGCTTGTAACAGCGCATCTTCAGCCCAAAAATGGACGCTTAATAACGCCGGTAAGATCGTGAATACCGGTACTGGAAAATGTATCGAAAATCCAGGAAACGCGACGGCTAACGGAACGGGGCTGGTGTTATATAGCTGTAACGGCACTACCGGGTATGCAGCGCAAACTTGGAACCTCAGAGCAACAAGCATCCCTACCAAAGTGGTTCTCCCTGCCGGCCACGGTAAAGCAATGCGTATCACGACCGACCAATGGACGACCTTATTCATGATGACCGATGGAACGGTATGGGGGTACGGGTTGAGCACTGCCGGTCAGCTAGGTGCCGGTAATTTGAATAAGTTTAACCCTAAAGTTCAGCAGTTCATACTCCCGAGCGGCCGAACTGCGGTTAACTTCTATACGACGAAAGCCGGTTCCGACACGACGCTTCAGTATGGGAACACATTCGTCATATTGGATGACGGAAGTATTTATGGGTCTGGAGCGAATACCTACGGGCAACTAGGCAACGGAACTACATCCGGTTCACCAGTTTCTACGCCGGTAAAAATGAACCTCCCCGCAAGCGTGCGTGCGCAAAGTGTTCAAACTGGTATCGGGACGACGGTCATCCTGACTGACGAAGGTAAAATTTATACGGTTGGTAATAATGAAAACGGGCAGCTTGGTGACGGTACGACCACGAACAGCTCTACCCCGCTTGCGCGTCAATACGTAAATAACCGGCCGATCGTGTTGTATTAAGGAGAATGAATATGATGAATACGCAAAAAACATCGACACCGACGCATGCCTCCATCCGAGGGTTTAGTGCGATCGAACTTTTGGCGACTTTATTTATCGCCTTCATTTTCTTAGCGGCTGGATATAGTTTGTACGGTGCGATCGTCACCCGTAGTGCTCAAACACGGCACCGCGCCCAGGCAGATAATGTCGCCTATGAATATATCCGACGTTACGAGGCAACCGTCGGGGTATCCTGTGTCACTACTACACCGTTAAATAATGTAGTCGTTCCGGCTTCGGTCGCAGGTGACCTTGGTAAACCGCGAGTAACCGTTGCGATCACCTGCCCGAACGGCACCGTCACGTTATTATCGAAGATACGGGTAATCGTTTACTATTCGGAAGGAGGAGAACAACGAAATGTCGAGCATGAAGTCTTTGCGTCGGTTCAATAAGCCCAATGGGTTCACGCTTATAGAAATGATGGTCATCGCGCCTATGATCATTTTGATTATCGGTACGATCGTTGTATCGATTGTTACCTTGACTGGTCAATCCCTCGCTGAGGGTGGCCGGTCTCAACTTATTAGTGATGTGCATGATGCGCTCGATCGGATCGAAAGCGACACTCGAACAAGTGGTGCGTTTCTGTCGACTAACAATTTCACGGTTTCTTCGCCCCAAGGCGCCGATGAAGGCTCGCAAAAGTTCGTCAGTGTTTCCGATACCAATAACGACACGCTGATCTTGAATTCATTCTTTACTACCACGAACCCTGCCAGCCCGACACGTAGTCTGGTGTACTTACCGAATACTCCGTTTGCCTGCGGTGATGCAAGCATTGCTCAAAATCAAGTCATGACAATGAACATCGTCTACTTCGTAAAAAACTCTTCCCTATGGCGGCGGGTGGTGGCTACCAGTAACTATGCTTCTAAGCCTTGCCCTGGAGTTTCGGCGTGGCAACAGCCGAATTGCGCTGCCGCGACGATGGCGTCAAATACCAGCCTTTGTAAGGCTCAAGACGAACTGGTATTAGCAGGCGTCGAGCCAAGTGATTTTACCGTAACGTATTTCTTGTCGCCTTCCGATACGACTGCTGCTTCCGATACCGAGGACCAAGATGATGATATTCGTCAAATTGCCATCGACAAAACGTCGACTATTCAAGTGAGCTTGAAAGGCAGTCAAACGATCGCCGGCCGTGATATTTCACAGCAAGGTTTGATACGCATTTCCCGTACGGGTTCTATCGTGAAATATGCGACACCTAACCCTTAGTAAGCTATTGAAAAATATAGTAATTTGTGCTATAATATACCAGTTATCGTAAGGTAAGAAATGAATTACATAGCACATTAAAAAGCTGTATGTGAATTAACGGTAGTGCTGAGGCATTTGGACGATATACGCATATCGATAAATGCCTCAGTACTACTCGACGTCGATTCTAGCGATAGAAGGAAGAAGGTTTCATGCTTTGGGCTCTGCTCATTACCGCTGCGGTCGTAGTGGTGACTGGTCTTGCGCTCAAGTTCAGTGTTCCATGGTTTCGTCCCGATACCTATTGGAGCATCACTTGGCGCGAATTTTTCGCGGGAGTTATCGCAGCAGGCTTGGTAGTCATTCCCTCGGTTTTCGCCGTCGGAACGGCTTTGTCCACCGCCGATGCGCTTACTTACGAGGAATTTTACAATGGCGTCGAAACCGATGCGACTGTCGCTGAAGTTGAGTGCCGCGCCGGAACCGAGGGGCAAAGTATTGCCTCTGGGTACAGTAACTGTTCTCACTCGTACAACACAGGTAAGTCGTACACGTTCACCGAAACATACACCGTAGAGGTGTCTGATGGATGTGATAGTAACGGCAAGAACTGCAAGTCGCATTTCGAACAACGAACTCGCTTGGTCACGGCCTACATCTACAATCCGTACGCCACAAAGGAATACACGTACGCGATCACCGATTCGCTCGGTGGTTCGTACCGCTTCCCCGAAACGTACGTGAAGGACGGTGAAGGCTATGGTGGTAAGGCGATTCCGAGTACCATTCCACGAGGCGATCCTGCCGAATGGACGAATGCACGGAAAAGACTTGACGAGGGTAATCCTCGCCCTGTCACACGGCTGTTCAGGTATGACAACTACATCCTGGCATCGCAAGACGATCTGCTGAAACCGTTCAGCGAGAACGTCGAGCGCTACCTTGACGAAGGAATCTTGCCTGACCATACCGCCAACATCAAGTCTCAACCTCTTTACGGGTTTAACGACTCGTACGCCGACAAAGTAAGTTTTGTCGGCGTCGAGGTGAAGGACGAGCAGGCTTGGCAAGAATCATTGATGTCGTTTAACGCGGCGCTCGGCTCTCAGCTTCGAGGCGATTTGCACCTCGTGCTTATCGATGCTTCGTTGGTAGATTCGGCCACGGATTACGTGAACGCGTTGAAAGCGTATTGGCTCGGTGAAGACTTCGGTCGACGGGCTATCGCCAAAAACGCAATCGTCGTCGTCGTCGGCGTGCAAGGCACCACGGTTGAGTGGGGCATGGCCTCTACGGGCATGCCGTTCGGGAACGAAGTGATGCTCCAAGGCATCGAAAACTTCATGCCCGACACTCCGCTCGAACCGAGCCAGGTAATCGGCAGTCCTCGGACCGTCGTAACGCCTGCTTCAAACGAGCAAGACGAAGATGAGCTGCGCGTGACCTTGGGTGAAACCCCCGGAGTATTGGAACGGATCGTCTTACAAGACTTCCCGTTCCAACGTGCCTGCATGGAATGTAGCGATGATGAAGGTGAGATTGGTTATGCTAATCTCGTCGACAAAATCGAGCCTAAGCCATGGCAATGGGCCATCATGATTTCGATCGTGGGGGTGCTTGCGTTGGCGTGGTGGTTCTGTGCCGGTTTGTTCGACTTGTTCAATTGGCTACCGATTCCAAGCTCATCTCGTCGTTCGTTCGATACGACCGACGAAGATTTTCCCTCTTCTTATTTCTCCCAATCCAGCAAGAAGCGGCTTCGCGATAAGCGTAAGTCGTTCCGAAACTTCTCGTAGAAAGGATCCTTCATGGAATGGATCAAGAAGCACAAAAGCCTCGTCATCATCGTGGCAATCGTTCTGACGGTCATCATCATCGTGCTGATTGCCGTCAGCTACACGTTCTCGGTGCGAAACCAAGGTGAGCGATACGAGCAGCGTCTGACGCAGCTCTATGGCGAGTCGGTCAATTCGTTGTCGACCTGTCTCGACCAAGGGCAGGTCGCGGCGCAAGTCACCAAGCAGGAGTTCGAGTCGATCAAGGAGATCCTCGTCGATGTCGCGGCTGCCCGCTATGTCGACGACGAGGGCGACACCACGGATGCGTCGGAAGTTTTGGGGGGAGGATCACTCTTCTCCGGTCTTCAGGAGGCCTATCCGCAGATCGATCAGCGAAGCTGGCAGAACCTTCAGACCGTCGTGGTCGGGTGTCGTGACGAATTCCAGGGAGCTCAGAACCGTGTTTTGAACGAAGCGCGACTCTTCAACGAGTGGCGCGTGAGCGATGACCTGTTCTCTTCCTGGATCAAGCAGAGCTTCCCGTCCAACGAACTCAAGGTCGTGACCGCGAACGGTGACACCTTGTACGCCATGTCTGCCTACGACCGGATCACTCGGGTCGTGGCGGTTGACGATGCCAACGAGGCATTCGAAAGTGGCGAGCTCGGTGAACAGGATCTGTTCGGCGAGGAGTAATTCACACACAGCGCAGCACGTAGCCACGTAGGTGGCGGCGTGCACACCTGCGGAGGAATGAGTAGTTACTACTCTTCCTCCGCAGGATGCGTATCCGGAAATATATTTAGTTCCGCTGATGAGTCGTTAACGACGAAATATGCACTGTTATCCACATAATCAACAGATACGGCTACCGAACTGTTGTCAAAAATGTTTATGTTGCCGAAGTAGATAGCAACTTAATATTTTAACTACTAAACAAAAATACCTCTCGTGACGAGAGGTATTTTGCACTTACGAAACGACCGAATAAAAATTAGTTAAGCTCGACTGAAGCGCCAGCTTCTTCGAGGGTTTTCTTTGCAGCTTCAGCTTCTTCCGTAGGAACTTTTTCCTTGACAGTTGAAGGCACGCCGTCAACGATAGCTTTTGCTTCACCAAGGCCAAGACCAGTGATGTCTTTAACAGCCTTAATAACAGCAACTTTTTGCGCACCAGCATCCTTAAGGGTGATGGTCCAGTCAGACTTAGCGTCTTCTGCGGGCGCAGCTTCAGCGGCAGGTCCGGCAACAGCTACGGCAGCAGCTGCTGGTTCGATGTTGTATTCATCTTTTAGGATTGTCTTGAGTTCGTTCACTTCAAGAACAGTAAGACCAACGAGGGTCTCAGCGAATTTCTTTAAATCAGTAGCCATAATGGACTCCTATCAAATTTAGTGTAGTAATGGGTGGGGTTTGACGCCCGTTTTTTCAAAAATTAACTGGTTGCCTTAGCTTCAACACCATCCAGTAACGCGTGCAAGTTGCCCGAAAGCGCGTTGGTAACGTCGTGAACAGGAGAAAGCAGTTGAGCAATAACTTCTGCGATGAGCTGACTCTTGCTTGGAAGTGACGCGAGGGCTTTTACTTCGTCAGCGCTTAACAAAGCACCTTCGCCAGAAAAACCACCGGCAATCGCCAAAGCGTTGTGTGTCTTAGCAAAGTCGTTCAAAACTTTAGCAGGGGCAACTTCGTCTTCGGCACTTGTAGCATAGAGTAACTGACCGGTAAGGCCGGACGTATCGACATCTTTGTACGTAGGGTTGTCAGCCAAAGCGACGCGAACCAAACGGTTCTTGATAACTCGGATAACGACACCATTCTCGCGTGCGTTCGCACGGAGTACTTGAATGTCAGCAACGCTTAAGCCTTGGTAGGCAGCAAAGACAGTCGTCTTTGAGTCTGCCAGCAGTTGGCTCATATCAGCAACCAATTCGTTCTTTTTATCGCGACTAATTGCCATAAAAATCTCCTTGGTTAATATATTCGGTCGAATTGTTAAGTAACGACAATTGGCGACTAAGGCTTAGAAACTAAAAAGTCTTTGGACCTCGCATCGCCAAAGACTGAATAGAAAATGTATGTTTTACATTGTCCTCGGTAGCAAATTAAGCGTTAGATTCAGTATAGAAGCTGTGGCGGCTACTGTCTTTGGTATGTCGAGAGTAAGTATATATAACTGGGGTGGATTTGTCAACACTCTTGTGCTCAAGCTCAATCGTAACTTGCTTGAAGTAGGCATATACTGTATAATATATATTTGTTGTTAGCAACACCGCTAGCACTGACTTGAGGAGTAGACATGGCAGATTCTCAGCCCGCCAGCGAACAGGACGCGTCGAGGACGACACGTTCGGCTGCAGCGAGTGAAGGCCGACGCGGCTTCGAACCCGACCCGCTACGCGGAGGACGGCAGAACCCGAACCGTCCGGAGGGCCACTGGACGAACCTGCCAACCGACCCCTTGCGTGGGAGCGTGTAGGTAGTTCAGTAATACGAGCTGCTTAGTGCCGTGGGGCGATCATTTTCATGTTATTGGAATGTGATCGCCCCAAGGGCACGATCTAGCGTTGGCTCCTCGTCACCTACCCCGCCTCGTGCGGGGTTTAACTTTAGACAAAACATTTAATCAGTGGTATAATATTTTACGATTAGCTATGGAAGAAAAGATAGAGTTACTTGGTGGGAACCAAGATACACGTAAAAGTGTTGAATCGTTCGATTTCAACGCTTTTTTCTTGAGAATCAAAGAACTTCCGTCTGGAGAGCCGATGACATACGGGGCTACTCCGCTCGACCGTATGACAACGCTTCAACAGCAACTTGAGTTGGCGGTGAACTTACAAGAACTTACCTACCGTGATATTCCTGACGACGTTCCTTTGGAAATTATCGATTACGTTCATAGTACCTTTCTTGCTCGTTTCCATAGTCGAGGTGAGGCGAACGAAGAAAATTATATCACCGCCTTATATACCGGTGAAGAATATGACGCGCGAGTACAAGAGATGTTCGTTCGTGGTGAGCAAGCGCTTGCTTCTCCTGGTGAGTTGCTGTTGATTCGTCACTTGAAAGGTATTCGTAGTATCGAACTTGCCTGCCTCACTCACCCTTACGGTGAAAGAATCGATCCGCTACTTCCACAAATGCGCCATACCGTGCGTCAACACGTCGAGAGTCTTGAGGGTGATTACTACGATGACCCGCCTACCCGTTATCGTGTAAAAGAAATTGTCGGCTATGCGCCAGGCGAAGAGCGATTTGACAAGGCGTTGCTCATGACTCGTAAGCGTATCCTGGGCAGCATGCCTGACGGTACTATAATCCGTGAACGGTCCTCATTCGTGCTTCGTCTTGATGAGGCTTCTCCTTTTACCGAACATGAAAGGCTGATGCTTTCGAGCGTTGATTTAACGAAGCCCGGTTGGCAAGACGACTTGGTAAAAGCGGCAAGTCTCGACCAAGTAGCGGCGACATTGCTGGAAATGGACGAATACTCACTTGCCATTCCTATTTCGACGACTATATATGCCTACAACCCTGAGACGGCCGCCCTTGTCGAGGAGCGCGACGTACTTAAACGCAAGAAAAAACGAATTGATTTCGCTACCCACTATCCCTATTTTGGGGCAACTTTTCCCGAATTCAAAGACAAAGTCGTGAGAGACCAAGACGGGATGTATTATGTGGGGCCAATCGAACAGGATGATTAAGCATCAATCTCAGTAATTAATGGTTCGGCTTTGCGCAGCACTCTTCCAAATACGGTAGTTTTAGAACCTTGAGCATTGATAAGTTGGACACCGCTTTCTTTAGCAAATTGTACATACCCTGATTGCATTGATGATTGGAACTCGGCCGGTTTAGATTCGAATGTATCCTTTTCGACATTCGTATCGAGTCGGCCAATCAATCGCTTTCTTCGCTCGCGTTCTTTTTTGATGGCGAATATTGCTACGAAATTTGGTGTCATGTAGGCGTCGCCTAAGTTTTGTCGCGTGTAATCTTCGATGACATCAATCGGAATACCTTCTCCGTAGCCTTGATAAGCAACACTCGAAAACCAGTTTCGTGCGCAGATCACATGGATTCCATTATCGAGCGCAGGCTGTATAAGTTCCTCATTCAAAGAAACACGTGCTTCCGTAAACCACTCAAGATTTTCCCACGCTGTCCGGGCGATAGTTCTATCTTTAATTTTTCTTCTTAATTCATTGGCTCGCGGTGTGCCGCCTGGTTCTTGCAACGGTTCATCTCGACCGGTTTCCTCATTAAAAACATGCAAGGTATCGTGGCCGAGTGAACGAATGTAGCTATCGAGCATCATGGCCTGAGTCGTTTTGCCAGTTCCGTCTCCACCTTCCAGTACGATATATTTTCCACGCTCTGCCATGTTATGCCGCCAACATATCTAATTGTTGTTTTCTGTATGCGTTCAAATCGGCTACATCCTTAAATGCTTGCGGCTTCATACTATCTTCTCGCCAGTCAGCTTCAAGTTGTGCGAAGTGGTCCGAACTAACCGTCTGATACTTGCCCGTCGCTTTGGCGTATTCGGTCGCAACTGAACCGGTCGCCGAAAATACGATCTGTGCAATACGGTAATAAAGTGGTAACGGCACATACTCGCGCTCATTCAGGTTATTCACTTCCATCGTCCAGCGATTAATATATCCCGGATCGCCCCAACCAGCACAAAAACAACTGGCTACACCCATACGTCCTGTAGTGCTGCGTGATTGCATGCTGGTTGTTCCGGGTGGCCGTATCCCGATAAATTCATGCGTATGAGCCAAGATACGTTCGTTCGGCCGAAGAAGGATAAGTGGGTGTTCATCATCAATGTTTTGCAAATTCTCATGGTTTTCAAAAAGTTCAAGTTGTCGCTTTTGTTCACGCGAAGTTAAATCTTCATTGGCCATAATTTCGCTAAACACTTTTTCGATGACATATCTAAAGGGCTTGGCTTTCAGGGGCTCTCCGAAATATCGGTTCACATCTTCTTGATCGAAGGGATTGAATATGCCCGATACATTCCGAGCGTCTCCGGCAAGGTAGAAGTTTTCTCCAAGCCGTACGTCGATGCTTGAGCCATTCACTTTGGTCGGACGCGGTTCACAAACGACATGGCCGAGCTCAAGGGCAACTTCTAGCTCACGATCGCTATAAATACCGCTCCCCATGACGCGGTCTTTATATACTTTGACTGGTGCATCGTTTAGGTCAAGGTCAGAAGCGACAAGAAAATCGTCAAAAGATTTGCCAAAGTTATTTTCAATGCGAAATACGTCGTTCCCCGCAACTGTATCTATCTTTACGCTCTGCGCATACCCTTCGAACTTACTGAGTGAATCCATATACCTCTACCCTTAAATGATTGTGCCCACCCAATTTCTTTACTGAAATAATAATGACACACTTTTTTTACGGAAACAAATAAAAAGAGACCCGATGCGGCCGACCTCGGAACTCGTACGTTCCAATAGGTCGGCCACATCTGAGTCTTACGCAGCCTGGGCGACGAACACGCGTTGGTTTGGCTGGTCGCGCCGCGCTTGAGCGAAGCCTCGGACATTGCCCGAGAATTCCATCCTGTCGACCAGCTGCTCGACCACGTGCGCCGGCAGATGGGTCGCCTGCTTGGCCACCTTTGCCATCTTCATGCGCGTCTTCCACTCATCCTTGGGGATGGGCTTCAATGCGTGCTCGAAGGGTGACATGTGCCCGTTACGGCTCAGGCGATCAGCCGTCCTGAAGTCAGCTTCCAGGTCGATGATGCTCCTGTCGTGAGTGAGGTAACTCACGCGGGCGCAACGAGCGGTTACCGCCTTGACGGCCAGTTCGGGGTGCTTCTTCGCCCACTTTCGCTCTTCCTTCTGGATGAACGGCAGGTGCAACTCCCCTTCCTTGAGCAGCTTCGGCGTCGACGCGTCGTAGGACTCCTTCATCATCTTGGCGATGGTTCGGATCTCACCTTGGGCGTTCTCGTCGGTACGCAGGTTGAAGAAGTTGTCCCACTCCGTCGCCGTGACGATGATCGTGTGCCACATGAACGGTTCGAGCAGACGGTTCGTCAACCCCTTCGTCGTCTTCAGGGTCGTCTTCAGCTTGTGAATCGAATCCTTCGGATTGTCGAGGCGGTTCACGAGGTGAAGAACGAACTCGTTGAAGTCGTCATTCACTTCATCTTGCCACTTCTCCCAGTGTCGAAGCACGAAGTCCGGCGAAAGCGTCAGGCTGAGCGCGTACCACACCTGTGAGGTAGCGGCATCACCCCATGTCTGAATCGCCTTTTCCAGCTTCTTTCCTTCCAGCGGCGCACCGGCATTCATTCCAGCGACCGCCGTTCCGAATTCCTCCGGTACGAAAGTGTCTTCGACGAGTGCCTTCAGCTGCTTCTTGGCCGGGATAGCTCGAGAACTCGCCGAGTTGCGCGAGAAGTCTCGGTGCGTGTTGAATTCTGCCAGCACGATGCGTGGCAGCGTGATAACCATCGTCGTTGCGCGATGGCCTCTCTTCGTGACCGAATCGGCCTCGATGGTGCATGAATAGGCCATGTGGCCCTCTTTTCTCTCGAGATTGTTTGGGTACGACCCACCTCCGTATACTATACCTAATTTAAACGTACTTTTCCACAATTATTGAAACTACATTTATAATGCTTGCTATTTAACAATACTTATGATATATTCATGCGCAGAAGACGCTATAACACCAAAACGCCCTCTCAATAAAAGTTTTACTCAATCCGTGAAGGGATATGAAAACCATGACAAACCATGCAGAAGCACAGCCAACTATCAACAATAGTGGTGAAAATTCTGCTGTAGGGCCGATGGTTGAGTCTAAAGGTGTTCCGCGACGAGAGATAAGTATTAACGCCGATTTTCTTTCTCAGAAGGAACAAGAGTTACTTGCTGAATTAAGGCAACTCGCTGACGAACGAGAAGCTCGTGCTTTATCGATGGCCGAGCCGCTTTTAGATAACGCGGCCGTCGACCTTATTCAAGGAACTGCTGTTGCAGGCCATCAAAATGAAAGCAAAGCGCTCGTAAGTAACTTTATTCAAATTACTGAAGTACATGCCGGAAGCCTGTCACCCGTTGAAAGAGAAAAGCTTGCAGGAGCAATATTGAATCGTGTCAAGAAAATTGGCCGTAGTGGAATCCGTAGAGTTGCCCGAAACAAGATCGAGTTTATGACTCAACAACTTTCCGATAAGAAAGCTGAACACACACAGTTACAATTAGAGCATGCGAAGCTCAAAATCGAGTCGGCAGGCTTAGTTAGTACGACGAAAGAATCGGTAGATACATTACGCAAGAATTATCAAGGGGATATCGATATTCTCGAAGAAGTGGATATTCTTGAAGCAAATGTTGATGCCGCAATCACTCCGCGATTACAGTTTGGCAAAAATGAACTCATTGAGCTTCACGTTGAAACAGCTGAATTAGAAGCTATGGTGGCTCATGTTGGTAACGATACGCTCAGTCCTGCGCGCGGTACCGAAATTGCCGCGATTAAAGCTACGCGTTTTGGTGAAAAAGCGATACAGCAAGTAAGAAGTACTTATTCCGCAATCACGAAATAAAAAAATAAAAATCCGCCTCTCACGAAGCGGATTTTTATTTTAGGCGGATTCGCTATTAGTTAACGAAGTTTTCAACCTTAATAGCTGGGCCCATAGTCGAGCTGACGCTAATAGATTTTACGTAGCTTCCCTTGATGCTGGTAGGCTTTTGAGCGATAAGGCTGTCGAAGAAGCTTTTGGCGTTCTCTGAGAGCTTGTCGGTACCAAAGCTCACTTTGCCGATACCAAGGTGAACAATAGCTTGCTTGTCGACACGGTATTCAACTTTACCAGCTTTAGCTTCGGTAACGGCCTTGGCGACATCAGTAGCGACTGAACCGCTCTTAGGGTTTGGCATAAGGCCGCGTGGACCGAGCAAACGAGCGTACTTACCGAGACGTGGCATGTATTGTGGAGTCGCGATAAGGATATCGAAGTCGATTGTTTCTTTATCGAGTTGCGCCAAGAAGGTTTCGTCACCAACAACGTCAGCCCCAGCTGCTTGAGCGGCTTTGTGGTCGGCTTCAGGAGCAAATACGGCTACCTTGATAGTCTTACCGGTTCCGTGAGGAAGGCTCACGGTCGTACGGATGTTTTGGTCAGCTTGACGAGGGTCAACGCCGAGACGCACGTGGAACTCTACGGTTGCATCGAATTTCGACGGGCTTGTTTCGGCCGCGAGTGTGATTGCTTCGGCGAGCGGGTAAAGCTTACCAGCTTCAACTTTTTCAGCTGCTTTACGGTAGTTCTTACCACGACGTTCGATAAGAGGTCGAGTAACAGGCTTAGGGCCCTTTGAGACAGACGCTTCTTCGTCACCTGACGCAGAAGTAGTATCACCAGCTTCTTTACGAGCTTCTTTTTCAGCTTTCGCTTCAGCTTCGGCGATAGCTTTCGCACTTCGCTTACCGGCTTTCGCTGTTTTTTCTTCTGTTGGTTCAACGGCAATCGCTTCGGTGACGACAACTTCTGGCGCGCTCGCACTAGCAATAGCTGCTTCGATTTCAGCGATAGTGTTCTTGTCGCTCACTTCGAGCTTTAATTCAGCTGCTTTTTCAAGCAATTCGGCTTTTTTGGCCATAGGTATAACCCTTTCTGTGGTGCAAACGGCTTTCAAGGCCTCCCAGCATTGATTTGTATCTCCTTATTATAGCACGAATAGCCAAGTTTTGCTAGAGGCAAAGCTCTGACTCCAAGAAAGTATTGCGCTCTACCTCCATTAAGCTTATGATAAACACATATGATTGACTTGAAAGATAAGCTCCAGCAGACCTCTTTTAGTGGTGAGCTGGACGACAGTGCAGAGACCAAGGAATTTTACTCACACGATGCTTCGATGTTCGAGATTGCACCAGAGCTGGTTGCGTCTCCGAAGACGGCCGAAGACGTAGTGACGTTAGTTAAGTTCGTTGCAGCTAATAAACAAAATAATCCTGAGCTTTCGCTGACTGCCCGCAGTGCCGGTACCGATATGTCGGGTGCGGCAATCAACGACTCGATCATCGTCGACTTCAACAAGCACTTGAACCAGCTTATTTCTATGGACGCCACTCAAGCTGTCGTGCAACCAGGTATGTTCTTCCGTGACTTTGACCTTGAAACGATTAAGTTCGATGCGCTTCTGCCCTCTTATCCGGCGAGCCGCGACCTATGTTCCGTCGGAGGCATGGTAAATAACAACTCTGGAGGTGAAAAGTCACTTGAGTTCGGTAAGACAGATCAATACGTTCCTGAACTTAAATTCGTTTTCGCCGATGGCGTCGAACGTGTCGTAAAGCCTCTCACGAAAACCCAACTTATCGCTAAAATGGGCCAAAATGATTTTGAAGGTCGAGTATATAAAGACCTATTCGAGCTCATCGAAGCCAATTACGACCTTATCAAAGCCTCAAAGCCTAACGTCAGCAAAGACTCGACCGGGTATCATTTGTGGAATGTATGGGATCGTGAAACCGGTATCTTTGATCTAACGCAGGCTATCATTGGTGCGCAAGGTACCCTTGGGTTCGTGACCGAGTCAACCTTCAGGCTCGTGCCGCGTCCTAAGCACTCCGGTCTGTTGGTCCTTTTCTTACGTGATATCGACGACCTTGGTGAGCTTATCGCGACTGTCGTGAAGCACAAGCCGGCATCGTTCGAAGGCTTTGACGACCAAACGCTGCTGTTGGCCATGAAATTCATGCCAAGCTTTCTTACCTTCCTTGGCCCGGTAAAGTTCATTCACTTGCTCTTTACGCTCATCCCAGAGGCCTTTCAAATGCTCAAGGGGATTCCGAAGCTCGTACTGATGATCGAATTTACCGCCGAAACTGAAGATGAAGTTCGTAAAAAAGTACATGCCCTGCACGGTGAGCTAAAACCCTTCCGGGCTCGATACGAAATTAACGGCTTCGAAGAAGACCCGAGCGAAGGTTCCAGTGAAAAGTTCTGGATCTTGCGCCGCCGTAGCTTCCAGTTACTCAGAAGCAAGGTGAAAGACAAGCATACCGCACCCTTCATTGACGACTTCGTGGTAAACCCTGAATACCTGCCTGAATTCTTCCCTAAAATCCGTGAAATCATTAAAAAGTATAAGTTGTTCGCGACGATTGCCGGGCACATGGGTGACGGTAACTTCCATATCATTCCACTTATGAAGCTGGAAGATCCGACTGACCGTGCCAAGCTTGAACCGGCCATGCGTGAAGTAAATAACCTAGTGCTAAGCTACAAAGGCTCGCTCAGCGGTGAGCATAACGATGGTTTAGTCCGCGGCCCATGGTTGAAAGATATGTACGGCGAAGAAGTACTCGAGCTCTTCAAAAAGACGAAGGATATCTTTGACCCAGATCACATTTTCAATCCTCGCAAGAAAGCCAATGCCACCTGGGAATACACCTTCTCTCATATTCGCGATCACTTCTAGATAAGGATTGAACCAATAAAAATACCCGCCATGACGACGGGTATTTTATTTTGCCACAATCTTTTACGCGATAATATGAACGCCGTCAGGCGAGACAGTAAAGAATCCATGACGGAGACCATAATTAAGGCCGTATGAAAGCGAGGTTGAATCGAGCGTACCCATCTTCCTCGAAAGGCTCTTGTCTATTTTGTCCATTACATCACTCACGTGCATTGGTTTGGACTGACCTGCCACGGCAAATGCTATTTCTTGGGCAATTGTTTTCATGTGTTCGATGCGTGCAATTGTCGGGAGTGTCTCGACCAGTGGTGGGGCTGCGGCAAAACGTTCATAACGATCTTCGGTACTTTGTGCCATATATTGTTCCGTTCTTAGAATGATAATAAATAGAATAGTACCATACGATACTATTCTATTAGAAAAAATCAATTATTTATTCGGTAACTTCAACGCCCATTGAACGAGCAGTACCAGCAATAACCTTGACGCGGCCATCAACGTCGATTGCGTTGAGTTGGTTCTTCTTGATTTCAGCGATTTCTTCAAGCTGAGCACGAGAGATTTTACCAACCTTGTCGGTGTGTGGCTTAGCGCTTCCCTTTTGAATACCCGCTTTTTCGCGGATAAGGTCGTCAACTGGTTGGCCGAGGCTGTTCCATGTGAACGTGCGGTCTTCGAACACTTGGATGTGTACGATGACGTCTTTACCCATGAGGTCTTTCGTCGCGTCGTTGAACGGGTTGATGAAGTCCATCATGTTAAGACCCCATTGACCGAGCGTAGAACCGACAGGAGGACCTGCAGTCGCACGACCGGCTGGGATACGTAGTTTCAAATTACCAATAATTTTCTTTGCCATAAATTTCCTTAATTTGTACTAAATATAATTGAAGCGATATTTAGTGCGTAACTATACGATTATAGCAGTTCTGAGGCTGCTTGTCCAGAGGTGGAGTGCTAGCGATGGATTATTGACATAGCCAGTTCGAACAGTTTGCGGTCAGTTTCGGTAATAAGGGGATGAGATCTGAGTGCATCTTCTATCTTCGCTTGGCTAATGAAGAATTCGCTTTTATCAAGTTTTGATCTGCGAGGTTGAGCTAAATATGTCATGGTCGGGGCACCTTCGATGCCTAAGGTAGGCAATGCGTAGTCGATGTGTACAAGCATGTTATGTTTATTACCGATTCTATAAGCGGTACTTTCATACTTTTCCTTTTCATCGCGGCGAGCTTCTCGGAGCAACCCCTCTGGTGGAATATAAAGAGCGCTTTCTTTGTGAAGAATAACAGACACGTCGCCATAAAGTGATTCTGGTGAAGGCATTTCATGTCACTATAAAAGAAGGCTTCACATAAGTAAAGCCTTCTTTTTAATGTACTGGTAAACTACACTTTCTTAACTTGTAGCGCGTCGAGCTCGACTGAAGTGTCACGGCCGAACATGCTGACCATAACTTTGACCTTACCTTTTTGGTTGTCGATTTCAGAGATTGAGCCATCGAAGCCTTTGAAAGGACCGTCGGTAATGCTGACAACTTCGCCTTCCTGGAAGTCGATGAAGTGCTTAGGGTCTTCGACACCCATACGCTTCTTGATCTTACGGATCTCGTCGTCAGACACGGGAGTTGGCTGAGTACTTGTACCTACGAAGCCAGTAACACCAGGAGTGTTTCGTACGATGTACCAGGTTTCATCGGTTAGTTTCATTTCAACCAGGGCATACCCTTGGAAAATTTTCTTTTCTACTACCTTACGTTTACCGTTTTTGATTTCAATTTGCTTTTCCTTTGGCACCATGACGTCGAAAATTTTGTCAGCCATGTCGACGGCATTAATACGTTGACGAATACTGTCGGCTACTTTTTCCTCGTACCCACTGTAAGTGTGGATGGCGTACCATTGGCGAGATGAGTCATATCGATTATTAGACATTATAATTCCTTATTAATTAATCATTAATTCAAAAATAAATTTAAAGAAGGCATCGAGTAGCAAAATAACCACGACGAAGAAGATGCTAAACAGAATAACTGCCAGCGTAAGACCCCAGGTTGCTTTGCGTGTCGGCCAGCGAACTTGCTTTAGCTCAAGCCAGGCACCTTTGAAATACCCACCAATGCCGTAAAGTGCTTTCGTGAACCAATTTTTTGGTTCTTTGGCTTGCTTTACTTTTTTGGTTGCTTTGACCGCTTTCGTGCCGGCACTTTTTTTAGCAGCGCTTTTGGCGGGTGCCGAATCAGTTGCCTTGATGCGAGTGACGTTTTTAGACTCTGCCACTTTTTCCTCCCAAAATAAAAAGTCTGCTTCTGCAGACTGTCAAGTCAACTATACACCATCAGTAGTAAAACGTCAATGTTAGTGCGTTGGTAACTCGAAGCTGAATGATGAGCCGTGGTTAAGCCGACTCTTTAGTTCGATGGTGGTGCGAAGCTTGTGCGCAAGCTTGCTGGATACATACAAGCCAAGCCCGGTTCCGTTCGTTTCGCGAATACGATAATCTTCGCTTCGATAGAACTTATTGAATACTTTCACTTGGTCGCCACGGCTCATCCCGATGCCGGTATCCTTGATCGAAAAGCGTACGGTATCTTTAACGCGTTTCGCTTGGAGCGTGACGCTTCCCTCTTTCGTATATTTCAGCGCGTTGGTTATGAAGTTTTGTAATAATTCTTCTAGGTAAAGACGGCTGGCGGTGACGGTACCGAGCTTCGTGCCTAAATCGATGTCCAGGTGAAGTTTACGGATTTCGGCTTCATCCTGATACTTATGGTGAAGCGTATGAAGCAATTCGGCCACGTCGATGTCTTCGGTCGCGTCGCCTACGCCACGTTCGGCACGCGATAAGGTACTCAAGTCGTTTACCATTTTTGCCAAGTACATCACTTGGTCGTGGGCGGTCGTAATCGAACTCACGAGCGTGTCGGGGTCAGCTGTTTTCGAGCGTTTGATCAATACATCTAAGTTCGAGAGCGTCCCTTCGACGATCGTGATAGGCGTTCGAAGCTCATGGCTCACGACGCTAATGAATTCATCACGCTCTTCTTCAAGGCTTTTTTGCTTCGTAATATCGCGGATAATGACGATATAGCCACCTTGCTCCTCGCCTTTTTTGTGAGAACTGTACGAACTTCTGATAGGAGCGGACGTAATTTCTAAGCGAACAGTTTCTCCGTCGCTGTATGTGTGGATGAGGTCGTCACGTCTAGTCGTCTTTTTGGATTCTTTCAAGAACGTAAAGAGGTCGGCCGGCTTCTGGTTAGCGTCGGTCAAGCTGAATAACGAACCGATATTTTTGCCTTTGATGCTGTCATTCGTATCCAATAAGTCGAGCGAAGCGGCGTTATACATAAGAATCTTTCCCTTTTCGTTGGTGCTGAATGCGGCATCGGTCAAATTATTTATGATCGTGAGAATTCGATCGTATTGCAAGCGTTCACGAGCCTGGCTATGGAGCAGTGTTTTGCGACGAGTTTCTTGGGCGGTGATCAACCCGACCGTAGTGATGCCGAGGAAGACGATCGCAGCCACGCTTACCAAAGTTTCGTATTGCATCGTAGGGTTATCGCCGAAACGAACGAATGCGTCCAAAAGCGCCACGACGATCAGCGAGCCTAGGCTGGCGATAAAAGCTTTTCGCCCGAAGCTTAAGTTCGTAGCGATGAATAGTAGTACGAATAGCATCGCGAAGGGCTGGGCAAAACCAATGATAAACACCAGCGTCGCAAGGGCGATAAGGTGAAAATTGATCAACCGGCATATTCGAGCCGTTCGAGTATGTGTCGGTACGAAAAAATAATAGGTACTGACAGCGATCCAGGTCAGCGAAAGAACGATCGTGATGAATGGGCCGGCATAATGATCACTGGTAATGACGCCGAATGCGATCAAAAAGCTATAAAGCGCAATAACGATCGTCGAAAGAAGACCGACGTAGCGCATAGCCCTGTCGGATGCTTGAGTGAATGTAAGACCCTCTTCCATAAGTGCTTATGATTATAGCGGCTTCGTTGTAATTTGTATATCGTGCTGTTTAAATCGAGGGCGCTTCTGCTTTAAGTAACTTACGGTGTTGCTTATAGCGTGGATCACCTTGCTGCACAAGGTTCCAAAAATCTTGGCTATGGTTCATTTGGCGCGTATGAGCAAGCTCGTGAACGAGCACGTAGTCGATAAGTTCGAACGGTAATTTCATAAGGGCGATGTTGAGGCTTATGGTACCAGTGCTGCTGCAGCTTCCCCACCGGCCACTGGCATGAGAAAAGCGAACCCTTTCGTACGAAAAACCTAGTTGATTGGCGAGAAAAGCCAGCCGTTTCGGCAAATAGCTTTTTGCTTCGACACGCAAAGCAGCGATGACAGCATCTCTTACGATACAAATGACATCCGAATCGGTAAGGGCTTTCGTAGCTGGCAACTCGACAATAATATGTTGACCTCTTGCTTTGGCAGATAACCGTGACGAAGGCTTGACGATTATCGTATGGCTCTTGCCGATTTGCTGGCCGTCCTTGAATTCGGTATTTGGTTGAGATTGTTCGAGCAACTCCCGAAGCTCTTGCCGCGACGTTTTCAGTAATCGTTTGAGTAAGAAGAGTGGCGCATACATCGGCATCGAAGCACGTAACGTGCCGTCAGGTGCTACGCGGAGTCGTACTTGTGTCGCTTTGGCACTTCTCCGAACTGTTATTTTGCCAAATTCTTGATCCTCGATGATTGGCATAGCAGTAGCTACCGAACCACGATGTTGCCAGGCTGGCGTGGACTTGGAGGAGTTATATGAGTTTCCGGACGACTCCCGGCAAGTTGCTTAAGCACGACCTTCAGCTGCGTCGCGTAAGTGTGCTTACCACTAATCACAACCGCCTTTTCCTGTGCCGTCGGCGCGTTGAAGTGTTTGTACACTTTATCGAATTCAGGGTCGCTTAAACCTGAGCCGTTAGGGAGCGGTTTCATAGCTCGGCGCTTGGCTTCGTAAGGGTCGGTTTGCACCCACACGATCAATGGCCGATAACCGGCTTTCGTGACGGTCGCAACTAATTGAGTTCTCTTTGTTTTCGTAAGCTTGACCGCTTCGATCAAGAATGTTTTGTCGATTTTAAGAATTTCACCTAATAAAACCGCCGATACGGCTTCGGTTTGCTCGTCGGAAAGATTGGCTTCGTAAGCTATCCTCGATTCATTGATGATAGGCGCTTTAAATGTGTCGGCGAAATGCTCGGCGAAAGTGCTTTTTCCGGAACCAGGGATACCCACCATAATGATTGCATGCGGACTCGCAGGGGTGATCGGCTTCATATAAGATAGTATACCAAAATTTCGTAAGGTGTTGTACTGGCGAGGCGCTTATTGGGGCTTTGAGTTGTCCTGAACGGTCGTTTGTACGTTGACGGTATTTGTCTTGCCGTTTCCGCCGGGTAGGTCGTCGCTCCTTAGGTCGGTGTATTTCGTTTGCGCTTCACCAGGCTCATGAGATCGTACCTTCAGGTACCCTATCGTGCCGGCACCAATAAGCAGAAATAGAAGAAAACTTATGAGAATAGGTTTTTTATATGATCGCTTTTGCCTTACGATAGGTACGCTTGTCAGAGGCGCCGGTTCGGCGCTTAGCACGTCGGCGACACCAGGCTCGGCCTCTACGTCTCTGTCGTTCGATGCTTCAAGTTGTCGTTGGCGAACGGCTTCGAACCCTTGAGGAGCAATCGTTTCATCTTCAACCGTTTCGGACTGTATTTCGTCGATGGTAGGTACGGCAGCGAAATCGGGTTCACCCTCGATGGTTTTCGACAAGCTGACGGTGCTCCCTTCGGCTTCGATCGCCTCGATGACCTTCAAGGCGTCTTCGTCTTCCTTTGAGGACGCATCCTCTATTTGATTTTTGTTCGGGTTCATTAAAACTATAGGTTAGATTTTTTTTCGAGTAACTTGTCGTGGAGTTCTTTGAACTGCGCCTGCATAATATCAAGTTCAGTATCGGTCAAATCTTCAATGTCGACGAATTCGGTACGAGCGCCACGGCTGCCCTTGATAAGTTCGTTGAGCTTGAGCTGCATTGCCCGTGCATCGCGATTCTGTGTGTTCTGAATAGCGAATACCATCAAGAAAGTGACGATGGTGGTCGTAGTGTTGATAACGAGCTGCCAGGTGTCGGAGAAGTTAAACAGCGGCCCGGTCAAAACCCAGACGACAATGAGAAGTACTGCGAGCAAAAAAGCAATCGGTGAGCCAAGCTTGCTTGAAACGAGCATTGAAATACGGTGGAACCTGTCTTTTGAAGGCTTGACGACCGGTTCGGTTTCATCTGGAACGATATGACGGACGATTTTTACGTGTGGGTGACGTGGCGTTAGTTTCTCGGTAGGAGTATTCATAGACGATAGTATAGCATATTCGGTATACCGCAAGGATCATCTAATACCAGGGGTTCGAACCAATAAAAGCGTATACTAATAATAATGAAACATCCTCACCGCTCCCCTGCCAACCCTCTTCAGCCAAACCCTGCTGAATATTGCTTCGCGGGTAATAAAAAGAAACGTAAATACAGTACTGAGCTTGACGCAGAGCTCAATTCGCCGGCAAGAAGCCTTCAGCAGTATGTGTGTGAATACTGCGGATTTTGGCACAATGGCAAAAGCAGTCTACCGAGAAAAGATTAATTACTTTTATGAGCGCGCACGGCTCGCTTGAACTTTTTGTCGGCGACCGGATCGGCATACCGAGCGATCGGTTCGTATACGAAAACGCGATTCATCTTATTACGTACCGTTGAGTCTATTTCCTTGATAGCATTGACGAAAAAGTTCTCAATCAACCACTCTCGGCCCGGAGCAGTTTGACCAGTTATGGTAATTCGCCACAATGAATTACCCCATTCTTCTGGTTTTCCGATCTGCAGTGGCTTCGCGAGCATAGTCGACCCTACCGGAACGGCATTCTTTAATTCCTTCAAAGTCTTGAGACCCTTTTCCTTGTCTCGGACGAATACGTCGACGGCAAGCGTACGAACACCGCGCGGCGTTACGTGCGCCGCTTGTATTTGCTGGTTGTGTACCCAAACAATTTCACCACTCAGGCTTCGCAATTTAGTCGAACGTAAGGTCAGGCGCTCAACGACACCTGACACGTCGATGAATGGTTCGATTTTAACGAAATCACCGACATTGAACCATTGTTCGATTATCATGATGGCACCCGCGGTGATATCACGTAGAATCATTCCTAAGGTCTGACCAGCGAACACGATGAAGAACGCACTGGCACCAATTGCCGCCGCACCACTGCTGGCCATCGGGCTAATCATGCGCCAGACGACATAGGCCACTACCGCTACGACAGTTGCTCGAATAATCGCGA
Source organism: uncultured Candidatus Saccharibacteria bacterium (assembly GCA_948288625.1). Lineage (GTDB taxonomy): Bacteria > Patescibacteriota > Saccharimonadia > Saccharimonadales > Saccharimonadaceae > Microsaccharimonas. The sequence goes on from CAOHYA010000001.1 coordinate 532,280, forward strand.
TCGTCACGCTGAGATATGTTTCAACTTGCCGTAATCGAATGAAACGATCCTCGTTCGACTCATTATCGGAACGTACCGACACGGCTTGGGCTATCTTCACGATCCCAGCGGCTAAAAACTTACTGAGAAAGTAAGTGATGATAATTGAGCCTATCAAAATAAGTACCGAACGATAAGCGTTCGGTTCTAAGAAAAAGGTAGTGATGTCATTTAACACTTGATCCATTACTTTCTATAAGTATAGCAGTTTCAAGGGGTCATTGAAAGGAATGAGGGCTTTGAATGCTACGTTTTTGCAATCATGCCCTTCAGCTCTTCAGCGTTGACATGAGCACCAAATACAGGGCTGCCAGGCTGAAGTTTTTTTCCATCGTGTAACGAACCAATGTATACTGGATCAAAGCCGAACTTGTCGACTATCTCTGTCACGACTTCGATATCCGAAGGGTTGTCACCGGCAATAGCGACAGCCTTTCGACCAGGTGTACCGGCTGGTCGTGTTTCGTCATATAAATCGTGATAGCCGATATGATTGAACGCTTTAACGACGCGTGATTCTTTCAAGAAGCTTTGCACGCTTTCGCTGGTAGATATCGAGGAGTCAGTCAGGTCAGGTCGTTCGCCATCTACTTCCCACCAGTAATTCATGGCATCAATGGCTATCTTGCCGCTCAATGAGTTTTTCGGGAGCTCTTTATACGTGCCCAAAGGAATTGCGAGTATAACGACATCGGCTTTTCGAACAACTTCTTCGCTACTCAATGCGACTGCACCGGGCACTAAGACCGAGATGGTCAGAGCAATCTTTCTTGCATCTCCCGATCCGGCTATGTATACCTCATACCCAGCTTTCAATGCTAATTGCGCCAAAACTATACCTACCTTGCCGGCACCGATTATGCCGATGCTTTTTGGACGCAGCACTTACTTGCCGTCCTCAGCTAAAATTTCCCGAACCCGAGGAATGACCTTTTCACCATATAGCTGGATCATCTTAAGCCGCGCGCTGGCCGGCATCGGGCCACCCCCGTACACCATGTCGAACCGTTCGACGCCCAATGTTTTAATCGAACGTGCAATTTTCTGCGCGACTGTTTCGACGGAACCGATATACAGTGACCCGTGTTCGACCTCCTGTATGAAGTGGTCGCGAGTGATCGGCGCCCAGCCACGTGTTTTACCGATCCTATCAAAATTCTTTTTGTGGGCCGGCCAGGCTATCGCCCGAGCTTCTTTGTCGGTTTCGGCGATAAAGCCTGGCGAGTGCATACCTATCGGATGAACTGGTGTGCCAAATTCTTTGGCTGCTCGCTTATAGAGGTCGACATATGGTACGAATCGCTCTGGTGAGCCGCCGATAATCGCCAACATCAAAGGGAATCCGTAATGAGCGGCCCGTACGACTGATTGCGGCGACCCACCAACCCCGACCATCGTTTGGAGATGACCGGATTCGGTTTTCGGGTAAACATCCGCCTCTTCCAATGAGGCACGGGTTGTACCCGACCAGGTGACTGGCTTTTCCTTCAATAACTGTGAGAAAAGTTCGATTTTCTCTTCGAATAATGTTTCGTAATCACTCATCTCAAAACCAAATAACGGGAATGATTCGGTAAACGAGCCCCTTCCGAGAATGACTTGTGCGCGCCCGTTTGAAAGTGCATCTAGGGTAGCGAACCGTTCGAATACTCGTACCGGGTCATCTGAACTCAATACGGTTACACCTGAGGCCAGCTTGATATTTTTAGTTTGGGTGGCAATACCGGCCAGTACCGTTTCAGGGCTCGATATCGAAAAGTCAGGCCGGTGGTGTTCACCGAGGGCTATGACATCTATACCTAACGAATCAGCCAAAACGGCTTCTTTCACGACCTGTCGAATCGCCTCGGCGTGGGTAAATACCTTACCGTCGTCTACCGGTAAGTCTCCGAACGAATCGAGCCCGAACTGTATTTTTGCTATATCTTTGTCAGTCATACGTATCACTTTGCTATATTTTTTATAGTAATTTACTTAAAGTATAACAAATTATAATTGAATCCGTATAGGTTCAACCGGTAATTCAGATAGTATGCGCTTTAGGCGTGTTTCAAGTCGTTCGATCCGTTGCTCGTTCGTAAGGTCTTCTCGCAATTGAGCACGAGACGTATGTGCCGCTAGTGTTTTGGTGCGAACGTGCATGCTGCACTTTAAGTCGGCGCAACATAAGTAACTGACGTTGGTGGTGCGGCTTTTCGTAAAACTGATACTTCCAGCTTTATCACCGTACTGCCATGTTTGGCAAAAGTTACATATGATCGATTGCGAACGTCCCGTTGACGAGCTCGTTATACCACTCTTGAATTCATAAGGTAGGACGTAAAGCAAATCATCCTGTGATACCAGCAATACTCCTTTGTTTCCGTTTCGATCCGATATGGCAAGTAATTCCCTATCCGCCCATTCTTCGTCTGATATACTTTCCGTGCTTGCAACAAAGCGTAACTCGCTTTTTAGGCGAGGCTTGAGGGATTGCGTTTCGATAAGGCTGCTAAATTCAGCTAAAGAAAGTTTGTTCATAAATCTATTATGAACTAATTACGTGTATTTCAGTCGTGTTTCTTGTCATTCAGCGCTAACGCAAGCGTCGTAAGAAAAATAGGCATATCTCGCGCTCCTTCTTTCCAGCTATGCAAGCCGCACAAAATCATAACGTTAAGCCACCAGCCCGACACGATCCATTGAACCGCTTTGTTTCCATTAAACAGAATATAGGCAAGCCCAAGTAGAAAATTACCACTGCCATGTGCTTTGATGATCACTTCGGGTTCGACCGGTGATACTACAGTGAGCGGTTTCGGTATGTATCCTGTCCATTTTTTCGAATGAATAAGTTGATTGATACCAAATCCGACCATGATGAGCCCGATTGCTACGGGAGTAAGGTGAGAGCTTGAATGAGCCATCTAAACGTCTAAATCATCTTCAGAAATTTGATCATCTGGTTCGACAATTTCACCTGCTACTGGTAAATGCTCGTCGGCTGTCGGGTCGCTGGATACGTCAGTAAATTCTTGTTCGTCTTCTTGCATGATATCTCCTATTAATACGTCGATTATAGGATAGGTGAAAAATGAATACTGTAAGAATATTTACTATTTATGAATACGCCACGTCGTTCGATAGAGCTTGATGAACCGCCGCGAGGCAATGATATACAACGACGGTGAAAGACGATAAAAGGCCCAGCCTAATTTCGTGCTCATGGAAGTATGTATGACGGCTTTATTTTTGGCCGTACTTTTAATGATTCGGCTGGCAGCTTTTTGTGGCTGCTGTACCTTCGCGTGATTCTTTAAATAATTCAAGGCGCTTGATTTATTTACCCCGTCGTATAGGGCGGTGTCGTACAAAGGTGTTTCGACGACCGTAGGGCAGACTACGCTTACATTTATATTCAGCGTTTTCGCTTCGATGCGGAGCCCCAATGTCAAACCGACTACCATGTGTTTCGTAGCGCCATAAATGCTCATTACCGGTATTGGCATCAACCCGGCGGCGGAGGCGACGTTGATAATATGGCCGTGGCCGTTTTTTTGCATGATTTCATAGATTGCCGTGGTGCCATTGATGATGGGGTGAACATTACTTTCCGTTATGGTGTACCAGTCCTCCACCGGCGTGTCGCGCATTTCACCGGCTAAAAAACTACCGGCGCTGTTGAAGAAATAATCTATAGGACCATATGCCTTATTGATATGACGTAGTACCTTTTTGACCGCTTTGGTATCGGTCATTTCGACATATTCGAAAACTACCTCACCAGCTAAAATATTCACTAATTCTTTGCTAGCTTTTTTATTTCGATCAAGAATGATAACCGTTTTGGCAAACACTGAAAGTTGACGTACCAAATGTTCGCCCATGCCGGACGCTCCACCGGCGACGACGATTATTTTATCTTTATAGGCAGTATAAATTGAGCTCATGTACTTATGATAACAAACATAGTTGTATATACTATTAAGAATGATGATTAACAATTTTACTTCGATGAAACAGACGCTCGCCCTGTACTGGGGAGAGGTGCGTCAAAATAAAAAACTGCTTATACCAACGCTTATTTTCATTCCGTTGGCCATATTCTTAAATACGTACGCAACCGCTTGGATTGTGTCGCATGTTATTAATGAGCTCACGACAAACTCGTATGACACAGCGAATTTATTCCCGACCTTTATGCCATGGATCATCGCCTACATCGCTTCGACGGCTTTAGGAGAGTTGGTACTGTGGCGTGCAGTGCTGTTTTTCGGGTGGAAATTGGAAACGAAAGTTGTCTACGGGCTTAACCGCAAAAGCTTCGACACATTAGCGACGCAGTCGCTCGACTTTCATAACGCCCGTTTCGGAGGGTCGCTGGTATCGCAGGTGAACAAGTTTTCATCCTCGTTCGTCGTTCTTTCGAACATGGTGATGTTCAACTTGCTCCCGTTGTTGTTCTCATTTATATTCACCTTCCTGATTCTTGGCCCGCAACTGCCGTTGTTCACGGTTGGTATCGCCGTCTTCGCGGTACTCTTCATGCTCATCGCGACATTGAGTTTTAGGCAAGTGCAAAAACTAACTATCGCTGAAGCTGAAACCAAAACAAAGCTCAGCGGCCAGTTGGCGGATAGCATCACGAACATTATGGCCGTCAAGGGTAACGCCCATGAAGAACTGGAACGGTCTCGTTACGATATACTTAACAAGAAATCCCTCACCGCGACCAATAACTTGATGATCGCTTCGACGAAACGGGATATTGGTTTCGGTATCGTGATCGTCGCTTTAAGCGGCTTGGCCTTTATCGTATTGGTCGGTGGCCAACAATGGTTCGCCGTCCAAATCGGTACGCTTGTATTGGCGATTACTTACAGCACACAGATATTAGGCCAACTCTGGGGGTTCAATAATATTCTGCGGGCGACTTCACGTGCGTTCGGTGATGCCTACGAAATGACGAACATTCTCCAGGAAGCTCATTCGGTAGTGGATGTGCCGAGGGCCAAGAAACTGAAGTTGAACAAAGGTAAGATCGAATTTAAAGGCGTCGCGTTCCGTCACGCCGATGCTTTACCGGAAGATATGCTCTTCAAGAACCTGTCGTTTACCATCAAAGCGGGTGAACAAGTGGGATTCGTCGGGCCTTCAGGTTCCGGCAAAACAACCTTGACCCGGCTGCTACTGCGCTTTACCGACATCCAATCAGGTGAAATACTTTTCGATGGCCAAAGTATCGCAAAGGTCACGCAGCAAAGTCTGCGTAGTTCGGTAGCCTACGTTCCGCAAGAACCATTGCTCTTCCATCGCACGATTCGTGAAAATATTGCCTATGGTAAACCTAAGGCAAGCGACGATGAAATCGTCAAAGCTGCCAAACAGGCTCATGCCTGGGAGTTCATTAAGAAAATGCCACAAGGCTTAGATACGGTCGTGGGCGAACGAGGCGTCAAACTATCCGGCGGTCAACGTCAGCGTATTGCTATCGCCCGGGCAATCATAAAGGATGCGCCTATCTTGGTGCTTGATGAAGCTACGTCGGCACTTGATAGTGAAAGCGAGACGCTCATTCAAGACGCCTTAGCGAAGCTTATGAAAGGCCGTACGAGTATCGTCATTGCTCACCGTCTGTCTACGATTGCCAAGCTTGACCGAATTGTCGTACTCAGCGATGGTGAGATCGTCGAACAAGGTACCCATGACGAACTCGTGCAAGCGAAGGGTTCGTATTCAAAGTTATGGAAGCACCAGTCCGGTGGCTTTATCGAGGAATAAAGAACATAAAAAAAGAGGCATATGACTGCCTCTTTTTTATTTGATACGAATTATCGAGCTGTGTCGTTTACGTCGTCAGCAGTACGTTGAGTCTTTTCCTTTACGGAATCGGCTCGGCGAGTCGCTTCGTTCTTCAAACGGGCTGCGGTACGTTTCGCGTCTCCGGTCGCATCTTTCGCGATACCTTTAACGTTTTCGATGCCATCAGCAATTTCATCTTTAACTGACGCTGCGCCATTCTTTACTTCTTTGAAACCTTCGGTGGCTTTGTCTTTGAAGTCGTTAGTCTTATCCATGATATCCTGACGTGTTTCTTTGCCGCTTTTAGGTGCTAACAGAACTCCGGCAATAAAACTACCGATTGCTACTAGAAGTACGCTACTTGCTTTTCCCATGTTCATTCTCCCTTTGTTTATCGATTCTTAAATTTACTTATAGCCTTGGCCAGTTCGCCGAATACTTTCATCGGTGAAAACCACTCGCTAATGTGTGCGACATTGGCGGTAGTTTGCTGAACATTCTTAGCTACTTTGTTTAGCTTCACAATCAGTACGATCGTCACAACAATGATTGAAATAATAACAATCGAGAGGACTATGAGATTGATTGTAAGCAATGTAATTGCTGTAGATACGTCCATCTTACCCCTTAATTTTAATGCGGTTTGTCGAGCGAAACGCTCTAGGCATACTATATACCTTAGATTTTAATGAGACTGTAAAATATCTTACAAGTATCAATTAGTTATAAATGTAAACTGCGATACTTTGTCGGGGCGTTCCACCGGTACAGGCTACCATGGCAGCGTCACAGGTGCCGCCATATTTCGTAAACGCACCAAGGAGATATACTCGTTTCAACGAAGTGTTAATTGCCATAGCTTGGATGCCGTTATTACCACCGTCTTCGTTCGACTGGAAACCGCTGAGCTTAGGGTTCCAGTAGGATTGGATCGCTCCGTTGCTGGCTGCGAACGAGGTACCGAAGAACGGGTATGGGCAGCCGATATTATTACCATGGCTACGGTGGTAACCGGCGATATAAGTCGTACCGGCGATGCCAACAGCTTGCGCATCACCCTCGACGGCGTGGTTCCAATAACCAGAGCCGTTCGCGGCGTTAATTGATGCGACGCCGTTATTTTTTGCACCCCCGTATCCAAGAATTAAGCGCTGAGGGCTATAGCTACCGTCCCACGCAAGAGCGAGGCCTTCTTCACCATCCCAGTCACCTTTTTCACCTACGCCGCTATCGGCACGTAAGGTAGGCGTAAAAGTGGTGATTGGCTTGCCGGTTGCAGCTGTCAATTCCATCAATCCGTGACGCTTGTATCCAGCGACTGATTCGAACAGCCCGGCAACATATAGACCGGTTTGACCTGGCGAAAGCAGCAGTGCACGTACAGGGCCACCCGCTACAGTAGCGGTATAGACACTTTTTCCGGCTGTATCGACGGCACGAATATGGCCTCCCGCGTAATATACGGTTTTAGTACCGGCCGCAATTGCCACGACCTTAGATGCTGCGCCAGGGTTCCATGAAGTCAGAGAACCGGTAGTCGCGTTGACGGCGGCGATATACTTACGCGCTACGCCGTTGAAGTTCGTAAAACCACCACCAGCGTAGACAGTGTTATCACGTTGTGAAATCGAATAGACGAATGAGTTTATATTTTTGCCGGCATAGACGACCGCACCACTTGTGCCGTCAAGAATCGCGAAGTTTTGCGCAGGGATTTTTTTACCAGATGACAATATGATATTGTCGAAGTTACCACCGATAGCGAGGTACGATTTACTCGAAATATTGTATGCAGCACCCGCTAAAATATCTCCGTCAGTCGTGGAGTATGAAGCGATCGGAACGGACGCCACCGGCGTAGTCGACGCCTGCCTACTTGTATGTACAGGATATTTACAGGTAGTTGCCGCACTCGCTTGCGGTGCAACAGGGTTCAGGATAGCTGCAGCTGGAGCGACCAGCGACAGAGCCATGACAGTTGATATGATGAAACGACGAACTGAGGTGAGGCTAAGAGTATATTTCATACCTTCATATTACCATATTTTGTCAAATAAGTCAATTTCAAGAAGTTTTATGAATCTATACTGTAGAATAAGCACAATGCTTCAATCATTTACTTCGCGCGTTACCATTCCCCTATTACTTAGATTAGTAGCTGCTTTCGCTGTCTTTGCCGCATGCGCCGTTTTATTCGTCGCCTTAGCCGATGAAGTACTAGAAGGAGATACTTTGTGGTTTGACGAAGCCATCTTACTTCATATTTACGGTGGTGCAACGCCTTTTTGGGATCACTTTTTCTTAACCGTAACTCACTTAGGTGATTTCATCGGTATCATTGGATTTGGTGGAATACTGTTGGCACTCTTGGGTTTAAGGCATAAGTATCGAGATATGATTCTCCTAGGCTCCGGCGTGGCCGGTGCGGCACTGATCAATGTCATATTGAAGTCGATATTCGAACGTACTCGACCGGATTTGTGGGAACAGCTGATCAACGAAGCAAGCTTTTCGTTCCCAAGTGGTCACGCCATGGCAAGCAGCGCGTTCGCTTTCAGCGTCATCGCCGTTTTTTGGTACACACGTTACCGTTACCTCGCTTTAGTTCTCGGGGTACTATTCATGTTCGTTATTGGCTTTTCACGACTATATCTTGGAGTGCATTACCCTACCGATATTCTTGGTGGTTGGCTCGTGAGCGCCGTATGGGTCGGTTGTGTCGTTTTGATCGTACGAGGAATTAAATCAAAAAAACTTCTAAAGAATAACGTTCAAAACGACGTTTAACACTATCGTAAGTATAACGCTGATAATAATACTGGCGAGCCAGAAAAACTTAACCCGTATTTTTCCTTCGGAGGTGCGCATGTGATTTTTGATACGTTTCATCTCTATATGATATCAAAAAAGCCTTTAAGAAACCTTTTTGAGCATCACTCTTCAATCGGCCGCCAACTCGAACCGTTATAGTAGTGCAGTTGAACAGGTGCCCATACGGTTCCCGTCCATGTATACATTACCTTAGACGTGATTAACTGATCTTGCCCAAGAAGAGTTGTCGTCGTATCGTCGGCCCTGAGGCCGTCGAGATATATGGTATACGGTGATGACGAGTTTCCGACAGGCTTACCGAATTGAATATTATCGATTGGGTTCGTGCCTGTATTGCGAGCCGAGTTATCGTAAGAGGCAATGGCGGTCGTCGATGCCTGAGGATACACTGCTACGCGTATGATTCCATTACCCGACCCAACGCCGATCGCATATTCCAACCTATACCACGTATCCGCCGTTAACCCTGTGGTCAATGTCGACACGATGCCTCCTGCCGCCTCCATGATCCCTACGTTACCATTCGCAAGTATCGTTACGCGACCAATGATCGAAGCATTATTGTCGTATACCACCGAAATTTCCGACGTTACGCTGGGTAAATCAGTCAAGTAGAAATCGAATGATGCAGACAGCATAGTACTGGCATAACCTGACCACACTAAGATCGTAGAGTTACCTGTAACAGTCGTCAGCTTGTACGAATAGCTACCGCTCGTTCGTTGCTCAGTACTAAAAACACGACTTCCCCCGGCTCCGGCCGAACCACTGAAACCATCACCGGCAGTTGCCGATAAGGCCGCTGTAACGACAGTTCCGTTTGATATTTCCGACGAATCAGCTCGGTTGACACGTAAAGCCACTGAATTAAACTCCAGTTATGTGAGGGAATAAGTCACCAGCTACCATACCGGACGTCGGAAATGCGGTCGAAGCAGGCCACATACGAAGCGCACCAGTTCCAGCCCGGTTCATCTTAACGTTCAAAGCCGCTTGGGTAGCCGTCGATACCGGCTTCGCTAAATCCGAAGTGTTATCGACATTTGCGAGACCGACATCAGCTTTTGTATGCGTATGGTTTCCGGCTGCAGCTGTCGTACTTGACGTACCAATTTCTAAGTTGGATGTTCCAGCTCCTATGGCAGTACGTGCCGCGGATATATCCGTTGCAGTCAGTACACTACGACCGGTCGTAGTCGCATCGGTAATATCGGCGACTGTCACCGTACCTGAGCCGCCATCTACGGTTGCCCATGTACCATCACCGCGCAGATACGTTGTATTATTCGCCGTACCGCTCCCTAACTGAGCCGCAGGAACATGCGAATTACCATCAAGGCTGGCAACACCGTTTACCGCAGCCTTTTGACTTGCATCAAGTTTTGTCGCCAAACTTGAAGTAACGGATGATGTTGTCGCATAGCTGCCAGCCGCCTGTTTGGCGTCAAGAGCCGCTTGAAGGTCAGATTGGTCGGAAAGAGTGCCGGAAATGGTTCCCCATCCGGCCGAACCAGTGCTGCCCGAAGGTAATACGACGGTATTGCCATTCGCTCCTGAGATAGTAAGGTTTGCGCCGCTGATACTAAGTGTTTGATCGCCCATGTTATTACCGGTAAGCGTAGGTCGATTAATGAGGTCTGTATAGTTACCGGTCGTAGCGACAGTCGATAAGCTTGAAGTATTTACTTTGGCATCAAGGGCAACTTGAGTAGCGTTTGAGATAGGCTTGTTCGCGTCACTGGTGTTGTCGACATTCGCAAGGCCAACGTCGGATTTAACGTGCGTGTGCGCGGTAGGTGTAGCGTTAAGTTTAGTTCGTACGTCATCCGCCAGGTCTGATTCGGGAATACCCGAACCTGGTTTAGCGTACTTCGTACCAAGTGAGGCGCCAGCTTTTAACGAGCCGTCCGGATTGTGCTCGACACTAAGAAAGTCGTTGAGGATTTCTCCCCATTTCCCTTGGTCTGATCCCGGTGAGGGTAATCGTGCCATTATGTATTCTCCCTATCTACCTTATGCTTATCGCTTTGTAATAAAAATATCATGGTTTGTGGTCAACGTAAAGTTCAGGACTAAATATATGAATTTATGTAAGTAAATGCTAATGGGTTACCATTTGCGTCGTATACGTCTGGGCGTCGACGTTGTTGCTGGCCGCTTACCGTCCATGTCTCTATGCATAGCTGGCCGCCGCCTATGGCGGTCGCATCCCACGTCGGGTTGTAGACCGTAAGTACGCAGTCGGGTACGACACCGGCAGTGCCTACGGAGTTCAAGCTCATATGTAAAGTACCCCCGACGGTATTCCGATCACATATCATTACCGGGTTGATATATGTAATTCGCGTCGATTGTTCATGATTGAAGGAATATCCCTGTAATTGACCCGGGCCGGAACCAATATATTCCGAGCGTGTATTAACGCAGAGTGAGTCATCAGTGTAATACCATGCGATACCGCCTCCGCCCGTAAGCGTATGGTGGAAATAACAGTTTTCGAATATGAGCCCGCGCGAACTATTCGGCATGACCGTTGAAGATGACACTCTCGTTGCGCCACGACGACCATCAACTTCGGTGTTGCGCACCACGCCACTTGCCTTCGAGTCAGCAGTACCATTCAAGTAATCCGTGCGCGTAATCGCTTGGCCACCGGTTGATTTCCAAATGCTAATACCACCCGTTTCACCTGGAGGCATCTTATCGGAGCCCTTCGTTCCAGTAATAAGGACGTTTTCGATTTTAAATTTCGGCCCGCTTATACGTAAGCCGCCATGGTCGTGAGCGACGGTGGAATCAAGTTGGAAATTACGGAATTCTACAAATACCGAGGTGTTTTCTCCTACCGGACTGGCGTTGATGGAATAACAAGTATTTACGCCGTTTGAGTTTATCACTGAACGATTCGATGATTCGATACGCAAAATCGTTCGTGCTCCTACGGCTTTTTGCGAACCGGAACCGATACCGTTTTGTACAGGTTTATTCAAGCCGCCCGCACCTCCGATACCTCGACACCCGGCCCCCCAGTCTTGGTGTGCGATGCGTATTCCATCCATATATCCGTTCGCAAAATTTGGCGGAATGATAAAAGTACCGGCTGGAAGAGAAAGCTTACGGTTAGCAGTTACTCTATTGACTACTTGTTGAAGGTCGGTACCGCTTGCGGCAATATCTTCATAGCGAACCCATTCTGGGCCAGCTGGTCGAATAGTGTCGTCTAAAAAGTATGCGACCCTTTCCGCCAAAAGGGTATTGATAAGCCCGTAGCCGTTATCGCCCGACTGCATATGGACGTTATCGGTGTACCATGCTATTGTCCGTCCATTCGCTTCTCGGTCGCGCATCATCGCATATTGATCGATGAGCTGTGCACCTTTCGTAGCGATATACGGCTCAAACCATGCATTGAATGGTGCACCATCGCTACTATCGGCATATGCCAAGTTCATGCAAAATATTTGTCGAGAGCCATTTGAGATGTAATCAAGTAAGGCATTAAACTGGAATTCCCAGGTGGATTGTTGGCTGGTACGTATATTACCCCCAAGAATAGTAATCACTATGTCAGGGTTGAAGCCTGATGAGATCATGTCGTCCCATGAAGTTTGCACTGTCGGAGTCACGGCTCCACCCCACGCAGCTCGGCTGGTAACCCCAGAAACATATACGTCAGCGTTACTTATGCCTACATTATTCAACGCTTGCTTGATCGCGTCTTCGCCCGTACCGCCCTGATATGCCTTAGAGTCACCAAGTACGGCGACTTTCTTATTTCCACTTGGCGCAGATCCGCTGCTGCCATCGCCAAGACGTTTCCAACTGCTTCCATCCCATCTATATAATGGTGCCATCTATTTTCCCTACCGATTTCTACAAGTTATCTATGTTAAGTAAACAATATGCAGTGTAAAAACACAACCGCTATACTAAGGGGTGTTTAATAGCCTAGGAATGAATCTGTTTTGATATTAGCTTTAACGACACCATTCTCATTAAGCAATTCCTTTGTCGCGGAAACGAATCGAGGGCTACCGGATAGATAATAGGCTTGGCTCTTATCTAGTTTCTTTACTATTTCACGAAACTCATCCGGAGTAGTTGGGTAAAATGCACCAGTAGCGTATGTCGTCGTAAGTTCCATGAAAGTATGGCCTTTACTATCGACATGAACTAGCGTCGTGGTAACGGGCAACTGCTTCGAATGCGCATAGGTAAGCATAGAGCGAAAAGGCGTAATGCCGACGCCTTGAGCAAGAAATACGTATCGGGTGATATTCTTTTGGAAAGTGAAGTTTAGTATTGGTCCCGAAAGAATCATCGTATCGCCAGCGGTAAGGTGCATAAGCCGGTTTTTGAAGCGGCTGCCAGTGCCCGTATGGGTAGTAAATGTGACATGTTCTTCCGTGGGAGACGAAGACAGCGTGAACGGGTGTGGCCGATAAAGCCCTGGGAGTATAAATAACCCGTGCTGACCGGCCTTGTGGCTGATCGGCTTAGCAGGCTTGAAAAAGAAGGTGTAAACATCGTCGTTTTCAAGCTGCTTTTTAACGTAAGTCAGCTTAGTAACAAAACTCATTTGGTATCCTTGTCTGTTTTTTGTATTTCACTTGCTAACTTCAATACATCGTTACCTGACTTATGTTTGATGACTATCGCCGGATTATCGGCGGTACCATTACGTTTTACGGTTTTGCCTTTGCTCGTTATGGTAGTCGGCTCGTGGTGAACCGATTTAATAATTCCTTGGGCAAGCCCGTTTCCCCATTGCCATGCGACGTGATCACCTGTTTTCATAGATTCATCTTACAGGTTACGGACGTATCTTCCAAGGTGCTTGTTCCGGCCAGTGCAAGAATATACTTTTGAAGCCTGCTTTGTAACGAGCTCCCATCTTACTGACCGACTTGAAGGGTCGTGCTGAGATCGGCATACGTAAAGTACGTTCATACTCAATTAATCCTTCCATAGGTAGATGGTAGCTAATATCGATATCATCATGGATGTCTTGATAGTCCGAAAGATGGGTTCGAGACGAAACTTCACTCCACGTACTTGATCGGATAGCAAAATTCGAACCAAAGAGCGGCTTTCGTTTTAACGCTAATCCCACAAAAAAGAAATAGGGTTTCATATAAAACCAATCAAACAACACTCTTCCTGTGGCCGGCGCATCGTAGACTATACCAGGCCCCGTCACAGCGACGGTGTTTTTTCGCTTAGCAAAGGCCACCACTACCTTTTCAATCCAGTCTTTTTCCGGCCGACAATCAGCATCACAGCGGAGTAGTAGGTCGAACTTCATCGCTGCCCTATCGAGACCGTGCTTCGTCGCTGCACATATCCCCTGATGAGGTTCTCGTACTACATTTACGAAGCGGTATTCACTGGCGATACTTACGGAAGTGTCAGTTGAGTTATTATCGACGATAAAAACAATATCCGGCAGTAGCGTTTGCCGGCTTAACGCATCGAGACAAGCCTTTAAATACTTTTCTTCATTAAAAACGGGTATAACGACAGCAACGGAAAGTTTTTCCATGAGAGCTTTATCTATTCGTGACATAACGCCGTTCTGTTAATAATCGTTGCCGCTTTCTTCGTCCAGTTTGAAAATAAAGCGTTCGATATCTTCTATGATCGCAGTCAGCGTCGCTCCGTCGGCATGATCTGCGATCGACTGCAATAACAAGGCATCTACATTGAAGCCACCTGTCTTAATTTGCATTATTTCTTTTAATTGTTCAATTCGATCAACAAGCTGATCGATGAGATCTACCGTATCCATTTTTTCTCCCTTTTTAGCTATCATACGGGGATAAGATACTTTTTTCTGTATATTTTTTTACTGAAATGGCTACGTTCTAGTTTATACTGACCGATACCGTTCGAGGGCAGCGGCACGAGCTTCTTTATGATCCACGATTGGAGCTGGGTAATCTTTCCCGATGATACATCTGTAGGTATGCTGGTCTTCGATCGACATTTTCCATGGTTCACTTAAGTATTTATCGGGAACCAATTTGAGTTCAGGAATGTAGGTACGTACATACACCCCTTCAGGGTCATACCTGTCACGTTGAGATGACGGGTTGTACAATCGCCTGAACAACGGCGCCGGGTCAACGCCAACGCTCGCGATCCATTGCCAGTTACCGTTATTGTTTGCCGTATCGCCATCAAGCAACCACTTCATGAAGTAGCGTTCACCTTCACGCCAATCTATGCCCAAGTCTTTCGTAAGAAACGACCCGACAATAAGACGGCCACGGTTGTGCATCCACCCTTCTTTCTTTAGCTGACGCATAGCCGCATCGACCGCGGGGTATCCAGTTTGACCTTCTTTCCAAGCATTCAGCAGCTGCGGACGTTTCGACCATTGATAATTGCGATAGCGTTCTTGGAACTCTCGCTCGGGGTGAGGAAAGTGAAATAATATATAGTGATAAAAGTCACGCCATGCTAACTGGCGATGCCACGAACGAGCGCCTTCCGAATCCGGAAGTAACGTTTCGATTTCTCGTACGCTGACGCATCCGAAATGAAGGTACGGACTAAGCTTTGACGTTCCTTCTTTTCCCATGTCATTGTTATCGGCGCGGTAGTCGTCAATCGGGCCATCAAGGAAGGCATGGAGATGGGACCGTGCTTCCATTTCACCACCCCGAACGACATCAGCTGAGAGTTCGTCCTTGTTTGAAATAGTTTTAAGATTTGGAAGCGTACCTAAGTCAACTTTCGGAATGCGCATCACCTTAGGAGCTGGTACTACGTCCCGCCGTACCACTTCGGACCATGTTTTCCAAAATGGCGTGAATACTTTATATTCAGTGCCGGTTTTCGTCAGCAACTTCTGCAAGGAGCTCACGGCCAAGTAACCGCCGAATGAACGAGCTTCGATACCATTGCTGCTTAACGCTTCTTCGATGTTCTTATCCCGCTTCAATGATGATGGCGAATACTCTGCGGTATAGTACACCGACTTAGCCCCGGTCTCGTCCGCTAGTTCGACTAACGCTTTTTTGGCATCGCCATGACGTATGACTAAATCACCTCCAGCTTTCTTCAATGACTCTTTCAAATCTGTCAGACTTTCTAACAAGAACCTATTACGGTTTGAGCTTGATGTCGGCCCGGATATCTCATCTTCATCAAATATATATACGGGAATAATTTCGTCAGACTCTTGTATAGCCGTATGTAACGCCGGGTGATCATGCGTGCGAAGGTCGAGACGGAACCATACGATGATAGGCGTATCTTTTTTATCGTCATTAGTCATCACTTTATAATACCAAAATCTTTCATTTACTTCGAAAAGGTGAACCGTCGAACGCGGCGGGCGCGTAAGAACGCTTTCATCCGTGCTTCGAGAATAGCGTCGATTTTTATTGGTCCACTTGAGCGTCGTGGTAGCTCGATGTAACCTTGTTCTTCAAAATGAGTCATAGTCTTCATACATATCTCCATGGTCTTAATAAACAAAAAACAACTAAAACGAACTGCTTAGCTGTAACGGGTTTTATTGTATGGAGCTATCCGGTGGCATACGCAGACCGTTATCTGATATACGCGACGGGGAGCTTGTAATCGTATGAAGGTGACCAGGGACGCTTTGATAATTCCAGTGTGTATAGTACCTGCGCTTATTATAGCAATTCGAAATGAAAAAAGCACCTCAAAATGAGGTGCTTGCTCGCGGAGGCGGATCACTCGTAATGGAGCGATCCGCCTCAACGCGAAGCAGTTCGTAGGTACGGCCTACGCCGTTTCAAGTAACAGACTTGAGACTGGCTCTTTTTTGTAAAGACTGAGCTCGTCTTTTGCTCAAGGTGATATGTCGGCGCCATTCTTCTCCATGAAGGGATCCGGGTTGATGAACTGCCCGTTTTCCTTGATCTCAAAGTGAAGATGCGCACCAGTAGAACCACCTGTCGAACCGACGTATCCGATCACCTGACCAGCTCGAACCTTCTCGCCATTGCTGACGATTCGTTTGCTGAGATGGCCATAACCGGATCCGATGCCGTCACCATGGTCGATCCTGATAAGGTTTCCGTACCCGGAACCACCACCGTTCGGACCGCCCAAAGAGCCGCTTACTCCCGAAAAGGTAACGGTACCGTCATGAACGGCATAGATAGGCGTGCCAGAGGCGATCGCCATATCGACACCATCGTGATTCTTCGCTCGTCCCGTGTAGGGATTGATTCGGAATCCGAAGGGACTTGAAATCCTGTATCCAGGATCCAGCGGCACGCGCCAACCCGCTTCGTTCGATGTTTCGGCGGTACACTTACTCGTTCCTACTTCCGTCGTTTTCCCTGCGTACAGTTCATCGACGATAGCAGTTGCGATGTCATCCCACGCCCACCGATTGCGATAGGCGCTCGGACTCGCTCGCTGAATTTGCAGAGCAACTTCCATCATGGGTCGCGAATCACGATCCGGGATGGTCTGGAGAACGTCGTAGAACTTGTTCGACGCATAGACGGGATCCAACAGCTGAGCCGGAGTTCCCCATCCTTGTGAAGGCCGTTGCTGAAACAGCCCGATGCTATCGTAGTCGTTGTACCCGCCCTTGTTGTACGGGCGATTTTCAAGATTGGTTTCCTGAATCGACGTAGCGACGGCAATGGCGAGAGAACGCTTCGAGAAGCCTCGGTCCTCCCCGACCTTCACGATGACAGCAGCATTTGCTTTACGCTGCTTGGCATCCGCAGGTGCGAAAAGATCAAAAAACGCATCTTGAGCACCTTTGGTCACTTTGTCGGCGATATCGCTTCCGATAGCGACCGGCGAAAGTGTAGTTATTCCACAATTGACCGCACTGGCAACTGTTACGACGCCTCCGAAAAGGATGACGACGACAGTGACGATGCTAATGACGATCTTCGTTAGGGTCGACACCTTATGTCACCACCTTTACTGTTCTTGGTCGACTTTCCACGTCTCACCGTCCTGAATCCAGGTCGAAGCGTGAGCATTGGGAAGTGTTTGTTTGTCGAGCACCGTTACCGATTGCCCGTCCTCATCCACGTAGGACGTCGTGACAACCGACAATACCGAGACGTTCCTCGTGAGACCGTCTTGGCTTGGCGTGCAACTCACCGCCGTCTCCGCACGTTCGAGGGTAAGCGTCAGGTCGGAACCTTCCACTTCTCCTCCTTCGTGATCATCCTGGTACTTGCTCGTCGTCAAACCAGCAAGTCCCTCTGTTCTGGCGGGAGTGTTACTCGGTGACAGGAAGAGTTCTTCGTAATCCATGACTCTCGTCACGAACGCTTCGTACGCCTCCGGAGTCATGCCGTCTTCGCAGGTCGTTGTTTCGCCCTGGAAAGCAGACTCGTCGTCCTCACCTTCTTCGTTCTCCGTGGACGGAGCCGTGCTTGAAGTACCTTGACCACCACCAGCGTCTTCGAGCACCTTCGATTGTTCCTCGATGGTGTAGATGACACGAATAGCAATGGCGACCAAGATGCACACCGCAAGTAGCACGAACCAAATCCTGCTCCACGGAAAGCGGCTAACAAACTTCTTAAAGCTGGTCGTCAGCTTCTTCATTTCGCCATTCCTCTCTCAGTTCATCTTCGGTCAATTGTACGAACTCGTCTTCGACGATCCGGTCACGCTCCATCAGGTTATCCACCGCTCCGTTGGAGCGCGAGAATTTTTCCTTGATGGGAGTGAACGTGGATCTCGTCTCGATGAAAACCATCGGCTCCGTGCCGATTTTCATCGCAAACTCGCCTCGGCCCTGGGACAAGATCATTTCACGTTCATGATCGGTGATGTCCATGATCTCAGACAAGTCGTCCAAGTCACGTTTCGTCTGCCTTCCGATGAAGAAAAGCTCGATATCACTGAAAATGTTCGTTGCCAAATCGCGAGCGGTACTCCCGATCGGACCGGCGGTAGAATAGTCACGAACACGGTGAGTAGCGAACAGCATGAACTCTTCGTTTCCTCGACCCTGCTTCATGGCGTCGCTCATGTTCTGGGCATATCCGGGGATACGCCACATCTTGTAGTTTTCGTCGTTTACCGACTGCTGAACCATGAACCGTCGATCGTTGTTCTTCAGCGCGAAGTTCCGCAGCCTCCACATGAAGGACTGCATCAGCGATGCGGCTGAGTCGTTCAACCCCGAGTAATCCTTTACGACCACTCGCTGTTGAAGCTTTCGAGCGATCGACTTGCCGGCACCGAACACTCGTCCGAACTCTCCTTCGAGAATTTGGTCGATTCGTTCGTAGCTTCGTCCGACATCACGCAGCAATTCCTCGTACACGACAGTCGTCTTGCCTCGAGCAATGAGATCCTTAAGCTTTTCAGGAAGTTCTTCCACTCCCATATCAGCCGGAATCTTATCGTTATTCTCTTTCATGTACAAGTCGATGTCTTTGTCGTTCATGTATTGAAGAATGGTGCGAAGGGTCTGCGGTGATGCAATTTCAGGCATCTCCCGATACATCTTCGCCAATGCCACTCGATGACCGTAATCCTGGTGGGATGTCGCCGGATCGGTGTTCGCATAGGCGAACATTTGGTTTACCGTGATGAGGTGTTCAGCTTGGGTAAAGCCGTACTCAACGTCAAACGGATTGATCGGGTGCTCGCCGAGACGAATAGATGCGCAGCGCATCTCCTGAGCGAAAATTTCGTATTCAGGCCGTCCGTTACGGCGGTTAATGTCGTCGATGGAGGTACGAGCTCGTCGTCCTCCGGCATTCACCTTTGATCCCTGGAAAACGATATCCTTGAGAAGCGTCGTTTTACCGTCGCCGATCATTCCAAGAACCATGGCCTTTCGAGAGCCGATTCTTTCATCTATCATCAGTTGACCGGAGTCAACATCGACGGGCATACCCGATTTCCTGTCGGTGCCGATGGGGTTACCATCGTATCCACCGTCATAGGCGGTCGTTTGCGGATTGAACGCGGAAAGAACATCAACTCCAGGTGCGACAAATCCGGCACTCTGGCTTTTACGTCGCGGCGAATTAGCCATGTCACACTCCTTAGGTGCTCGAATTGAATTGTTAAATAGCAAGATACCGGTAGTACCTCAAGTTTGGCGTCAAAACTTTAACGACAAACTTGAAGTTTTTTAGAGGTGGGGCTGTCGTGAGACAACCCCACCTCTCGGTATTACTTCAATACATGCTACATCATGCTCGCACCTTGCGTGGCCGTAAAGAACGCTCTTACCTGACGCGAGGCCAGGGGGAGGGGCTTCATAACCATATCCATCAATCGTACCTGGTTCAGGACGATTTCGTCCACTTTGGCATGACGCTTCAGTGTCGCTTCGTGCGTTTCCGACGCAGCTGACGTGATGATGAACGTGTTGAAGCTGAGGGCGTGAGAGCCACCGTAATCAAGTGCGTCACGGCGATTCTCGAGCAATCTCGCTTCTTCTTGTTCCAAGGACGAAACATCGAACGTGCCCGCACCTTGACGGTACCGCTGAAACGCCTTTCGCAGGCGAATGCGCTTCGTCGTTCGGTTCGACTCTTTCGATGACAGAAGCGTGTCACCCGACGTTGCGACTACGAGGCCGACTTCGCCGGCGGGGCCAAGAAAACCGGGTGAAAACAATCCACTCAGTTGTCTCGGCGCAACACGCTTCTTATCAAGTCGCTCCAAACTGAACACGCGGTGATGGGAGCCATCAAAATCAATGTACTCCTTATCCTTATCTTTCCTTACCAAGTACTCAGTACTCGGCCAGGGCCAGTCAGGGTCGATTCGAACACCTTTCGAGTCGAACTCAGCACCACTGTGCCATGCTTCGATCTCCTTCAGATCCCATGCCACACGAGTGTGGTTGATGAGCTCATCAGGGTTCAAAGCTTTCACTCCCTTCACGCCATTGGTGATGAGGTTACCCTCGACCAACCGCGTAAGTTCGACGATAGGCGCGTCGTACAGGTCTTCCGAGTCCAACAGTCCCCCGATATCGCCACGGTCACCTTTCGGCCACCATGTCGGACGTGGTACGTTCAGGCTGTAGAAGTAGAACGGATCAACTGCCGTGTGGTGCAGCATTACTTCTCGCTGCTCCGAGTCCAGATTCATCAGTTCGTCGGCCGTCATGGGACGGTCGAGCGGACGACGAGCGTCTTCGATGATGGCAGCTGGCGATTTGCCCGCTCGAACCTCCTCCATCGTCGTGCCTGGGTAGGCCGCTTCGATCAGAGGATGGTTGTTTGCAAGCTGCCAGCTACGCATCCGTTCAAAGTTGTACGGTCGAATCATGGCACCTTCGGTAATTCCGATGGTGAACGGGGATCGACGGGCTGCCTCAAGCAGTCCGTTCGAAAGCCTGTTCGTTGCATCGAACAGGTCCTCGACGTCCAAGTTGGCGCCGTCCCAGCCTTTAGTCAGAATCATGGAAGAGTCCGAGTCGCGCGGAGGGAAGTACGTCACTCCCAGGTCGCTTTCGTCAAAGTCTTCCATCGAAGCAGTTTCACGTGCTCCTTCTTCCTCGACCTCACTTGGCCGAGTCGGAAAGCCCATGATACGAGCCACGATGGGCTCACGTTTCATCACTCTCCGCTTACGATTCGGTCTCTCGCGCTTAGCGATTTCCTTCCTCGTATCACGGAGTTCGATCAAGTACGTATAGCCGGGGCCATGCCGATACCTCGATGAACCCACTACAGCGATTACCGCGAGAATGATCCAGACGAGAGGCAAATTGGTTTGCGTCCACGGAATGAGGAACACGACGAGCGCATACCCCATCCAGTACATAAACCACTTCGTCTGACCCTTTTCAAACTCTTGCCTGATACTGATTCGAGATTCAAGCAGCCAAACCGTGATCCTGTTCATAACCATTCACCTCCCTAGTATCGGCCACGTTTCCGCGCGCGTTCCTGTTGATGCCTACTGGCGTACCTTGATGCGACACTTGTAACCTTTGCAGCTTTCGCCGTGGCTCCAAGCGTCGCGCCTGCCGCTGCCCCGAAGGGGTTGGACGTCGCGGCCAACGCGGCCGCAGCGACTGCAGCCTTGTTTGCCACCCAGTCCGCAGAATTTCCGATCTTATCCATTCGCTCGCCAGGAGAAGGCACATACCCTTGGTAGGGTCGTGCCTCAGCGCTACCGAACGTATAGTTGCTTGCCGGAGCAAGCAGACCAGCCGAACGATCGTGATTCGTGAAGACAGGTCCTTCGATCTGCACCTTCTGAATTCGAGCGCTGACGCTAAAAAACAGAATGATCGGCAGGATACTTGCTCCTGCCAGGGTAACGATGAGTATTCCGAGCGAAGCGCCACCAGACAAGCCGGTGAGGCTCAGCGCGACTGCACCAATCGAAAGAACCAGCAGCGCGAGCGGCTGAAACGACAAAGCCGTGACCGTTCCGGCGATCGAAATCCTATAAATAAGATTCACGACGCTATAACGGTAGGCGGCGTACGAAACAACCAGCAACGCCGAAAGCGGATACAGCAAGCCAGAGACGGTGTCTGCCTGGAATCCGAGCAAGCTCGTCGATATGTCACCGACGATTTTCACCACGCCGTTCATGGCAGGGCTTGCCTGGTTCAGTGCATTCGTCAGCGGTTCCGACCACCCGTTCGGACTAAAGAAGTCCGGTATACGAGTGATCGCCTGGGCGATTTGATTCGAGAAGTACGACAGCAGGTACAGCACAGGTACCAGGAAGTACCCGATAAAAAACAGCTTGATGAAATCGGCAATTCCGTTCATGGCGATCGCTGCGTCCTGCTTAATGCCTGCGGACAGGATTGAAAGCGTAAAGCTAACGGTCGCTACGAGAGCGGCAAAGCCAAAATTCACCCTGTAAAAACCTTGGAATGGCTCGGCCTTTAGGTCGGGCCAAGGCGAAGCCGCAACCCGCTCGATCACCTGTTCGAGTGAATCGAGACCGGTACCAAAGAAAAAGGCGATGAGGCCATCGATGAGACCGGCGATAAAAGAACCGACATCCATTGTAACGCTCCTTACGTTGAAGGTGCCGGGCCGGCATTACGCCGGCCCGGCAAAAGACGAGTAACTCTAGATATTCGCTCCGAAATCTTGAGCGACGCCCAAGACAAGCGTGAGGAGCGGAATCAGCGCGAAGGCACTGACGATCACGATCAATCCCGAAATCATCAGACCAACACCCTGTGCCCCCCTGCCGGTCTCCCGGTTCGCCGCGCGGAATTTGACGGCACCTGCGATCAGCAGGCACACGCCGACGACGAAGATGACGAACAGTACGGCGCCGAGGACCAGCCGTGTCAGCGGTGCGAAACCGCTGAACAATGCGAAGTCCGGCCCGCCGGGCAGGTACTGCGTGGGGTCATCAGGACCGTCGTTCTGCATCGGCAGCGCCGAAGCGGCACTGACGGGCAGAAGGATCATCACGGCCAGCGCGACGATCAGTGTCGTGAAACGAAGGGTAAGTCGGCGTACGTAGAAACGCACCCGCTTACCCGCTGATGTGCTACTCATTGTTCTCACCCTCCATGGGTTGGTCAGCATTGTGCTGAGTGGACTGCTGAAGACTCCCGCCCGGGTTGGACGTGAGGTTGGAAATGCTCCGGTTGCGTTCGACCGCCATCTGACTCCAGATTCGTGCAAGCTCGGAGTAGCCGTAGCGTACTTGCGCACTGAGTGCGCTGAGCTTGAACTTGTTCATCTTCTTCGTGCGCTGGTTTCCTCGAATGTAGTTCGAGAACGGCACGAGTACCACGCGGTCGGGGCTTACCCCGAACCGCTCGGCATACTCGTACCGAGTCCTCGAATTGAAATCCTTCGGCTTGACCGCACCGATGCAGACGATAACGCGGGGCGCTTCGCCGTTCTCGGTACGCAGGTTGAAGAGCTCTTCGTTGATGGTGCGCTCGATTGCTCCGAATGACTTCGGTTGCTGAGCGTCGCCAGCGATGACGACGATATCGGAGGCATCCACCAGCCCGATCGTCCCCTGACGTGAATCGTTTTTACCGGGTTCGGTATCGGCGATGAACGTGTGGGTTGCGGGCTTGATCCTCTGAACAAGAAGCTGGCTCGACTCGGAACTGATCGCCGGACCCTCCTCCGCATGAATCAGCATCAGATTCGAAACCGAATCTATCGCCGTAATGGGAATGAGGTCCTCGTACGTCGGGTGCCAGTCATCCTTCTCCAACCGTTCGATCAGCTTGTGACCAGTGATCACTTCCTTCTGCGAAACGTCGTTGACGTAGGGCAGTTCGAACCAATCGAGCAGGTTCGGGTCGCTGATGTCGCCGTCATACGAAATGACATTGACGCCCGTCGCATCGATGAGCGATACGCTCAACCCAGCCGAGGTCGTCGTCTTACCGACGCCACCGCTTGAGCTGATCACGCACCCCGTAGCCATCGACTCGGACCGGTGAGACTTCATGGTTCGCTTGTTATCGGCGATCTTCGCTTCGTAGTTGACGAAGCGCGGCACGCGAACGAACTTGCGTTTGTACAGCCCGGTTCGTGAATAGACCCACCAGGACATCCACAGAAAAACCTTCGCGTCGGACAGGCCGATTTCAGGTTTGTCTTTTCGGAGCCATTCGGGAAGGGTCTCCGTCCAGGGCTTTCGCGGCTCTTTGGGAACGACGTCCTTGGGCGGTTCGGTGGTCTTCGGAGGCTCGACCTTCTTCTTCTGACGGTCTTGCCGCCTTGAAGACTGGGCCGGTTCTACTTCGGTCACCACAGCTCTTGGAGTGATCCGAGCCGAAGGCATCGCCGACCTGAGGACGGCTCCTTCTTTCTCGGATGTTACTGAGTTTTCTGACATGTTGCCACGTCCTCTCTAATTGATCCAGAAGTTGAATGTACATGTATTGAATTGTAAAGGTATTGTATCGAAGATACTCGACCTTTTTTGGGAATATCTTCGACCCGGATTCTTATCCGGTTATACGATTGGATATGACGCCAATGGTATAACCGAACAACAAAAATGAATAGTATGAGTTGTGCCTGGCCGGTATGAGCGGCCAGGCACACTCACCCCCTTGAGTAGTCATTCCTTGAATTTCTTGGCGAGCCTTGAAATCGCGAACGGATCCTTGACGTAACGCAAGTTGCGGAAGATATCATCTTCGCTTCCTACTCGTTCGACCATAAGCACGTTGACCGTACCATAATTGAACAACGACTGTATCCATCTACCCTGCTTGATCGCGATGTCGTTGGACGAATCGATACCGATCTTGCGCTCATCGGCTGGAATGTTGAAAAGGCGGCTTCCCTTTTGGATATAGGTGAATCCGTCTTTGTTGAAGATGAGGCTTTCGCCTTTCCACCTCCCCCAACGCAACCATATCGCTTTGGCATTCATTACCAAAGCGATGAGAAAAGCGACGATCGGAGCAAGGATGATGACAAGCGGACCAAACGAAATGGGAGCGTACTCTTTTCCGTTGTATTCACTCATACCGTCCTGTACGTACCCGAACATAATCGGGCCGGCGATGACGATGAAGAGCGCGATAATCGGAAACGTGAAAAACGTAACCGATGAGACACCGAAAACTTTGAATACGAAAAACCTGCTTTTGTATTCTTCGTCGGACTTTTCCGAAGGTTGCTCTTCGAACATCTCGATTTCCTCAGGCTCGTTAGGCTGCGTAGGCTCGTCCGTTGATTCTGACGACAGCTTCGGATCCTGCACAAGCCGGGCAAGGGACTTCAGGACTTTCGTCTCTTCGCTCGTAAGCCTTTGACTCGACTTGCCTTGCGACACATCTTTTTTTCGCCTTCGGTTTCTAAATCGAAAAGACTGCTGATTGTTATTCGACATGCTGCTCTTTTCTCAAAGGAGTAAGTTGTAATCAACTAGCTAGTCGGTAGCTAGGACAACTTACAGCGGACGTGTAAGTATGCCTTATTTATACTCCTTTTAGTATAAATTTGCAATAATGTACATTTCATTGAAATGTAAATAAAAAATAAGATGAGAATTGACTGATATAAAACTTGTAATTTTGCTAATTCACTTGAAGCCCTGGTACTTTTACATAACTGAAGCGTTCTTGAAACTTAGGGGTTGAATCACCGTCGTCATCCTCTAACGAAACGAGGGTATTCCCTTTAGGTGTAACTTGATACACCCTATCTTTCGCGATTCGTCGGGCTTCAAGCCCGGGGATATACTCCTCAAGACCCACCGCCTCAAACGCTTCGTCCATCGAGACTGATCTAAGAATTTGCTCTCCAATCAAATGATCTAACGGGTATTTGTCGACCGTAAAGAGGTGGTTGATATCATATCCACTTATGTAATGAGTGGGAGTTCTCAGTGAACCTGGGTTATCTTTGATTTCCTCAGGCATATAACTCCACATCACACCCTCGTTCACTAAAGCAGAGCCATACTCTTCAGGCTGGAAATTAAACTCTGACGGACGCATTGCATCAAAGGAAAGAAGCGCGCTATTCGTTGCTTCTTTGTATATGAGTTGCCCGCTTTCACTATCGACATACGCTAGTTTCGGCGCGATAAGAGCACCTTCGATCAGACCTGCGGTGGATTGGCCTGACTTTACGTACTTAATGCCGTCTTCAAACCCTAACTTACTGATGGAATTAAGATACACATATCCGCGCACACAGGCTCCGAAAGCTTTATTAGCGAGACTACGCTTTGCTTCCTCGAATTTTTTCTTTTCAGCCGATTCTGGCGATTCCATACTCATAACGAATATATTAAAAGGATAATTCTCCCTACGCAAGCATTACCATAGAATATTTAGGATGGCCACGACGGCAATCGCGCCCCAAAACGCGTTCAGCACCACCGTCTGCTTTACCTTTTTATATGAAGCGATGATTATGAAGCCGATCGCACCGGTAAGGTTAAGTAACTGAAAGGTTATATCGTTTCCGGATATGGCATTGAAGCTCACGAGAATATAGGCCAAAAGTATAGCGGCCGTTCCATACCAACCGGCAATTTCAGCAAGGAGTTGCGTGCGGGAAAGTCTCGTTTTCATATGTATCCATAATAGCAAACAATGACCCATCAAACGTAAGGGACGCAGGCATTATTTTTACTTGTTCGTAAGCTGGGAAAGTGAAGAGGCGCCCATTACGGACGCCTCGCACTTTACTACTTTACTTATCGGGTTGCCTGTACTCTCGGTAGCCCCATAGCCATGGCCAATGGACTTCGACGGTACGGTCGGCGCGCTCGACGATATCGAGTCCGCTTCTCAACCACCCCATGTCTACTTTCGTAGCACAGTCGACACCACACAAAGTTCCCGTGTGGTGCTGGGGCATAAAGCCACCCGAGTCATCGACTTTGACGGTTTTGTCACCGTCATACGTCACCAACCAGGTGTGCGAACAGCTTTTCCCGCAACTCGAGGTCAACACAAGCGTGTCGCCTTCCGAGATGATAGCGGCGTTGTTGCCGATCGTCTCGACCCCGACGCTACTTCGGGGCCGTGAATCACTTAAGACAAGCGCGACTACGATAGCTACGCCCGCGATAAGCAGGACGACGACGAATTTCAGTCCGCCGTCACTTCCGGAATATCTACCCAACATGTCCTCCACTCGATACGAACCATCTATAGGCCTATAGGCTGGCTATAGAACTATGGATAGCTCGGAGTAGAGTAAATAATAAAGTGCACCAAAATGGTAGTAATACTATATCATTTTTAACATAATTTGCAATACTATAAAATCAATATCCTTATGCTTGATATAGAATGCGCCCCTCGTTTAGTCACGAAGGGCGCATCCAACTATTAAGAATTATTTGAACGGAGATGGCCGCATGAAAAGCTTCTCCAGCTTGGGACTCTCCGGAGACGGATTCTCGAGGATATCCTCGATTTTCCTGAATGCTTCATCATTAACGATGTACAATATGAGTCTCATTTCTCTAGCGTTGGATTGATTATATTATACTCTTTATTCATACTTTTGTCAATACGTTCATACAATCACGTACAATGCGTTGTTATACATACAACCTCGACTTGATTTTTTAGCAAAAATAATGTACAATACGTTAGTTAATATAGACTAAGGAGATACAAATTCATGATTATTACCCGCATCGCTCAATTTGCATCGCGCAATAGCCTTTCCGTAGCCGCTTTTATCGTCGGTTCATTTATTGCCAGCGCAGGAATCGTCGCTATCGCGCAACACTCACCTGCCAACGCAGCAAGCAATGAAACAAACATCGGTACGCAGGTTATCACGGTTGGCAAGACAAAGACCACTACCGTATTTAACGTATGTAAGATCTCAAAGGGTTCTGGATACTACACGATTCGCGTACGTGCGAAGCACAGTAGCGCCGTACTGCTGGCAAACGCTGGCTACCGTTTGAACATTGGCTCAAGCCACGGTTCAACTACCTCAGCCAACAAATACGTAAGCAATCGATTCGCTACTACCACTATTTCTAATAAAGGTAAAATCAAATCAAGTGCAACAGTTAGCACTTTCTTAGGTAAAGGCTCAAGTGCCGGCTACACCAACACTAAAGGTACGACACTCCGTTCATTTACCGCCGGTAGCGTAAAAACCTGTTAATGACTTTTGAGTTATGACGAAAAGCCTCCAATACGGAGGCTTTTTATTTGGCATGGTTTCGGATACCAACAAATGATACCGCCCCTCCGAGGAACAGCAATGCCGCACAAATTATCAGACCGGCTTGAAACCCTTGGAGGCTAAGAGAGGTTCCGGCAAATATACCAATGACCGCTACCGCTATGAGCCCGGCGATACGTGATACGGCGTTATTGACCGCAGAACCGATACCGGCTTGGGACGGTTTGATCGAACCTAATATCGCCGACGTGAGCGGAGCGACGGTAACGGCGAGACCCAGGCCGAATAATATGATGCCCGGAAACAAATGGAGCCAATAGTTCAATGGTACTTGGACGCTCAGCATAAGAAGCATGCCCACGCTCGATATGATCGGGCCGGCGGTCATGAATAGCCGTGGGCCATACCTTCCAGCTAAAGCACCGAATCGCGATGACAAAAGTAACATTATGATCGTAACCGGAAGTGAGACTAACCCCGCTAAGGTTGCTGAGTACCCTGCGACTTGCTGAAGGAAAATAACAAGTATAAAGCCCTGTAACGATAACGCAGCGTAGATAAGAAATGTGGCTACATTTCCGGCGCTAAAGTTACGCACCGAGAAAAGTGATAACGGAAGCATAGGATTCTCCGTCCTTTTTTCATGAATGATAAAGCTTACCAAGCATACAATCCCAATTACGAAAGTGCCCCATATAATTGGGCTATTCCACCCGTAGTTACCTTGCTCAATAAGGGCAAAGACGGTTCCACCAAGCCCGACGACCCCTAATACAATACCGAGGATATCAATTTTCTTGGAAATATTCAGGTCTTCGATAAACTGTAGTTTCTTCAAGAATACTAACGCGACAACAATAGGTATGATGTTTATGATGAATATCAGACGCCATGAAGACAGGTCTACCAATAAGCCACCGACGAGCGGGCCGATGATGAATGCTGCTCCCGTCCAGGCGGTCCAACGCCCGATTGCCTTCGATTGCTCGGAGCCGGAAAAGGCGCTGATGATAAGCGCCAAAGAACTTGGCACGAGCAATGCTCCCGCGACACCTTGAAATGCACGGGCGACAATAAGTACCTCGGCAGTTGGCGCCAACGCGCATAACAACGAAGTGAGCAAAAAGCCGACTAAACCAACGACAATAATTTTTTTGCGGCCAAAAATATCGGATAACGACCCGGCGGTAAGAATAAGTGCGCCTAAGGTAATCAAGTAGGCATCGTTGACCCATTGCTGGGTAAGCAACCCCCCTCCAAGCTGTTCGCTTATTTGCGGCAAAGCGACACCGACTACCGAACCATCGAGGAAGGCGACGAACGAAGCAAGGATTGCGACGAGCAGGACGATCGTTTGGTTTCTTGTCATTGCCTTATCATAGCAAAATGGCCTTAAATAGTAGTAAATTTTCGCAGCATTTCCAAACCAGTCATGTTTACTAATGAAAACTCTTTTGTTATTGTTAGATGTAATCAATGTGGGGTAATGAATATGTATCAAGAAAACTTAAATGGTGATGAGTAACCCATAATGACCCTTTTGACCCGCCGAGGCACCCTTGCCCAACACCGACCCGCTCCTCAAACCGACCCCGATGCAATCTTCAAGCCGGTTTCCTACGCCTCGCTTTCAGCCGCACGAGCAGCCTTAGGTGCGCCATCTGATGCCAACTATGTGATGTGGAACCATGACGGCCAGCACCTCGAACAGGTATTCCTTTCCCTGGGAGCAAACGACATCCTGGTACTGCCGGAACGGGCTCAACCGTACCCGATCGATTCTTCGAAGGGCTTCATGGCAATGGGAGTGAAAGAAATTACCGGCCCGAATAACTCACGTACACCGGTTGTCGATAGCAACAGGTTATGGTTCGCGATGAGCAAGGCTCGCCGCGGCATTATCGGGCTCGGGCCGGGCGCGGTCATCGAGCCTACGAATTCGGGCTGGACGGCCCCTGAACAACCGAGGCCTTTGTATTGGTATAACCAGTCGGGCGTTCAACAAACCGAGCTCGTCGGTTCACAAAACAAACTTATCGACGTCGATCATAATAATCCGTTTTTCGCCAACTTTACCATGAAAGGCCGAGATTTTGGCGGCGTAGCTTACAATGGCTTGAGTTTGCCGACCAATAGCACCAACATCATTAGGCGCGTTCATTTCGACCGAAGCTGGCGAGGTTTTTCTGATATCCCGAACGGCGAGACGGGTGGGCTCAGCTTCCTACGAAGCGACTATACGATCGAAAACTGCCTCTTCACCCCTCATGCCACACGTGGCCCAAGCCCAATCATGTGGAACCGTACTACCGGCGGTGTCATGCGTAACGTCAAGGTCGAACAGCACGACATTGGTATGATTACTTTCTGGAAGTGCCTGGGAGTGAACATATTCGAGAACGTATATACTAACGGACGTAAAATCGGTATCAACCTCGAAGAGGAAGAAGCTGGCTTCGACCTGAGATGGACCGGCGGTGCCATTCGTTTGCTCGATAACCAAGGTGGATTCCACCTTAACATCAACCCTTCTGGCGGGTCACAAAAGATTGCGCTTCGAGACGTCGACGTCACGCTCAACGGCTACACGCCGGGTCAGCTGTCCGCTGTCATTTACAGCACGAACGGCGTACAAAAACGGTCGGACGTCACCTGGGACGGTGGAACGATTTCCTACCTCCCTGGTTCCGCTTGGATCGCCTAGCCTAGGTGCGCGTTGTATCAACCCTCTCCCATTCGGAATAAACGCGACTTAACACATACTGGCCGATTTCCCGTACGTTCTCAAAAACTTCCGTTTCGTCCAGCTTCATAAGCTGCTCACTACTCAGCCATCGTATATCATTCGACTCACCTTCTTCCGGCGCGAGAGTAGGCTCGCCGTGAGCGATGAACGCAAAAGATATGTCGGTATGCTTATGAGTACCCTCCGGATCAAAATCGTGGGTGTTCATGAGCAACGGCGTAGGATGAAGATGAGCATTTGAGATTGATTCTAAGCGCCCTTTCGGCTGTAACAGTTCGAGTTCTTCGAAAGTAAAACCGGTTTCTTCGCGTAGTTCATGCTCAATTGCTTGCCATGGGTTTTCATTGAGTTCGACATGCCCGCCGGGCTGAAGAAGTACTCCTAGCTTTTTATGCATATGAAGCAATAGTCGCGGTTCGGGAAAATCGTCACGTACCACGAACGCGCTGGCCGTGAGGTCGTGTTCACCGGGATTCGTATGTATGTGTGCCATGAGGCCAGTATAGCACCTCGCCTAATTCTCTTTCATCAAATCATCTAGTTTACAGACGGTGTTCCACGTTCTGATAGTCATCGATTTGTAGAATGGAGATGCCATTATTTTGCTTAGGCGACTTTTCGTTAGTTCCGCGCTCAAACGTTGCGAATAAATCACACTATCACCCTTCCATACCTGGTCGACATCTTCTCTCGGAGTGAACACCTTGAAGGCATCGTCCGTATCGATGCCTATCAAGAAAATGACGTCACTGTGGTATTTGGATGGTTCGTCACCAAAGCCGTGAGGCTTATTCTTAACGACAAGCGACAACTCGCCGTCACTTATCACGTGTACTTTGATAAGCTCGCTATCAAGCTTGAACCATCGAGGAAGACGATTTTCGATCTCTTTTTTGACGTCAGAGGCGTTTTTCAAAGAAGCAAGAACCACGTTGCCGCTATTTATATAAGTAGAAACGTTCGTATAACCGGTTTCCTCGAGGCGTTGCCTTAGCTCTTGCATCGAGACTTTATTTTTACCGCCTACGTTTATACCACGGATGAGCACAAGGTAGCTATTCATTCAGGAAAGCCCGCACTTTCGCGAACGGTTTCATAAGCTCTGCGTATGTTCGTTCGTTTTCTTCCTGGCTCATAGCCGCCCGAGTCACTCCATAGCCTTCATTGACGAAAAACCGGTCGAAACCAAAGCCGTTGTCTCCACTCGGCGTCTTAGAAATCGTGCCGGCCAGCTCGCTATCAAAGAAGACTATCTTTTCACCATCGTAATACCCGTACGTGCAGCGTATGACGGCACTTCGATCGTCGAATCCATCGAGCATTCGGCAACAAGCTTCATCACCCGCGTAGTCGACGAACCACTTGATGTATGGTCCTGGCAGTTCACCGAGCGCGTTGAAAACTAAGCTCACATCTTCCACGAGAACAGGCTGTTTGCATACTTCGTACGCTTGCTTTAGCTTATGCTCCACGATGGTATGCAAATCGGTCGACTGAAGCTCATCGAGGTCTACTTTTCGATGCTTCAATTCGACGCCAAGTTGGCGCGAGAGATAATCGGCTTTGCTTTGATTGCCGGTAATGAAGATAGGGAGTTTGTTCATGACACCTTTACTCGCTGGACTTTGCTCATCGGCTTCCCTTTGGCCAGCTCATCGACAAGCTTATCGAGATAACGGATTTCCCGCATGGTCGGTTGCTTGATTTCTTCCACCCTGACGCCACAGATAACACCCGTGATTAACGAACGGTCGGGATTCATGCGTGGCGCATTGTCAAAAAAGGATTTGAAATCTGTTCCTTTATCGATTTCATTTTGAAGTTCTTTCTGGCTATACCCGGTGAGCCATCGAATGACTTCGTCAAGTTCCGCCTTCGTGCGATTTTTCTTTTCAAGCTTTGTTACGTAAAGAGGATAGACGCTGGCGACGCTTAGAGAAAAGATTCTGTGATTAGATTCGTCCATAGTTGAAGTATAGCAAAAAGTTTTTTCTGTTGTTAGATCCTGCTAACTCCTACTGTTATAATGAGCCTTGATGCGAAAAAACATCTCCAAAATCATAAACAGCTTCCGTAAACTTCCGAAAAAATACGTCATAGAAGTAACAATTGCCACATGTGTTCTCGCCGCAGTTGCTTTGATATCTTCTTCGGTCGCACCAAGTACCATTCAAGAAAAGTACGCTGTTTCGAAGCAAAATTCGTCCGAGAGGTTAATCCTACATAGGGCGAAGGTACTATCAGTATCTGAAAAATCGTTGGCAATTGAAATTCTCGATGGGCCGAGCAAAGGAACGTATTCGGATATTGCCTTTGAAAGCATGGGCAAGAACGACACTCCGTCGCCTGGCTCGACCATCCTTGTGTCTCGAGCTATCGAAGATGGTTCAGCTGCATACTTCGACCGCTATCGCCTCCCCCTACTCTTTATCGTCGTGAGTGTTTTCATTCTATTGGTTTTAATGATCGGAAGGCGCAAAGGCTTACGAAGCCTCGCTGGCTTAGGAGCGAGCGTCATTGTCATTGGCTGGATTATCGTCCCGCTCGTTATCGCCGGTCACAACTCCCTTCTCGTTTCCGTATTCGGCGCTTACCTCATAGCTGTCGTTTCAATACTCATAGCACACGGATTCCAACGACGAACGTTCATATCCCTTATCTGCATACTAGCTGTTCTCATACTCGTTACCATAGGTTCGTATTTAGCCGTATATCTCCTTGGGCTAAGTGGTGTAAACGACGAGACGGGCTATTACTTACAACTTGATCTTCCGAATCTTGATCTAGGCGGAATCCTGATAGGAGGTATCGTCATCGCGGCCCTCGGTGCGCTTGACGACATCGTTACCACCCAAGTCGCAACCGTCGATGAGCTAAAGAAGGCGAATCGAAACTTGACGGCGAAAGAATTATATGAAAAAGCATTCTCCGTTGGCGGTGAGCATATAGCCGCGTTGGTAAATACCCTTGCCCTCGTATATGTAGGGGCGGCCCTTCCTCTCATCGTTGCTTATTCCGTCAATACGCCCGACATGCTGGCGCTATTCAACAGCGGATTTATCGTAACCGAGGTAATCCGTACGGTGATAGTAAGCATCGGGTTGGTACTGGCGGTTCCAATAAGCACCTTGTTGGCCTCTACCCTATTGGGTAGACACTACGATGCGAAAAGCTAGCCGAAATTCTCCCATTTTGCAATTCTCTCACCGACTTTGTTAAATTCATATTCATCCCATGCTTTTAAGAAATGAGGGTCCTGCGACAAGCCGTTGAGTGTTTCGCTTCGCAATAATATTTCTAAATCCATACCGGCAAGGTACACATCACCGTCCGATAGCCGAGCATTTCCTCTTTTTTGAAGTTCTTGGTTAAGAAATGCGTATCGTTTGGTACATATATAACCCGGCTTGGCACAATGCACCCTAAGGTCATGTATCGTACGTATCGGCTGGCTTTCGTCCTTGTATGCTTCATATTTGTACGTCAGCCATACGATGGGATTGGCAAACGTCATACCGTCTGATAAGACCTGGAGCTCGTTTTCGAGCCGATCAAGGTTACTCGTCAATTCGGCCGAATCACCGCCGATCAATTTTTGCTTCGCGAGTTGAAAGGATATCGTCTCCTTCTCGCTAAGAAGCTTCTTATACTCATCGTACGAAACCAGTAATGCATCGACTAATTCCCTGTTATTCATGCGATATTTCCAAATCCTCAATAGTCGACCTTTGCACTAAGCGTGCGTTCGAACCGATAAGAACGAACTGAAGTGCTCCGCTTTGATATTCGGTTATTCTGATTTGGGATGGAGTTGCCTCAACGTGCCATTTGTTCCCGTCTGGATCAACGAAATTCCCTTTCAGTCTTTTGAGCCCGTATTTCTCAACAAGCGGTTGCCAGGATTGCCTGATTTTATCCGCGCTCATTTTATGATCATTCATGTCAATGATCGTATAATTCGATTCACCATCATGATTAGACACGGCTTCGTTTAATTCCGCAAAGTAGCGAAGAATCCGCGACTCGCCCATTACAAGCGAGGCATCGAATACGCCATCTCGAACAAAACCGACTTGTGACAAATGAAGCGCACCAAGTACGTCCATTAGCTTAAGAATGCCTTCTTCCGACAACAGATCCGATTTACTTATCAATACGGTATCCGCCGCTTTCAATTCGTTCCTGTACGTCGCAACCACTTGGCGGATATCATGCATCGCTTCGACGGCATCCAAGATGAAAATGGCATGTTTTATGTCATACGAATCGAGCATGTCGGCGACTACGATTTTCTCTATCAGCTTCAGTGAATTTGCGACTCCGGTCGCTTCTATCACCACCGGCTCTTCGCTATCAGACAAAGACCGCAGCGCCTCCGTCAGCTCGTCTCCCGTCGAACAGCAGATACATACGCCCGCTATCGTTCGTACTTCCGCCTGATGGTCATGGAGCTGCTCGGTGTCAACGCTCGCACTGGCGAACTCGTTCTCGATAATCCGGGCATTCTCAAACCCAGGTAACGATAACAGCTGACGAAGGAAGGTCGTCTTCCCGGCTCCGAGCGGCCCGTTGATAAGATAGAGTGAAGTTTTCGACTTATTTTCCATAAACGAGCACCGAGTTAATTATGTAATCCGTGGGATGATATTCACTAAGCAGCGTGACACCCGTCATTTCGTTTGGTTCGACCACCGGGTACAGCAGTGACCTGCTTCCATGCGCGCTTCTCATTATTATTCTCCCTTGGTCCGATAAGTGTGGCAAGATATTGTCAAGTATCGCCTGCTTGTCATTCTTAGATTTCCCGGCAAGTGCCGCTATCAAGATAAGGTCATACGTATCATCGAGCTGGACGTCTTCCCCGTACCCTTCGTAGTACTTGGATTCTATCGCCAAAGATCTACCTACCTTTTCACAAAGCTCCATTGCTTCTCTTGATGAATCGACATGATCCACCCGAGCACCAGATTGTTTGTGTAGCTCATACGCAGATAGCGGCAAAGGGCCGCTCCCTATGACTAGCACCTTGCGAATATTGCTCGTTTCGAGACCTGACTTTGCGACAAGGCCTAACTCACGTACGGTTAGTTCTCCGTAGTTGCCCAGGTAAGGGAACGAAGCCAGCACTTCATGCGGATGAGAAGAATCGGTAATCAATCGAGCCCAAAACTTCTCTAGCTCGGACTCCGCTTCTGCGCTTATGTTCCTGATTCGTGACGAATTGATTTGCTCGCCAAGTAGTGTTTCGTCAATCTCTGACATTTGAAGCACGCTATCAACGAGCCGGCTCATCACTTTGTTGACGTGAACGCTCGGCCTTAAGTCTTTTAAGCCTAAGACGTCATCGATCGCGTTGTTTAAATCTGTCTGCATGATACATCTTAGCTTAATTGTTGACGGTATTTATTGCAAATAAGTTGCAATAAGGTGTTATACTGCAACTATGCAACACGAATTAGAAAATGTCTTTATGCTTTCAAGGCACCGCCTTACCAAGCCTCGTATCGAGGTGTTCAATGCGTTGAAGGAATCGGGTGGCCCCATGTCCGTCTCGCACATCGCTAAGGCCTGCTATTCCATCGACAAGGTGAGCGCTTACCGAACAATCAAGCTCTTCGGAGAGCTTGGTGTCGTCTCATCGGTCGCTCATGGCTGGAAGCAACTCTATGAACTTTCATCACCGTTCGCACCGCATCATCATCACCTGATCTGTTCGGTTTGCGGCTCTATGACTGAAGTTCATTCCGATAAAATAGAGAACCTTATTAACGATATGTCTAAAGATTACAATTTCACCCCTTCGTCTCACCACTTTGAAATAACCGGCGTATGTAATAAGTGCTTGTAGTATCAAGCTGAGTAAGTAGTAAAAGATTTGTTACTAACGCTCTAGGGCTTTCGGTAGATCACCGTCATCAGAAGAATGCACCTCTAAATACATCGTACAATTTTGGGGTATACCTTCTGCCAGTTTGCTTATGGAAGTACGAACATGGCAGTCCGACGTGAAGCAGCTTGCCTCCGTAGCGTTAAGACTACCCGCACTTTGATAAATTTTCTCAACGGCATCTTCTGGATCTCCGTCTAGCCTCTTCGTTGCGACTAAGGCAAGACGCCTCAAACACCATTGTGCGTCGATACGTTTTAGATAATCATCGATGGTATTATCTTCAGATTCTACTTGGGAGACAGAAAAATCACTTTCCATTTCATTCATAATAGTATAATACCACAAAATGTAATATTTGTAAATAGTTTATGCTTGGTAGGGCGTCCTTTATGAGGTTGTAAGTTACGTTGCCGCCTGAACCGCTTCGACAATTAACTTTTCCAGAAGATGGTCACTGTTTCGTATCTCTTCAAGATCAATATACCTGGCATCCGTCACTCCATCCCCATAAACGAAATCGTTTGAGCCAAGATGAGCTTTATGTACGATCCACGTCATCCACATATCTCGCCGGTCAAGGTAAACATTTGTAGAATAGACGATTTCATCGACTCGGACATCGTCGACGCCAATTTCTTCACGTATCTCTCGTCGGATACAGTCTATGGCAGATTCGCCATGCTCAATACCACCGCCGGGGAGACTCCAGAAATCCTGGCCCTCTTTTACGACAAGTATCTTTCCTTCGGAATTGACAACAAGCGCTTTTGCGACGACTCTGTATATTGCAGATGGGTACATTCCTATATCATAGCAAAAAGCCTCCGAAACGGAGACTTTCATATGATGCTTACGCATTGCAATTGCTAGTGCTGAAATTATACCTTTAGCTCATCTGCAATATCGAACAGTTCACGCCACTTATCTCTATTATTCGTATCATAATCGAGAACACCCGATACATTGAGCAAGTTCACCAGCACAGTCTCTGATTTTAACCAACCGTTATTCTCTATACCATCAGCATCTTGCCAGCCAATCGAACCGCAAATGTCCGAAGATATATGAAGTCCTTCTCCGAATAGTAATTCATGCTCATTCAATTCTTTTGCTTTTGCAATCAAAATATGCAAGTACTCTACGAGGTAGGGTTTCACGCTTTCGGTTGAAGGCTCTACGTATATGTGTTTCTTCAAAATTTTACTGAAAGCAAAGCTGTCGATGAATCTCCTATGCTCAAACACGTCTTCAGGGTCGTCTTCCTCGACTTGAATGACCTTTTGCCTGAATGTATGTTGCGTAGTCTCAAGGTTGATAACTCGAGAGCCTTCAACGGTAGAGTTTATGTCAATGTCATTGGTCGAAAAAAGATCACTTAGATAACTTTTCACAACTTCTTTGGCATTTAGAGTGCCGTACTCATTTGGTACAGTAGGTAAATACCATTCTTCTGGCTCAGTAGTGGCGTCAAATGACTCTCCGACGACTACATATGTACCGTCCTGGGAAGATTTAATGATTAGGTTCAGATTTTCCATGTATTTATATCATAACAAAAAGCCTCCGAAACGGAGACTTTCTGTATACTTATGTTTGGCCGGCGCCTAGTGGACAAGTTACAACTTACAATTCAAGACTTCCTGGCGATAACCATGATCCAAGTAGTGCCTGAACCGTCAGACGCATCAGTCCAAGCACTGATATCGGTAAATCCTATTGTATCTAAGAGTTTTAAAATTCCATCCTTTGACCAAAAGTTAAAGAACCGTGGAGCCATACCTTTGTTAGCTTGCCAAGCCTCACCCTCTCCCTCTTTTAGCGTTAAAGAAAACACTCCGCCTGAATTAAGTGCATCATACACCTTTGATGCCGCAAGCAATGTTTCGTCATCGTTGAAATGAAGGAATACTGCGTTAGCTATAATCATGTCGTATCTATCATCCATATCATCAGTGATGATATTTAGCATTCGAGCATTAGGGTCGTCTTTTTGAAGGAGTTCGACAAAACCTTTCGTAGCATCAGTCTTTTCGACGTAAAATCCTTTTTCTTCAATAATTCTTGCGTCTCTCCCATAAGCTGAACCAATTTCAAGAATTTTTGCACCCAGTTTCAAAGGCTGAAGGCTTCTTTCGATCCAGTCTTCAACTACGCCACCTCTTTTATTTGGGGCATTTTGTATGTACTCATTAATTCCTTTTTCATATGAATCAATAGTAGTCTTGTTCGTTTCCTGCATTAATTCGAGTATAGCAAAAAGCCTCCGAATTGGAGACTTCTATATAATGCTTATACTGGCAGGGCATCATGTATGAAATTATAACTTACTCCAAAGTACCCGAGCTATCGAAGACGCTCATCCAGTAGTAAAGCATTTCCTTTTCTTTTTCATTAGCTTTGCGCGTATCTGAATTTATATAAGTACCGTCAGCTTCGTAATTCATTTGTGTAATATACTCACTATCAAAAAACCAAAAATCATATAGATAGGCGCCCTTATGCGCTGATCGCGAATTGATTCTTATTTCTTCTCCTGACTTAATGCCCGGGTAGGCAAGAAGTTCATATTGTTCATATAGAGTAAGTTCGTCCGATATCAGTCTTAGTCGCCGCATTGACTTGCCTGCCGAAACGTTCTCCTCAACCGTCCGGGACCAATCCGAAGAAGAATTTTCCGATAGCTTTCCCGACGATATAAATTCTTCAAAAGCTTCTTTTTCATTATCAACAACATATACCGGCAAAGCCTCCAAACGAAAAGCCGTTTTTGTAAATGTTGCAAATGGGTTATTTAAATCCATGGTCATATAATAGCAAAAAGCCTCCAAAACGGAGACTAATTTCATACTGCTTATGCTTGGTAGGGCATCGTGAAAGAAGCATTAACTAATCTATTCAATCGACCTAGTCCGTACGCCATCTTGAAGAGTCGATTTCAAATCAAATGCCCTTAAAAACTTAACGATTGCCTCATCATTACCATGACCATATATCATCTCTCCGATAGCACGAGCAATTTCCGATGGCCTATGAAAATCGGGAGAGTCATTTTCCGTAATAAGTATCATTGGTGTTCCCGATCTCAATACGCTTCTTACGCCACTCGGCGTTGAACGCCCTGGAGTCAACTCACCTACCAATATGCCTAAGGCGTTTAGCCTTTCCTTCAGGTCGAGTTCTAAGTGCGGCTCCAGAAGCTTACTTAGAAGCAAAGCCGCATCTTTTTCTGAAAGTTCCCGTAAATCTTCTATCACCCGATATCCGCTGACCGTTCCGTCGTTTTGATCAGACACCCATACCTTGTCGATGTCTTGTATAAATTGAGAAAATTCTTTTGGACTTTGTGGAGTGAGAGAAATTTCTTTAAAAAGTGCGTTTTGTTTTTCAAATTTTTTACTAAGAGAAGTTTCCATATAAAAAGTAGACCACATATTCGTGATCTACTCAAGTATAAGTTTATGGTAGCCGCTCGTGGAAGAGTTACGAACTATTTCTTCTTTCCAGCCTCTTTTGATCCAATTCTTTTACTTCTTGCGCATGACTCGTACCAAAGCACCATAACTGTAAAAAGCAAAATACTACCTATCATGATTAGTAATGTCAGAAGGCCTTCCCCCGGCTCTTGTCGAGTAAAATTGAACGCCCAGTAACCGAACACTCCTATAAGCCCAAACAGCACTAAACCTATGGCAATAACATAGACGATTTTTAATTTAGCTATAAATTTAAGTGCAAACAATAAGAATATAGCTGCGACCGTTATAAGCAAGAGTTCGGATAACACCGGAGCGTATCTATGGCTTTCTACATCACGCACGGAAGCTCCTTTATGTAGACTTATGAAACTATAAAGAGAGTTACATAGTAGTGATAACGGTATATAAAGCCATCCAACCCAAATGAATATTTTTTTAAAAAGCTTTTTCAATTTCTGCTTAGTTCTTTTCTTCATTAGTTCAATCATAACAAAAAGCCTCTAGAACAGAGACTAATTTCATTGTGTTTATGCCTGGCAGGGGCACGTGGAATCGAACCACGATCCTAGGTTTTGGAGACCCATATACTAACCGTTGTACTATGCCCCTAAGCTTCACAATTGTAACAGATTGAACCTGAAACCGTCTACACCTTACGACAGCCAGGTAGTGTGCGCCTGTACGTACGGAATAACATACAAAAGTATAAACAATATCATCACAATTCCGACCGTCGCCAAGTCGTATAAAGCCTCATGCCGCTTAGTAACATCCTTAAACTCACCGGTCTGATTAATCTTAACGGTAATCAACTGCCCTACCGTCACCAACACCGCCGATGCGATCAACAGAAAATATACAGTCAGCGTATTCGTTACCACTTCGAACGGTTTGATAAACAAGATGACGGACGACACTATCGACACTAGGATTCCGGTTATACGTACGGCTACCGCCAGACTCTGTTTATCTATCATGAATGTATTGTACCATCGTCGTCGCCTCTTTACGCTAGCGCTTTACCCTGATACCATAAGCATAAGTACAAAAAGGGAGAGCGCGAATGCATGTGGTTGTCGTCGGTGGGGGCTTTGGTGGTGTCAAAACCGCTTTGGAGCTGAGCAAAAAGCAAATCGGTAAAATTACCTTGATTTCAGATGAGTCTTACTTCTTAC
The DNA here is from genome assembly GCA_948288625.1 of uncultured Candidatus Saccharibacteria bacterium. Taxonomy (GTDB): domain Bacteria; phylum Patescibacteriota; class Saccharimonadia; order Saccharimonadales; family Saccharimonadaceae; genus Microsaccharimonas. The sequence goes on from CAOHYA010000001.1 coordinate 573,787, forward strand.
ACCATGCCACACTGTATGCTACCGCCACCGGCAAAAGCTTTGAAGAATCGGTCATTCCATTGAACGTCATTTTCGCCGATCATCCCAACGTCGAAATCGTCAAAGACAAAATCACCGTGTTCGACCCTCACCGGCATCTTATTACCGGCAAAAAGGATTATCACTACGATAAGCTGGTTTTGGCGCTAGGTTCTGTGACGACCTATTTCAATATCAAAGGTATGAAGGAATATTCGTACGGCATCAAGAATATCGAGCAAATCAAAGGTTTTCATGAACATATTCATGACGAGCTGGTACAGCAAAAACTCGATAAGGAGTACTTCATTATTGGCGCCGGCTCAACTGGAGTTGAGATGGCATCTGCGCTAAATGATTACTTGAAACACCTTAAAACGATCTACCGCCTTAAGCAAACCGCGTCGAAAGTAACGATCGTTGAAGCTGCTTCACGAGTAGTGCCGCATCTTTCTAAAACAGCATCAGCTAAAATTTCACAGCAACTAAAAAAGCAAGGCATTCGAGTGCTCGTGAACCACCGCGTGAGTGCGATCGACGATGACGATATCGTTATCAACGGTAAGTCATACTCAACTACGACGGCGATATGGACGTCCGGTGTGGCCAATAACCCTTTTTACGAACAAAACAGCGAGTTCTTTCACCTGTCACCGAACGGCCACGTGAACGTAAATCCATACCTTGAGGCGCTGAAGGACGTGTACGTGATTGGTGATAACAATACCGTCAAGCATAGCGGTACTGCCTGGCCTGCTCTAAAACAAGCCAAACACGTTGCCGATAATATTGCGCGGACAGCCACCAAACGGTCACAATTGCATTTTTATCCTTCAACTTCACCAGCCGGCATACCGCTCGGTCCTAAATGGGGCTATGTCGAGTGGCACGGTTTGTACGTTTCCGGTAGAACAGGTGCGTTTTTACGCCGTTTAATCGAGCTGTATGGATACTGCCAACTGCTGCCATTCAAGCGGGCCGTACCGATATGGCGCGCCCATGAACTCGAGGCTGTGGAAGAATAAACGACGAAGTTCGGTTTTAAGCGTAAGAACTGTTGTAAAAGCATACGCTTACAACTATAATCAGGGCAGAAAACATGGCCAAAATAAAAGGAGCTATGCGCATCGTGATTCACGATCGTAAATAGGGGTATGAAAATTTTAATGTTGGGTTGGGAGCTACCTCCACACAATAGTGGTGGGCTAGGTGTTGCGTGCTATTACCTCTCAAAAGCCCTGGCTTTGAACGGTGCCGACATCGATTTCGTCGTTCCCTACTCCGCCAAGCACGATGACATCGACTTCATGAAAGTACACAGCGCCACGCAACTATCGCCGCTTCATAAATTTGGCATGGGCGCTTATGATTCAAACTTCTTGCTCGAAGAAGCAGGACGCGACGATCTTGGCGAACTCAAAACGATCCGTGACGTTCAGTACCGCTACAACAACTTCGTCGAAGAATTGGTTGATGGCAAGGAATTTGATGCCATCCACGCCCACGACTGGCTCACCATGGAAGCCGGTATGCGCGCCAAGCAACTGACGAATGCTCCTCTTGTCGTTCATGTACACGCCACTGAATTCGACCGCGCCGGCGGTAACCAAGGTAACCCGATCGTGCATGAAATCGAATACCAAGGGCTTATCATGGCCGACCGTATCTTAGCCGTCAGCGCTATTACAAAAGACATTATCGTCAAGAAATACGGCATCCCCGCCGATAAAATCGAAGTCGTGCACAACGCCATCGATGTCGACAGCCTTAACAACGGTTATGAATACGACAACCGTACCTACCGTTACTTAGAAGGTCTCAAGGACGAAGGTTATACCATCCTCAGTGCCGTCACTCGCTTCACTATCCAAAAAGGTTTGGCCAATCTAGTTCGAGCTGTCGCAAAGGCTTCGGAAAAGTATGATCGCTTCGCATTGCTATTGGCCGGTGACGGCGAACAGCGCGATGAATTGATTCGTTTGGCAGCCGACCTTGGTATATCAGACAAGGTCTTCTTCACCGGCTTCGTACGCGGAAAACAATGGCGTGATGCGTACAGCGTTTCCGACGTCTTCGTCTTGAGTTCCATCAGCGAACCATTCGGCCTGACCGCCCTTGAAGCTGCTCACCATGATAACGCCCTCATCGTCACCAACCAATCTGGCGTCGGCGAAGTATTGAACAGCGTATTCCGTTATGACTTCTGGGATACCGACCGCTTAGCTGATCAATTGGTAGGCATCGCTACTTCTGATGCCCTCAAGCAATCGCTTCGCATTAATGTCACCAATGAATACGCGCGTCTTTCATGGCATGATGTCGCTCAGAAATGCATGAAACAGTACACCAAAGTTCGACCTGTGGCGGTATTCGCATGAGCAAGCGCGGCATAACGCTGTACATGCACGTTCATCAACCGTTTCGCGTACGCGACTATAGCGTTTTCGATACCTCTATCGATCACAATTACTTCAATGAAGCCGATGCTCAAAGCAACCGCAGCAACGAAAAGATCTTAAACAAAGTTGCCGACAAATCATATAGGCCAATGAATGCGTTGCTTGAAAAGCTTCTTAATACACACCCTGAATTTAAAGTATCGCTCAGTATTACCGGTACGTTCATTGAGCAAGCTGAACTATGGGCTCCGGACGTCCTCGAAAGCTTTAAGCGCCTCGTTGCCACTGGTCGCGTCGAAATCGTCGCTGAAACGTACTACCATTCACTCGCTTTCTTCTACAGCCGAACCGAATTCGAACGCCAAGTCGAAGCGCACAAAGCAAAGATTCGTGAACTGTTCGGCGTTGAAACCAGCGTTTTCCGCAACACCGAACTTGCCTACAACGACGACCTCGCCAAATGGGCGGATGGATATGGTTTCAAAGGTATTTTGGCCGAGGGTTGGGATCCGATTTTGGATTGGCGCAGCCCTAACTTCGTCTATCAGCCGGAAGGTACCGAAAACATCGCACTGCTTCTGAAAAACTACCGTTTAAGCGACGACCTCGCTTTCCGTTTTAGCAACCAATCATGGCAGGAATGGCCATTGACCGTTGATAAGTACAATCAATGGATCGAAGCCTCCATCCAGGACCAACCACTTATCAACTTATTCATGGACTACGAAACTTTCGGCGAACACCAATGGGAAGACACCGGCATCTTTACCTTCTTCGAAGAATTCGTTGGTCGCTGGCTCGAAAACCCGGATAATACTTTCTATACGACCTCGGAAGCAATCGAGGCCAACGAACCAGCCGGCACCATCAGCATGCCGAACACTGTCACCTGGGCAGACAGCGAACGTGACCTGACCGCATGGCTAGGCAACAGCATGCAGCATGAAGCTATGAAAAATATCTATTCGCTTGAGAATGATATCATGCGCACCCAAGATAATGAGCTTATCGCTGACTGGCGGAAGCTTCAAACCTCTGACCACGCCTATTATATGTGCACTAAGTGGTTCACCGATGGCGATGTCCATGCCTACTTTAGCCCGTACGATTCTCCGTACGACGCCTTCTTATACTACATTAATGCCATTCGTGACGTCCGTTGGCGACTCCATGAAACGCATAGAACTGGAGGATTAAGTGGCTAGATCGATCGTATTAAGTAATGGCGAACTGCATGTCGGCTTAAACAAATACGGGGTGGTACACGATTTCTACTACCCCTACGTCGGCTTCGAAAACCATGCGGCCGGCCCATCATTGCGTCATAAAGTCGGCGTTTGGATCGATGGCACTTTAAGTTGGACAGACGATGAAAGCTGGACGTTCAAACATCATTACCCTCATACGGCGCTCGTTGGGTATACGTTAGCCGAAAACAAGAACCTTGGTATCGTACTCGAATTTGACGACACCGTCGATGCCGAAATGAGCGTCTTCATGCGCAATATTCATGTCATCAACACAACCGACCAAGCTCGGGAAATTCGTTTGTTCATGTATCAGGCCTTCGCCATTGGTGATTCACGAAGCAACACCGACACCGCCCAATACCTTCCCGACAGCAATGCGATTCTTCATTACCGTGGGCGACGAGCGTTCATTATTTCCGGTACGCATGCCGACGGCAAACCATTCGATCAACACTCTATCGGATTATTCGGTATTGAAAATCACGAAGGAACCTATCGTGATGCTGATGACGGCGAGCTCGGTGGTAATGTCGTCGAGCACGGCCGTGTCGATTCGATCCTTCGTTTCCCGCTTCATATCGAAGCTCGTTCATCAGCACGCGTACACTATTGGATTAGCGCCGGCATGAGTAACCGTGAGGCGCTGTATATCCATAAGCAAGTACAAGATCAAGGTATCGATGCCCGTATTCATAAGACAGCCGAATGGTGGCAGCAATGGCTTAAGCCCAGCATCGACTTCGCCCATACACTTCCCAAAGATCATCAAGATCTATTCTTGGAAAGTATGATGATCATTAAGTCACAAATCGATAAGCGTGGCGCGGTCATGGCCAGTACCGATACGACTATGCTCAATTACTCTCGCGATGCCTACGGCTACTCATGGCCTCGTGATGGCGCGAATACTATCTGGCCACTGGTTCGCTTAGGATATTACCAAGAAGCCTACCGATTCTTTGAATTCTGCCAACGTGGCCTTCACCCTGGTGGTTACTTGATGCACAAGTACCGTGCCGATGGCGCCTTAGGCAGCAGTTGGCACCCTTACGTTCATGCCGACGGCATCGTATCACCACCGATTCAGGAAGATGAAACCGCTTTAGTGGTTTTCGTATTCGTACAATTCTACCAATTGTCAAAAGATAGCTCGTTGATTAAAGAATTTTATCATTCGATGATCAAGCCTATGGCCGACTGGATGTCAGAATTCGTCGATGAAACCAGCGGCTTACCAAAGCCTAGTTATGACCTATGGGAACAAACGTTCTCGACGAGTACCTATACCACTGCCGTTACGTACGCCGCGCTCCTGGCAGCTTCCGAATTAGCCGTTGTGGCCGGCGACGAAACTAGCGCCGTCAAATGGCGTACTGCCGCCGATGACATTCGAGTTGCCGCCCATAAGCACTTGTTCAATAAAGAACGACAGGTATTCCATCGAGGTATCAATGTCGTAAAGGGCGAAATTCAATACGACCCAGTGCTCGATGTGTCATCGACGTACGCCGCTTTCTTGTTCGGTCTATTCGATGCCGATAGTCATGAAATCAAAGCTTCTATCGAGACGATCAAAACCAAATTCAATACTTCACCTGACTCTCCCGGCCTTCCTCGCTCCGAAGATGATGATTACCGCCGTACCAAGCAAGGTATCGCCGGTAATTATTGGTACATAACCACTCTATGGCACGCCCAATACTTAATCGAAGAAGATAACAACGAAGATGCATTGAAAATCTTGAACTGGATTAAGTCGCATGCCATGCCAACCGGGATGTTAAGCGAACAAATCGACCCGGTAGACGGTGCCTTTGTTTCCCCTGCGCCACTTACCTGGTCTCATGCCGAGTATGTGTCGACACTTATCGACTTTGTCGGAAAGCGAAAATAATGGTCGCTCGGGTGGCTACTTTCCGTCACATGGTGCGGCGCTTTTCTCCGCAACTGCGAAGCCGGGCCAAAGTACTCAAAACATTCGCCGATAGAATGGGCTTCGTTCACTTTGGCTTAGTCGATCAACATGATGATGATTATTCTGCTATCCGAGGCTTTACCGCCTCGCTGACGCACATTGATTCAGATTATATCGTTGGTACCTACGAAGGCTACAACTTCAGGCTTGTCGACCGTTTCGACAGCTATAAGCACGGTTCTCATTCACACGAGCAGTTGTGGTGCATCATGGAAATTGACATTAAAAATAACAATCTGCCTCAAGTATTCCTCACGCCGACTGGCCGCGAAGCTGGTGAGTATGACAAGCTATTTACCGTCCAGCCATATTTACAGCCGCTCAATACCATGCTTTTACAAAACCATAGCTCCGAACTTCATGGTCGGTACCAAATACTGGCACGTACTACTCATACGGCCGAAGTCGAGCGGTTACTGACTTCTCCTATCGTCGCTGGCATTTCTTCTCGTTTTTGGCCACACGGCATCGAACTTTATAACGGAAAGCTATACCTCTACATAACACAACACCGCCTTACGAAGACGGTGCTGGAAACATCATTGGCATCGGGGCTATGGTTAGCCGAAATGCTTGATGAGCTAGAAGATTAACCTTTACGAGCTTTAACTTCGTTACGGCCAAGGTTTTTCTTGGTTTCAGTGTAAAGAGCGTGCTTACGAGCAATTGGGTCGTACTTTTTGATACTGATTTTTTCAGTCGTATTCTGAGTATTCTTACTTGTGTAGTAAGTACGGTGACCGGTTAATTCACTAACGAGTCCAACCAATTTGCGCTTTGTATTCTTCTTTGCCATAGGGTTCCCATGTGGTTATTTAAATAATGTATTGTCGATTAAGACTTTCAGAGGTCAATTATAGCAGCTTTAAGATACAAAATCAATATTCTCCCTTCTTGAACCGACGTATGTCCTTTTAGTGCTTATCGTTTGAACTTAGTGTACTTTGTAGTACTATATAATCCTTATGACTTCTTTCGAAGATAGAATCGAACAATTACGTGGAGCGAAACCCGAAAGTACCTATGAGCTATCGGCACCTCATCGTACTCCGGAAAAACAGTCATCTCCAGAGGTATGGCGAGAAAAGGCAACGCTCTTTGAGTATGACCCGGCAGAAATGAAGATAGTTGACTATAACGAGGAAATGGCTCACAGAAACTCGCCCTATCTTGAAGTGATGCAAGATATTTTTAGCTCTTTTGATACGGTTAATGCAAATAATAATGGGTATCTAAAGTATAAGCAGCGTTCGTACAAATACGCCGGTTCCGAGCATAGTAATGAAAAAATTTTAATTGGTAAAATCGGAAATCGTATATGTATCGTTGGTGACGAAGAGGAAGAAATTATTATCTCACCTCTCTTTGACTCACTCTTGACGGTGAATAGAAAGTACGTTGACGTACAAATCGGAGATCACAGATTACGATTGCTACCTGGTAGTTATGAAGCATCAGACGCTCGCCCGGATTCCAACAGATTAGATAATTATGAATACGCAGATTCCCTTCCAGTTTTCATCGAACCCAACACAAGCATCCGTATCGCAGTGCTTGAACATGCATCTAAAGAAGTGGAAGCTTCTCGGCCACTTGAAGTAGAGGTTGCGAAAACCGAACACCCATTTCACGCCGCGCATGAGCTTTTTCAAGGCATCCACAATGCCGTAGTCGCTCATTTGACGACTCAGCAACCAAGCCATGAACTCGTAGAGCGGCTTCGACAAGTCGATAAAGCACTCCAGCTACCGAGCGTCCAAATCGATACGCAGTTCTATCAACTTACTTTTCGCACGAGTCCGAGCGCTGATGTAATTTACTTGCACAATACTAGTTACAAATCGGATCAAGACCGCGTAGCTGATGTTATGCAGCATATGTCGATACCAGACTTTCTGGAGCTTGCGACCAACGATGATCGTCGTCATGAACTATTGCACGAAACGCTTGCTGATCGAGGCTTTTATTTCATACGGCAACATACCGGGGGAATATTTCTCATGGACAGAAGCACCGAAGCAGGTTTCGTCATTTCTCCTGACGACCCCTCATTTAGTTACGCGTTGTCGAAAGCCGAAGGCAAGCTCGTAGAATACTTCGCGGGTCTGGCGGATGATACCGCTATGCGCACACCATTTCGCTCGACGCGAGTACTATTAGCTGATGAAATCGAACAGAGAATACCGAAGAAAGCTACTATAAAGCGCAATATGGCCCGGAGAATTCTCGACTGGTTGAATGAAACTTAAAAAGCGATACTGAGTATCGCTTTTTATATAATTTCGTGGAGCCACGACAGGGATTTGAACCCTGGACCTCATCCTTACCATGGATGCGCTCTACCAACTGAGCTATCGCGGCATAACTTGAAATATTATACCGTAATCACTACCGTAAGTCGAGCACTACGAGGTTTTCGATGTGCGGGGTACGTGGAAAGAAATTATACCCTTTGTGCGCGACGATGTCATACTTTTCGGCGAGCAAAGCAACGTCGCGTGCTTGAGTGACAGGGTTGCACGATAGGTACACGATCCTACTGGGCGTTACTTCCAACAAACGGTCGATCACATTCGAGTGCAGCCCGGCACGCGGCGGGTCGAGAATGACAACCTTATCACTAGTAATATACTCCGTGACATCCTCACTGGCCGCCAGTACCGCCGTAGCCTTTTTCCCAAGCTCCGCGATGTTATTCTTCATTTCACGAACGGCATCTTTATTCAGTTCGACGAGCGTCAGGTCATTTCCGCCGATAGTAAGGCCGATAGTTCCTACGCCGCTGTATAAATCGAGTACCGGCTTGTCTTCAGGAATATACGCTTTCATATCATGCAACGCTTGTTCATATACCGGCAGGTTGATTTGGAAAAAACCTTCCGTCGCATAACTAAATGGAATACCAAGAATAGTATCGGTAAGGCGAACAACGTGTGGCGTCAAGTATTCGGTGACGACGCTTGCCGGGCTCAGCGGGTTCGAAAAAATAACTTGCCCTTTTTCGCCTTCGTCAAAACGAGACATGAAATCTTCATGTTCGAACTCCGGGTCTTTGACATAAAGCTGCCAATTTACTTCTCCATTCGCATTCGAACGAATAAGTAATGTTTTGAGGGCACGCCCTACGACCTGCATATCATTAAGCACCGCAAGCACTGCTTGAGCTTTTTCATTGATAGCTGGAGCGGCGAGGCTTGTACCCTGCACGGAAATCTTGCCATGAGTTCCACGTCGGAAAAAAGCTAATGACAACTTTTGAGTGTCGGTTTCGAACCAAAAACTGAACTCGATTTTGTTACGATATTCAAACGCTCGACCGTCCGTGTATACTTCGACGGCATGCGGTAATACTACGGAATGAAGCTGGAATGCTTCGATAATCAAAGCGGCCTTGTACCGCTGTTCGGCCTCCATGGTCATTATCTGCCATGGGCTCGTCGATACATAGCTTTCTGGGTCACGGGGCTCAATACGGTCATTGCTCGCTTTCAGCACTTCCGTGACGATACCTTCGACAAGGTTTGATTTTTTCTTGGTAACTTGTACGGTCACCTTTTCGTCAGGCAAGCCGCCCCACGCAAATAATTTCTTGCCATTTTCGAGGGTAGCGAGAGCTTGGCCGCCACCAACGATTTTGTCGAACGAAGCCGGTACGATAGGGAGTTTTCTCATAGTCATTCTTACTATTATAGCCCGAAAACACTGGTCACGGTGAAAAAATATGATAAAATAGTTCAAGTGCCGCCTTAGCTCAGCTGGTTAGAGCAGCTGTTTTGTAAACAGCAGGTCTACGGTTCGAATCCGTAAGGCGGCTCCAAGATATCATAATGAAGTTTCGTTGTCGTATCTTGGGCATGCCGGAATCGCGTAGTGGCAATCGCACGAGACTGTAAATCTTGCGCCGTAAGGCTTCGTAGGTTCGAGTCCTACTTCCGGCACCAAATAAGAAACCTCACAGCGATGTGAGGCTTTTTATTACATTATTACTCGGCGAGGCTGCCGGACTTTGTTCTGAGCTTGAGGAATGATCATCTTCGCAGCACGTTCGCGTAGGTCGACCGATAACTGTTCTTCACCGATACGATCATACGCATCGGCTAGTATAGTCAACGTTTGCGGGATTGGATCAAGTTCAACGGCCCTTTCAAGCGAATCAATCATCTTACGATTGTTACCCAATTTTTCTTGTACTTTTGCATACGCAATATGACGAGCTGGTAAGTCGCTATCCATGGCAAGGGCTTGCTCGAACGCTAACGCTGCTTTGTCGTAGCTTTGAGTTTCATAGTAAATCAAACCGACGTTATGGAGGCTACTGGCACTTGGTTCCAAGCTCTGGGCGATCTCGAAACATTCGATCGCTTCCTTGAACTGCTGTTGCTTCGAATAAAGAATACCTAAGCGATTATATGCGCTGGCATTACGTTCATCGACGCGCAGAATAGTCAACAGCGCCTTTTCGGCTCGTAAATACTTGCGTTCTTGTAACGAAGTTTGCGCGATAGACCATAGTTGATCAAGTTTATCGGATAATTTTGAGGTCAGATCACTCGACACTTCACCAAGTGTTTGTTTTTGGTAGAGTGCCCACGTACCGAGTATTACAATGACGAGAAGTCCTAGCATTTAATCAATTATAGCATATGGGTTACACCGAGGCGAGTTGTAACCGAATATTTCCGTTGGCCTTAATTCGTTCGTAGGCTTCCTGTAACTGAGAAAGAGTATCGATACTGGTTGCCGCGCCGCCATCGGCCAAAGTCCGCTGCACTTGCTTCATCGCATCCGATAACAATATCAATGCCTTCGACCGATCATCCTTGTATTTTTTCGCGAGCAACAGCCGTGCGTAGGCAGTACCGATGATAAACTCTCGTGCGTCTTTGATAATCTCGATTCGTTTTTCGAAATAAGAAGCATCCGTCACAAGACGAGTTAGCTCGGCTGGAAGCCCGGCAGCAATGAACAGCAGTTGTGCTTCCTGGCGTTCATCGCGCACCTTCAAGGCATCGAGCAGATCGAGAGATTGTTCTTTTGTGATAGAGCGCATATCGAGCCGTTGAGCCCTCGATAGAATAGTCGGCAAAAGCAGGCCAGGTTGGTGTGTGAGCAAAATAAAATGCGTCCCTTCACCCGGTTCTTCGAGTAACTTCAAGAATGCATTTTGAGCAGGCTTAGCCATGCGTTCGGCATAATCGATCATCACCACACGACCCTTTGGTTCGATCGTTTTCGTCAGGCTGTATAACCGACGAATACTATCGATAGTGATGCTTCCCTTTTCGATATCAACCTTGTCATCTTTTTCCGGCAATACCGTATAGATGACCGATTTCGAGCTTTGCGCTATGTACTTTGCGGCAGCTGTTAAGCCAATCCCCTCTTCTCCGGTAATCAACAAGGCTCCGGGCAGGTCTGATGCGTACTGCGAAAGGTGTTCTCGTGTCGCTGGGTTGAACACGAAATTAGTCACTGACTACTCCAGGGAAATGCTCGGTAAATGCCTTAGGAAGCGGCGCTTCGAATACTTTACGATTCGATGTTGGAATAGTTAACTCGAGGCTTTGAGCGTGGAGCATAAGCCGTGGAGCGGTCTTAGCGCTTCCATACACCCTATCACCAGCTATCGGGGTATTGATATATGCCATGTGCACGCGGAGTTGATGGGTACGGCCAGTTTTTGGATGCAGCGTAACCATAGTTTGCTTACCATTACTCGAAAGTACTTCATATTTCGTCAATGCCTCTTTACCGGAAGGGTCGATCCGGAACATGCTTGGTGAAGTTGGGTTACGGCCAATCGGCACATCGATCATCGCCTCTTCGAGCTTAGGCACGCCATCGACGACGGCGATGTAGTGCTTTTTAGTGGTACGGTCGGCGAATTGCTTTTTTAGCAGCAAAGCCGTCTCGTCGTTGCGAGCACCGATAATAACTCCACTCGTATCACGGTCAAGCCGATGGATTATGCCGGGACGATTCGTATCTAAGGCGTGTGTCGTATAGCGACGGAAAAAATCAGCGATGGTAAACTCATCGTTCATCGCGCCTTTGCTGTGGGTTAGTACACCGGCCGGCTTATTGACTACGATAACATTATCGTCAATATAAATAATTGGGAGCTCTTTATCGGAAAAATCGGTTTTAGTTGGGGGCAATACAGCAATCTCATCAAGCTCGGTGACCTCGAACTTATTCTTTTCCACTACTTCGTCGTTTACTTTGACCAAGCCGGCTTTAATGTACTTCTGGATGGTACTCCGTGATAGTTCCGGGTAACGACGAGTAAGTTCCAAATCGAGGCGGCTTTTCTCCGACTTTACTTCGAACAAATATATTTCTTTGAATTTAAAACGAAGTCCGTACGTGGTCGTTGCGTCATCGTGAGGGTTTCGAACAAAATGACCTTTGATTTCAGGCCGATCAAGCCGTAATTCTTCGAGTAAGTATTCGATATCGTCATCGGCTACGGCATTATAGCTAATATAATATGGAGTTCGTTCGAAGTTGAACGCAACCGTACGGCTTCCGGGGCGCAACTCAAGTTCACGAACATGCGTAATAGACTTACGAGATGTTAGCTCCCCCGCAACTTCGAATTGGCGCAATACGCCGAGTATTTCTGATATCGAGCCTTTAGCCACGAAGACGCTCCTTTGGAATATTCACATCCTTATTATAGTCTATTGCATGAAAAACACCCGGCTTATGCCAGGCGTTCTTCTTTGTATCACGAAACGTATTAACGCTTTGAGAATTGTTCGCGCTTACGAGCAGAACGAAGACCATATTTCTTGCGTTCTTTTTCGCGTGAGTCACGCTTGAGTAGGTCGGCTTTCTTAAGAGTCGAACGAAGGTCTGAGTGAGCTGTCGTCAACGCCTTAGCGATCGCCAACTTGATGGCATCGACTTGACCAGCAGTACCGCCGCCTTGAACGCGGATAGTCACGTCAAAGTCTTTTTGCTTACCAACGAGGGCAAGCGGGTCAGTTACTTCAGCGAGGTGAGTCTTGTTGCCGTCAAAGTAGTCGGCAGCAGGCTTTTCGTTGATAGTAATAGAACCCTTACCTGCGTACAAGCGAGCTCGTGCAGTCGCACTCTTACGTCGTCCAAGTCCGTAGAAGTAGGTTGAATCAGCCATATTACTTTACCTCAACTTTCTTTGGAGTTTGTGCAGTGTGAGCATGTTCTTCACCAGCAAAGATCTTAAGGCGTGCCATGCGGCCGCTTGCGAGCTTGTTCTTAGGAATCATACCCTTTACTGCAGCTTCGATTAATCGTTCCGGAGCTTTGGCGCGTACTTCCTTGACAGTCGCATCTTTAATTCCACCAGGGAAACCACTGTGTCGGTAGTAAATTTTGCCAGTTTCTTTGTCACCAGTAACTACTGTCTTCGCAGCATTGATAACAACGACATAGTCGCCGCCATCAACGTGTGGAGTGTAGGTTGGTTTTGATTTACCGATAAGGTAACGAGAAATTTCTGTTGCTAAACGGCCCATAGGAGCGCTTGAAGCATCGATAAGGTACCACTCACGAGAAACGTCAGCGGTTTTTTGACTAAAAGTTTTAGCGTTTACCATTATTTTGTCTCCTTTGCGGCTACTTCGGCTTTAGCCGGTGCAGCAACTTCGTTGATTTCATCAACAAAAGCAATCGTTGCCATTTGAGCACCGTCACCTACGCGTAAGCGAGTACGTTCTACACGAACGTGACCGCTATTACGAGCGGTAAGCTGTGGTGCGATTACGTCTACGAGACGGAAAGCAGCAGCTTGTGTACTCAAGCCGGCGATGACACGACGACGATTCGCCAAGTCACCTTTTTTTGCCTTTGTGATTAGTTTTTCAATGTAGCGGACGAGTTCTTTAGCCTTAGGGAACGTAGTCTCGATTTTGCCGTGCTCGACAAGACTTGTTGCCAAGCCCTTGATGAGCGCGCGGCGTTGATCGCGTTCGCGGCTAAATTTACGTCCTTGATATCCGTGTCGGTGCATGTCTAGACGTCCAATTCTGCCAATTTATCTTTAACTTCATCCAACGCTTTGCTACCGAAGCCCTTCAACTCACGAAGATCTTGCTCTGAAAGGGTGACAAGGTCACGAACAGTGCGGATTTCGTTGTTGATAAGTGCGTTAGCGGTACGAGCGCTGAGGTTCAACTCTTCGATCGGAGTGTTGAGTTCACCGGTTTCGTCGATGACATCTTGTCCAAGCGCAGGCGCAGCTTCGACAGTCGTGCTACCGGCAAGCGCAGTGTATTGGTTTACCAAAATGGCCGCAGCTTCTTCGAATGCTTCACGTGGGGTCATAGTACCGTCGGTTTCAACGTTCAATTGAAGCTTGTCGAGGTTAGTTTCTTGACCAACACGAGTTGAGTCAACCTTGTAACGTACGCGAAGCACGGGAGTGAAGATAGCGTCAACGGCGATCATATCGCTGTGAAGGCGGTTCGCGCTTGAATCTTCGATAGTTTGGTAACCACGGCCTGCTTCAGCCACGAGGTCGAATACGACAGTTTTCTTTGGGTCGTCAACAGTAGCAATGACGTGCTCAGGGTTGACGATTTCCACGTCAGCTGTCGTTTTGATGTCGGCAGCAGTAATAGTACCGGCACCCTTTTTCTCGATACGAAGTTCGACTGGTTCGTCGCTTGATACTTTCACACGAACACCCTTGAGGTTGATCATGATGTCAACGACATCTTCTTTGATACCTTCGATGGTAGTAAATTCGTGGCTCGCACCTTCGATACGGAAAGCAACGATCGCACCACCTTGTACGCTTGAAAGCAATACGCGGCGAAGGCTATTACCTAATGTGTTACCGTAGCCGGCTTGCAGAGGTTCAATAACGAACGAAGCACTTGTTGCACTTGTTTCATCTACGCTAGCAAGTGCTGGGTTGTGAATAACTTTTGACATATATATATCTCCTTACCCTTTTATCGTGAGTAGTACTCAACAATTAATTGTTCGTTAATTTCTGGCTCTGCTTCTTGGCGAGTCGGAGCACCGGTAATTGAAATGGTCATTTTTTTAGCATCGCTTTTCAACCAGCTCAGTGAACCTTGCACGCTACCTTTAACTACTTCGTCAAGTTGCGTAAAGTAACCTGATTTAGCACTCTTCGGGCGAACGCTTAGTTCGTCACCAGCTTTAAGGCGAATTGACGGAATGTCAACGCGACGGCCGTTAAGAACGAAGTGCCCGTGACCGACAAGTTGACGTGCCGCACGACGGCTGGTAGCGAAACCGGCGCGGTATACAGCATTATCAAGCCGTTGTTCAAGCATACGAAGCAAGTTTTCACCGGTCAGACCATCTTGTCGTGACGCTTCGTTCATGAGCTTGGCGAATTGTTTTTCCAAAAGCCCGTACGTACGACGAACTTTCTGCTTTTCACGTAATTGGGTCAAGTACAAACTTGGCTTGCCTTGGCGACCGTTCGCGTGCTGGCCTGGGATACCGCTTTTGCGGGCCATAACCTTATGAGCCTTCGGGTGAAGAGCATAGCCCTCACGACGGCTTTGTTTAACAATAGGTGAGACATCTCGTGCCATAATTAACCCCTACGTACCTTTCGTGGACGTACACCGCCGTGTGGCACGCCGGTAACTTCCTTGATACTTTCAATGGTGATGTCAAATGCGTTCAACGCGCGAATCGCGGCGTCTCGGCCTTGGCCAACACCTTTAACAAATACATCGACTGACTTTAAGCCGTAGCCCTTTGCAGTTTCAGATGCTTTTTCAGCAGCAACCTGGGCCGCATACGCTGTGCCCTTTTTACTTCCACGGAAACCAGTTGCGCCAGCGCTGCTTTGTGCGATAACGTTCCCTTTTTTATCAGAGAAACTGATGATCGTGTTGTTGAAGGTTGCTTGAATATGTAACTGACCAGCAGGAACTGATCGCTTTTGCTTCTTTTTACTTGAAGTTGAATCTGCCATCTTGTTCCTTTCCTAGGTCTTACTTGCTGATTTTGGTTGAGATCCACCAACGGCGATCGCTCGACCCTTACGAGTTCGTGCATTCGTACGAGTACGCTGACCATGTACCGGCAGCCCAGACTTGTGTCGGAGGCCACGGTAGGCGTTGATGTCTTTCAATCGTTTGATATTGTTTGTTACCAGACGCTGGAGGTCGCCTTCTACGGTATAATCGCGATCGATAATTTCACGTAGTCGTTGTTCTTCAGCCTCGGTGAGATCTTTCACCCGAGTGGTCGGCTCGATACTAGCCGCCGCAAGGATGGTCGATGCAAATTTTGGACCGATGCCGTAAATGTACGTCAAAGCGATCTGAACTTGCTTTTCAGCGGGTATTACTACCCCAGAAATTCGAGCCATGCTTAACCCTGCCTTTGCTTATTCTTAGGTTTTTTCTTGTTGATAACCGTGAGTCGGCCTTTACGGCGAATCAGTTGGTCATCTGGACTGATTTTCTTGACACTCGCACGAACTTTCATGAGTGCAGTTCCTCCAGTTAAATTTGATCCTTATGGCGGTACGTGATTCTTCCCTTCGTAAGGTCGTAAGGGGTCATCTCGACGTCCACCTGATCACCTGGCACGAGACGGATATAGTTTTTACGCATTTTTCCGCTGATGTGCCCGATGATGCTTAGACTATTTTCCAATTCAATCTTAAATTGAGTATTAGGCAGTGCTTCCACTACCTTCCCTCGCATTTTGATTACCTCTTTAGTACTAGTCATAAGTTACAGTAGTAGATTATACAGCAAAGATGCATTGACGTAAAGCGTTTTAAAGAAGAAACTCCCGATTAACTCGGCAATTTATTTGATAAGTAGTTTTATTGTAGCAAAACTACTCCGCGCGTCAAGTTATACGGTTGTACCGCATGTATTCACCTATCCCGCTATCATGAATTTTTTCATGACAAAGGGATAGGGACAGAGGATGAAGTCCGCCCTACCGCTTTTCTTCCATGGAAAGTGCTTGAGCGCTAGAACTCGAGTTCAAGTTCAGCATGCTCCGGACGAAGCCTGAGGCTGAACGTGAACGACGTACCTTCCTTGACTTGGTAACGAGGTATCGCGTTGCGTGGAACCGCCTCGACTACGACGACCCAGTTCGGGTCGTCGTGTTTTGCGTTGATTGCCCGCTCGAGTGCGCCGAACATCCAGTTGTTAGACGGGTCGTCTCCCAGCGTAATTTCCTTACGTGTCAGGAAGTTGAAGTATTGAAACGCCCACCTCCGACGAGCAGGAAGGCTGGTGCTCGGCCAGTAGGTCTCTTCGAAATGCTTTTTGTCTGCCAGCCAATCGATGAAGGTCGGATTGGTTTGACTACGTCGCTTGTATACGACATAGCGTCGCCACAATGCGTTGACGGTCGTCGTAACCGCATCGATACGCATCTGAGCGACTTCTTCGTGGTACAGCGAACTGAGCTTTTTGATTCTCACCAGCCGTTCAGCTACTGCGCGCGCAGTCAGGACTGCCATTCACATCACATCCTCTGTCAATGTACGCCCCACCAAATCGATGTGACGTGGTGGTTTGATATACGATTTATACCATTTTTACAGTGAGATTGCAATTCCGTGAGTTAACTTGCGAATCGATGAGGGTATTTTAGTTATAGTCGTCGTACGTCACCATCAAGGCACGTGAGTTGATTTGGCGAAGCGTTTCAAGACCTACCGATACGACGATCAAAAGCCCCGTACCACCGATAGAGAGGTTCGTGTTACTAATACCCGCGAATTGATACAAGAGATACTCTGCGATGAATGGGCTGACTGCAATTAAGCCTAGTACCAATGAACCGAACAGAATCAAGCGGTTAACGGTCGTTGCCAAATATTTTTCAGTTTGCTTGCCTGGGCGTACACCTTCCACGAAACCACCTTGTTTCTGTAAGTTCTCAGCAATTTCGTTCGCGTTAAACACGATACCTGTGTAGAAGTAGGTAAAGAAGATAACGAGCACGAAGTAAGCTGCCGGGTAAATGAAGGCTTGCCATTCAGCACCTGTAAAGCTGCCTGGGTTTGGCGCTTGGAACCAGAGAATAAGGTTATTCGCTAAATCAAGGTAGGCTGCATCACCTGTCGCTTTGAGAATTTGACCCAAGAAAGCAGGCAACGACAAGAATGCGACGGCGAAGATAACTGGGATTACGCCGGCTGCAATCAACTTAATAGGAAGAATACTTTTTACTCCACCGTAACTACTGTTACCCTGCACACGCTTCGCGTAATTGATAGTCACTACTCGCTGCGCTTCGTTGATTTTTACGAGGAAGTACAGCATGGCTAACGAGAATGCCGTTATTGCCAACGTCACCCAGAACACTAACGGGTTGACGGGTATTTCGAACCAGTTGAATACCTTGAGGCCACCTTCTGACGTATCTACGAGTGACGTACCGAGCGAAGAAAGAGTTGAAGGCAGCTGACTGATAATACCAGCGAAAATAAGCAAGCTAATACCGTTACCGATACCTTGCTCGGTGATAAGCTCACCCAGCCACATAAGCAGCACCGAACCAGCGGTCATCGCGGTCACCGCAACGATCCATTCGATAGCCGTCGGGTCGGCCAACACGGTCGTATTACCCGCAAGAATGGTCTGACGAAGAATAAAGATAAAGGCGATGGATTGTACGATCGCCAACGGTATGGTCAACATACGAGTCCACTGGTTGATCTTACGACGGCCAGACTCACCGTCTTTGTGAAGCTCTTCGAGCTTAGGGATAGCTTTCGTAAGAAGCTGCGTAATGACGGATGCGGTAATGAACGGCGTCAGACCTACCAGCACGATGGAGAAGCTGGCGAGCGCACCACCGGATAACAGGTTAAGGAAGCCACCGAAATCAGTCCCCCCGATCACGCTATTGATCACTTCTCGTAATTGAGTAGGTTCAGCCAAAGGCACAGGTACGTGCGCCAACAGCCGGTACACGACAACCAAAGCAAGTACAATTAATAGCCGCTTTTGCATGTCGCGGTTTTTGAGTGATTTAAAAATCGTTTTCCAGTTCATCAGTCTTATCTGCCCCTAGTGTTTATACGTCAATTAGGTCTTATTATACTACAAGCATTCGTAGATGTTTAGAAATTAAAAAAACTCCCGTCGGGAGCAAAAGTGGTGGGTCCCCGGACCCCCTCGATTTTTGTCGCGACTACAAGTAGAAGGGACTTGACCGAGGGGGCCCGAGCGGTGGCAAGGGCGGGCCAGCGTGTTCAATCGGTAACGGACCGATTTTTTTCACAGATTCCCATTTGATGAGTTTCTGGCCGTGTACACACATTACACGTGATCTGTCGTTTGTGACGCCTCTTTCGAGAGTCTGCCTGTATAGCATGCGTACGATCGTCCTGGTAAACGATCCATGCTTACAAGCTCGGGGTACTTGTGCAACCTTCTCAGCGAAGGCTCCGTGAGGATTTCAGGTAGCGAACCTTTATGCACGAGTAGACATTCCCTTTAGAAGAAGACGCTCGGCGGTAACCCGGCGAACGATGACTTCTTCGTCGAAGTAAGGGCTTCCTGGTACCATCCAGGTATACCTTTTCCTTTTAACCATACTCTCTTATCCCGGCGTACAAACCGGGTAGTGTGAGTATCCGGTTCGTCCTGCGCAAGAACGAGTTAATACATATTATACTCTTTTTTATATAATTGTCAATAATATTATATAAAAATTAATAATTAAGCCCTGAAACGAAACCCATCCATTCCCCATTATTCACGCATACGAAAGAAAAGACATCTCGCTTCCCAGATACCGACGTCAAGTCTGGTTGCACACTATTCGGCCATGATACGGCGACTGGCCACGTAACAGCGAACCCAGTACCACCATGCGTAATGCGAACGGTAAAGCTTTTACCTGCCGTCGCCGCCGGGAAAGTAAAGGTGCAGTTAGCTGAAAGCGTAATATTGTGAATAGTCGCCGTAGTCGTATCAGGTAACGTCACGGCCGAACCAGAGCTCGCCACCGTATTGACCGATTCAACCAACCTAGAAGCTGCCGGACCATTTTGCCACTTCGTCGTACCTGAGTTATATTGCAGTTGTTGCGCTTCGGCAACCGAACTTAATGCCACATCCGTCGCGCTACTAATACTGCTGCTTCCTCCCGTACCGCCTCCAAAACCCATACTGCTTCTCCTTATTGGTTTTTAGTATACACGAAATGTATTTCATATAAAAAATAACGCCCTATGAGAAGAGCGTTATTCGAGTGATAAGCTGATTGTTACTTATCGGTTGCTTCAGCTTGTTTCGTGCTTTGGCGAAGTGGCACAGCAGTCTTTTCGAAAGTACCACCGGCTTTTTCGATCGCAGCTACGACACTTGCGCTAGCAGCAGCGACGGTAAGTGTTACCTTTTCTGTCAGTTCGCCACGAGCGATGATCTTAACAGTATGGAAAGGAGTTGCGATGTACCCTGCCTCAAATAAAGCAAAGTTATCGACCGTCTTTCCACCAAAAGCGTTCAAGTGATCTAAGTAGACAACCTGTGCCGGCGTACGAAGGCTCTTGAAACCACGAGCTTTAGGCACGGCACGAACTAATGTTCGTTGACCACCTTGGAAAGTAGCTCCGAGCTTCTTACCAGTACGAGCGCCTTGACCCTTAGTACCACGACCGGCAGTTTTACCTTGCCCCGCAGCGATACCACGGCCTACGCGCTTCTTGTTTTTAGTCGGAAGCGTATCAAGTTCGTTATATTTAGTCATTATTTAGTCTCCTCTGCTGCAACCTTTTCAGCTTTAGCTGGGGCGGCTTTTTTCTTTGGAGCGTTCAGCCATTCTTCACGAGGTACCAACGTACGCAATGCTTCGACGGTAGCGTAGGCGATGTTTACCTTGTTCGTAGAATTCAAAGATTTAGAAAGCAAGTTACGAATACCGGTAACACCGATGATCGAACGCACGACACCACCAGCAATAATACCGGTACCTGGAGCTGCTGGTTTCAACAGCACACGTGCACCACTGAACTTAACTTCGTTTTCGTGTGGAATTGTCTCGTTGACAATTGGGATTACTACGAGATTCTTCTTAGCGATATCAGTTGCTTTTTGTACAGCTGCTTGCACATCTGCACCCTTAGCGACGCCAACGCCAACTTTGTTCTTGCGGTCGCCCACGACCACCAAAGCCTTGAATCGGAAACGTCGTCCACCTTTTACCACACGTGACACACGGTCGATGTTGATGACAAGCTCTTCGAATTGTTTAGGTTCTTGCGGAGCTTGGTCGCGGCGGTTATTGTTGCCGCGTGAGTTATTTCGTTGATCAGCCATATTAGAACTCTAATCCTTCCTTACGAGCAGCATCGGCAAGTGCAGCAAGTCGTTTTGCGTATTGGCGGCCGTTACGGTCGAATACGACTGTAGTTACTTTAGCCTTTTTCGCTTTTTTACCAATTTCAGCACCGATAACTTCAGCTTGTTCGGCTAAGCTGCCGGTTTGCTTCGTCCCAATGGTCGTAGCGGCGGCGACAGTGTGTTGTTTCACGTCATCGATTAATTGTGCGCTGACATGCTTGTTGCTGATAGTGACAGTCAAGCGAGGTCGTTCAGTCGTACCTGTTACTTTTGCACGCACACGTGCGGCGCGGAGCGTACGGTTGAGTACTTTTTTCTCTAGGCTACTCATGATTACTTACCTGCCTTTCCTGCTTTTCGAAGAATCACTTCATCAGCATACTTAATTCCCTTGCCCTTATATGGTTCAGGTTTCTTCAGTGAACGAATCTCGGCCGCTGTTTGGCCAACGAGTTGCTTGTCGATGCCCTTTACAGTAATCTCCATTTTGTTCACTTCAAGCTGCACACCTTCGCGTGCTTTGTACTTGACAGGGTGAGAAAACCCAAGAGCCATCTCGATTTCCTGTCCGCCACCGCTTACGCGGAAACCGACACCGTTTACTTCAAGTTTCTTTTCGAAACCTTCGGTAACACCTTGTACGGCGTTGTTTAATAATGCGCGTTGCAAACCATGTTGTGCGCGAGCAATTCGCTCGTCGTCTTTACGGGTTACGATTGCGTTGCCATCCTCTTGGCTAACAGTGACGTCAGAGAGATGCGGTACTACGAGCTGGCCTTTTGGACCAACGACAGTAATAGCATCATCAGCGACCGTGATTGTCACGCCTGAGGGAATTTGAATTGGTAGTTTTCCGATTCGACTCATGATGTACTTCCTTGCTTACCACGAGTGAAACATGTTTGTTTCTGTGCTGACACTAACAAGTAGTGAGCGCGAAATCTCCCCGATTTCACTCGCAAAATATTATCTAGATAATCTTAACACATCTGGGGTAATACGGCAATACGTATGTTTATTTTTGCTTCGAGTGACTAGAAATAATGTCTTTGATTTCTTTTCGTGACGCCGACGCTTTGTCGTGAGACTTTTTCCATTCGCTGGCATTATCAACTGCATTATGACCAAAGAAGACGCGGAGGATCGATTCAAATAATTCTTTTAACATAAGATAAATATACCATAGCCAATTATGCACTGACTAATTGGTATAAACTGCTTCTTCAAAGAAGTTCCAAATGTAGCCTGCGGTACTGTCTGTTTGCTGGAACGTAGTTTGTGGTACCTGTAACCAACCATGCGCTTGGCCGTTCAGTACGACAAATCGCAACAGTGAATTGTCGTCACATTGTTTCCAGTTATACGATACGGCCGATTCGGTAAGTGTTTTTGACGCGTCTGTTTTGCAGTGCCGTTCAATTGCTTGAGTATCGACATATTTTGGTACTTGCGGTAATTTACGAGCCACTACGCCGTTGAACGGCGCCTGGTGGTCATCGGTACTATGAATAACCAATAGCGAGGGTGTACGTTGTTCCTGTTTGCAAGTTGAATAGTAGGCCCCGGAGACACTGGCCACTGCTTTGATTTGACTTCCCAGTGCGCATCCCGCGATCGTAGCGAATGATCCCCCGTTGGACATTCCTACCGCAAATGTACGGGTGCTGTCAATGCAATAGTGCGACGGCAACAGGCTTAATATATCGCCGACAAACTGTATGTCTCTATCTCCTTCTGTTGAGTAAGGAGCCCCTTGCCATGAAGTGAATCCCCTTTTGCCCGGTAATGAATCTGGATAAACCGTAATGGCGGGCAATGTATCAAGATGAGAATAAGCCTCCATACGATCACCGGAGCCTTCGATTCCGTCGAAGCTAATGATCACGGGATAACGTACGCTCCGATCATAGTCTTTGGGCGTATGCACTTGGTACGTACGCTGAAAACCGGCGCTTTCCATGGTGTACTTCGTTATAGTGTCGGCGTGAACGACCGAGCGGGTATCCGAGCAAAGCGTTCGCTCGAAAGAAGCAAGTTGCCGGTTCGTTTGATCGACTTGTTTTTCGAGAGTATTAATTCGCACCGCTAATGAGCTTGAGTGGAGTAGCAGCAAACTAATTATGCCCAATAAGATAGCTACCGCAGCTAATAACCCATAGAAAAAACGAGGTGCTTTATTCGGCAAAGACTTGTTAACCATTCAAATTAGTATAGCAAAATAAAAGAACCTCAAGTCGAGGTTCTTTTACGAATGTTTCTATGAACTAGAAGACGCTCAATAGTAATTCGCCACCAAGCTTTTGCTTTTTAGCTTCATCACCAGTCACGACACCCTTAGAGGTACTCACCAATACGACACCACGGCCGCTCTTTACCTTAGGAATGTCGGCGGCACTTACGTACACGCGGCGTCCAGGCTTAGAAAGACGCTTGATCTCATTGATAGTTGAGTTTTCACCAGGGTTGTTGATGGTTACGACAAGAATGTCGCGAGGCTTTGCCGCTTCAACCTTAACGCCAGTAACGTAGCCGGCTTTTTTAAGCTCTTTGGCTACGACTACTTTAATTTTGCTTGAAGGAACAGTAATTTCGTTCTTACCAACCATAACTGCGTTACGAATACGAGTTAGTAGGTCGGCGATTGGGTCAGTTGATTGTAATGACATATTTCGTTTCCTTTCCTACCAACTACTCTTAGTAATACCAGGAATTTCTCCCTTTGATGCTTTTTCACGGAAGTTAATTCGGCTGAGGCCAAAACGGCGCATGTAGCCACGTGGACGTCCATGAAGGGCATCACGGTTCTTCCAACGAGTCGGTGAGCTGTTAAGTGGCAGTTTAGCCAACCCTTCAAGATCACCGAGCTCTTTGAGTTCGGCACGCTTAGCTGCGTATTTCAAAATCATCTTCTTGCGCTTTTCGTCTCGAGCGACTGCAGATACCTTAGCCATTAGCGAATGCCTCCTTCTTTTTCAAACGGCATGCCGAATTTCTCAAGCAATGCACGACTCGCTTCTTTACTTCCGCCCTTCACTACAAATGTTATTTGTAGTCCGTGGATGTGTTGGGTTTCTTCGAATGATAGTTCGGCGAAAATTGATTGGTCGTTGATACCAAGGTTGTAGTTTCCACCTTTATCGAAACCTTTCGCGCCAACACCGTGGAAGTCGCGAACACGAGGTAATGAAACGTTGATAAGACGATCCATGAATTCGTACATGCGCGTACCACGAAGCGTGACACTAATTCCGACGCGGTTCATACCGGCACGGATCTTGAAACCAGCGATTGATTTCTTAGCCATACGGTCAACCGGTGATTGACCAGTTACTTTTACGATGGTGTTGCGAACCACTTCGTAGTGGTGCTTGTCATCTTTGTTTTTACCGATACCCGCGCTGACGATAATTTTTTCAAGCTTTGGTACTTCGTTTACGTTAGAAAGACCGAGTTCGGCTTGAAGTTCCTTGACGACAGTATCGTTATACAAGGCTTTCAGGCGAGGAGCGGTAACAACAGCTGCTTTGGTAGCCATTATTTGATCTCCTTACTATTTGCTTGACGTGCGACACGTGTCGTGGCGCCATCAGCATTTTTTACATATCCGACACGACTGGTTTTGCCGCTCTTTTCATCAATCACCAACGCAACCTTGTGAAGTGGAGTTGGGGTGTGAACATCTTTATGGCCACCGCGCGGATTAAGCTGTGACGGCTTAATGTGACGGTGCTTTTGGCCAATGCCTTCAAGAAGAACGGCTTGGTTTTTGGTATCGACGCCAAGAACCTTGGCGGTCGTACCTTTGTTTGCTCCACTGATGATTTTTACAGTGTCGCCTTTAACGATTCGTTTGATAGCTGGCATATTATAGTACCTCCGGAGCAAGGCTAATGATCTTCGCATAGCCGAGGTCACGTAGTTCACGTGGCACTGGGCCGAATACACGAGTACCCTTAGGGGTCTTGTCGTCGTTAATGATAACCGCAGCATTGTCGTCGAAAGAAATCGTGCTGCCATCTTTTCGCTTGATAGTGTTCTTTGTACGAACAACGACAGCCTTGATAACAGATTTTTTCTTTACGGTACCAGTCGGGTTAGCGTCTTTTACGGTCGCCACGATTACGTCACCTACGTGAGCGTAACGACGGCCGGTGCCACCAAGAACGCGGATACAAAGGATTTCCTTTGCGCCACTGTTGTCGGCAACCTTCAGTCGAGATTCTTGCTGTATCATTACGCCTTCTCCTCAACTGCTACATCGTCTTTAAGTTCGATAGAACCGTGAGCACGCTCATCGATACTTACGAGCTTGAAAGATTTGCTTTTTGAAATTGGACGAGTTTCAACGACGGTAACGCGATCACCCTTGTTCGCTTCGTTGTTTTCGTCATGCGCGGTATATTTACGGCTTACAGTGTACTGCTTTCCGTAAATAGGGTGTGTCTCACGGCTCGTAACCGTGATAGTGATGGTCTTGTCAGCCTTATCAGAGGTGACAATACCGGTCAGTGACTTTGCCATATTATTTTTCCTCCTTTTCGGTAGACAATTCGGCTTCGCGGTGCGCTGCTGCAATTGCAGTATGCAAACGCGCGATGTTCTTACGTTGTACGGTGAGAACATGTGGGTTTACCAATTCACCCATACGGTGACTTCGGCGAGACTCAAGGTTCTCTGCAAGTAGGTTCGTAAGGTCGTCGTTCAATTGTTCGACGGTTTTCACTTCAGTTGCCTTGGAAGCCTTAACGGCTTTTGCAGCTGGAGCTGTAGTTTTCTTATCAGCCATTATGCTTGCTCCTTCACGATGAATTTAGTCTTCACGGGAAGCTTGTTAGCAGCTAATCGCATCGCTTCACGAGCAACAGCTTCGTCAACACCCTTCATTTCGAAGAGCACCGTGCCAGCTTTTACTTTTGCCACGAAGAATTCTGGGTTACCTTTACCGCTACCCATCTTCACGTCTTGCGGCTTGCGAGTACGTGGAGTGTGAGGGAAGATGCGGATCCAGATTTTACCACCACGCTTAATGTGACGAGTCATCGCTTGACGAGATGCTTCGATTTGACGTGAAGTGATGTCATTGTTGCTTTGTGATTGGAGACCGTAGTCACCAAAGGCGACGTAGTTACCGCGAGTCGCGTTACCTTCGTTCTTGCCCTTGCGTACTTTTCGGTACTTAGTTTTCTTAGGTAATAACATACTATTAGACCCTTTCGCCCTTGTAAATCCAGACCTTGACACCGACGATACCAGCACCTGGAAGTGCGGCACGTGCAGTGTGGAAGTCGATATCGGCGCGAAGTGTATGCAGAGGCACTGAGCCTTCGCTTACTTTTTCGCGACGAGCCATTTCAGCGTTGTTCAAACGACCAGAAACTTGGATACGAACACCCTTCGCACCGGCAGCCATGGTGTTTTGAGCAGCCATTTTCGTTGCGCGACGGAAGTTTGAACGTCGTTCGAGTTGGTGAGCGATGTTTTCTGCTACGAGCTTAGCGCTTAAGTCTGGGCGCTTTACTTCTTCGATGTTTACGCGGACTGGAAGGCTGGCGATCTTTTCAAGATCAGCTTTCAATTCAGTCACACCAGCACCGCCTCGACCAATAACGACACCTGCCTTGGCAGTGTGGATCGTTACCGTCACGAGGTTAGCTGAACGTTCGATTTCGACACGAGCGATCGTAGGACGACTCTCGAAACGCTTTTCAACAGTTTCACGAATCTTAATGTCTTCGACCAATAGGCGTGAGAAATCTTTTTTTGATGCGAACCAGCGTGAGTCCCAGTTCTTGTGGATCTGGAGGCGGAAACTGATCGGATTAACTTTCTGTCCCATTACTTCTTCTCCTCTTCTGGTTCTACAGCGACAGCTTCTACGGGCTTAGCTGCCTTCTTAGGTTTTAATTCGCCAGAAACTTCCACGAGAATGTTTGAATTCTTCTTTTGGAATGGCAACGCACGCCCTCGGCTAGCTGGCTTGAAACGCTTAAGGCGAGTACCAGTCGTTACCGAGAGAGTAACGATGTTCAATGTTTTACCATCGAAACCATGGTTGTTGATAGCGTTGGCTTGCGCACTTTCAATTACCTTGATAAGTGGACGAGCAGCCCGCTTTGGCGTGTGGTTCAAGATGACAATAGCATCGGCAACCGAACGACCGCGCACGAGGCTCGCGACTAAGCTTACCTTACGAGGTGCTTGGTCGACGTTCTTAGCGTACGCACGTACCTTAGGGATAGTAACAACTTCTTTAGCCATTATTTCTTATCCTTTCCACCGTGCTTACGGAACTTACGAGTTGGGCTGAATTCACCTAACTTGTGGCCTACCATGTTTTCGCTGACGAGAACTGGTACGTGTACTTTACCGTTGTGAACAGCGATGGTACGACCAACCATTTCAGGGCTGATCGTACTGGCGCGTGCCCAGGTTTTAATGATTGTACGGTCTTCAAGACTAAGCGCCGCCACTTTCTTAGCGAGCTTGAAGTCTACGAATGGACCTTTTTTCAGTGATCGACTCATATTACTTCTTCCTCTTCGCGTCGTGGCGCGACTTAACGATTACACCGGCAACGTCTTTACGACGACGAGTACGGTACCCAAGAGTCAATTGACCCCAAGGAGTACGTGGCGCCTTACCGGTACCGTGACGTCCACCGTCACCACCACCGTGTGGGTGATCTGCGGCGTTCATAACGACACCACGAACACCAGGGCGGATACCCTTGCGACGGTTACGACCGGCAGAACCGATTTTAATGTTTTGGTGTTGGACGTTACCAACGATACCGAGTGCTGCGGTACATTCAAGACGAATCTTACGAACTTCGCCAGATGGCAAACGCACTTGTGCGTAGTCACCTTCTTTGGCCATAAGTTGTGCTTTCGTACCGGCAGAACGCACCATTTGCGCACCCTTGCCCGGGTTGATTTCAATGGCGTAAATTTGTGAACCAATTGGAATGTTTGCCAATGGCATACGGTTACTTGATTCGACTGGTGCTTCAGCACCGCTGCTAATTACCTTACCAACGGTCATTGATGTATCAGCAAGGATGTAGTGGTAAAGACCATTCTGATCTTTTACACGAGCGATACGTGCTGAACGGTTTGGGTCGTATTCGATTTCTTCGATCGTCACGACCATGCCGGCTGGCAAGTTGTGGTTCATCAAACGGTAGTGACGTTTTACACCACCACCACGGTGACGAACAGTGATGCGACCTGAGTTGTTGCGACCGGCATTCTGCTTTTTGCTTTTAGTAAGGCTTTTCAGTGGTTTGCGAGTAGTTACTTCGCTCATATCCTGAGTCGTCATACCGCGGCGAGCAGGAGTGGTCGGGTTGTATGATTTAATCGCCATTATTTAGTCTCCTCTTCGACTGGTTGTTCAAAGATGGCCAATGAACTACCGGCAGCAAGCGTGACGTACGCTTTTTTGCTATCAGTACGGGTAGTCGTACCTGGGTAACGGTTCTTTCCACGAGAGAAACGAATTGCTTTACCAGATTGAACTAATGTCTTGATAGCTGCTACTTTTACATCGTATTGTGATTCTACGGCCGCGAGAATTTGATTCTTGTTCGCGTCGAGCGGTACGTTGAATACATACACGTTCTTTTGGCTTTGGCCATAGGCTTTTTCAGTTGTTACAGGAGTTACAAGGATAGTACTCATATTACGCCTCCTCCTTTACGAGCCAGCTCTTCAAAGTTGGAAGTGAAGCTTGAGAAATAACGATGTGATCTGCGTTAAGGATATGGAATACGCTGAGGTATTTCGTACTTACGAGCAGTACATTTTGAATGTTATTGGTAGCACGAAGCAGTTCAGGAGTCTTCGTTTCGACAACAACCAAAACTTTGCGGTCCAACTTATTATCAGCCATGAATTTGACGACTTCAGCAGTTTTTCCTGTAGTCGTAACGTCGAGAACGTGTACTTTGTTTGCTTCACTTGCAAGTGTCAACGCTTGGCGAATTGCTTGGCGCTTGGCTTGCGTAGAGATTTTCTTACTATAGTTTTCGTTACCTTGTGGGCCGAATACGATACCACCACCGCGCCAAATTGGGTTACGTGATGAACCGAATCGAGCACGACCAGTACCTTTTTGCTTCCAAGGCTTCTTACCACCACCGCGGACTTCACCACGAGTTTTGGTAGTTGCGCTTGCTTGACGTGAATTTGCAAGGTAAGCGTCGTAAGCTAACTTAAGAAGCTCGTGATTGTTCACGTCTACTGCAAATACTTCTTTTGGAAGTGTTGTGTTTGCGTCAGCCATTATGCTTTTCCTCCAATCACGATAAGTCCGCGCTTAGGGCCAGGAACAGCACCCTTGAGACCAATCAAATTGTTCTCAACGTCGATGTAGCTTACAACCAGGTTCTTTACAGTAACCTGATCGTGGCCCATACGTCCTGCCATTCGCTTACCCTTGAAGACTTTTTGTGGGTACATCGAGCCAATTGAACCAGGTTTACGGGTATTACCCTTACCACCGTGAGTCTTCTTGTGACGCTCGAAGTTATGTCGTTTGATAGTTCCGGCGAAACCTTTTCCCTTACTTGTACCAGTAGCGTCAACTACATCGCCAAGCTCGAAAGCGGTTACGTCGATTGTGTTACCGACTGTCAATTCTTCTGACAGGTCGTTAACGCGAAACTCCCGAATATACTTCGGAGTTACATCGGCTGCCTTAAGGTGTCCAGCCACGGCCTTGCTCAAGTTCTTACCTAACTCAAAACCTACTTGAACAGCGTTATAACCATCGGTTTCGACAGTTTTCACTTGAGTCACTGTTACAGGCCCAGCTTGAATAAGCGTCACAGGAACTGCTTTGCCATCCTCGCTGATGAGTTGGGTCATACCAATTTTGGTACCGAGAAGTGCTTTCATGCTCTTCGTTCTCCCACATAAAATTCTTGGTGGCTGGCAGTATCCTGTTGGCCTTTGTACACAATGTACGGCCGGACTTACCAATTCACCAAGAATTGTCTGTTATTACTTTAGTAAAGTTACCTACTGACTTTAGCACATCTTACCTCTGACGTCAACACCACGGCACCCCGCTCTCACTACGTGCAAATAATGTACTTGTGTTTGGACGTGACTGAAGGCATACTCTTAGTAATAGCATCAACAAGGACATATATGGCGACCGCAAAAAAAGCTCCTGTAAAAAAAGTGACCGCTTCCAAAAAAACCACCTCGAAGAAAGAGAGCACCATAAACGCCGTCAAAGTTCGCTCATTCCGTGTCTCACCTAATAGTCCCGCCTTCAAAACCTTCAAACTTAGCCGTCAGACCTTATACTGGGTTATTATCGTTTCGGTCATCGTTTTCTTGCAATTATGGATACTCGCCCTTCAAGCTGAAACCATACACTACATTGAAGCCGAGGAAACTGCCGTTCATAGTTCGCTTTAAACCTCCTAAAACACAAAAGAGCCCGTAAAGGGCTCTTTTTTTATTGCATCCAAATTACATGCGGATTTCTGCGTCAACACCAGCTGGGAGGCTGAGGTTTTGCAGGCTGTCGATAGTCTTAGGGGTTGCGTTAGTAATATCGATAAGGCGTTTGTGAATACGCATTTCGAATGTTTCACCACCTTTTTTGTATACGTGCGGTGACTTTACTACCGTGAAAGTACTACGGCGAGTTGGAAGTGGCACTGGCCCGGCAATTGAGGCGCCGGTACGAATTGCCGTATCGATGATTTGCTTTGCTGATTGGTCGATGACCTTGTGGTCATATGCTTTAAGGCGAATGCGAATACGCAAACCTTCTTGTTTTGGTTCTGCCATGATGGCTCCTTTCCCGTATCGCTGGGTGCGACACCGTAACCTCTGCTCGAATCGGCTTTATTCTCGTCTGGCTGAGTTGTCGGTGTAATTAATAATACTTTGGTAGTATACCAAATAAACACTTCTTTGTAAATTGACAATTTGAATAAATAACAGTATGATATGCTAGTCCGAACCTCATGAGAGGAAGTACATTGAAACATTTGAAACAGTACAATTCTCTTAAGTTGGAGAAGCGGTACATTCGGAAGCTGAAGAAAGACACGCGCGAGTATCACAAAAACGAGTATGACCGACGTAAGGTCATTCGGGATACCGTAGAGCAAGAATTGCAAGTGGCCATGGGTCACATCGCGTCACGTGAAGCTCGAGAGAACAAACCCGTACGCGGCACCATTCCCATTACTTTCTGGTATGTGAATTCTGTCATGCGGATCGAGTTCTACAACAAGCTTGAAATGCCATTGCCTGCAATAGCCGATGACATCGTCTTCTTCCGTGGAGTAATACGGAGGATGCAGCAACGGTATAAGAAGTGGATCTTCAGTGTCACTTCGAAGCCCAGAGGTATGGGAATTCATTTCGATATCTTAGTGCAGAAAAAGCAGTAACACTTCCCTGTATAGCAACCCGTTACCCGACCGAAAGGAAATAAGTGCTTACGTCACCCTGGGACGAATCGAATGTCGTCCAAATGAGCCAGGCTTCAACCGCTTCCTCACAACCTGCGCGCAGAGCCGTCGCCGAGAAGATCGCAAAGCGCCTCAAGCGCAGCACCTCGGTACGACTCAAGGCTTCCGAGATGAAAGCGTTCCGGGCTCATGGCTCTCACCAGCGCAACCCGATGCGCGAGAACTTCGTCAAACGTGTCGAAAGGCACCTACAAGCGCGCGTTGAGTGCATTGTCTGGGAATACAACCTATACAGTGGCGAACTCATCAACGCCGAAGTACGGCGCCTCCCTTAACCCCGCACCCGTCGAGGCCCCGCTGGCCTCCGGGCTGGCGGGGTTTTCGCATTCTAGATATATTTCAAATCAATACAAATACCCCCGTTTACACGAGGGTATTTATTGTATTAGGTAGGAGAACTACTTAATTACTTGACAATCTTTGTTACCACACCGGCACCAACAGTCTTACCACCTTCACGGATCGCGAAGTTAAGACCTTGCTCCATTGCGATTGGCGCAAGAAGTTTGACC
Source organism: uncultured Candidatus Saccharibacteria bacterium (assembly GCA_948288625.1). Classification (GTDB taxonomy): domain Bacteria; phylum Patescibacteriota; class Saccharimonadia; order Saccharimonadales; family Saccharimonadaceae; genus Microsaccharimonas. The sequence continues at coordinate 605,744 of CAOHYA010000001.1, forward strand.
TTGAAAGTAAGAGTGTCACCAGGGATAACAAGTTCTTTGTCAGCTGGAAGTTCAACTTCACCAGTAACGTCCGTAGTACGGAAGTAGAATTGTGGTTTGTAACCCTTAGAGAATGGAGTGTGGCGACCACCTTCTTCTTTCTTAAGGATGTATACTTCAGCGTCGAATTCTGTGTGAGGTGTGATTGAACCTGGCTTAACGATAACTTGACCACGTTCGATTTGTTCGCGTTCGATACCACGAAGGAGGAGACCAGCGTTGTCACCAGCTTGTCCACGGTCGAGGTTTTTCTTGAAGGCTTCGATACCGGTAACTGTTGAAGTCTGAGTCTTCTTAACACCAACAATTTCGACAGGGTCGTTAATGTTGATAACACCAGTTTCGATACGACCAGTAGCAACAGTTCCACGTCCCTTAATAGAGAACACGTCTTCAATCGGCATAAGGAATGGCTTGTCAAGGTCGCGTGCTGGTTCTGGAATAAAGCTGTCGAGGGCTGCAACGAGCTCCATGATAGCGTCTTCTGATGCAGCGTCACCTTCGAGGGCTTTAGTAGCTGAACCCTTGATGATAGGAGCGTCTTCGTCGTAACCGTTCTTTTCAAGAAGTTCACGAATGTCCATTTCAACAAGTTCAACGAGTTCTGGGTCCGCAAGGTCCATCTTGTTTAGGAAAACAAGGATCTTTGGCACACCAACTTGCTTCGCAAGTAGAACGTGTTCACGAGTTTGTGGAAGCGGGCCGTCGTTCGCAGCAACCACGAGGATTGCTCCGTCGATTTGTGCAGCACCGGTGATCATGTTCTTAACATAGTCAGCGTGTCCTGGCATGTCGACGTGTGCGTAGTGACGAGTTTCTGATTCGTATTCTTGGTGAGAGGTAGCGATAGTAATACCACGAGTACGCTCTTCGGGTGCGTTGTCAATTTGGTCGTAAGCAACAGCCTTGTTTACTTCACTTGGAAGTTTTTTCGCAAGTACGTTAGTAATAGCCGCTGTTAGCGTAGTTTTACCGTGGTCAACGTGGCCCATAGTACCAACGTTAACGTGAGGCTTGGTTCGATCGAAATCTGCCATGTAGTTAGTTCTCCTTAGTTATTTTGCGCATAAGAGCAATAAGCTCCACGACGTATAAGGTAAATTATACCGTGTTTTACAGAACGAGTAAAGAGTTATTTGTAAGGTTCGCCTCAGGCTCTTTGCATATCAACCTGCCATATATCAGGTGAATCGATGTATTTGGCTTGCAGCTTTTGCTGCAGTCGCTTAAAACGGCCGTCTTTATTCGAGTCGGACCGTACCAAAGTAGAAAGCTCTTCAAGCCGTTCCAGGTCTTTGTCGGTAAAGCAGGCCTGCATTCGACTCACGATCTCGCCCATGAATATCTCAAGCGTTTCATACGCCAACCATACATATCGAGGCGAGACTTCGGAACCATGCACTAATAAGCAGCGTATTTGGTACCAATACTCGATAAGGCTGCGCCAATCGGTCGCATCGGTTACGGCGCCGTTCCAATACGCATGACTTCCTAATGGTTTTTCATGTGTTAGTTTAGCCACACGTTCGGCATACATTTTTAAGTGAGTCATGGTTCGTCCGTTACAATAATCGTCCCATATGACAAACCGCTTTTTCAATATGGAAAGCGCCTCCCTATCGTTCGTGCTACCTGTTACCTGCCTATACCAGGCGTTATAAGCGATATACATACGAATGTATAGTTCCGTGTAGTCTACCTGTGCTTTTCTGTACCATTTGTATATATTACGAATATCATCGGGTGGTGCGTGAAGTTTACTTTCCATATGAGTCCTCTTTGATGCTATGCTCGCCCACTTCACCAACAAGAACGAACGATCGTATCCGAATAGATAACATTGAAGCCATGGCATATGCTTGCCGAGCTAAGTTGAGTTCATACATAGCGGGTTCGAGCTGTTGGTTTTTCCAGCCGACGGCGATATGGATGCTAGCGGCGGATTGAGATAACGCTTCGGAGAACAACTTTCGGATTACTTGTTCGGCGGTATCTTTCATAGACAAGCTTACGGCATCGTCACTCAGCAAATTACCGCTACCATTAAAAAATGCGTAAAGGAGAATTTGTTTCCTAGAAGCTCGAACATCGCTGTGTAAAGATGCGACAGTTTGTACGGGTAGATTTTGTTTGAGGTGCTTATCGCGCAGACGAGTTGCTAGTTCAAACCCAGCAATGAGCTGCCCCGCTTTTACGGTTCCGAGACCTTTGATTTCCAAGAGATCAGCAAGCGTAACGTCCAAGCCTTTTACTTTAAGTAGTGCTTCTACTTTTCTGGCTATTTTAGTAACCGGCATACCGGCAGTGCCGCTTCCGATGAGAGCTTGTAGCAGCTCGGTATTCGTTAAGGCAGCCACTCCCTTTTGCTGCATCTTCTCTCTTGGTCTTTCATATGTAGGTGTTTCCATACCCTTAGTCTAAAGAACTAGTTTTAATTTATTATGAATTTACAAACAAAAAGACCCCCATCGCTCAACGGAGGTCTTTATTATCTTCATACTATTAGATTTTGCCGTAGTTACGAGCAGTTTCAGTATAAAACTCACGGTCACCACGAGTTTGTTCGGCATAGCCAAGCATAGTACGAGCTTGTTCGTCGTTCTTGTCGGCAATAGCAACAAGCGCCCCGTATTCATAGGCGATAGCACGGTACTTACCAAGCGATGCCTCTGTTGCGGCCACATAGTGAATATCGTAACTCGATTTACGAGTCAGGTTCATCACTTCCTGATTGCCTTTTTTGTAATCTTTTTCAAACCTATAGAGGTTTTCTAGTAACTCAGCAAGCATCTTTTGCTTAGCAGCAGGGATATTGGCTGCAGCAGGGTCGTTAGCGAAAAGGGCTTCGCGACGTGCTTTCACTTTTTTCCCAACTCGGATGAAATTGATGATAATGGCCAAAATGATTAAGGCGATTATTCCACCGATGACATATCCGAAAATATTGTTACTCTCTTTCGTACTTTCAGCTCGATCCGCCTCATACGTCGATACAGCTGAAGTCATCGCAGTAATCTGCGTACCGTATGTTTCCATGGCATCGTTTAACGTATCTACCGTGATATCAGATACAGGCGTGGTATTTGCCGTTTGGGCAAGAGATACAGCTGTCGCAGCATTTTCCTGGATACCTTCTGAGGCAATTTTATACTCATCGTTCAACTCTTTGAAAGAGTGGCTTTGAAGTGTATCGTTGTTTGCCTTTAACGTTTGGAACGAACTTACGTTCGGAACAGTTCCTTCGGGAACTTTCGCTACATCGCGAGTGAATTTTTCAAAACTATCGGTAAAAGCGTTTACTACTTTCACGTCGTTTTCATTAATGGCCTTGTTATTTGTCGTTCGAAGACGAGCCGCACTTACTTCATATGTCGCCGAAGAAGCCAACAGTACTACGCTGAATACTACCGCTGTAATGGCATATAAATATTTTTTGATGGTGACTATCCTCCTTGTCCCTTTATGCGTGTTTCTTATTATAAATGATGAAACAAAATCGCCCTATAGAAAGGGCGACTTTTGTATATATGACGCGTACTACTAGTTCGTGCGTTTTGCGATGATCTCGGCTTGAACGTTTGGTGGTACTTCTTCGTATTCGGAAAGTTCCATCGTAGAAGCAGCTCGACCTTGGCTCATCGAACGAATATCGTTCGTGTAACCAAAGAGATTTGAAAGTGGTACGAAGGCACGGACCAATTTCGCACCGCCAGGAATATCTTCCATGGCGTCGATGCGGCCACGGCGGGCGTTAAGGTCACCGATGATGTCACCCATGAAGTCTTCTGGAGTCGATACTTCGACCTTCATGACAGGCTCAAGGATAACTGGACGAGCCTTTGGAATACCTTCTTTCACCGCAAGTACACCTGCAAGGTTGAAGGCCAATTCGCTTGAGTCGACGTCGTGGTAGCTACCATCGTACAAGGTTGCCTTGACACCAATCATTGGGTACCCCGCAAGCACACCACTGTCGAGTGTATCGTGGATACCTTTTTCAACTGGCTTAATGTATTCCTTAGGAACAACACCACCCTTGATCGCATCTTCGAACTCGAAGCCAACACCAGATTCGGTCGGTTCGAAACGGATCCATACGTCACCATATTGACCACGTCCACCAGATTGCTTGGCGTGTTTACCTTGTGCTTCGGCAGTGCCGCGAATCGTTTCACGGAAAGCAACTTGTGGCTCACCGATGTTTGCTTCGACGTTGAATTCACGCTTCATGCGGTCAACGAGGATGTCGAGGTGAAGCTCACCCATTCCTGACATGATTGTTTGACCGGTTTCTTCGTCGGTGTGAATACGGAATGTAGGGTCTTCTTCGGCGAGGCGTTGCAAGGCGATACCCATCTTTTCTTGGTCAGCCTTTGTTTTTGGCTCGACCGCGATCGATACCGGTGGATCTGGGAATTCGATTGATTCGAGAAGAATTGGGTGAGCAGATTCCGCGAGAGTGTGACCGGTAAAGGTACTCTTAAGGCCTACGACGGCTGCGATGTCACCAGCACCTACTGAGTCGATTTCCTCACGCTTGTCGGCGTGCATACGCACGATACGGCCAATACGTTCTTTTTCACCAGTAGTAGTGTTAAGAACATAACTACCTGCCGTCAACTTACCGCTATATACACGGATGAAGATTAAACGGCCAACAAATGGGTCGGTCGCAATTTTGAAAGCCAAAGCAGAAAGCGGCTCTGTTTCCGCAGGTTGACGTTCGATAAGGTCACCGCTCTTTGGGTTCGTACCTTGGATAGCATCGACATCGAGAGGAGATGGGAGGTAGTCATTCACGAGGTCAAGTACCTTTTCAACGATCACACCACGGCCATCACCACCGGTTACCAAGAAGAAGTCACCAGCAAGCACACGCTTACGAAGCGCACGTTTGAGGTCATCGATAGAAATCGATTCCTCTCCTTCTTCAAGGAAGCGTTCGAATAGTTCATCTTCGGCTTCGACAGCAGCTTCGACCAAAAGGCTTCGAGCGTTCTTGGCTTTTTCGAGCATATCAGCCGGAATATCACCTTGAATAAGAGCTTTGTCGGTGTAATCGTTGTACGTATACGCTTTCATGTCGACGAGATCCACTAAACCGTTGATTTCCTTTTCAAATCCAATCGGAAGGTGAACGGGAAGAGCGTGCTTAGAAAGTCGGTTGTGAATAGTATCGAGAGATTTGTAGAAGTCACCACCAATTTGGTTGATCTTGTTGATGAAACAAATACGAGGCACGCCGTACTTATTGGCTTGTCGCCACACGGTTTCGGTTTGTGCTTCAACACCCATTTTACCGTCAAAAACAGTTACCGCGCCGTCGAGCACGCGAAGCGAACGCTCAACTTCGGCGGTGAAGTCGATGTGGCCTGGTGTATCGATGATATTGATTTTGTGGCCCTTCCAGAATGCCGTCACGGCAGCAGAGGTAATGGTAATACCACGCTCTTTTTCTTGAGCCATCCAGTCGGTGGTCGCGCTGTCGCCATCGGCACCACGAACTTCACCAATCTTGTGGTTAATACCTGTACGGTACAAAATACCTTCAGTAGTTGTCGTCTTACCTGCGTCGATGTGGGCGATGATACCAATATTTCGGTAATCTTTTAGGGGAACATTCTGAGTAGCCATATGGGTCTCGTTAATCTCTTTCTCTCGTTAATATTTTTGGCCATAAAAAATAGCGCTTTATACTGATTATAACAGATACTGCTTGGTATTTCTAGGTATTACTTGAGTAGAAGGTTCGTCGAATCGAAATGAGTGATTGAATAGTCTCCACGGGGACGACCACTTTTTGAATATCTTCGGTACGATCTTTTGGCAATATCGCTACGAACGCCGAAAGTGACCATTGCGTATCATCGTTTTCATCGTAAAAAGATGGCTGGAAGTTAATATCATGAATATGAACCAGGTTCTTGTCGCTCTTGATGGTATGGGTAATCGATTCTCCCCTATCCAATCGAGCATATCCCTCGAGGCTGGTCGCATAGGGAGCTGTTTTGTCGATATCAACAATATTATTGATGTATATCTGAATGCAAGTGCGCGTATATGCGTCGTTAATATCCGCCAAGCTATTGAAATCAATATTTCTTAACGATAATAATGCGTCATCTTCATACCCCGTACCGTTATAGACACGGCTATCAATTTCATTTATCAAATCGGGATACGCCAACGAAAGCCATTTCGCAGCATGGTCGAGCGAAGCAGATTCGATTCGAAGCATGGCATTCTCTACATCTCCGATGGCATGCATTTGAGTACTACCCTTGTAAGATTCAAAGTCATGAATATCTTTGATATCTACCCGTAGTAGATGTTTGATTTTCTGTACGTAGCCCTGAGGCGTACTTTCCTTTACCGCGCAGAACCCTTCGGAGATAACTTCGATTTCATCCAAGAATATTCTATCCATCGTATCTTCATCTTCAAACGACTTCACCTGAACGAAACCAGTGTATTTGATATGAGAACCTTTAAGGTTCCCCCATTCATTCGATAAGTCATTTAACGCTGACATTACTTCATCCGAGCTGGGAGTGGACTCCTCAAACATAGTATTGTATGTCGACGCCATGGCAATTACACGTTCTACGAAAGGGTCCGTAAACATGAATTCTAAATCATGCAACTCACCTGGGGTTCCTTCTTGCGAGTGCATAGTGGAATCTTCGTTATCAAGCATAGAAGGATTGTACGTCGCCACTCTAAGAGCAGCAAGCATAAAAACTATTTTTATTTTGTCTAGGCAGCTCGAAGCAATGGCGTGTAATTAATACTGTTCTGCAATATGTACTTACCTATTTTCTTAATCACGATGTGCGGCTTTTGCTGATGAAGTTCTTCTTGATCCGGCACTATGAGTGATCGTTCCGGCAGCTGTAATAAATGGTTCACCGACCGACTATAAGCATCGAAGTGCTTCGCAAAGAAATCGATCATCATCTCCTTGGCGACGATATCTTCAGGATCCGACGGCTGAACTTTGCCATTTCGTACCGCAAGTTGACGCTGAGTAAACCGGTGTGAGGCCTGTGAGGTACTTTTGGCCGATTCTATAAGATTCTTGAAAGCACGATGCGCTAACATATATGACCGATAGTAGTCTTTCATTGCCTCCATATCGGGCATCGACGGCTCAACCGTCAAGTCATGAATCGCATTATGGAATTGTCGTGGCATACGCCCAATCACTGTCGGAAGCTCACGAAATCGGCTTGGCACAGGATTGTAGTGATTTTGCTGCAGGCTATACTTTGCTTCCGTGTAATAAAAGTGATGATCGTCAGGTGCCGTTTCCGCGTCGTTATATATATAAGGCCAATCGTAATCTTTCCAAAAGAAAGTATCTTCTATATGTTCGACCACTTGATCGGGGTTCAAAAAGCCGCGCTCATCAGTTTCTAGGACGAGCCGGGAAACATCGGGCTTTACCAATCCCGTCGATAAATTGAGCCACTTATCGGGCTTTTTCCAAGCTTCGAGTGGCGGCAAACGGCGTGAACGTGTTTCTTCCGAATACGCACGTTCGCCCATGGCTTAGTTATCGACTACCTTATGCAAGTGAATGATATTCCCCATTTGTCACTGTTATACATGAGCGATATACGGTTTGTAAAGATAAGTTTACACAACATTAATTAAAGTAGTTGTGTTTCTAGTGCCATAGCTGTATATTGAAACCATACACAACCATAATCAGTAAATGGAGAAATAGGGATATGCCACGTCTACCGCAACCAGGAAGTGACGCCGGTAACTGGGGAAACATTTTAAATGATTTCCTTACAGCGACGCACGACACAAACGGTAACTTAAAAGCAGGAGTTGTATCGAATGCAGCCCTCGCAGCAGGGTCAGTATCTATTGGCAAGCTTGCTGTCAATAACTCACCTAACGCAGGTCAGACATTAAGTTTTGATGGTACCGGCCTTTCTTGGTCAACGCCAAGCGGCTCAGGTTCAGTACCCGATGCTTCATCATCAACCAAGGGTCTCGTGCAACTTGCAGGTGATCTGGGCGGTACTTCTGCCGCTCCAACCGTTCCCGGGTTGGCAAACAAGGCAAATACTACTGATGTGGTTACTCTTGCTGGATCACAAACCGTTACTGGTGCGAAAAACTTTACCGGTGGCCTTCAAGCCGGTGGTTCTGTAGTCGTCACGACTAACGACGCACGTCTCACCGATGCTCGTACAACGGTAGACGGAAGCGTGAGTACAGCTAAACTTGCCGACAACGCAGTTACCGAACCTAAACTTGCAGCCTCAAACACTCCAACGAGTGGTCAAATCCTTAGTTATAACGGAACGAACTTTACGTGGGTAGCGCAAGCTTCTGGTGGAAGCGGTGGCGGCGATCCAGCTGTTGGCGGTGACCTTTCGGGTACTGCAAGTAATGCTCAACTTGTACCAAATGCAGTGGGTACAACTCAAATTGCTGACGCATCAATTACCGAACCAAAGCTCGCAGCTTCAAACTCGCCTACAAGCAACCAAGTACTTTCATGGAACGGTACTGCCCTAGCTTGGACTACTCCAGCTAGCGGCGGTGGTGGCGGTTCAACTTGGAATGCGGTTACACGTACAAGTGCGTATACGGCAGCAAGCGGTGACTTTATCGTTTGTGACACTACTGCAAGTGGCTTCACCATTACTCTTCCCGCTCCTTCAAACGGTGCTTATGTTACCGTAAAGAAGCTCACGAACAATGTGAATGCAATTTTAGTTGCTCCACCATCTGGTGTAATTAACGCCGGTTCATCTACATCATCAACGATCGCCGTAAACAGTTACGGGCAGGTTGCTGACTTCTTGGCTGACGGCACCACTTGGCACCAAGTAGGATAGTAAAAATATTTTTTGAAAAATCACCTCGATATGAGGTGATTTTTTATTACTCCGTTATTCGTATCCAAACAATAAGACCCTCAGATCGAGGGTCTTATATGTGCTGCGAATAAATATATTAACCGCGAGCGAAGTGTGCGAAAGCACGGTTGGCTTCTGCCATTTTGTGCGTATCTTCCTTCTTTTTGAAAGCTGCACCAGTTTCATTGTAAGCATCTACAATTTCCAAGGCGAGGCGTTGTGAGTATGGAATACCCTTACGGCCACGAGCTGATTGGACCAACCATGAAAAGGCATAGTGCAATTGGCGGTGCCCAGCGACTGGGAATGGAATTTGGTAGTTAGCACCACCGACACGACGAGACTTAACTTCGAAGTTCGGTGAAATGTTCTTGAGTGCTTTTTCGAATACCTCAAGTGGGTTTTCGCTATCGAGCTTTTTAGCAGCTACTTCAAGCGCTGTGTAAACGGCACGTTCAGCAACAAGCTTTTTACCATCAAGCATAGACTTGTTGATAAGGCGTTGAACCATAATACTTTGGTACTTACGGTCTGGGCTAGGAATACGTTGGAGGCTAACAGTTGATTTACGTGGCATACTACTTAGTCTCCTTCTTTGCACCGTACTTAGAACGGCCTTGTTGGCGCTTTGCTACACCTTGAAGGTCAAGGGCACCACGAACGATGTGGTAACGAACACCTGGAAGGTCTGGTACACGGCCACCACGTACGAGTACGACGGCGTGTTCTTGAAGGTTATGACCTTCACCACCGATGTACGCCCATACTTCGTGACCGTTGGTCAAACGAACACGTGCAACCTTACGGAGGGCTGAGTTAGGCTTCTTTGGTGTCTTGGTCGTTACTTTTACGCAAACGCCACGCTTAAGTGGAGCGTTTTGATCGTAGTAACGGGTTTTGAGTGCGTTATGAATACGGCCGAGCGCTGGAGACTTTGATTTCTTGTTCGCAGTCTGGCGAGGCTTTCGCACGAGTTGGTTGATTGTTGGCATGAACCACTCTCCTTATAAAACGTTAATGAACGAGTAAGATGCATATCTATGCTTAGGACTCGCGTTTGCCCCGTTTGGCCAGCAAAGCCGTTATGAGGGCGGTAAATGCATCGTCAATCTGTCTTGTACACGTTTTCAGATTGATAGCATTTGGAAACTCAAGGCTAACTATAGCAGATAAATAGTTTTAATTCAAGCTTATGACTAGAGTTGCCGTGACTAGAAACTACTAGTACAGGCATTTTGACTACGTACCGCAATGCGCACGATTTCTTTTATGGAAATTACAAGTTTTTTAAACGTGTCCATTCATCATACAAATTATGACCAATGATACGCATACCAGCAGCGTTGAAGTGAACAACATCATTTCGTGCATACTGGCTACCTACAGGAGAAAGAGCATACCCTACAAGCGGCAGTTCATTTGCCGTTTCAGCTTGAGCATCCGCTATATTCCTATGTCGAGTTTCAGCCGCAATGAGCGAAGGTCTCATTTGCATCATTACGTAAGGAATGTCGGTAGAGTTAAGCTGGGTACGAATCCATGGAATCCAGGCTTTTAAATAGGCCTTGAAAATTGCCTTATCGGTATTATTCGTTCCATCCGTAGACCCGTGATTAGCTAAGAAAGCAACAAAACGGGAACCAGGACCTGCAGCTGCCACTGCGTTATTAATAATACTAAGCGCTCGTCTTGCAAGGTTATTCGAATCATCCGCTAAGTCGTAGCGCCAGTGAAATCCATTACTTGCTGAGTTTGTCGATGGAGTTGTAAACCCTGTTCCCCCACGAGCAACGTTAATAAATAGTAACTTCCGCCCATTGGCTAATGACTGAGTTGCATAATCTTTCAAAAAAGTATTCGATGCTCCCATACCAGTTGTTGTTTCAGCCGTTGACATAGGCTCTTGTACGGGCACGATAGTTGAGCTTGGGTGATGCCACATATATACATTCAAGTTAGCGTCAAATTGATCACTTGCGGCATAATCATCAGCCACACCACGCATGTTTGACTGGATAAAGCCAATAACAATATCGTAGCCTGTTTGAGGTACATCGGGAGTTCTGGCATTGCCCGGAGAAATATCTACCAAGCTTCCAGCCACCTTAACATACGACTGGTTAACGCGCGTTCCCACTATGGAGTGCCCCAGAACGCCTTTTGATTCGCACTAATGGTTGTTCGGTTTGCAGACATATCTGAACCCCAGGCTATAACTTCTTGGAAAGATCCTGTTGCATAACCGGCTACAGTATCATACCCTGCAGCACCAAGTGAAGTGCGGACAAGTGCTGGCGTAGCACCTCGTGTAACAGCCGTAGCAGCGAGCCCAACAGTTTGGTCGCGCCACTGAGCAATAGTCGTACCTGTATCAACTACAAATAATTGTCGACCAGTACCATCGAAGCTAGTGTCACCAGCAGCAAATTGTTCCCAGACCGTTGTATTTGATGCAGTTAACGATGCTCGCCATACAGATGTTGCACTACCATTGGTACCGATTCGTGCTAAACGGTAGGAGCTTGTAGTACTTGTACCTACTTCAGCAAATACTGTTGAGTTAACAGCCGGATTTACCGCAGACACAATAGCAAGTGATGCGCTTCCAGCAGCATATAAACCGACTGCTGAGCTAGTGAAATAGTCATTGGCAGTTACACTGTTGTCAAATAAAACTACTGGCTTGCTATTAAGAACATCGATTGTACCATTATTTACAATTCGTGGCTGTGAAGCAGCTGTTGCTTGCGTAAAGTGACGAGAAAATCCTGATTGGTCATACCAAGTGACGACGTACGCAGAAACGCCCGCACCAGCGAAAGCCATGAGTGCCGTTGTATCAAGCTGTCCGTCAGATGCAAAATTAATATCTTGCTCAGTATTATCTGACGAGCGTCGCACCCGAATTGCTGGGCCCGTATAAGCACTTCGTAATCGTCGTAACGAGTGCGCCCTAAACGGTGTCGCCATCGAATCAAGTGCACCGACAAAGGTTGGGTTAGGGTTTGGGTTCGGATTGGTCGCACCTGAGTTGGTAACATGCCAAAAGTCTTGGTTAGCCATATTAGTCGGCTCAACAGTTCCGTACCATAGCACGATGTTCGGTACATTTGGGCGCGCCATTGAGGCATTGGCATTGTGTACGACGATCATCGGATACACGCTGGCATCCGGCGTGACACCATCCGTACCGTTCAATGACGCAAGCCACTGCGCTTGCGTACCTGAATACCCATTTGCAACGGCTATATCATAGGCTGACTGGCCCGACCCTACCGTTCCGTTGGTCCATTTAGCCGTCCCTGAATCATATCGTAGAACGTTATTATTCGCCGGACTATTTAACGCAACGTCCCCTGAGCCAGCAATAGTTCCGCCGCCGCTTCCACTTCCTCCAAAACCCATAGTTCCCTATTCCTTCTTACTTACAGTATGTGAATGATTATGCTTATAATACTTCACCTCAACTGTTAAATCAATCTCATACCCCCATAAAACAAAACACCCTCGTCATGAGGGTGTTTTGTTTTGCGTAAACCTATTACCTAGGCAGCAAGTTCGACGTCTTCAACGATTTCAGACACCACGTCGCCTTCAAGTGTATCAAGCGCAAGCGCACTATCAACACCAGTACCAACAGGAATCTTTCGACCGATGATAACGTTTTCCTTGAGGCCATGGAGACGGTCCATGCGGCCACTCACTGCTGCGTTGATAAGCACACGAGTCGTATCTTGGAATGATGCGGCTGAAAGCCAGCTGTCAGACCAAATCGATACCTTCGTAATACCAAGCAGTAGTTGAGTAAAGGCAATTTGCTCTTTACCTTCAGCGGCAAGTACGTCGTTGGTTTCGACAACCGCAGCACGTGACACGATATCGCCAGTAACGAAAGTACTGTCACCTGGATCTTCAACCTGAACACGGCTGAACATTTGGCGCACGATGATCTCGAGGTGCTTATCGGCAACGTCTTGACCCTGTGCGGCATAGATACGCAGTACTTCGTTGATGATATATCGTTGTGTCGCTTCGATACCCTTAAGGCGCATGAGGTCATGAAGGTTCAATGAACCGTTTGACAGGCGGTCACCTGCTTCAACGCTATCACCACTCTTCACGACAAGTTGCATGCTACCAGGAACTTCGTATCGTACTGGTGAGCTTGCGGTTGCAGCCAACACGACGAATTCGTCGGTGATTTCTACCACACCGTCAAATGGAGCGACAATTGGCTTACTTTCGCTTTCACCAGCCGCAAGAACATCACCAACTTTTACGTTAGCGCCGTTCTTAACGTTCGCGGTCCGACCTTCGAGGGCGATACGTTCGACATGTCCAGCTTCAGGAGTTACTTGAACGACGTACTTTTTACCATCTTCCCAAGCTTCAACCAACCCGGTTACTTCGGTAACGTAGGCTTGACCCTTAGGGTTTCGCGCTTCAAACAACTCTTCGACACGAGGAAGACCTTGGGTGATGTCACTTTCGGCCACACCGGATGCGTGGAACGTACGAAGCGTCAGCTGTGTACCAGGCTCACCCACCGACTGAGCGGCGATGACACCAACTGGTTGCGCTTTGGCAACAAGCTTGTTGGTCGACATGTCGATACCATAGCTTCGTTGTGGCACACCACGGAGGTTCTTCGTTGAAAGTACAGATTGAATTTTCGCCTCAGTCACTTCTGAATCAGCTTCGATGGCATTAGCGATTTCGCGAGTAATCAACTCGTTCTTGTTCACGTGACCATTGATGTCTTCGGCAGCGTAACGGCCGTAAAGGCGGTTACCGAAGTCGATCATCGTTAACTCGGTTTCAGAACGGTAGATAGTGAATCCATCGTCGTCACCAGTTTCGTCTTCGACGGTAAACACATCTTGCGACACGTCAACCAGACGACGGGTAAGGTACCCGGAGTCGGCGGTCTTAAGCGCGGTGTCGATCAGACCCTTACGTGAACCACGAGTCGCGACGAATTGCTCAAGTGACGAAAGACCCTTTTTGTAGCTTGAACGAATCGGGAGCTCAATTTGGCGGTTCGTCGCGTCAACCATGATACCGATCATGGCGCTGGCGAGCTGAACGTTTGAAATATCACCACGAGCACCAGAGTTCACCATCACAGATACGCTCGTATCCATATCTTTCAACTTATCTTGGAGGAAGTCGGTAATTTTGTTTACCACGCCACGCCAGGTTGAAACGGTAAGGTTGTATCGTTCTTCGTCTGAAATCAACCCTTGGTTGTACTGCTCGCTAATGAGCGCAGCTTTCGCGTCACCTTCGGCAATGAACTCGTCAGTTTCAGGGAATTGGATGTAGTCATCCTTACCGGTTGATACGGCAGAAATAGTCGCGAATCGGAAGGCCATTCCCTTCATACGGTCGGCAGTCTTTGCAGTTTGCTCGGCACCGTAGGTTTCGAAAATTCGGTTCAATACCTTTTTGATTTGCTTCTTCGTCTGAACATTATCGTCGTATGGGTAGTCTTCTGGAAGAATTTCGTTGAAGAATACACGACCAAGTGTCGTTACTCGCATTTCACCTCGCACGAACAAACGAATTGGAGTTTGAAGTTGAATAGCGTGTGATTCGTAGGCCATTTCAGCTTCGTAGATCGAGCTGTAGGTTTTTACTTCGACAGTTTGCGCACTAGGTTTGTTGTACGTGAGGTAGTAGTTACCAAGTACGATGTCTTGTGCGATCGAAAGCACAGGCGCACCATCAGCCGGCTTCAACAAGTTAGCAGTTGCGCTCATGAGCTCACGTGCTTCTTGTTGTGCTTGGCGTGAAAGTGGCAAGTGAACAGCCATTTGGTCACCATCGTAGTCGGCGTTGAACCCGTTGGCTACGAGTGGATGTAATTGAATAGCCTTACCTTCGACTAACTTAGGCATGAAAGCTTGGATAGACAACCGGTGTAGCGATGGCGCACGGTTCAATAGAACGTACTTACCTTCGGTTACGGCGTCAAGCGCGTCCCACACTACCGCTTCACCTGATTCGATCAAACGAGTTGCCGAACGGATGTTGTGAGCGTATTCACCTTGAATCAACCAGCTAATGACAAACGGCTTGAAAAGCTCAAGTGCCATTTGTTTTGGAAGTCCACATTCGTTGATTTTAAGCTTAGGACCTACGACGATCACCGAACGTCCAGAGTAGTCGACACGTTTACCAAGAAGGTTTTGGCGGAAACGACCCTGCTTACCCTTGAGCATGTCAGAGATCGACTTAAGACGACGTCGTCCACCAGTTGCATTTACCGCACGGCCACCACGAGCGGCTGAGTTGTCGATCAAAGCATCGACTGCTTCTTGCAACATACGCATTTCGTTTCGACGAATGACTTCAGGAGCGTTCAGCTCGATAAGCTTCTTCAAACGGTTGTTACGGTTGATCACACGACGGTAAAGGTCGTTAAGGTCGGACGTCGCGAAACGACCACCGGTAAGTTGCACCATAGGACGAAGGTCCGGTGGAATCACTGGAAGTACTGTCAACGCGAGGCTTTCAGGCTTGATACCGGCAGATTGCATACCTTCAAGTACCTTAAGGCGCTTGAGAAGTTTCTTCTCACGCTGACCTTTAGCACCAGCTACTTCTTCGGTTAATTCGTCAATCAATACAGAGAGGTCAATTTCATCGAGCAGTGCCTTCAGAGCTTGGCCACCCATACCCACTTCGATGAGGTCTTGGTATTCCTCGGAAAGGTTACGGTAGTCAACTTCGCTCATGAGTGAATTCTTGACGAGGCTTTCGAGTTGAGTCTTTTTGACTGTGTAGCTTTCGTTTAAGTCTTCAAGTTCGCGAGTTTGAGCTTCGGCCAACGACTTAACGTCCGCACCTTCAGCTTCGGCTTCTTTTTCGTATCGGATTTTAATCGCAGCGCGGCCAGCTTCAGTTTCAGCTTCGAGGTCGGCAAGGTACTTATCACGAGCTTCGTCGTCAGCCTTGAGCACTACGTAGGTCGCAAAGTATGCGACGCGTTCGAGGTTACGAACAGTAATACCAAGTAACAATGACATTGCTGATGGCGTACCGCGCATAAACCAAATGTGCGCGACCGGTGCAGCTAAGCTAATGTGACCCATACGTTCACGACGAACGATAGATTTGGTCACTAAGTCACCGTTCTTATCGACGGCTGCTTCACGTGAGCGTACACCCTTTAGCTTTGAATCGTGCGGGTTGATATCTTTGACTGGACCGAAAATTCGCTCACAGAAAAGTCCATCACGTTCAGGCTTTTGGGTACGGTAGTTAATTGTTTCCGGCTTAGTAACTTCACCATGACTCCATTTCAAAATGTCGTCAGAGCTTGCAACGCTTAAGCGAATTGCATCAAAGTCAGCGATGCCGTTGTTGTTTGCGATAACACGTGACATATTACGCCTCCTCCTTAATTTCTTCTATCTCATCAATGTCTTGAATAGTAAGACCATCTTCTTCCAAATCAGCCATTTCTTCGTCGGCTTCGTCAAGGATCGCGACATCTTCGTCGTCACCTAGTACTTCTGAAGCAGCAATAGGTTGACCATTAATCACGCTTCCGATAATTTGCTCGGCATCGACGACAGCGTCTTCGCTTTCGTCCATCAAGTCAACACGTAGACCAAGACCTTGAAGTTCCTTAACGAGCACGTTGAATGACTCAGGAAGCTTAGGACCGACGATTGATTCATCTTTAATGATTGATTCGTAAGCTTTCGCACGACCGTATACATCGTCAGACTTGATAGTAAGCATTTCTTGGAGAGTAGCGGCAGCACCGTATGCTTCAAGTGCCCATACCTCCATCTCACCAAATCGCTGACCACCATTTTGCGCCTTACCACCAAGTGGTTGTTGAGTCACCATGGTGTACGGACCAGTTGAACGAGCGTGGATCTTGTCGCTTACCATGTGGTGAAGCTTCAACATGTGCATGACACCAACAGTCGTTCGTTCTTCGAACGGTTCACCGTTACGACCATCGAACAGTTGGCTCTTACCATCACGAGAGAACCCAGCTTTTTCAAGTTCGTTTGAAATTGATTCGTCAGTTACACCGTTGAATGATGGAGTCGCTACTTTGTACCCAAGGGCACGTGCGGCCATACCAAGGTGCGTTTCAAACAATTGACCAATGTTCATACGAGATGGCACACCAAGCGGGTTCA
The DNA here is from genome assembly GCA_948288625.1 of uncultured Candidatus Saccharibacteria bacterium. Taxonomy (GTDB): domain Bacteria; phylum Patescibacteriota; class Saccharimonadia; order Saccharimonadales; family Saccharimonadaceae; genus Microsaccharimonas. Next base: position 622,830 of record CAOHYA010000001.1, read on the forward strand.
AGACGACGTCTACAGGAGTACCGTCTTCCATGAACGGCATGTCTTCCATAGGAAGGATACGTGCCACCACGCCTTTGTTACCGTGACGTCCAGCTAGCTTGTCACCAACTGAAATCTTACGGAGCTGCGCAACGAAGATTTGGATTTGCATAAGTACGCCAGCCTTAAGTTCGTGACCGTTTTCACGGCTGAAGATCTTAACGCCAACAACTTTACCACCACCGGCGTTGTTCATGCGTTGTGAAGTATCACGTACGTCCTTAGCCTTTTCACCGAAGATCGCACGGAGCAATCGCTCTTCAGAACTGAGCTCTTGCTCACCCTTCGGAGTAATCTTACCAACGAGCACGTCGCCGGCCTTTACTTCGGAACCAAGTTGAACGATACCGTTTTCGTCGAGGTGACGAAGTGATTCTTCTGATACGTTCGGAATGTCTCGAGTCACAATTTCCGGACCAAGCTTGGTTTCACGAACTTCGACAGTGTAATCTTTGATGTTCACACTTGTGAGCGTGTCATCTTGTACGAGGCGTCGTGAAAGCACGATCGCGTCGTCCATATTGTAGCCAGACCATGGCATGAAGGCAACGAGAAGGTCTTTACCGAGGGCGATTTCACCATCAGCGACAGAAGCACCTTCGATAAGCGTGTCGCCTGCTGATACTTTTTGACCACGTACGACACATACTTTTTGATTGATTGAACGGTCGTCATTTGACTTCGTAAAGTGAATTGGGCGGTATGACTTTGTGCCGTCTTTATATTTCACTTGTACTTCATCACCATCGGCACGAACAACTTCACCGTCAGCTTCGGCAACGACTAATTGGCTGGTGTTCTGAGCAATAACGGCTTCGATACCTGTACCTACGGTTGGAGCTTCAGGTTGGAGCAATGGCACAGCTTGCTTCTGCATGCTTGCGGCCATCAACGAACGGTCGACACGGTTCTTTTCTACGAAAGGCACCAGTGAGGCAGTCGCACCAAGAATTTGGCGGTGCGCCGCGTCCATGTAAGTTACTTCTTCGGCGTCAACTTGCTCTGGGAGCAAACCGTTACGAGCAGAAACGCGTTCATCTTTGAACGAACCATCATCATTAAGGTCAACACCGGCATCGGCAATCACTTCGACTGCTTCCTGTGAAGCATCGAGGTAGACAACTTCGTCGGTTACTTTACCATCGACGACACGGAGGTATGGAGTTTCAATGAAACCATATTCGTTAATTTTTGCATATGTACCAAGGTTAAGTACCAAACCGATGTTGGCACCTTCCGGTGTTTCTACGGCACAAAGGCGGCCATAGTGAGTTGGGTGAGCGTCACGAACATCAAAGCCAGCACGTTCACGGCTCAAACCACCAGGACCCATCGATGAAAGACGACGCTTGTGAGCGAGCTCCGCAAGTGGGTTGGTTTCGTCCATAAGCTGTGAAAGCTGTGAACTCGCGAAGAATTCACGAACGGCAGCGACGACTGGGCGGGCGTTGATAAGTTGAGATGGACTGACTGTTTCGAGGTCGCTCATGCTCATACGGTCCATGGCGTTACGTTGCATACGGAGCATACCAACACGGAACTGACGAGCAACAAGCTCACCAACTAATTTCACGCGACGGTTTGAAAGTGCGTCGATGTCGTCGGCAAGTTCTTGCGTGTTGTTAAGACGAATGATTTCCTTAACGATAGCGATAAGGTCGCTCACCTGGAATACACGGTTTTCAGTGGTGTTTGGCACTTCGAGGCCAAGACGTTGGTTCAATTTGTAACGGCCAACGCGGCTGTAGTCGAATCGCTTGAAGTCGAAGAACATACGTTCGATCATTGAACGTGCGTTATCGACGGTTGCGAGGTCACCCGGACGAAGACGGCGGTACACTTCGATAAGGGCTTCGTTCGTACCACGTGCTGGGTCTTTTTCGAGCGTTTGGTCCAGGTATTTCACTTCACCGGTATCAACATCTTCAAAGAGAGCTTTGATTTCAGTCGTTTTGTTGTACCCAAGAGCGCGGAAAAGAGTCGTTACTGGCAGTTTACGACGGCGGTCAATTTTAACGTAAATAGCACCGTTACTTGCGGTTTCGAATTCAAGCCATGCACCACGGCCTGGAATCAATTTTGCACCGTAGTTGTTACGGGTGGCAAGGCGATCAGCAGTAAAGAATACGCCAGCTGAACGAATAAGCTGAGACACAACCACACGTTCGGTACCGTTAATAATGAACGTACCGCGGTCAGTCATCCATGGGTAGTCACCAAGGTAGATTTCTTGTTCTTTTACTTCACCTGTTACTTTGTTGGTCAACTCGACGGTAGCGTGGAGCGGCGCATCAAAAGTAAGGTTGTTTTCTTTGGCATCGATTTCAGATGTCTTCGGGTCTTGGAACGCGTACTTGCCAAAACGAAGCGCCAGCTTTTGGCCGGTGTAGTCATCGATAGGGTTGAGTTCTGCGAAGATTTCACCGAGACCAGTCTCGACGAATTCTTTCCAACTTTCACGTTGGTGTTGAATTAAGTTTGGTATTTCGAGCGCTGTATCGTCTTTAGTAAAAAAGACACGCTTTGTAACAGGTGTACCTTTAGCCATAAGCTATATTGTCCTCGCATTAGGGTTGGGTTTATATAAGGGTTCTTTGGCGCCGAAGATTCCCTTAACCTCTGGGGTCTTAGCGATACTGCCATGATCGCATTAAGACATAGATACCCAGGGCTACACTACTTCTTAGTACCAATTATGCACCTAAAATGTTATTAAATCAAGAGATATATTCAAAAAGTTTATGCTTTGTCAACTATTTCGTCGATTAAACCGTACTTCTTCGCTTCTTCGGCACTCATCCAGAAGTCACGATCAGCATCTTTTTCTATCTTAGAAAGTTTTTGGCCAGTGTTCTTAGCAAGAATTTCATTCAAACGCTGTTTCAGGAACAAGCCTTCACGTAAGGTGATTTCTTGGTCGGTAATCTTACCCTGCGTGCCACTTGATGGTTGATGAATCATGATACGGCTGTTTGGCAAGGCGTATCTCTTACCTTTCGTACCGCTTGAAAGCAAGAATGCTCCCATACTTGCCTGTAAGCCGATACCGATAGTTTGAACATCCGGGGCGATCGACTGAATAGTGTCGTAAATGCCAAGCCCGTCATAGACGCTTCCACCAGGACTATTGATGTAAAGCTTGATGTCTTTCTTTGGGTCTTCGTACGCTAGGTAGAGTAGTTGAGCAACAACGATATTAGCGGTATGCTCATTCACCTCTTCACCTAAGAATATGATCCTGTCTTTTAATAGACGTGAGTAAATATCGAAAGCTCGCTCACCATCGCTTGAGCGTTCAATAACAGTTGGAACAAGATATCCAGTTGGTTTATTCATGTAAGTATCCCTCATTTATATATTCAGTATATATAAAACTGGCACTCTATGCAAGTGAGTGCCAGTTTTTACTTACTATACCTTGCTTAATGAGAATGGTTAGTAGCAGCTTTACCGCCGTTTAACTCAACTAACCGTTCGATCGTCTTTTCGGTGACATAGTGGTTAGCGATATCGCGTCGAACTTCCGGAGTGTCAAACTGCTTCAGCGTCTCCGGATTGTTTTCGTATTGCTTACGGTGAACATTTACGTGCTCGTCAATCTCGTCATCGGTAGCGGTGATTTTTTCAGCCTTGCTGAGTTCAGCGAGGATCAGACCGGCTTGAGTACGACGTTCAGCCGCTGGTTTCACTTCTTTTTCACGCCACTCTTCTTCGTTCGGGAAGCCGTTGGTAGCTAGGTAGGTGTCGAGGTCAAGGCCACGGTACGTGAGGTTTTGAGCGAAATCTTGCTCGATCGAACGCATTTGATCTTCCACCAATACCGCCGGTACTGGTACGCTACTTTTCTCAATCAATTCGGAAATTAATTCGTCTCGAAGCTTTTCACCAGCTTCTTTTTCTTTTTGAGCGGTAATTTCGCGTTTGATGTCGTCTTTCAATTCGGCGACAGTCTCGAAAGGACCAGCTTTCTTCGCAAGTTCATCATCTACTTTTGGCAACTCAAGTGCGGTAAGTTTTTTAAGAGTAACGGTAAACGTTACCTTTTCACCTGCTAAATCTTTGGCGTGGTAATCATCCGGGAAAGCAAGCTCGATATCAAATTCTTCACCGACCTTATGGCCAATGATACCTTCTTCAAAGCCTGGAATAAACTGGTTCGAACCAAGCTTGAGCGTGTAATCCGTACCGGTACCGCCATCGAAAGCAACACCGTCTTTTTTACCGACAAAGTCAATGAGCGTCTCGTCGCCATCTTCGGCAGCACGAGTAACTTCGATCTTCTCGGCTAACCCAGTTCGCATACGCTCGATAATTTCGTCGATCTCTTTAGCGGTGACTGAAACTTTTCCTGCCTTAGCGGTAAGCTTTTTGTAGTCACCTAGCTTTACGGCCGGCAATACTTCGACTTCGGCGACAAACTCGAGCACATCACCCGGGACATACTTTTTGATATCAACCGTCGGTCGTTCAAGTGCTTGAATTTTTTCGGCGAGGAAAGCTTCGGCAACGGCCTTGCTGATCGCATCGTCCATAAGTTGTTCTTGGAGTGCTTGTGGTTCTACATGTTTCGCAGCCACACTTGCTGGTACTTTCCCTTTGCGGAAGCCAGGAACTTTGATGGAATTACTTAGTTTAACAAGGGCAACTTTTTCGGCATCGGCAAGTTCGGTAGCGTCAACAGAAATAGTCACTTGTACTTTGGTCTCGGATAGGTTTTTTACAGTCGTCTTCATTAGACTCAGTATAACAGAGGTGGTATGAGCTGGCAAACGGTCCTAGTCGCTCAACTTGGCAATCACTTCCTGAACAATCATCTTTTCTTCAGTTTCGCTAGCGAGGTTTTTCAAAGTATATTGCCCTTCTTCGACTTCTGATTCACCTACGAATAAAATATAAGGAATTTTCTTTTTTAAGGCAGTTTTGATCTGCTTATCGAGTTTCCGGCCGGTAATATCGACTTCCGTACGAATGCCTGCCTTACGGAGTTCATTGGCGACTTCCGTGGCGCCATCCAGCACCTGCCCTACTACTACAATGTATACGTCCGTAAGAGAACGGTCGTCAGGCAATAAGTCATGGACTGTAAGGAAATTTTCAATCATCGTATTGCCAGGTGCCATGCCGACGGCACTTAAAGGTTCGGCGCCAAACATACCGACCAGCCCATCGTATCGGCCGCCACCAAATAAAGAACGGCTGTTATCGGGGTGCGTATCAAATGCCTCAAAGACAGTGCCGGTATAGTAATCAAGCCCACGCATGAGAGTCGCGTCGAATACCGCACTGACGACACCCTGTTTTTCTAAACCGGCAAATACAGCTCTGATTTCATCAAGCGATGCCGAAGTCTGCAATTCTTCCGGTAATGCCTCGATAGTACGCGCATCAATAATTTGCTTAATCTTCGGAATTTGTTCGGGAGCATTTTCTCCTAGAATGATTGCCGCCTGTTCTTCGAAATCTTGTTCGGTAATTTTGCCTCGTCGGTCGAACAGCTTTACCATTTGCCCGGCGGCGACAATATCAAGGCCAAGGTACTGCGCCATCATAAAGTGAATGAACTTGCGGTTATTCACTCGAATAATGTAATCGTCCTTACGTGCGCCAAACTCTTTAAGAATCGCATCGGCAATCGCAATAATCTCAATGTCCGCCGTAATATCTTCGACGCCGAACAAATCGACGTTCAATTGCCAAAATTCACGTTCTCGGCCACGTTGCGGACGCTCATAACGCATGAAGTTCGCGATCGAATACAATCTTGCAGGATACGCCAGTTCTTGGCGACGCGCGGCAACCATACGGCTGATCGTCGGAGTCATTTCAGGGCGAATCGCTACGGTACGATCACCACGATCGGTAAACACGTAAGTCTGTTCGTTTACCAGTTCTTGCCCACTTTTAGCGGCGTATATTTCAAGCGGTTCAAGAATGGGCGCGCCATATTCTTCATACCCGAACCGTTCGACGACAGTGCGCCAAGTATTGAAAATGTAATTTTGAACCCGTTTTTGTTCAGGGTAATAGTCGCGTGTACCTTTGTAAGGTTGTGAAGATAAGCTTGCCATATCCGTTTCATTGTCGCATGTTACAGGGGTTAGGGCAATGGTTATGACGCTTCTTCTTCGGCATAAACCTTAGGAACTTTCAAATATTGATCCGAACCGGTCATGTCGTTTGGCAGTACATTAAGAATATATTTCCTTCTACCTTCATCATGGCGGGTCTTAAACACGTCAGACACATGCGCCCCATACTCATTGGTAATCGGTGCAGAAGAGTGTATTCTCGCAAACAAGGAGTATCGAGGGTCTGCCGCACTCTTCAAGCTTGCAGCCTCAGGTAATCGTAATCGTGTCGCATGCGTTAAATCATACATTCCCCTCCTGTCATAAACACCCATTAATATATCGAGGGTTTTCTCACCGATTTTTCTGATTTCTACATCGGGAATCAAATCAAAGGCACGACCCTTGTTCGCTTCAAGTGCTTTGTTCGCGGCGATAATCTGTTTGGTGTATTCGTAGTTAGCGGTTTTATATGCATTCAGCGCAATGGCGCTCAATGATTTTATTTCAAAAAAAGACCGAGACCCTACTGGTCCCGGCGGTAATGATTCGATGAGCAGTTCTTCAAGTTGCTGGCTCGGCCGAAATGTGTGTCGCAAGACGTGCACCAGTTCGAGCGAATAGCCGGTGTCTTCCATAGCTTAATTATGGCACGCTCCATTTAGGGGGTCAATAAGTTTTGCTGCACCCAGGCATACATGGCAATTCCTGCGGCCACGCCAACGTTTATCGACCTGGTTGACCCGAATTGCTCGATCATCACTGTTCGTTTTGCAGCCCCAAGCAACTTTTTACTTAGCCCAGGGCCTTCCGCACCAAACACAAGTACTGATGCTTTCGGTAGTGCAACTTTTGATAATTCTTCGGCGCCATCCACGATATCGACGGCAATAATTTCACGTTGCTCTTTATCCATCATCGCCTTGAAGGCTTGTACGTCATCGTGATACAAAATATTCATATATAGGTCGGTTACCATGGCACCGCGTTTATTCCATTGTTTGCGACCGATAATGTGTACTCTCTGGATATTGAAAGCGTTTGCGCAGCGGACGATAGTCCCCATATTGTAATCCCGAGTGAGATTTTCAATAGCAATCTCTAGCGGTAAACGGTTCTGGTCTAAGTCTTCTTTGATCGCATCGACCTTCCAATAACGGTACTTATCCAACAGGTTCCGCTCGTCGCCTTTCGCAAGTAACTGCTTATCGAAATGCGCTTCAACAGGCCATGGTTGAGGGTGCGGACCAACACCAATAGGGGTATTTTGCATTGTATTAGTATACATTATCTAATGTACGTACATTTAATACTAATAAAAAAGACCTTCGAAAAAGTCTTATCATATGGTGCGGATAAGAGGACTTGAACCTCCACGTTCTTGCGAACACTAGCACCTGAAGCTAGCGCGTCTACCAATTCCGCCATATCCGCGTATATTTTTGCTTATTTCCTGCAACCTAAGAATTATAGCAACATTGACCTTACTTGTTAAGCGATAAGGTCGGATGGGTCGTAGCTGGTACGGAGAGCGGCAACGAGTGAACGGACGTCGTTTTTTTCTTTGACACCAGGGTTAAGTGTCTTGAACGGGTCAAAAATAGTCCTGAGTTGTTCATACAATGCAACGTGCTCCGGAGCGAGCGTTGACCAGGCAGCGTTTGCTTTCAAGCGGCCTTCGGCACCGTCACTGGCAAATGCGCCACCGCAGCTATCGACGAGGGCGGCGTAATCAACGAGAAGTTTGAATAGTTTTTGTTTATCCCCTACCGAATCAAGTTTTAGTATCGGGAATACTTCATATGTACCATTAATTACGTTCAAAGCGAGCGGCATTTCCTGGTGATGTTTTTGCGCGAGTTCGTGAAAAGCGCTTTCAAATTCTTCGCGCCGATCAGCGGGAATATACGAACCATCAAGCAGCGGTACGGCAATCGACTCATCAGTCGCTCCAAGGTGGAGGCTACGCGTAATGCCAGTTATTACTTCAAACTCTTCTTCGGCCCGCTCAGTAGAATCTACAGCGCCAAGGTTAGCCTTTTTCAATAACTTGCGGAGCTTTTTCAATTTATTGCTTTGTGCTCGGTCGCTAATATCATTGAATCGTATGTACACAACGGCACCAATCTGCTCCACATCACCAAGAGCGGCAAATTTTACCCCTTGCTTCGCAGCTCGCCGGAAAAGTTCACCTTTATACACCATTAATTCTGTTGGCTCGAGCTCGCTCAAACGATCCGACAAATCGCGTCCAGTCTGCAACGAATCGACAGCAATAACCGCGTGAGTACTATCATTACTAAAATAATCTGCTTTCAAAACGACTTCCGAAATAATACCAAGTGTTCCCTGGCTACCAATAAACAATGGCGTCAGGTCAAACGAACCATCCTTTCGTTTTACCGAAGCGAGACCTTTGTACCCAGTATTATCCGGTGTCTCATCAGCAGCAATTTGCTTGATAAGCGCTTCGTTATCTTCGATCAGACCTTCGAGCTTGCGGTAAATTTCACCTTCAAACGTCTGAAGACCTAGCTTCTTGCTCATTTCACGTTTACTTAATTTACCCGTTTCGATTAAATCGCCGTTCGCTAATACCACTTCCACTTTTTCCAAAGAGGTTGCCATAGAGCCATTTACGCCAAGGCTATCGTTGGCAATAATGCCCCCTATCGTTGCCGAACGGTTTTCACGCCGTTTTGAGCCTACGAGCGCCAACCCTTGCCATTTCAATGCCGCATCGACAGACTCTAAGCTTGCGCCCGGTTGCACATGCACCAAGCGATCTTTGGTTGCTAACTGAATAATTTCACTTAAATATGCAGAGGTGTTAATAAGCACGCCTTTACCAATAGCCGCACCGGTCGTGTCACCGCCAAATCCGCGTACGGTAACGGGAAGCACATGGCCTTTTTCGGCAAGCTGCCATGAAAAACGAGCAATTTTTCGAATGTCATTCGTTACCCGAGGAAAGGCAACGATTTCTGGAGTAATAGTAAGCACGCTCGCATCAGTTGAAAAACGCTTTCGAAGCGCCTTAGAACTATTCACTTCGCCAAGTAAATGTTCGTTCAGATATACAGCAATTTTATTCATTTCCCCGTCCTATTTGGTTCTTGAGTCTATGATAGCACAAGCGGAAAGCAGATGAGAGGTTATTTTAAACTTTCCCGCACTTTGATTCGACAAGAATTCTGCTATAATACGTGTAATGCGCGCGTGGTGGAATTGGTAGACACGCTAGCCTTAGGAGCTAGTGCTTTCGGGCGTGAAGGTTCAAGTCCTTTCGCGCGCACCAAGTTATTATGAATAGCCTTTCAAGGCTATTTTTTTAGCGAATTTCAGTATTGAATTTCGTCGTGTCACATACGTTGAATAACTAAATTCCAAGCTGGATCATCACCCTCTTTGTATGCTTGAGGGTCATAGTTCCTTTTTTATTTATGGCGTCACGCTTTTTGACGGCAAGATACTACAGTAAGTGTAATGATTCACCCTAGTCACGATAATAACGGTATATCGTACAAGAACAAGCCGTTTGCAACAGCGGGCTATATTTTTAGACAACAGAAAAGACGCCTAAGCGTCTCTTCTTCGGTAAAATGCGAGAGCCGCATCTCCGTAACTACGAATGTCCACCACAACATCTCCTAATTCGGTGGGCACCTCACCTTTACCTGGATATGATAATACCATAAGCCCATTCGGTTTTAATAGTCCTAATAATTCCAAGGCTGTGGATAACTGCGGATCGTGGTACGGGGGGTCGGCAAATATGATATCGAATGGTTCGCCATCGTATGTTCCCAGCCAGCTTGACACGGTGGAACGGGTCAGATGAGTGCGCTCTTCTTCTTGCAACAAAGCGATATTTTTCGCAATTACTTTTTGGGCTATACGGTCTTTTTCGATGAATACCGCTTCTTTCGCTCCCCTACTAATCGCTTCGAGGCCTAACGCCCCGCTGCCCGCAAACGCATCGAGCACCCTGGCGCCATCAATTTCACGGCCGATACTGTTAAATATTGCGCCCCTGATGCGTTCACTCATAGGGTGGGTACGACGCGTACCAGAACCTTTGATGATCCGACTGCCATGCCATCCGGCAATAATACGAATATTCACTACAAGCTTTCCTTATGGGCCGCATACCAAGCTAGAGAAACGTTTTTCATGATAAGCGGAATAAGTTCTTTACGAGAAATATTGGCCAAATGCACCGACCACCCGGTCTGTACGAATTCTTGGTACGTCCCCATCGCATCGATCTCTTTGATCGACTCTAAGAAGTACGGAATATAGCCCTCGGTCTCCATGCGCTCCAGGTCGCGTTTGGTTATGCCGATATCATTGAAAGTTGCGACCGTCAGCGACGAAGCAACGCCCATTTCGTAAAATAAGTGCGCGCTAAATACGCCTTTCGTTCCCCAATATTCCCAGTTCTTATTTAAACTATCACGAGTATTGGTGCCCTTGATGATAATCTTGTCCGACGTGGAGTTTCGTTCGCTATGCGCTTTACCCCACAGTTCTTCGATTTTTTCAGCCAGAGGCACGTGGTGAGCTGGCGTAAGGCCGTCGACGATCGCATGCGACAACCAGGCAGCTTCAAAACCGGCACGTATTTCATCTTTTTTCTTTAATGCAACAGTTAAGTTATACATATGATCTTGAACCACCGTCACCAACGGATCATCAGCGGCTGCGTCCGGCGCAATGAAGTGCCACGGTTCATCGACCGAAGGGCTTTTACTTTTTATCCCGTCAGGGCCGTTTTTTCCCTCAAAGTGAAGAATGGTTTTAATAGTAGGAAAAAATGCATCACGCCCAATATGGTGCACGAGCTGCTTTTTAGCGACACGATCAATACGCTGATGTACGCCGCCAAGGTTACCGGAGCTATGTCTGAATGTTGTTCCTGAATACATGATATTTTTAATTTAATGTGGTCAGGCGTTGATATACCTGCACTTGATGGGCTAACTGCGTATAGTGTAACAGATTATCACCTGATTTTGCGAACTGTGCCGCTGCTTTTTGTGCTCGAGAAATTAGTTTCGTGTCACCTAGCGTAGCGATTTGCAAATTAAGCGCGCCGTGTTGCGCCCGCCCGTATATTTCACCTGGCCCGCGGAGCTTCAAATCAACTTCGGCTAGGTAAAAACCATCTTCGCTTTTTTCGATTTCTTTGAGGCGTTGTGACGGCGCATTTGAGCCACTTGGCACTATATAGCAATAGCTTTGATGCTCGCTTCGACCGACTCGCCCACGGAGCTGATGAAGCTGGGCCAACCCGAACCGGTCACCATCCTCAATCAACATGACGGTCGCGTTCGGCACATCGACCCCCACCTCGACGACGGTCGTGCTCACAAGAATATCCAACTCACCTTTGGCAAATGCCGACATGACAGCATCTTTTTCGGACGGGGGGAGTTTACCGTGCAGCAAACCAATTCGACGATGCTTGAAAACAGACCCTTGCAGATGCTTGAATTCGGCTTGTACGCTTTTCAATTCATTTTCAGGGTTATTATCAATAAGATTACATATAACGTACGCTTGACGTCCGAGTTTAATTTGCTCATCGATAAGCGTATACAGTTGCGCCCGACTATTCGGAGACCATATTTTAGTGATAATCGGCTTACGGTTGGCAGGGCGCTCGTTAAGTACCGACACGTCAAGCTCGCCATACACTGTCAAAGCCAAACTACGAGGGATTGGCGTCGCGGTCATAGCCAGTAAATGCGGCATTTTTGCAGATTTTTTTAGCAATTCTTGACGCTGAGCAACCCCGAAGCGGTGCTGTTCGTCGATGACGATAAAGCCTAACTTATGAAAGTTAACCGTCGACTGGATAACCGCCTGAGTACCGACCACTACGTCCACGTCACCTTCTCGTATCGCCTTATAAAGTGCTTCGCGAGCCTTACCTTTTACGCTACCCGTCAGCAACCCTACTCGTACATCGAACGGTGCCAGTAATTTATCGAGCGTTGCCGCGTGCTGGTTTGCTAAAATTTCCGTCGGTGCCATCAAAGCAGTTTGAAACCCTTCGTGAGCTGCCTGCCGAGCAGCCAAACCAGCAACAACTGTTTTCCCGGAACCAACATCACCTTGGAGTAATCGGTTCATAGGAGTGAGCTTTTCAAAATCTTGCAAAATATCCCATGCGGCAATACGCTGGGCCCCCGTCAGCTTAAAAGGAAGGTTTTCAACGAACGTCTTGACGATTTGTTGTTCGAACGGAATCTTCCACCCGTCCAACTTGGCATTTTCTATCCGGTTAAGCTGACTTGCCAATAGAAGTTGAAATAGTTCTTCAAACCCAAGGCGTTCACGGGCTTTATCGATATCTTCCCGACTTTGCGGAAAATGCATTCCCAGCAACGCCTCGCCGTAGCTGACTAATTTTTGAGATTTAACCACGCTTTCGGGAAGCGTTTCGGGCACCACGGTCATAAGCGGGCGAAGCTCATTGAGTATTTTTCGCACTAATGTGGTTTTCAAACCGGCAATAGCTCGATAGGTCGGGACGATACGGTCGGACTGAACGGGCATCTCACTGGCTTTTTCGGCACTTGGGTTACTAAGCTGGTACTTGTTATAGCTAAATTCAAATTCACCCGAAAAGAAGAACTCGCCTCCGTCTTTAAGTTGCTTTTCACGGTATGGCTGGTTAAACCAAACGGCTTGTATTTTTCCACTCTCATCCGCCAGCGTAGCCGTGGTCACGCGCAACCCCCGACGTACCGGCCGCGTACTTACTTTTTCGCAATGCGCTTTTACCGTCACCTTACCAGGCGAAATATCGGCAATGGAAGTAACGTGCGAAAAGTCGTCGTACGTCCGTGGTAAAAAAGTAATTAAGTCACCAACCGTCAATATTCCGGCAGCCGCAAACTGCGCACCAGTTTTCTGGCCGACACCTTTTACTTTGTCGAGTGACGTCGCTAAATTCATACCCTTATTCTAACGAACAAGGATAAAGTTGTTCTTGCCTTTTTTCAGTAACATCGTTGAATTGATGATACTATCTTCAGCAACCTTTTCGCCGTTCACCGAAATAGCACCGCCTTCGATTAACCGGCGCGCTTCACCGTTGCTCGAAGCAATTCCGGTTGAAACCAAGGCTTCAACGATCGTTGTCCCGACACTTGCCGTTGGAATTTCACCCGCTAATATTTCCAGGTCATTTTCATTCAAATCGGCAAAAGAACTTCCTCCAAACAAGGTCAAGGTAACACGTTCTACGCTCGCGGTACGCTCTTCGCCATGAACAATAGTAGTGACTTCACGAGCAAGTGTTTTTTGCGCCTCACGAGCACCAGGGTTTTGAGCAACCTGACGTTTCATGTTGTCGATTTCGTCCTTGTCCAAGAGCGTAAAGACTTTTGCATAATCAACCACACCTTCGTCATCAGCATTCAGCCAAAATTGGTAGAACTTGTAGACGCTGGTTTTTTTCTCATCCAACCAAACAGCACCTTCTTCACTTTTGCCAAACTTGCGCCCGGTGGCTTTATTTATGATGAGCGGCACAGAATAAACATGCGCTTCACCACCCTCGATACGGCGAATCATTTCGACGCCGGCAATCGAATTGCCCCATTGGTCTGCGCCTGCAACCTGCAAGGTCACACCATGCTCACGGTACAAGTGCAGGTAGTCGTAGCCTTGAATGAGTGAATAGCTAAACTCAGCGTAACTTATGCCGCTTCCATCTTCGCCTAAACGGGATTGCACGAACTCTCGCCCGAGCATCTGGCTGAGCGGTACATTCTTACCGACATCACGTAAAAATTCGAGGTAATTAATATCTTTGAACCAGTCGTAATTATCGACGAGTTCAAAATCTTTGCCGGCGAATATTCGTTTATACTGCTCGGCGATCGCCGCTTTGTTGCGCGCGATATCTTCAAGACTTAATAAATTTCGTTCATCTTTCTTGCCGTCAGGGTCACCGATCATTCCGGTAGCTCCACCTACAAGCAAGTGTGCTTTGTGCCCCGCATTAATAAAGTGACGCACCATCATGGCCGAGGCGAAGTTACCGATGGTCATGCTGTCCGCACTGGGGTCTACGCCAAAATAGAAAGAAATCGGGCCTTTGTCTAGTTCGGTAATGTCGGTGTAGGTCATTTGGTTGACGAAGCCTCGCCAAGTCAACTCTTCAGATAGCGTCATGCCTTCTCTCTTTCTCTTAAATTTCCCTGTTAGTATATCAAATATTACGCACTTGCACACGGCATTTGATGGTATACTGGATGAAGATATTGCTTATGGGAATGAGGAAGAGTGAGTAACAAAAAACCAGCGCGCAAACTGAGCGTGTATTCTAACTTAACGCAAAAGCGGAAAGTAAAAAAAGATGCTAATTCTCGGCGAAAAGCCGAGTATCTTGCTACTTTGCCAAAACACCCCGTAAAGAGGTTTCTTCACCGTATGCACCCGAAGCGCTTTTGGGCATATTGGTTCAGCAAAGAAGGTGCTCTTATGGCTCTTAAAATTGCCGGTGTGGCCGTATTGCTGCTTGCGCTCTTTATTGGTGGTTTATTCGCCTATTTCCGTAAAGACCTCGACCAAATTCGCCCCGGTGAAATTGACAAGCGCGTCCAATCTACCGTCACCACCTATACTGACCGCAACGGTGAACTGCTTTGGGAAGATAAAGGTGATGGCAACTACAAGTTGGTAGTCAAAAGCGATGATTTGTCTGAAAACCTGAAAAAAGCGACCGTCGCTATTGAAGACCGAGACTTCTTTACGCATAGTGGCGTTAGTGTCTCAGGTACTATGCGCGCTACTTTCAATAACTTTACTGGTGGCGAAGTTCAAGGTGGCTCAACTCTTACCCAACAACTCGTAAAACAAGTATTCTTCGCGGACGAAGCGTCTGACCGTGGCTTCGGCGGTATCCCTCGTAAAATCAAGGAGCTCATTCTTGCCATCGAAATCGAACGTATGTACAACAAGGACCAAATCCTGACTCTTTACTTGAACGAATCGCCTTACGGTGGCCGTCGTAACGGTGCCGAATCCGGTGCGCAAACCTACTTCGGTAAATCCGCTAAAAACCTTAGTCTTGCCGAGGCATCCTTCTTAGCAGCCATTCCGCAAAACCCGTCAGTCTACGATCCGTACAACGTGGCCGGTCACGAGGCACTCATAAGTCGTCAGCACCTCGTGCTTAACGCCATGAAAGAAGTTGGCTACATTACGCAAGATCAATATGATGAAGCAAAAAAAGTGCCGATTCTCGATAGCCTAAAACCATTAGAAAACCAGTATAAAAACATTAAGGCTCCTCATTTCGTACAAATGGTTCGCTCTCAGCTCGAACAGGAGCTAGGAAAAGCAACCGTTGGCCGTGGTGGCTTGAAAGTAAAAACTTCACTCGACCTCCGGATCCAAGCGAAGCTTGAAGAATCGATGAACGACATGTTCAATTCATATGTACCAATCGATGCCGGCTTCAGTAACGGTGCTGCGACAGTCGAAGATTCTCAGACAGGTCAAATAGTCGCCATGGTCGGAAGCCGTGACTTCAACTATGCCGGCTACGGCCAAGACAACGCCGCAACCGCCTACATACAACCAGGCTCATCGGTTAAACCACTAGTATTTTCCGAGCTGTTCGAACAAAAAGAAGAAGGTAAACCCAACTGGGGAAGCGGCAGCATCCTCGTTGACGAACCAATCGATAGCATCTATGGAGGCAAGCTGCAAAACGCCGACCGTACATACAAAGGGAGCGTAACAATCCGTAGCAGCCTCGCCACATCCCGTAACGTTCCAGCCGTAAAAGCGATGGCGACATCCGGAGTAAAACCAACTCTCGACACCATACATAAAATGGGTGCTAAAAGTTACTGTACTATCGGTGATGATCGTGATGCACAACTCGCTTCAGCTATCGGTGGATGCGGCGTCGAACAAATCGACATGGTAAATGCCTACGCATCCCTCGCTCGTGGCGGCGTGTACAAGCCTCAGTCAAGCGTGCTCGAAGTAAAAAATAGTTCCGACGAAGTACTGAAAAAATGGGCTGACGTGCAAGGTGAAAAGATCATCGACCCACAAGCCGCCTATATCGTCACGGATATTTTGACCGATCAAAACGCCAGCGCATCGCTCGGTCGTTATGCGGCCAAAAGCATTCCTGGCGTACAAACTGCCACTAAAACAGGTACGTCCGACAAGGGTGGAAATGCAAAGGACCTATGGATGTTCAGTTACAGCCCTGCTTTAACGATGGGCGTATGGCTCGGTAATCCTGACACGACAATCCTAAAGAAAGGTACTTCCTCACTTGGAAGCCCGATCGTTGCTAAAGTAATGGAATATGCCCACAAAGAAGTTTACGCAAAAGAAGGTAAATGGAAGTCAGGCGACTGGTTCGTCGCACCGACGGGCATTCAAAAAGTTGGCAAAGAAGTATATCCTTCATACTGGAACAAAACCCAAGGCCAGGCAAATGCCAAGCTTACCTTCGACCGAGTATCTAGAAAAAAAGCAGTCGAATGTACACCGCAAGCCGCCCGTGTCGAGGTTTCTGTGATTAAGACTACCGACCCGGTTACCAAGAAAGAAAGCTTCTTCAATACCGACGGCTACGATGCGAACGCAGAAGATAACGTTCACTCATGTAGCGACGCATTACCGACAATATCAATTACAAACAGGAATAATGGTATCGTGCGGGTAAACGTAACCCCTGGTACGTTTGGCGCGTCCGGCATCACGGTCACCGGTACGGCTAATGGCGCTCCTCTGACATTTACAAGTAAGGGTGGGTCGGTATACGAAGCGACCTATAGTGGCGGAGCTGGAGAAGCCGCCGTTTCTGCAACGGTTACGGACTCTGGTTACTACACCGCTACGGACAATAAATAATAGGCTTGTATAATCAAAAACCTCCTAGCGAAATGCCGGGAGGTTTTTTGTATGGAGAAACCAAACTTACTTGCTTGACGTATCATTATTGAGCAGTTCGATCAAACTATCTTCAGGGCTTTGGCGACGATTGTTTTGTCTTCGAGGCTGTTGATTCTGACGAGCAGACACTTTCCGTTGCTGAGGAGCCTTGGCAACAGGCTCCTGCGTTACGTGCTTATTACGGGAAGGCTTAGCGACTGGCTTAAGGCCAATAGGCTTAGGTTGCATCGCTTGACGAGCAGTTTTTTTCTCCGGAGCGCTCACTAACTTGGCGAACATCATTTTACCGGCAGCGGTCTGTAAACTACGGATAAATTCAATTTCCACTTGCTTACCAATTAATTGCCCACCTTGCTCTACCACCACCATCGTACCGTCAGATAAGTGGCCGACACCTTGATGAGAGTCGTTACCTTTTTGTGACAACTCGATTATAGTTCGCTCACCAGGCAGATACGCCATACGGAGAGTCTTAGCTAAATCATTCACGTTCAGCACATCGATACCTTCCACGACAGCAACCTTGTTGAGATTATAGTCGATGGTACAAATTGATCCATTATGCTTCTTAGCAAGCTCGAGCAGACGGTTATCGACACCATCTTTCGCACGAGTACCATCTTGAAAAATTTTGGTTTCAACGGTTGTCAGTGCCTGTAGTTCATTAATGACATCAAGGCCATGGCGAGCACGAGCCCGCTTGTCGCTATCGGCATTGTCGGCTAAAAATTGTAGCTCGCCGACGACGCTTCTAGGTATATATAATGTACGAGACATAAAACCTGATTGGGCAATCGAAACAATGCGGCCGTCGATAAGTACGGAGGTATCGACAAAGATTGGTGCCTGGCTGGTGCGCCCTACAAGCTTGAAATTTATAATTGTTAAATAGGTTACTTCTACTGCAATTAAAATCAGTAAAATTATTATGAATGTTTCCATGTGTTCCTTATTTTTGTAGGTAGTCGATAAGCGCGGTACGCAGGTCTCCTACCGGAGTTATAAATGCTGTTTTTTGAGCTGATTTAGGAGCGATTGCTCGTTTAAACCCAAGCTTTTTCGCTTCGGAGATTCGTTTTTCAACTCCCACTACCGAACGTATCTCACCTCCGAGCCCTACTTCGCCGAAAACGACGATGTCATCATCAATCTGTCGCCCGGCCGCGGCACTGGCGATAGCCATACACACCGCCAGGTCTGCCGCTTGGTCGCCTAACTTCAAGCCACCTACTACATTTATATAAATATCTTTGTCGGATAAATTCAGCTTCGTGCGTCGTTCGAGCACCGCGACAAGTAGGTTGAGCCGATTTAAATCGAACCCGCTAGCAGTACGCTTAGGATACCCGAAATTCGTAGGGTTGACAAGGGCTTGTATCTCAACCAACAGCGGCCGCGTACCTTCAAGTGTCGCGAGTACCACCGACCCATCAGCCGACTGGCGTTCAGCGAGGAGGGCCGCGGAAGGGTTTTCGACTACACGCAGGCCTTGCTCGTACATTTCGAAAATAGCCGCTTCGCTGGTAGAGCCAAACCGGTTTTTCGCCGCCCGAACGACTTTGAAACCACCATAACGGTCACCCTCGAACTGAAGCACGACATCAACGAGGTGTTCTAAGACTTTTGGTCCGGCAATACTCCCCTCTTTGGTGACATGCCCTACCAGAATAACCGCTGAGCCTGCCGCTTTCGCCGCCCGAATAAGTACGTTGCTGCTGTTAGTAATTTGACTCACCGTACCAGGAGCGCTAGTCATCTCATCAAGTGACATCGTCTGGATCGAATCGACGACTACCAATGAATAGCCGCCCTGGGCGATAGTGGCCGCGATATCATTGGCACTGGTTGATGACGCAAAGCTCAACGTATCGTGCTTATCGGCACCCAACCGGCCTGCACGGAGCGCGACTTGGTTCGCCGATTCCTCACCACTTACGTACAGCACTGGCGCATGTGCCGAAATATTAGCGGTAACTTGCAATAAAAGGGTACTCTTTCCGATACCTGGCTGACCCGCTAATAGTGTGACTGAGCCAGGCACGATACCGCCGCCCAACACAATATCAAGGTCTTCAACACCCGTACTTAAGCGCCCACCGTCAGAATCACCGCTAATAGTAGCGATCGATTGTACGGACAGCTTCTTACCGCTACTTCCCGCTTTCGCCACTGATGATTGGGCGACCGAAGCCATTTGCTCGACGAGCGTATTCCATTCGCCACAGTTTTCGCAGCGACCAGCCCATTTGCCGTACATCGCGCCACAATTCTGGCACACAAATTGTGATTTTGCTTTTACCATAGTGCTAAGTATATCACCGCTCCTTAAACGGTTGGCGTTTCACCGAGCGCCTTAAAGCTATCGATACTACTGTTTAATACTTCGATTTGCGAAGCAATTGTTTGATATTCGTCGTACATACGACCGTACGTCGCTATGTCGTTATTAATGGCCGAACGCTGCGCTTCCAGCTGCGACGAGCGCCGAACCAGCTGTGCTCTTTCGTTGTTGAACTGGGAAGGCGAATCAAAGTCACCGCTATTCGCCCGTGCATTAAAATTACTTATATCCGAAGAAAGTTGTGACACGTTCTTATCGTATTCGGCACTTTGCGACTCGATTGAATCAGATAACGTCTGCATAGTGGCATACAACTCGTCTGCTCGCCCATACAGACCTTGGTATACACTATTGTACTTATCGTGTAAGTTTAAGATTATCTGCCTGTTTTCAAAGTACTGTCCGTAATAGGTATCCAACTCACTCCCTAGATTGGCAACTTCCGTGCCTAAAATAGAATGAAGTTCGTTCGTGATGGCGTCAGGTTCATTGCGTTGGTAATAAGCCATACGCTCTCGAAGTTCGGTGCTCGCACTCTTTTCATATGCGGCTGTCAGCAAGCCTTCGAGTTTCTTCTGTTCGTCACTTCCCATACGTTGCCACACCGCGTGAAGCATTTCGTGAGCCGCCGTCACCTCTTTCATACCGTCGAGCTGCTCGTTAGTCATATTGAACACATAAATTCGATCGTCGGAGGTATAACAGCCTAATATCGGACTGCCTTGTTCACGACGAGGGCATTTACTATTGAATTCGCTTGGCTCAGCGACAACCGGCCGAGTAGCGTAAAAAGTAAAGAGACCATTATCGGTAAAACCGACACGTTCATCGAGTGCGACAATTGAAGGAGATGGCTCATAGCTCCAAACCGAAAGCTGATCGAGTACGAATTGTCGATTCAAAAACAACCAGGCCGCCAAGGCCACAGTAACGATACTGAGGCCGAAGGCAATCCCTGTTGCGATACGGTTAGTTCTCGACGTCGACATGAACGACTAACTCACCCTTAAGTGCTTTCACCTTAAGCACCGTACCCTTTTCGTATTCTCCGGAAAGAATACCGTCAGCAATTTTATGTTCGAGCAAATCTTGCATTGCGCGGCGAAGTGGACGGGCACCAAACTTTTCATCGTACCCTTCTTTTATGATCAACTTTTTAGCTGATGAGGCGACAACAAGATGTATACCCTTATGCACCAGGCGTTCTTGCAACTCGGAAAGTAAGTTTTCAAAAATCTTACTTACTTGCTTTGGCGTAAGCGCCTTAAAGGTGACGATTGCGTCAAAACGATTGATGAGCTCTGGCCGCATCAACTTTTCAAGCTCTTTTAACGCGGCTGCCGCGTTTTCGGCGTGCACTTCTTCGAGGTGAGTTTCTTCTTTCTTTGTCTCGACCCTAAACCCAAGGCTCGATTCTTTCATCATCTGCTCAGCACCTAAGTTACTGGTCAGAATGATAACTGCATTCGAGAAGTCGACCGAGCGGCCTTTCGCATCGGTGAGCTTACCATCTTCCAATATCTGAAGAAGAATATGGAATACTTCGCTGTTGGCTTTTTCGATTTCGTCAAAAAGTACGACACTATATGGCTGCCGACGAATTTTATCTGTCAGTTGCCCGCCATCTTCATAGCCGACATAGCCGGCAGGCGCCCCAACCAATCGGCTGGTAGTGTGCCGTTCGCTAAATTCGCTCATGTCAATTTTAATCAGAGCGTCTTCGCTTCCGAATACCTCTCGGGCTAACACACGGGCAAGTTCTGTTTTACCCACGCCGGTTGGACCCATGAATACGAACGAACCAATTGGGCGACGGCTACTCGCGACACCGCTACGGCTCCGGCGTATAGCACGCGATACTTTTTCTACCGCTTCGCGTTGGCCGATAACATGCTTTTCGATATGGGCTTCAAGGTTGCGAAGTAACTTCGCTTCCGACTTCTGGACACGCTTTACCGGAATACCTGTCATGTGAGCGATTGCTTGCGCGATATCATCATCAGTTAAGGTAACCGGGGTCTTTTTTTCGTACTCAGCTCGTGATTCGTCAAGTTTTTGACTTAACTGGCTGATACGCGTTTTATACAGCGCCGCACGTTCATAATCTTCGGCAGTTACCGCTTCTTCCATTTTTTCGTTGAGATTTTTCAGTTGCTTGACGTAGTCACGAACCTTACTTGGCTTATGACCAGTCTTCACCCGAACTTTAGCAGCCGCTTCGTCGATAACGTCGATTGCTTTATCGGGCATGTAGCGTTCGTTCACGTAACGATCCGCCATGTATACCGCATCCTCGATAACTTCATCGCTGATACTTACACCGTGGTGTTTTTCGTAATACGTACGAAGGCCTTTAAGGATAGCGATCGTATCTTTCAACTTAGGTTCTGGCACGATAATCGATTGGAGACGGCGTTCGAGAGCCGTATCTTTTTCGATGTGTTTTCGGTACTCCTCAAGCGTTGTCGCGCCGATTAAACGCACTTCGCCACGGGCCAGCGCTGGTTTGAGCATGTTGGCAGCGTCGAGCGCGCCTTCGGCCGCACCGGCGCCCACGAGCAAGTGAAGCTCATCAATGAAGACAATCAAGTTCTTCTGCTCCTGAAGTTCAGAAATGACTTTTTTCAAACGTTCCTCGAATTCACCGCGATACTTAGTACCGGCGATCATTCCCGCTAAATCAAGTTGGATGATTCGCTTGTCGAGCAAGTGCTCAGGCACATCCTCGCTGGCGATTCGTTGTGCCAAGCCTTCGACGATCGCAGTTTTACCAACGCCAGGTTCACCAATCAGAACCGGGTTATTTTTCGTACGACGGCTTAAAATGGTGACCAATCGCTCTTCTTGCTCGTCTCGCCCGATAACCGGATCGAGTTTGCCGGCTTTCGCTCGCGCAGTAAGGTCGCTACCGTACAAGCCAAGCGCGCCCTTTTGACCGGCTTGTTTACGCGGTTTTTCGATTTCTTCGACACCATTACTTGGGTCGCTGTTACGGTCTAAATATTCTTCGAGTTCAGATAAAATTTCACTGGTATCCACATTCATATCACGGAGCAACACAGTCGCACGAGCATTCTTTTGAGAAAGAATACTGTAAAGAATGTGTTCGGTACCTAAGAAATCTTGACGAAACTCTTGAGCGATATCCCAGCTCATTTTTAAGGTCAACTTCGCGGTTTCGCTGAGGTTTTTCGTCATTATACCTGCGGTAAAATTATTACTTATAGGAACAGCGCTCAGTGCTGATTGAGCCTTATCGAGCGTGACACCCGCATCAGCCAAAATTTTTGCGCCCACCGAAGCACCCTGGGCCATGACGCCCAGTAATAAGTGTTCTGTACCGACATACGGACTGCCATAGCCTTGCGCGATAAGCGTTGCATGGTGAAGACTCGTCCGAGCATTGTCGGTTAAGTGAGAGATGAAATCGCCAAAGTCATCAGACATATATCTATTATCTATCCTCCATAGTGAAAAGCCAAGTACTACTTGCGAGTAAGAGTGCTTCCATATATCTAGTATAGCAAAATTAGCACTCTATGCAAGTGAGTGCTAATTTGTTTTTACGGTGTTATATCAACTTTAAAAAATTTTATTCTTCAGTTGTTTCGCCAAGGGCATCAAGAAGGCTGTCTTCGATATTCTTCTTAGGCTTGTCAGCAGGCTTGGCGGCTGACGCCTGTTCGATATCTAGCTCGTAGCCAGTAAGGCGACTGGCGAGACGAACGTTTTGTCCACCACGGCCAATTGCAATCGACTGTTGATCTTCACTTACGAACACTTTCGCACGCTTGTCAGTTTCGTTGATTTCAACCTTGCTTACTTCGGCTGGGCTTAAAGCATTTTTGATGAATTGTTCAGAATCGGCGTCAAAAGTAACGATATCGATCTTTTCTTGGTCACCAATTTCGTTCATAACTGCCTGTACACGTGTACCGTGACCACCAACGAAGGTGCCTACCGGGTCAACACCAGGAACGGTGCTCGCGACGGCAAGTTTGGTACGACGCCCAGCTTCACGGGCAATAGCCTTGATTTCGACTGCGCCAGTTTCAAGTTCAGGCACTTCTTGACGGAAAAGATATTCGACGAATTGTTCGTTACCACGGCTCAAAATAAGCTGAGGGCCACGGTTTTCACGTTCGATATCTTTGATGAATACTTTGATGCGGCTTCCGACGCTATAGAATTCACCTTGGATTTGTTCGCTTTGCGGAATAATTCCGTTCGCTTTACCGATCTCCACACGTACCACCCGTGGTTCGACCCGCTGAACCGTACCGTTTACGACCGTACCGATTTTATCTTCGTATTCTGCCAATACTACTTCGCGTTCGGCTTCACGAAGGCGTTGTAATACCACTTGTTTGGCAGTTTGCGCCGCCACACGGCCGAAAGAGGTCACTTCATGCGAATCCTCTATGATGTCACCGAGTTCTGCGTCGGCTTTTGCTTTCTTAGCATCTTCTAAGCTAATTTCGTGCGCGTCACTTCCAACAACTTCCACCACTTCACGACCAACGAATACCACGGCGGTACCATCTTGAACGTTTAGTTCGGCGCGGACTTCTTGGTCACGCTCTCCGTTATCACGGCGCCATGCCGCAGCAATAGCCTGTTCGATCACAGAAAGAACGACGTCCTCGGGAAGGTTCTTTTCGTCAGCAATAGTTCGTACGGCCAAGGTAAGCTGTTTTAGATTGAGTTCATCCATAATAATTTCCTTTCTTTATGAAAAAATCCGACCTGCCGGCCGGAATCAATGTACTGTCTTTATAGTAGCACGATGCAAGAAAATGTGCAATACGACCCTTCGTTCACTTAAGTTTATCCTTGCGGAAGCGGTTGCGCAGGGCACGTTTGCAGTACCTCCTCCATTGCGTGGCGTTCGGCTAACGTTACCCATAAACTGTATTTTTGCTTTACGGCAATTTGGCGAGCAATATACTGACAGCGGAATGGTTTATGATCCGGCAACCAGCTGGCCGCATCGGCATCGCTTTTTTGTTGGTTGGCCGGACCCGATACGGCAATCAGTTCCAGCGGGTCGTTGGCAAGTTGTTGACGAAGTTCAGGTGTGAGCTGTTGCGCACCTTTTTGCCAGGCATCCGAAAGAGCTATGACATGGTCGATCTGAACGGCACTCGAATTGGATTTGGTATATTCAATTACTTTCCCGGTATAGGTATCATTAAGCGTACCTGAAGCAACGGTACATTCATCCGATAAAGTAACGTTGGTTAAATCACGATACATAATAATATCGCGAGTACTACAACCGTTCACAAGAGCCCACCCAGCCCCAAACTGGCTTCGGCTATAGCCGGTTTTCGCAGCCCGCCCCTTTACTTCTATTTTTTGCAGTGCTTCCAGGGCTGTACCTGGCTGAACCGGTTCATTACGCACTGCCGATTGGTCCCAGGGAAACGTAAATGGGAGCGGTGGGCTTTCTTCTATCATTGATGGCATGGCGCCAGCTAATAAAGCTAAGGCAATAGTGCCTCCGATAAAAACGAGTAGTGATCGCCGCCGTTTCATACTATTACTATGACATGGCAATTCTTAATTTTGATACAATAAAGTAATGCAAACAGTCTCAAAACTCATCGATCTATTCATTCCCGACCACTACGACCTTTCAATTACGCTTAATCGAACCGAGCGAACTTTCGAAGGTACCGTTACTATTGACGGCACCGTCCAGGCAGATGCTAATGACATTCGCGCTCACGCCAAAGATTTACGCATCCACACCGTGCTTTTGGATGGTAAAGAAGCAAATTTCACCTATGAAACAGATGACGAACTAGCTATTACCCACCCGGACATATCAGACGGTAAGCATGGTATTACGATAAGTTTCAGCGGCACCATTACCGATACCATGAACGGCATCTATCCTGGTTACTACGAAGTAAACGGAGAAAAGAAAGAATTACTTTCCACGCAGTTCGAAAGCCACTATGCCCGACAAGCCTTTCCCGTAATCGACGAACCATCCGCCAAAGCCACGTTCGACCTCACGCTCACGACCGAACAGAATGTCACCGTTCTTGGCAATATGCCGGTTAAATGGCAGCGAACTGAGAACAACCGCCTAGTCACTGCTTTTGAAACGACACCAAAAATGAGTTCATACCTCTTAGCTTGGACGGTTGGCGAGTTACAGAAGAAAACGGCTACGACAAAAAGCGGCGTGGAAGTAAATGTATGGTCAACTTTGGCGCACGCTGAAAATAATCTCGATTTCGCACTCGATATCGCCACGCGAACCATCGATTTCTTCGATGATTTCTTTGGCGTACCTTACCCATTGCCAAAATCGGATCATGTCGCCCTTCCTGATTTTTCAGCCGGCGCAATGGAAAACTGGGGCCTTATTACATATCGGGAAATCGCCCTGTTGGTCGACCCGAAAACCACATCGATCTCAACGAAGGAATACGTCGCTTTAGTGGTAGCCCACGAACTGAGTCACCAATGGTTCGGCAACTTAGTGACGATGGAATGGTGGAATGACCTATGGCTGAATGAAAGTTTCGCAGAGATGATGGAATACGTAGCGATAGACGCTTTGGAACCAAGCTGGAACGTATGGCTTGAACACGCCAGCAGCTCGGTACTCAGCGCCCTTCGCCGCGACGCGCTGGACGGTGTTCAAGCCATTCAGACAGACGTCAATCATCCGGATGAAATTAGCAGCGTATTCGACCCATCGATCGTGTATGCCAAGGGTGGCCGCATGCTTCGTATGCTACAAGCACACTTAGGTACCGATACTTTACGCGCAGGCCTTAAGTCATACTTTGAACAGCATCAATATGGCAATACGAGCGCAGATGATTTATGGCGCGCCCTTAGCGAAGCGTCGGGTACGGATGTATCTAGTTTCATGAACGCCTGGATGACACAGTCAGGCTACCCGGTAGTTCACGCACGCTTAGAAGGTTCGACTATTCAATTACGCCAAGAGCAGTTTTTTGTCGGTCCACACAAACCATCTGACAAATTATGGCCGATCCCACTTCATAGCTCGGAGCCAAATGCCGTCCAGATGCTTGATACGGCATCGGTTGAATTTACCTACGACAACCCTGCTCCAATAACCTTTAACAAAAGTGGAACGGCGCACTTCGTGACCCATTATGACGAAGTACTGATGGAACGAATTCTTGACTCGATCGATACGATGCCGACAATTGACCGTTTAAACTTGCTCCATGAGCAAACATTGTTAGCTCAAGCCGGTATCATACCGACCGCTCACCTTATCCCGCTCATCAAACGCTATGCGCATGAGACCGAAGAATCGGTATGGGGTATTATTTCAATCGCCATTAATGAAATGAAGCGGCTCGTCGAATCGAACGAGGAAGCCGAGTTGAAACTTCGCAAATTTGCCGGTGAAGTAGCCCGAAGCCAATACCAACGGCTCGGGTGGGAGTCAAAAACAGACGAGCTTGAAAATGACACGAAATTACGGCCACTCATCATTAGTTTGACCCTTTACGGTAAAGATGTCGAAGCGATCGCGAAAGCGAATGAACTCTATGCGGAAAAAGCGACTGTCGAACTTGATACCGAGTTACGAACAAGTATTCTCGCTAATGCCGTTAAGCAAGCGACTGACAGCACGGTTGTCGATACGCTTCTCGAAGAGTATGTGAAAACTTCACATAGTGAACTCCGCGATGACATTGCCGCCGCCCTTACCTCTACCGACAAAACCAGCGATATCGAACGATTCTCTGCCCTGATAAAAGATACGAAAATCGTCCGTACTCAAGACTTTACCCACTGGCTGGCGTGGCTCATTCGTAACCGTTACGGGCGAGACACGATGTGGCAATGGGTACGAAATGAATGGGAGTGGCTTGATAAAACTTTCTCAAACGACTCGCATTACGATATGCTGCCGCGTTACATCGCAAGCGATCTGGTAAATGAAACTCAGTTGCAACAATATAAGGATTTCTTTGCCCCGCTTTCCGAAAAAGCCGCCTTAAAACGCAACATTCAGCTTGGCATCACCGAACTTGAAGGCCGTATCGAAATCATCAAGCGCGATGCACCCGGTGTTCAAAAAGCTTTACTCGAGCTGTAGATACCTAAGCGAACCATTTGTTATAGAAATAGCGGCTAACATGTATTCAGAACCGCTCGGACGAGACGCCAAATAGTATTCAGCGGCAAATGCCATTTGCTTTTGCTTTGTATTTGTTATTGCGTCAAAACCATCTCCACTATAAGCATTCTTACGATATTTTACTTCTACAAAGAATATTCTCCCATCGTATTGAGAAATAATATCAATTTCACACCACTTCGTTTTCCAGTTACGTTCAAGGATACTATGGCCTTGTGAAATTAAAAATTCAGCGGCTTCGGCCTCTCCTTCATCACCGATTTGTTTTGTCGTAATTACGTTCTTTTTGTCGACAGCTTTTGGAGTGCCGAGCAGACGAGCGATAGGTGCGAACGAGGTGCGGTGGAGCGGCGTAATACCATGAGCATCAATTGCTGACCTGTGCAATGCCGTGCCATACCCTACATGCTTATCAAAGCCATATTCAGGATACTGTTTCGCTTGCTC
The DNA here is from genome assembly GCA_948288625.1 of uncultured Candidatus Saccharibacteria bacterium. Classification (GTDB taxonomy): domain Bacteria; phylum Patescibacteriota; class Saccharimonadia; order Saccharimonadales; family Saccharimonadaceae; genus Microsaccharimonas. The sequence goes on from CAOHYA010000001.1 coordinate 650,812, forward strand.
GGACATATACGTATCGCGAGCCACCTTAGCTATGATCGAGGCTGCCGAAACGCTTGGTATAAGTAAGTCGGCCTTTGCGAGGGTCGTGACATACTTGCCTTTTGACGTTTCTTTTAGAAAATTAATCGTCCCATCGATAATAATTTCATGATACGGCGCCTTTACTGCCTCGACAGCCCGTATAGTGGCGACGCGCAACGATTCGACGAGCCCTAGCGTGTCTAATTCTTCGGCATGTACCCACCCAAGGCCCCAACCTCCCGCTTGGTCTCGAATAAGATTATCCAAATAGGTACGTCGTTTTGCCGAAAGTTTCTTGCTATCCGTCAACCCGTCGATACCAGCATCGCCGAGCACCACGGCGCCAACCACTAATGGCCCCGCCCATGGACCCCTACCAACTTCATCAATCCCTAATATCATATGTATAAGTATACCTAGCAAAAATGAAGTCGGTATAAAAAAAACGCCCCTTTTTGAGGAGCGTTTTTAAAGTAGTGAGCTAATTAAGCTTCGTTGTGTCGAGCTTCTACTTCAGCTTGCTTTGCGGCAAGCTCAGCTTCTTCGGCTGCTTTTTCGGCAGCCTTAGCTTCAGCAGCGGCTGCAACTTCTTCTTTCAAACGAGCAGCTTCTTGTTCAGCGTGTACGTCACGAATGTCGTTAACGCCTTCACGGTCGAAGTTAACGCTCTTAAGGCGAGCGCTTTTACCGCTTCGCTCACGGAGGAATGAAAGGTAGTTACGACGAACCTTAGAACGGCGAGTCACTTCAATTTTTTCAACTAGAGGACTGTGAATAAGGAAGCTTTTTTCCACGCCGATACCGCTGGCAATTTTACGAACAGTAATGCGAGCAGTGTGCGAAACCTTGCGGTCAACACGAATAACGACACCTTCAAAAATCTGAATACGTTCTTTGTTACCTTCTTTAATTTTTTGGTGCACACGAACAGTATCACCGCTCTTCACATCGACAACCGTAGCTTTGCGTTGTTCGGCGTTCACTTTTTGAATTAGCTCAAAACTCATCTCTATCTCACTTATAAATTTATTATATACAATCAGTGGTTTATTATAACAGTTAAACAGCGTTTTTGGAAGCCCTTAACCGTAAAAACTTAAATAACCCGGTTAATCTCTTCTAAAGTGGTTTCACCACGGAGGGCTGCCAGTACCCCATGCTCAAGCAAAGTCACCATACCTGCCTCGCGTGCTGCTTTTTCGATCAAGTCGGCATTTGCATCGGCCACCTCGCCGCGAAGGAATTTTTGAACAGCTTCGTTGACGACCATTTGTTCCATGATGACAATACGGCCACTATATCCAAACGGCGAACTTTCACTGACGACCGGCCTCCATAACTGGAACGTATCGAGGTTTGGCTTTTCAATATGAGACGGTAAGTCTTTCAACGCATCACGCACCCACTGTTTTGTCGCTTCGTCCGGATCGTACGCTTCTTTGGTAGTGTCATCAAGACGCCGCACAAGGCGTTGGGCGATTACCAATCGAATGGCGGTGCTGAAAATTGGGTTTACGCCAATCAAATCAACCATCCGACTAAATGCCGCCGACGTAGTATTGGCATGAAAAGTAGACAGCACCAAGTGCCCTGTAATCGAAGCTTGGATAGCCGTCCGGGCGGTGTCGGCGTCACGAATTTCCCCTACCATCACCGTGTCAGGGTCGAGTCGAAGCACTGATCGCAGATGGTCGGCAAAGCTTTGGCCATTCGTGGTATCGACCGGTATTTGTGATACTCCTGAAATACCGTATTCAATCGGGTCCTCGAGAGTAATGATTTTACGATCACTTGAATTTAATGCGCTCAACATACTATAAAGCGTAGTAGATTTACCACTCCCTGTGGGCCCGACCATCAATACCATGCCTCGAGGATGGCTGATAACCGCATCGATTTCCTTACGTTCATCGACACCAATGCCCAATCGATCCAAGTTCAGCATCGATTCATCGTAATTGAACAAACGGATAACCGCATCTTGGCCATAGAGTGTCGGGACGACCTCGATACGCATATTCAATAGGTGCGTTTCTTCGTTACGGGTAATTTCTTTTTGCATATGACCTGACTGGGGTTCGTTAGAGGCCGTAGATACATTCGCACGGGAAGCTAACGCGCCCAAAATAACCCGATAACGGTCGGAATCGAGAGTCGCCACCGGATGGAGCGTTCCATCGATACGCATGCGGATACGGATACCATTTCGCTGGTTTTCGATGTGAATGTCACTCGCACCTAGCTTATCAGCTTGGTCGATCAGGAAATCAAATACCTCATCGCTGCTAACGCTGTTCAAAGTACTACTTACTTGTTCGATCGTTTCACTATCACCTTCCCCGGCAATCGATATATCGTCATATATCGTCTTTACGGGTGGGTCGTATCGATTCATCAGATAGTTAAAACCACCTTGGCTGATAAGATAAAATATGACATTCTGCGCTTGAGCCGCATATTTTTGCTGAAGTTCACGAATAAGTGATTGAGGGGTTTGTGAAGTAATCCCAAATTCCCACGGCGCAGAATCGTTCCCTGCGATCAAAGGAACGATACGGTTCTTGTGCATATCTTGCACGTCAATTACATCTTCGACAAGCTCTATCGCATCTTCAACCGAGCGAGTATCGAGATACTGCAACCCTAAAATTGCCGCTCGCTGCTGAGTACTCTTTTCGTCGTCATCGCGAACCCGCTGCTGAATTCTATCTTCGTCCATTACTCCCTATCCTATCAAAAAACATAAGCATTTTATAGTAGTAACTTGCAGTGCTATAATGCCTTCACGTGCCTGAAATTATCGTCATAGCCCATAATATACGTTCGACTCATAACGTCGGAGCTATTTTTCGTACCGCCGAAGGCTTTGGTATAACAAAAATTATCCTTAGTGGCTATACGCCTTATCCGAAAATTACTCAGGACCCTCGCCTCCCCCATATCGCCGAGAAACTGGAGAAGCAAATTAACAAAACGGCTCTAGGCGCAGAATCAATTGTTCCGTTCGAATATATCGAATATCCACCCCTGGAATATTTGAAGATGCAGGGATATAAAATCATCGCTCTCGAACAAGACCCGAAAAGTATACCGCTCTCAAAATATTCTGCACCTGAAAAAGTTGCTTTGCTGCTTGGCGAAGAAGTCGAAGGCATCACACCGGAGCTTCTCGCCGAATGCGAAGATATCATCGAAATACCGATGGTCGGCAAAAAAGAATCATTCAACGTCAGCGTCGCTACCGGTATTGCGCTCTACGCGCTCACCACCAGCGCTACTTAACGACGACGGCGTCTTCGCCCAATACTTTTACCAAGCGTCCGACAAACTCATCACTTCCGTCAACTCGAAATGGCATTTTTATCGCCGATTGCTTTTCTGGTCCAAGCACCAAAATGATATCGCATAGCCCGGGGAAGAGTCCGCATATTTTCTTGACCTCAACTAACGAAGCTTGGTCATCAGGATTTTTTATATGAACATATACTTTTTTCAATATTTCTTCAGTTGGCGGTTTTATGGCCACGGCAGTTCCAGTTGCACGGGCTATCTCGGCATTTGATACCGGCGCTTTGGCATAGGTACGACGAGTACTTACCTGTCCAGCCTTTGGTTTGGCCATTTTTTTACCAGTCGATTCGTATACGCGTAGTTCATGATCATCCACGATCTGAATTTCATCAGCGATCAACTTAACGTCAGAAGTTACATTACCATCCCGATCACGCGATGAAGCTTTTCCGGTCGCACGAACGACCGTATCTTGAATAAGCTTAGCACCGATGATTTCATAGAGCTTAGGAAAAATGATTAGCTCGGTTTCATGGGTTTTATCTTCTAATTTTACGAATGCCATTTTAGTGCCGCTTTTCGTCACGATACTCCGTACCGAGGCAATGATCCCGCCGATCGTCATGACTCGCCCATCCATATCCGGAGTCATCTCGTTCAGCGGTATAGCCTGCTCTTCAAAGTAGGCGGCATAGTTATCGAGCGGGTGGGCACTGATATAAAGGCCGAGCAACTCACGCTCCCAGGTAAGGCGCTCTTTCTCGGTGTGCCGCACCGGTGCAGGCGTCAAGGCTACTTTAGGTTGGACGGAAGCCATGTCGGCCATACCGCCGAATAAATCAGTCTGGCCGCTTAAAGCTTCTTTTTGGAGCTTAGAAGCAAAGCCTTGAATTGTTTCGAGGTTAAACAACAGGTCGGAGCGATCTGCCAGCGTATCGAAAGCACCTGTTTTGATAAGTGACTCCCAGGCCTTTTTGTTCACCCGAGATGTCGAAACGCGGCGAGCAAAATCTTCGACCGTTTCGAATTTACCGTCGTTACGTGCGCGTAAGATTTCTTCAACGACTGCCGTACCCACACCCTTCACCGCCGCCATACCAAAGCGAATTTGCTTTTTGTTCGGAACGACCGCGAATTCCACGAAACTTTCATTCACGTCGGGAGAAAGAACCTTGATTCCCATATGCTTACACTCGTTCATTTCGATTGCGAGACGTTCCGTATCGTCAGCATCACTCGTCATAAGCGCCGCCATGAAAGCGTCAGGAAAATGCGCCTTCAAATAGGCGGTCCAGTATGAAATGAGTCCATAACAGGCCGCGTGCGACTTATTGAAACAGTAGGCCGCGAAGTCTTCAAGTTGTTTCCAGAATACTTCCATATCAGCTTCTTTCGCGCCAGAAACTTCCATCGCACCGTCGATGAAACGGGTCTTCATCTTACCCATCATCTCGACATTCTTCTTACCGATCGCCTTACGCAATGTATCGGCTTCACCACCCGTAAACCCGGAAAGATCCTTGGAAATTTGCATCACCTGCTCTTGGTACACCAAGACGCCGTAAGTTGACTTCAATGCATCCTCCATCTTTGGGTGCATGTAGGTAATTTCACGCTCACCATGTTTTCGCTTGATAAAGTCATCGATAAACTGCATCGGCCCAGGGCGATACAATGCCACCATCGCTACGATGTCGTCAAAAACAGTCGGCTTCAGCTCACGTAGATACCGTTTCATACCGGCCGATTCAAGCTGGAATACACCGGTCGTATCACCACGTTGAAACAATTCGAACGTAGGTTTATCCTCAAGCGGAATATCGGCCAAGTTGATATCGGTGTCATATACCCTTTTGATGATTCGGAGCGCGTTATTGATAATCGTTAAGTTCGAAAGGCCCAAAAAGTCCATCTTAAGCAAGCCGATTTCTTCGACCGGCCCCATCGGGTATTGCGTTGCTACCACACCTTTTTGCGACATTTCTACCGGGGCGAACTTCACGATATCATCGGGTGCGATCACCACACCGGCCGCATGAACACCATGGCTTCTGATCGTCCCTTCGAGTCGCATAGCGAAATCCAATACCTGCTTCGCCGTTTGATTGGTATCATATTCTCGTTTAAGATCAGGGTCTTCCACCACACTCTTTGAGAGCGGAATGTGGCGACCTTGTACCGGTTGAGGAATGAGTTTCGCCAACCGGTCACTTTCTCCGTAGGGCACCTGTAGTACGCGCGCTACGTCACGTACGGCAGCACGGGCTGCCATGGTACCAAATGTCACGATGTTGGCGACGCGTTCAGTGCCGTATTTTTCCGTACAATAAGCGATCACCTCATCGCGACGTGTATCTTGAATATCGATATCTACATCGGGCATGCTGATACGGTCCGGGTTCAAGAAACGCTCGAACAGTAGGTCATATTTCAATGGGTCGAGTTCGGTAATGCGAATAGCATACGACACTATCGAACCAGCCGCGCTACCACGCCCAGGTCCGAAAATGATACCTTGGTTTTTACCCCAGTTAATAAAGTCTTGTACGATAAGGAAGTAGCCGTTAAAGCCCATCCGGTCGATCACCCCTAATTCGTAATCAGTACGCTCTAGAACCTGTTCTGGTATTACTTTACGAGCTTCCTCGACAGAAAGCTTTTCAGAATCATCCATAGATACACTACCGTATCGCCAAGCTAACCCCTGGAATACCAAAAGGTCGAGGTATGTTTTTTCGTTGTGCCCCTCCGGGGTGGGGAATGTTGGGATCAATATTTTTCCAAGCTCAAGCTCAACATTGCAACGGTCCGCAATTCGTTTGGTATTCGCCACCGCTTCAGGATGCGTCTTACCCCATCGTTCGATAATTTCTTTCGGGTCAGTGACGTGTAGCTCAAAATCTTTTAACGACATGCGCTTTTCATCGGCAAGAAAAGCTCCTGTTCCTACGCACAACAGAATTTCATGCGTATCTTGGTCATCGTGACCTAAATAGTGGCCGTCACTCGTAACGACGACTGGAATATCAAGTTCGGCTGAAATTTTCTCAAGATAGCCGTTTATCTTGACTTGCACATCCCAAGCAGTTTTTGATTCTAAGTGACCATGATCTTGAAGTTCTAAGTAATACCGATCGCCGAATATCGACTTGTACCAAGCGGCGATCGATTTCGCTTCTTCGTAGTTGTCCGCTCGTAAGTTCTCACCCAATTCACTGCTTGCACACCCAGACAAAATAATTAAACCTTCGTTATATTCCTCAAGAAGCTCGTGATCGATACGAGGTTTGTAGTACATCCCTTCTAGGTTGGCTTTCGAACTCAGGCGCATCAAGTTTTGATAACCCTTGTTGTTCATGGCAAGGATAATAAGGTGATAACGGGCCTTATCTTTTTGCGGATCACGGTCATGGCGGCTCCGTGCCGCCACATACGCTTCCATACCCATGATAGGCTTTACTTCAGCATTTTTTGCTGCCTTATAAAACTCAATAGTCCCCGACATCGTGCCGTGGTCAGTTAAGGCCACTGACTCCATACCCATTGCTTTTACCGTCTCCATAAGCGCCGGTATCTTTGACAACCCATCAAGTAAACTATGATGAGTGTGGTTATGTAAGTGAACATAGTCGGACGGAGTTAAGGTAGCCGCCTCAACTGGTTTGGTTTTAGTATCAACCCCCATGATTACTCTTAGTATAGCGAACTAGCCGCTACCTGTCTGTAGTAAAAATAACGGTTACGATTTCGAACTAGATTCAACAGTATCAACGATATACTGGATGAAATCACCAGTACCACCCGGAATATCCGCGAGCAAAGTAAGGACCCATACGATCAAGGCGACAACCAACGTACCGCCGATCACCGTACCGAAACCGAGAAATATACCTCTTATAAAGTTCATTTTATATACTTCAGCCTTCGATGAGTTGAAGTCATAGAACAAATCCTCAAGAACAGCCCGGCGAGCACCGGTTTCATTGTTCTTTTTCATTTTTTCAGTTACTTTTTTAACTTTATCCATAAACGACATTATTTCTTTGCTGCAGTTTTTTTAGTTTGTGGTTTTTCTTCGGCTTTAGCGCCGTTTTTCGCACCTTTAACGACACGTTCGACTCGGCCTTTTACTTCTTCGGCCTTAGCTTCGATGTCATGAGCAACATTCTTGGCTTTTTTCGTGACGTCATTAGCAACGTCGGTCGCCTTACCTTTTAGCTCTTCGGCTTTTTCAACAGTAACGTCTTTTGCCTTTTGGGCATTTTCTTTGATTTCTTCACGAGTTTCTTTGCCGCTTTTTGGTGCGAGCAAAATACCTGTTACGAACCCTGCCGCAGCAGCGAACACCGCTCCAAGCGCAAACTTACCTTTAGCCATATTATTTTTTTCCTTTCTGAGAAAATTTCTTTACGTACTTACTGATCAACTTAGCCATGTATACCGGTGAAGTCAATTGGCTCACACCATTAGCGGCAGAACTAATGTGATCGACAGTGTTTTGAGCCGATTTGGCGAGATTGCGTATTTCAGCCGTTAATTTAAAGAGATAAATAGCCAAGATGATCGCGATTATCAAAAATACCGACAGTACGCTTGAAACAATAATGAGTAATATTTCTGAAGCATTTTGTATTTCCATAGCAATTGCTCCTTTTAGCAATTAGTGGTGATATATACGTTTAGTATACCTTATTATCAGAGGTTGACAATATTTAGGCAGAGAGTTCTTGACGGATCAGCTTTTGAGCCAGCGCCGGGTTTGCCTTGCCTTGTGACTTCTTCATAACTTGCCCCACCAAAAAGCCGATAGCTTTCTCTTGACCGGCTTTGATATCGGCAATCGATTGCGCGCTTGCCGGGTCGGCCAACACTTCTTGAACGATCGTTAAAATAGCTGATTCATCACTTACTTGCAGTAGGTTTTTCGACTCGGCAATGTCACGAGGTGTTTTCGTACTCGTCAATAATTCTTGAAATACTTCTTTGGCCGCCGTGCTTGAAAGCTCATTTTTTTCTACCATCTCGGCTAATTCTCCATAGCCTTCCGGAACAAAGTTACTGGCGACAATAGCTTCTTCCTCGCCTGACTGCGCAACGGCACTTGAGAACCAGTGCGCAACACGTCGAGCGGCATCATCGTCAAAGCTTTGTTGAATTTGAGAAATCAGCACCGCATAACTTTGCGTGCTCAGCAATGACTCAATGACCGAACGGTCCAGGCCAAGCGTGCTCCATGCTTCGCGGTAGGTGTTCGGCAAAGCCGGTACATCGGCTTGCATTTCGGCAATTACTTCGTCGGTCAAAACGACCGGCGGAATATCGGCATCTGGCATGTAACGGTAATCTTGAGCGTCTTCCTTGCTTCGTTGTGAAGTTGTCTTACCGGTCGCATCGTTCCATCCACGAGTTTCTTGTATTACCTTCTCACCTTTTTCAAGAATTTCAACTTGGCGCTCGAATTCGTATTCAGCCGCCTTTTCAACACTTCTGAACGAGTTGAGGTTTTTCACCTCGGCACGAGTACCCAGTTCGCTCGCTCCTTTTTTTGCCACCGAAAGGTTTACGTCGAAACGCATGTTTCCGTGATATAGGTTTCCAAGCGTCACACCAGCATAGGTCATCAGCCGGTGAAGTTCGGTGGCATACGCTTTCGCACCTGCGGCGGAGTGAATATCCGGCTCTGACACAATTTCAATTAATGGAGTTCCGGCTCGGTTAAGATCAACGAGGCTATAGGTGCCATGATGCGTCAACTTACCAGCATCTTCTTCAAGGTGCGCATGATGAATCCTAACATGTACCTTATCACCGTCAATGAGCGGAGCATCGACATGGCCACCGATAATTATCGGCTGATACATTTGGCTGATCTGGTAGCCTTTCGGAAGGTCAGGATAAAAATAGTGTTTTCGGTCGAAACGACTTACATGTGCAATTTCAGAATTCAAAGCTTTCCCAGCTCGAGCGGCAAGAACGATTGCCTGTTTGTTAAGTACCGGCAACATACCAGGCAATCCAAAATCAATTGGACTTGTAGCCGTGTTGGGTGCTTTTTCTCTCGCATCATTATCGGCACCGCTAAAGAGCTTGCTGGTAGTTGCCAGTTGTACGTGACATTCGATTCCGATTGTCATTTCGTAACCATCAAGAATTTCTTGTGGAAGTGCCATTATATCGCCCCTAGGTCTTTCAACCCTTGCTTATACGCAATCAAGGCTTGCTTGGCACGGTCATAATCGATAGTAGCGTCAGGTTCGTGCGCCAAGCGGTTACGCACTTTATGCGCCGCCCATAGGCCATTTCCATTCGACCACTTACCTTGACAACTTTTCATGCGCTCTGCCATAGTTTTACCCGATACCCCCCTGTCACGTAGTGCTTGGTCGAGGAGCTTATCGGCGTTAAGCACACATAAAGTATGGCTGCCGGCGTTATCACGAGCGAGGGCGGTTTCGATGCTCATCCATCGACTTCGATATTTTTCGACGTCGAGTTCCTTAGGGCTATTTTTGGCGACCGAAACAAGCACGAACAGTAACCCACCGAAAATAAGGATAGCGGCAAAAAAGAAAATAATTGTAACTGATTGGTCCATACTACTCAACATCCTTTGCTAACGCCAATAATAAACTGTCTGATTGTCGTGCCCCTATGAGCTGCACTCCGATCGGCAAACCAGCTTGGCTCATGGCAGCAGGAACACTGATAGCAGGCAAACCAGCTAAGCTTGCAGGCACGGTCATAATATCGGCTAAGTACATCTTGACTGGGTCGCTGGTGTTTTCACCAAGCTTGAACGCAGGCGTCGGCGCTACGGGGCCAATTAAGGCATCGTACGTCTCGAAAAGCTTATTGAACTCATTCACCAATAAGGTACGGGCTTTTTGAGCTTGCAAATAGTATGCATCAAAGAAGCCGCTTGAAAGTACGTAACTTCCAATCATAATACGGCGTTTGTTTTCTGGCATGAAACCTTGGTCACGCGACAAGCCGTACACTTCACCGAGCGAGTCGGCCTCGGCGCGGTTTCCGTAACGTACACCGTCGTATCGGCCCAGGTTGCTACTAATTTCAGCCGGTACGACAATATAATAAATAGCCAAGGCATATTTTAGAAGTGACATACTTACCTCTTCGACTTCATGACCTTTTTGCGTAAGGGCCTCGATATACTGCTCGGTAGCTGCCTTGACCTCAGGATCGACCCCTTCTTCCATGAATTCTTTGATGACTCCAATTTTTTTCGGAGCATCAATGACTTGCGGAGTAAAGAAATCAGGGAGCGTTGTCATGTCCTTCGTGTCTTGGCCACTCAAAATATCCATGACCGTTTCGGCATCTTCAATTGATCGAGACAACACGCCGATAGTATCGGTGCTGCTCGCCATCGCCACAACTCCATAACGACTCACCGTTCCGTAGGTTGGCTTCACGCCCACTACATTGTTAAAGCTGGCGGGTTGGCGAATAGAACCGCCTGTGTCCGTACCGAGCGCGAATGGAACAATGTCAAGCGCGACCGCCACCGCTGAACCACCGCTACTACCACCGGCGACTCGTTCGTCATCAAAAGCATTCTTAGTAGGGCCGAAAGCTGAATTTTCGGTACTTCCCCCGTGCGCGAAAGCATCAAGGTTGGCTTTGGCGATACAAATCGCACCTTCGGCTTCGAGTTTTTCGATGGCCGTTGCTTGAAGCGGTGCTTCGAAGCCTTTCAATATACTACTTGCTGCAGTCGTCGAAGAGCCTAGCGTCAAGAAATTATCTTTCGCTATGAATGGAACACCTGCCAATCGACCGGTGATTTCACCGCTGTCTACTTTATCGGCCTGCTGCAAAGCTCTTTCATCGATATACGACAGCAGGGCATTGAATTCCTCGTTTTCACGAGCTCTGGCAAGCGCTAATTCGACGTTTTCACGAGCAGAGCGACCGATAAAATCAGAAATAACACTCATTTATAATACCTTCGGGACCTTTATTTGTTGCGCTTCCGCCGCAGGCGCTAACGTCAACAAAGCATCAGAAGAAATACCGTAATCGTCAACGACGTCGTCACGCCATACATTCTTAAGGTCGGTCACTTGATAGGTCGGTTCTACACCGGTCGTATCGAGCTCGGAAAGCTGCTCAATATAGCCGACGATACTTTCCAGGTCGGCTCGCAGGCTTTCTACTTCGTGTGCATCTAATTGCAAACTACTTAGTTGTGCAAGATGCTGCACGTCATCGGTTGAGATTTGCGTCATACTTCCGTTAATTATACCTCGACTGTGCGAATGTTGCACTTAAATTTACATTTTTGCGCGAATATCGGCAATCATATCGCGTAACTCGGCGGCTTTTTCAAACTCTAGGTTCGCGCTGGCAAGTTCCATTTGGCCGGAAAGATCTTTGACCAAGCTGGCGTATTCATCTTTCGGAATCTTTTTGAGGTCAAGTTTCGGCGTTTCATCCGGCTTCTTAGGAATGAGCGCCCTGAGGCCTTCTCCGATCTCTTTCGCTACGCTGACCGGCGTAATATTGTGCTCGGTATTATAGGTAGTTTGAATGGTACGGCGACGGTCGGTTTCTTCGATTGCTCGCTGCATCGAATCGGTAATTTTATCGGCATACATCAACACCTTACCCTCGAGGTGGCGAGCAGCACGTCCGATAATTTGAATGAGTGCACTCGTACTACGTAAAAAGCCTTCTTTGTCGGCATCGATAATAGCCACCATGCTTACTTCTGGTAGGTCAAGCCCCTCACGAAGCAGGTTAATACCGACCAAAACGTCGTAAACACCCGTACGCAGGTCGCGCAAAATGTCACCTCGCTCAAGCGTATCCACTTCACTGTGAATGTATGCGGTTTTTATATCAAGTTCCAACAGGTACGTCGTCAGGTCTTCGGCCATACGCTTCGTCAAGGTAGTAACCAACACACGCTGACCCTTTGACGTTCGTTCACGAATTTCGGCAATCAAGTCATCGATCTGGCCGGCAGTCGGGCGAATGACGATTTCCGGGTCGATTAACCCGGTGGGACGAATAATCTGTTGGGCGGGTTCGGGGCTATGCGAAAGTTCATATTCTGCCGGAGTCGCCGATACGTAAACCGCCTGGTTAATATGCCGGTTAAACTCATCGAAAATCAAAGGTCGGTTATCAAGCGCACTTGGCAAACGGAAACCGTGCTCCACTAACACCTCTTTGCGAGCACGGTCACCATTATACATACCCCGAACTTGGGGAAGTGTCATGTGACTTTCATCGACGAACATCAAGAAGTCGTCAGGAAAATAATCGAGTAACGTCGCCGGTTGCTCACCGGGTTCACGATTCGTCAAATAACGGCTATAGTTCTCGATACCTTTTACGAACCCTGTTTCTTCAAGCATTTCTAGATCGTACTTCGTGCGCTGAGCTAAACGCTGTGCTTCCAGCAATTTGTCGTGATTCTCAAAGAAGTCCATACGTTCTTCGAATTCTTTTTTAATTTCGACGATCGCCCGTTCGACTTTTTGTTTAGGGGTAACATAGTGACTACTCGGGAAGATACTCACTCGGTCTGGTTCGCCCAGTATTTCACCTGTTAATGGGTCGATGCGCGTTAAGCGTTCGACATCGTCACCGAAAAACTCAATGCGGTACGCTACGTCACTTCCGGCTGGGAACACATCGACGATATCACCCTTCACACGGAAAGTACCGCGATGAAAATCAATGTCATTTCGCTGATACTGGATATCTGTCAAAAGCCGTACGAATCTATCTTGCTGCCGACGCTCGCCCTTCACCACTTCAATCGACATTTCGGAATAGTCATCCGGCGAACCAATACCGTAAATACAGCTTACGCTCGCCACGATAATCGTATCGCGCCGGGTTAGTAGTGCCGTGGTAGCGGCATGTCGCAGACGGTCAATTTCATCGTTGATCTTACTGTCTTTTTCGATATACGTGTCGCTGCTGGCAATATACGCTTCAGGCTGGTAGTAATCGAAGTAACTTACGAAGTAATGGACTTCGTTATCAGGGAAGAACGCTTTGAACTCACTGTATAACTGTGCGGCCAAAGTTTTATTGTGCGCTAAGATCAATGTCGGTTTTTGGCGTTCGGCAATAATATTGGCCATGGTAAATGTTTTACCCGACCCGGTCACACCAAGCAGTGTCTGCTCTTTTTCGCCAGCTTCCAAGCCTTTGACCAACGTAGCGATAGCCGTCGGCTGGTCACCGGTAGGTTTGTAAGGGGAAGATAAAGTAAATTTCTGATCCATCCTACTAATTATAAGCGAGTCGGAGAAAAATGTAAGTACTACATTTTTTTAAGAAGTGTAAATGGCTCAATAAACGCATCTTGATATTGCTTTAATAAAGCAGGGTCGCTAGTACAGGTTGGGTCGGAAAGCGAAAGACCGTATGTCATACCGTCAACCGTTACCTGCTTGGCGAGCGTCGTCCCTTCATCTTCCGTGGGGCTATCTATGATCGAAGCAAATACTCCTACGTCATTCGTACATTTGGTTCCGGCAAGCCTCGGTGAGCTCAATTGAACATACTTAGATCCGTCAGGCGTTCTAAGCACCTCGTAATCAAAACCGCCTACACCTTTCAAATACGAAACGACGATCGACATAGGCTCAACCGTAACGGTCGAAACAAGCTCAGGATCGATGGCTGGCTGATCGGTCGTAGTATCGGTCTTTGTCTCAGTGGCCGAATCGGTACTGTTCGTTTCTTTCGTTATTGAGGGTGTTTTTTTGGTCTGAAGGTCTGAGTCCGCCGAATCTTTTGGCGACAGAGATGTAACGGTGAATGCGATTGCGACAACTATCAAAACGATACCCAGCATGGTAAGAGCTCCTCTCAGTCGCTTCTTACCATTCGTTTTAGCCATCCCTACCTCGCACGTTTAGTTGTTATAAGCATATACAGCACGCTTTGAAATGTAAAGACTGTTAGGTACCTAGGTTCTTGTGATACTCACTTGTTTTACTAAAGCGGCGCTTTTCAGATGTAGCTTTGTTGACGTACGCCACGATATCATCGTAATTATCCATGATTACGTAGAGGTCCATATCATCGTCGTTGATAGTTTGATACCTATCCAGCATCACTTGGCGAATCACCGCATCAAACGGACGCCAGAAATCACTGCCTACTAGAATAACGGGTTTCTGGTGAATCTTACCTGTTTGCACGAGGGCGAGAATTTCAAATAATTCATCGAATGTACCGAACCCGCCTGGGTAGTAAAGGTAGGCACTTGAATCAAGCGTCATCGCGACTTTACGGCCGAAGAAATGATTAAATTGGAAACTCTGCGTCGTATATTCATTCGGCGTTTGTTCTTGAGGTAGAAGAATATTGAGCCCGATAGATTCCCCTCCGGCTTCATACGCTCCCCTGTTCGCAGCCTCCATCACTCCATGGCCACCACCGGTAACAATCGCATACCCGGAACGCGCTAAACGAGCCGCGATATCGTATGCGCCCATAGTGATGTCGTCATTCTGAGCCTTACGTGCCGATCCGAAAATAGTAACTGTCTTCTCGTGCTGGGAAAGCATATTGAATACACGTTCAAACTCTTCAACAACGCCAACCAAGCGGTTCTCGGCTGCGTCAATAAGACGCTTGCGAACTTCGAGGTGGTTCTTCTTCTCAAGTTTCTTCATCGCCAAACCACGGTTCGTTTTGAGTTTGGTCAACGGCAAACGTTCTGGCGCGATCATATCATTATCGAGCTGTTCAAGCACCTGGTTCGCAAGGTTCTTAAAGCCCATGTAGCGCACGAAAATTTCGTTCCATAAACTTTCACGGAAATGGTACGCATAGCGACCTTCGTATGATTCTTTGTTCGAGTAGGCGAAGCTGACATCAAACAAGTTGAAGGCAACCGGGAAACCGTCATAAATTAAACCGACGTAATCACGGTCTTTCCAAAATTCTAACTCAGGGTCGATTTGATATAGCAAATCTTCGGCACGACGCCAGTGAAGATCTTCAGGCTGAACATGCGGCTCGAAAGCAACCTTATCAACCGAGTCCTCCTTGTGTTTCCCGAGGTATCGCTGGATCACCCGCCAATGAATGTTTTTACCAACAAGCTGGCTGCCACTTCCTGGGTCGGCGATGAGTGTATTCACCACTGTTTCACCGAAATGCGGCTTAGCACTTTTGAGCTTGAAAAAAGTTGAGTATAATTTTACTTCGTTCATGTAGTGGAGGAGCAGAGGCAACGTTTTTAATACGAGCCCACGCATTTTGCGCACATGCATCGGTACGACGACGATAATACCCATTTCTTTGGTATGCGTAACGTTGTGTAGCTTCTTCTGCACGAAGTGAGTCGCCAAATCGACATACTTATCGTGGTTCATGTGTACGATGCGCAAGTCTCGCTCTTCGTAGTCGTGCGGAGTAACCGTTTTGAACAGTTCGTTATATTTCGTGAGCCATTCCGGGCCTTCGGAAAAACGAAGCGCAGTATAAATTTCATCGAAATCTTCACCCGCAATCATTTCATCGACGGTGGCATAACCGAGGTGTTCCATGAGCTGCTTCGGAGGCATTGTTCGTAAAAATTCTTTAGCCTTTTCACGCTTAATAACGAACACCTTACGATCAAACTTCACTTTGTTCGCCGCCTCGATCATGAACGGTACCAAATGGTGCACGTCCTCAGAGTCGGTCGCACCAATAACCTTCGTGAGACGAGCGATGTCTTGCTCGAGGCGTCCCAGCAATGCCTGGTAGACTTCTTCGCCTGTCGATGCCGCCGGGTTGAGGCCAAGCTTACGAAGGCTTTCGTGCGCCATACCCGTAATATCGCCGATGAGTTTCGTATCGGCTCCACTACGGCCACTGATTTCTTCTAATTGCTGAATCGACTGAGTGAACGTTGGTTCTTCAGCATCTAGCAAGTCACTTAAAAACTTTGACATATTAATACTCCTTCTCTGTCAATGGCATGTCATGTAATACGGTACCTTGGTGTAATATTCCCTCTTTCGCACCGATTTTTTGTACGACCGATGTTGAATTTGCGCTTGCGAATACGATTGATTCTTTGAGTGAATGCCCTTGCGCATAATATGCCAAGAACCCAGAACCGAAAGCGTCTCCACCACCGGTACGGTCGACGACGGGTACATCTTCGTACATCCCGGCTGCAATAACTGTTTTACCGTCCGTCGCAACAGCACCATTCGGACCGTCAGACACAATTACCACTGGGCAATAATTATGGGCATGTCGGGCGAGTTCTTCGATCGTTTCGCCCTCGACGATCATTTGAGCTTCTTCTTTGTTCACCGTAAGTACTTCGACATCTTCCAGAAGGCCTTTAAGTTTGTCGGCGTTTTGCAATTCCACCCCTGCCGGGTTAAGCATTACTTTCACGCCGTGATCGGCAGCTCGAGTAATGATCCTCTCAAGAAGCTTCATATCACCAAGTGATGAAATATAAATCCAATCACCTTCATCGACAACCGAGAGTTTTAATTCAGGGTCAGCAGCTGTCGGCATCGAACCTTTGTAGTTGAGAATAGTTCGCTCACCACCGCTCAACATAATGACCGTCGAGTAGCTCGCTCGAAAAGCATCACTTTGAAACACATGCGACGTATCGACACCCTCTTTGTCGAGGCTTTGTAAAATACCTTCGCTGGCCACATCTTTGCCAAGGCACCATGCATACTTACTGTGCAGCCCTTGGCGAGCAAATGTTACCGCGGCGTTCGTTACGTTACCTCCGGTAGCAAAAATGACTTCGTCTAAATCAAGTTTTTGCCCCACCGGAAGTTGTTCGTATTTCACGCCTTTGTGTTCGAGTTGCGTAAACGCGTTAGTACTGCGTAAAAAGACGTCCTGGGTGGCTTTACCGATAGTAACGATGGTCGGTACGGCCATGTGCTACACAACTGCCTTTCCAGCGCTACCGAAACCGGCGATCTTTTCTTCGACCACCGCCTGAATAGCATCTTTTACTTTGTCCATCAGCTTGACGACAGCGAATTCATCGGGGTGTTGCTTCAATTCTTCTTCCATAGTAGTACGGAAGGCATAACGCATGTCGCTATTAATATTCACTTTGCTTACGCCGATTTTTGCCGCTTCTTCGAAGAAGTGAGCTGGCGTACCGCTTCCACCGTGAAGGCTGATTTGGCAGTTAATAGTATCGCGAATTTGAGCAAGCAGCCCAAGGTCAAGCTCTTTAGGTACTGGGTACTTACCGTGGAGGTTCCCGACGGCTGCTGCGAAAGTATCAATTCCGGTCGCCTCAACGAACGCGCGGGCGCTTTCTGGCGTAGAGAATGTTTTCTTAATTTCTTCGTAATTAATATCTTCAGTGTGCACATTGCTACTTCCACCGAAGTAATGTGGCTCACTTTCCACTAACGCACCGGTAAACTTGGCGTATTCAACGACTTCTTTGGTTTTGGCGATAATCTCTTCTTCAGTTGCGTCGTGGTTCGCTTGTGAAATATCAATGTGAATGAACTCATAGCCAGCATCAATAGCTTGCTTACAAGCTTCGACAGTTGGGCTGTGGTCGAGGTTGATGTACATTTCGATACCATATTCTTTTTTGTAGTTATCAACCATATCACGAAGATTTTCAAGGCCAAGCGCCTTTACCTCGCCGTCGCTTACTTCAACCAAAACCGGTGCGTTAAGCTTTTGAGCGGCGCGGGCAATACCAATTAACGTTTCTTGGTTGTCGATATTAAATGCCCCTACGGCAAAGTGCTGTTGACGGCTGCGCTGCATCAAATGACGTGCCCTTAATGTGTTGTCGCGAATTTCATTAATTGTTAGTCCCATAGTTCCCCCTTTTTAAAACTCTTGATGATACTTAGGTGTCGTATTAACCCAGGCTGTAATTTCAGATATCAATTTTTCACCACTTAAGCCGAAGTATGCCATTAACTCTGCCGGCGCACCCGACTCGCCAAAACGGTCGTGCATACCGACCCTCTTGACTGGTGTCGGAAGTTGTTCAGACAATAATTCAGTAACGGCACTTCCAAACCCACCGGCAATTTGCGCTTCTTCGGCCGTAACGACCCGACCTGTTTTACGGGCGCTTTGTAAAATTGCATCTTGATCAAGCGGCTTTATCGTTGGTACGTGCACCACTTCGGCGTTAATACCTTGTGCTTCGAGTTGCTTGGCCGCAACCAACAACTCATAGGTCATAGTACCCGTGCCAAGAAGAGTTACGTCGGCACCTTCCTTTAAAAGATAGGCCTTTCCAATTTCAAATGGCGACTCTTCGGTACTGAAGATAGGCGTTTTTTCACGAGCTAAACGAATGTAGCTTGGTTTGCCGTTTTCAGCAATTGCCTTGGTAGCTTTCTCAGCTTCGATGCTGTCACCGGGAGCAACGACAACCATATTCGGCAGTACGCGCATGATAGCGATATCTTCGAGCATTTGATGGGTGGCACCGTCAGGCCCGACGCTCACTCCGGCATGAGAACCGACAATTTTAACTGGCTGGTTATTCAAAGTCGCAGTCGTACGAATCTGCTCCCAGTTTCGGCCTGGGCTAAACGCTGCATAACTGCTGGTAAATGGGATTTTTCCGGCTCGTGCCAAGCCGCTGGCGACGGTAACGAGGTTTTGCTCGGCGATGCCCACTTCAATGAAACGCTTCGGAAACGCATCGCGGAATAAATGCATTTGAGTGCTTTCCGTCAAGTCGGCACACAAAGCTACCACGTTTTCATTGGTATCCCCAGCTGCTTTTAGCCCACGGCCAAACCCAGCCCGGATAGGTTCATATTTTACATCTTCAGCATATAACTGAGGATTTAACGGATAACTCATACACCAGCTCCTTCATGCGTAATTTTTCCACCAAGTGTGCGTAAATCTTCCAGGGCTTCTTTCGCTTGCTCGGCGTTTGGTGGCATACCGTGCCATTTATAGTTATATTCCATGAAATCAACGCCTTTACCCGGAATGGTATGGGAAATAATGACAGTTGGGCGGTGAGTGATCGCCCGAGCCTGGCTCGTCGCATCAATGATACTGGTTATATTATGGCCATCGATTTCAAGCACGTGCCAGCCAAACGACTCCCATTTGCCTTTTAGGTCTTCAAGGGGCATGACATCTTCCGTCGTACCGTCGATTTGGATATTATTACGATCTACGAAAGCGACGAGCTGCGAAAGTTTATATTTGCCAGCGAACATAGCAGCTTCCCAGATATTACCTTCGTCAAGCTCGCCATCACCCATTACTACATATACAAAACGGTGTGGATTTTCATCGATGTATTGCAAGCTGTAGGCATATCCAGAAGCTTGAGACAAACCGCTACCTAATGGGCCGCTCGTATTTTCAAGGCCAGGGAGTTTCTCGCGTTCAGGGTGACCTTGCAAACGACTTCCTAATTTACGTAACGTCCGCAGTTCTTCGACCGGGAAGAAACCGGCTTCGGCCATGGCAGCGTATTGAACTGGTACACAGTGCCCGTTACTCAAGAATAAAATGTCACGGTCGGCCCACTCTGGCTCTTCAGGGCGAATGTTCAACACATTGAAATAAAGGGCGGCAAAGATATCCGAAAGCCCTAACGGCCCGGCACTGTGCCCGCTGCCAGCCGCTTCGAGCATTTGAATAATATCTCGACGAATATCATTCGCCTTTTGTTCGATTTGAGGAACTGTTAACTTTACCACCCTATATCACTCCGTGTTTATTAATTTCTCTCACCAATGTCTGGTACGTTTCAGCTGGGTTCTCGGAGTTTGCGATTGCTCCGCCAGTATTCAGTACTTCCACTCCGCCCTGCGTTAATGTGTAGGCATTTTCAATGTTTACTCCACCGTCCCAGCCAATTTCAGCTTTTGGATTGATTGCTTTTATAAGTCGTACCTTTTCAAGCTGCATCATGCTGGCCGTACCACCGTGCTTGCCAAGCTCGCCAGAAAAAATCATGATGTGGTCGGCAATTTGGATAGCATCAGCGATCTTAGCTGGCACAGTTGTTTTCAGAAGGGCCAAGCCAGCTTTGATGCCTGCTTCTTTGATTTGAGTCAATAACTCTATCAAATTTTCAGTTACCTCGGCATGAATAACGATGAGGTTCGGTTTCATCGCAATCAACTGTGGAATATGTTCAGATGGCCGGGCAACCATCGCATGAATGTCAATTTCCCATTCAGGAGGCCAATAGAGCTGGCTTTCATTGAGTAAAAAGGTCGGCGCAAATTCACCGTCGCTCAAATCGATGTGTATACGCCGGGCAAATGGCGCAACTCGCTCTGAAGCTTCCTGAAACTGTTCATTTGTTTCAACGGTAATAGTAGGTACGATGACGGCCATACTAAAGTTCGTCCAACTGCGCATTACGGCGCTTATAACGAGGGGCATCAGCATAAGGTGTACTCAACCAAGTCTCCACCACACCTTGCCATACGGCATCTTCGGTTTCATCAAAAATACGTGAAGGTAAGCAAAGTACATTACTATCATTATCGTTGCGGGTCATTTTAGCTTCGAACGCATCCCATACGACACTCGCACGAATACCACGAAAACGGTTTGCGGCCATTGCCATACCCTGGCCGCCACCACAAAGCAGAATTGCTCGTGCATCTTCTTCACCTAATACTTTCAGGGCGGCGGCTTGCGCGAAATCAGGGAAATCATCGGCCGGGTCAAGCTCACGGTCACCGACGTCTTGAACGTCGTACCCGTGTTTCGCAAGGTACGCAAAGAGCTTTTCCTTTAAATGAAAGCCGTTGTGATCACTGCCCAAAAAGATCTTCATGGTGTAAGTATAAGCGGTTTTCTAGCCGCGGTGCAAGGTTTTACCAATATCTGCGACAAGTTCAACTAAACGGTTCGAATAACCCCATTCGTTGTCGTACCATACCATCACTTTAGCAAGGTTTCCACCGACAACTTTTGTCAACGCCAAGTCGACGACACCGGAGTGGCTGTTACCGATGTAGTCGCGACTTACGAGCGGTTCGTCGCTCACACCAAGGATGCCTTGATAGTAAGGTTCGGTCGAAGCTTTCTTGAAAGCATTATTGATCTCTTCGACAGTTACGTTGCGTTCGAACAGTACGGTCACGTCACTGAGTGATACCACAGGAGTTGGAACACGGATACTCAAACCGTCAAACTTACCTTGTAATTGAGGCAAAGTTTTCGTTACGGCGATCGCGGCACCGGTAGATGTCGGAACGATATTTTCAGCTGCGTTACGGCCCTCGCGTAGGTCCTTGGCAGGTGCATCTTGTAGTGCTTGGCTCGCGGTGTAACTGTGTACGGTCGTAAGAAGTGATTTCTGCACGCCAAATTCAGCATCAAGTACAGCCATAACCGCACCGAGTGAGTTCGTCGTACAACTCGCGTTGCTCACAACGTGGCTTACACCTTCGATTTTATCTTCGTTGGCACCAAGAACGATAGTATCGACACCTTCGCTCTTTGATGGTCCGCTGATCACCACGCGCTTAGCGCCGGCCTTAATGTGAAGCTCGGCTGTTTCCTTTTCGGTAAAGCGACCAGTTGATTCGATAACCAGGTCAACCTCAAGGTCGCCCCACGGCAATGCAGCTGGGTCTTTTTCAGCGGTAATTTTGATATGGTGGTCATTGACGATGATCCCCGTGTCGTCGTAACCGACTTTGTTTTTGTACAACCCGTAGTTACTGTCGTGTTGCAATAAGTATGCAAGCGTCTTAGTGTCGGTCAAGTCGTTGATCGCGACAATTTCGAGGTCGGCACGGTCAAATGCAATTTTGAAAGCGCTTCGGCCGATGCGTCCGAACCCATTAATTGCAATCTTCGTTTTAGCCATGGTTAATACCACTCCTTCTTAAACATTAGCTCTATTGGTGGTTATTATATACCAACTACCGTAACTCACCAAACTTTCGTATACTACGTATATGAAAAAAGGCGACCTCCTTGAACACGCTCGTCCGTTTTACGAAGAAAACGAACTTTTAGAGCTTGAACATGCCATCGAAGTGGCCTCGAAAGCACATTCCGGGCAAAAACGTAAAAGTGGTGAGCCGTACATTATTCACCCTATGGCGGTGGCTTCTACGTTAATTGACTGGGGCATGGATATCGATACGGTACTAGCAGGTATCCTTCATGATACCGTCGAAGACACCGAACTAACCCTCGAGCAACTTGAAAGCTTATTCGGAAGTGATGTCGCCTTCCTCGTCGATGGCGTAACGAAGGTTTCAAAAGCTCGCGCCGGCATGCAAGACCTTAAGGAATATTTACCGCAAACCAAAGACAACTTATCTAAACTGCTTATCGCCGTCGGCCAAGACGTTCGGGTAATTATCATCAAGCTGGCCGACCGCCTCCATAATATGCAGACCTTACAGCATATGACGCGCGAAAAGCAGATTAAGATTGCTCGCGAAAGTATCGAAGTATTTGCCCCGATGGCCGATAAGCTCGGTATGGGCCGGGTACGTATGCAAATCGAAGAATTAGCCTATAGCTATATTGACCCGCAAGAATTCAAACGCCTTCAGAACCTTATGCGCAAACGGCTCGGTAAGAGCACTCGTAAACTTGGTATCGTTCGGGAAGAAGTTGATCGTGCCTTAAAAGCACAAAATATTCCGAACGAAATCAACGGCCGAGTCAAAAGTATTTACAGCTTGCACAAAAAACTGAAAAAAGTCGATAACAACATAGATGACATTTACGACTTGATGGCGCTGAGGGTCATCGTTGAGACAAAAGAAGATTGCTACCGCGTACTTGGTGTGTTGCATTCGATATACCAACCGATGATCGCTCGTATCAAGGATTACATTGCCATACCAAAGCCAAACGGGTACCAAAGTCTACATACGACCGTACTCACTCCAAGCAAGCAAATCGTCGAGTTTCAAATACGTACTTACGAAATGCACGAATTTGCCGAACGAGGATTGGCCGCCAGTTTCCATTACCATGAACAGAAAAGTACGAAAGGCTATACGCGTGGTAAAAAAGCCGCCGTACTTCCAGCTAACATGCAGTGGATCACCCAATTACAAGAAATTGCCACTAAATTGCGCAATGGCGAGGAAATAACCGAATCTCAGTTAAATATCGATTTGTTCGGAAACCGCATTTTCGTATACTCGCCCAAAGGAGATATTTACAACCTTCCAGAAGGGGCTTTCCCGCTTGACTTCGCTTATTTAGTGCATAGCGATCTTGGTAAGCATGCCTATGCGTTTAGGGTAAACGGCTCAATTCACGCTTTCGACAAGCCGCTCTCGAACGGTGACGTGGTTGAAATAACGACTCGAAAAACCGTTACCCCTAAGTCAAGTTGGCTCGACCTTGTCTCCACTACCCACGCCCGAGCAAAGTTACGCGCGCAACTTCGCAAAAACGGTGCGCTGGAAAGTATTAGCCATGCGGCTGGTATCATTCGTGAAAAAACCCGGAAAAACCGGGCTGATTCACAAGCAGAAAATGTATAACGCTTAGCGTTGGTTCCAGCGCTCAATTGATTCGTGAATAATGCTTTTCGCAACTTCAATGTCACCGAATCCCTTCACGACAGTGCTTCCTGGCTTCTTTAAATCTTTGTAATGCGTAAAGTGGTGTTCGATTTGAGCCAGTAATTGTTTCGGTAAATCATCGAGTGATTTAATTGCATTACCCGTATTTCGGTCGTCGGCAGGCACGACGATTACCTTGTCATCGATCTCACCGTCATCTTCGAACTGCATAACACCGATTACCCGTGCTTCCAAAAACACACCCGTAGCCAAAGGTTCGTCGGTAATAATGAGCGCATCAAGCTCGTCACCATCTTCGTCAAGTGTCTGAGGAATAAACCCATAGTTCGTTGGTTTAGCAAAAATAGCCGGGTCTACACGGTCAAGTTGGAATACTGCTAATTCGCGGTTCCATTCAATTTTATGCGAACTTCCCGTTGGAATTTCAACAACTACGTTAATCACACCGCCATCGACATCGCCAGGTGTAAGGATTTTATTAAAATCTGCCATTACTATTTCTCCTTTTGTTCTATCTCTGTTATTTTACCAGTTAATTACCTTACGGTATACATCTCAACCATGCCGAGATATACTAGAGTGAAATGAAACTTGTTTCTCCTATCGAATATGTCGCTCAGGCGGCCGAACTTGTTCGTAACGCCAAAGAGCGCGTGTATTTAACATCCATGGTAATGGCCGATCACCCAAATACCAACGAGTTACTTACTGCTATCAAGGCAGCCGCACAACGTGGCGTCAAAGTGAATGTCGCGGCAGATATTTTCACTTTCGGCGAAGTAAGTGGCGGCTTTTTACCGATTCGTTATTATAGTCCTGGTTCTAAAAATACTAACCAGATGGTAAAAGTATTAAAAAAAGCGGGCGTTACCTTCCATTGGCTTGGCCGGGGGCGTATTACCATATTCAACGGACGAACGCATAGTAAGTGGTGCGTCGTCGACGATACGGTATTCTGTTTTGGTGGCGTGAACCTATACGATGGCGGCATCGATAATGTCGACTACATGTTCCGTACCGAAGATGCCGCGCTTGCCAACCGTTTAGTCGAAGAGCAAAAACGAATCCAGAAATCAGAACAGAGCTCTGGTAACTACCCGAGCGTTGCCATCGAACAAGGTGATAAAAAAATTCTCATCGATGGCGGAATTATCGGTCAATCAGTTATCTATCGGCGAGCCTGCGAATTGGCAGAAGAAGCCACGAAAGTATTATTCGTTTCTCAATATTGCCCGACAGGAAAATTAGCCCGAATTCTTAAAAATAAGAAAGGCGTGAAGTTGTATTACAACAAAGCCACGAACACTACCGGACTAAACAAATTCGTCATATCTATCAGTCAGTTCATGAGCGGCTTGCATACCAGTTACCGAAAAAAGCGCTACTTACACGCTAAATTCATTATCTTTACTTTTAAAGATGGTTCAAAAAAGGCTATTACCGGGTCGCACAACTTTGCTTATACTGGCGTCCTTTTAGGTACACGCGAAATTGCCCTCGAAACTACCGATATGGCCATTATCGGTCAGCTCGAAGAGTTCGTCGCAAATAGAATCGCTTAGGCGCGTTCTAGTTCATCAAGGTATTCACGGATAGAAAGGGCCGCTGCCGCGCCCTCACCTACGGCACTTGCGATCTGCATGGTCGCGCCACTTCGGACGTCACCACTCGCGTAAATACCCGGAACGGTGGTTTCTAACTTCAGGTTCGTTTTTACCAACCCCAGTTCATCAAGTTCTACGCCGCTCCCTTCAAGGAATTCGGTGTTAGGTTTCAAACCGACGAATACGAAAATTCCATCGGTAATAATTTCTGACGCCACGCCGTTTTTAGTAATCTTCACACTTGAAACACGGCCGTCGGTATCGATAATCTCATCGGTCGTCGTATTAAGATGAACGGTTACCTTGCCTTCGTCGATATATTTCTGTAGATCGTGTTGTAATACATCACTGGCCTTAATAGTGCTTCGTACCAGTAGGTCGATGTGGGTTGTGTATCGGGTTAAGAATATTGCTTCCTGAAGCGCCGAATTACCACCGCCGACGACAACCAGTTTCTTCTCACGGTAATAAGCACCGTCACAGGTGGCACAATAGTGCACGCCACGGCCATAGAATTCTTTTTCTCCAGGAACGCCAAGCTTTTTGTAATCGCTCCCGGTTGCGATCAATACCGCCTTAGCCTTAACATCTTCACCATCCACGGTGAGCACTTTGTACTTGCCTTCAGTGCGAATTGCCGTCACGTCACCAAATTCAATGTGAGCACCAAAGCGTTCAGCTTGTTTTTCAAGCTGGCCAGCTAGCGTCATCCCTTCGATTCCTTCAGGAAACCCAGGGTAATTATCAACCATGTCGGTTGTTGCCGCTAGGCCGCCGATCGTAGACTTTTCATAAAGCACCGTATCGATATCTTCACGAGTAGTGTAAATTGCTGCAGTCAAAGCGCTGGGGCCGGCGCCCACGGTAACGACGTCTCTAATTGGAGTTTCCATTTTACAATAATCCTTGTTGTGAGTATTTAATCAATGCTTCGGATGGCACCGGTTGAGCGATCTTTTCAGGTGTCGGGATAATCATAACGATAAACTTGATAGGCGTATTTGCCGGGATGTCTTCACCGCTGCCTGTTTCGCCATACGCTTGCGCAGAAGGGATCGATAGTTCACGCACACCGCCCACTTTCATGCCAACGACACCTTTGGTCCAACCTTCGATAACACTGCCTGGCTCGACGTTAAAAGGTGCTTTCAAGGACTCGCCTTCGATCGAACCGTCAAATACCTTGCCGCTTGGGTTCCAGCCTAAGTAATACGCTGTAAAGCTTGAATTATCCGTTATCGTATCACCAGTTCCGACGATCAAATCATTGGTTTTGAGCTCGGTCACACTGGCTGCGTCAAAAGCTGCCGGGCGTGACGCGAATTGACTGAACGTAGCGTAATATTGCTTCGAAAGCTCAGAAGCCTGCGCGTCTACCTTGGCCTGATATTCTTCACTTTCCTTTTGATAGGCAGCGTAGGCCGCTTGCGCCCTTTGTTTATCGGTTTGTTGATTGCTATTTGCTAATACGATCGCAATAAAGGAACCCACCGTACCTACTAACATAAATACAGCGATGATCCATATACCAATTCGTTGCGCTTTAGTTGCCGCCATTAAATCACTCTCCCCTTCGTAGCCTCGACGACACGTGCGATGACGCCATCAATTACAGCCGTTACTTCCTCGTTTGTCAGAGTCTTATTATACGATACAAGCTTAATTCTAACGGTATTATTTTTCACGTCGCTGTCTTCAGCTTGATAAATATCCAGTGGTTCGACAGAACTTAATAATTCCGTATCGCTCAAAGCTTTCGATGCTTCGTCGACAATTGCTTGAAATGAAACGTCCGATGGTGTTTGGAAGCAAACGTCACGCTCCGTACCTGGATATCGGCTTAGGGCTTGGTATCGAATACCGACTTGCGACACCGCTTCATGGAGCGCACGAGGGTTTATTTCAAAACCAGCCGTATATTCTGGCAATTTGAACACTTTCTGAACTGATTTCTTATATTCACCGACAATACCGAGATATACGTTAGAACGAACATCAAATACAGCGGCGCTTCGGGCTGGCTCGAAAGGCGCAGCTGACGCGTCATCATTCGAAAGCGTTTCGTAACGAAGAGTAAGACCTAGTACTTTAGTGGCATATTCGAGGTAGCTTTTAGCGTCGTAATACGCATCGCCCTTCGTTTTCGCACGTGTAATCGTCAGTGCGATACTATCGAATTCAACAGGTACATTTTCTTCTGTTAAACCGGCTGATTTACGGTGCACCTTATTACATTCAAAGACTGCGAATTCATCATACCCAGCTTTACGGTTAGGATGAATTAACCCTAAAAGATTCGGGGTAAGGCTTTGTCGGTAATACTGTAGCTCGGGGCTAATACTATTAACAATTCGGTAAGCATCTTCAGGGTTCTGACCGGCTTTTTTCAGTACATCACCATGCACGAAGCTATAGGTGAGCACTTCGTTAGCGCCAGCTCGTACCAGTAACGAACGAACCTGCGTACGGAGCTCGTCAAAACTATATGGCTTCGTCGCAACGAATTCACGTCGCGGCAACGTCACATTAATAGTATCGTATCCGGCCAAACGTCCCACTTCTTCGATGATATCTTCAGCAATATGAATGTCTTCTCGCCAATATGGAACAGTAACGGTTGCAGTTAAATCGTTAAACACAACGCCGAAGCCGACGTTTTCCAATAGCTCAACGATATCGTTGGCACTAAAATGCGTTCCAAGCGTTTCGTTGATATGCTGTTCGGTGACTTCAAGCCTAATTTGCTCGCGACCGCCAGGATAATCTTCAATTAAAGTACTTGAAACTGATGCGTGTGCGTATTCGCTTAATTCACGAACTGCCTCCGCTAATACTGGTGCGGCCAACGGAGCAGGAACGCCTTTTGTAAAACGAGTAATCGCTTCAGAGAAAATACCATGGCGCATTTGTGTAGAACGAAGGTGATATAGGTCAAAAGTCGCAACTTCAAGCAGTACGTTCTTCGTAGAACCATCGACGATCGTATTAGCTCCACCCATTGCGCCCGCAAGCCCAACCGCTTCGTTACCAGCAGCAATCACGATATCAGATTGATCTAACGTGATTTCTTTTCCATCAAGGAGCACCAGTTTTTCTTCAGGTCGAGCTGACCGTACGCGAATAGAAAAATCATCACCGGCTAAAGCCTTGAACTTATCGTAATCATAGGTATGAGACGGTTGCCCCGTTAAAAGCATTAAATAGTTAGAAACATCTACTGAAGCACTAATTGGTCGGACGCCGCTTCGAGCTAAATATGTTTGCAGCTGAACAGAGGATTCAGCAGTTTCATCAATGTTACTCAGCACAATGGCCGTAAAACGATCAGACAACGCAGGATCTTCAATATGTACTGCCGGCGCTTCGATACTTTGTTCAGGGCTGAATACTGGCGTAATGTCATTTAACCACTCAGGCGTATTAAATGGCTTACCTTGAATACCAGCGACTTCTCGAGCGAATCCAATCACACCGAAAGCATCAGGGCGATGAGTCAGCGACTTGTTTTCAATATCCAGTAAGTAATCGTCAAGTTCGTATACTTCTGAGAACTTTGAACCTGGTGCACAGTCTTTATCGACGATCAAAATCCCCGTGTGGTCTTCGAATAACGCCAACTCTTTTGCACTCGCTAACATACCGTTACTATTCACGCCTCGAAGTGGGCGGACGCTTAAAACAAAAGGTTCATCGTCACCATACGTTTCCGGCACGGTACTTTTTGGAGGCAGCCAAGCGACCATAATGCCAGCACGCACATTAGGCGCACCGCAAACAACTTGCACTAAGCCGTTTTCGTCACGTTCGACATCTTGTACGACGCCACCATCGTCAATTTTGGTCACGTTCAAATGGTCGGTACCTTCGATAGGCGCGCATTCCACGACCTTCGCGACAACGACATCTTGGTATTTTTCGCCGATGCTTTCAACACCTTCAATTTCCACTAAACGAGAACCGATAAGCGTCGCCAGCTCATCGATCGGCATGTCGATATCGGTAAATTTTTTGAGCCAGTTTACTGAAATAATCATGATTCGAACTTCCTTAAAAATGCCAACTTACCTGATTCGAAGTGGCGCAAATCTTCGATACCGTATTTCAACATGACGAGTCGCTCTACCCCACCGCCCCACGCGAAGCCACGGTATTTAGTTGGGTCGATACCAGCTTCTTTAAGTACGTTAGGGTGGATCATTCCACAGCCGAGCATCTCAAGCCATTCACCAGGTTTACCACCAATAGCTGCTGGTTTTTCAATCGCAAACTCAAGGCCTGGTTCAACGAATGGGAAATAGGCTGGTTGCGTTTTGATACGCAAAGTTTGGCCATAGTAGGTTTCGAAGAAGCTTCGAAGCGTTCCAAGCATTTGCCCTAAGGTCGCACCTTTGCTCACATAGACACCTTCGACTTGATAGAACGTATGCTCGTGAGTTGCATCAACATCTTCGTTACGGAATACGCGGCCATAACTAATGGCGGCAACGTGACCACCGGCTTCCAGCTGAGCTTTGCCGTCTTTTAAAATACGGTGCTGCATCGTAGAAGTATGTGCCGGCGGGATAAAACCTTCTTCAGTTCGAAAGGTGTCGTATCCATCTCGGGCCGGGTGATCTTCTGGGAAGTTAAGAGCACCAAACATGTGATGATCGTCGTCGATTTGCCGGGATTCAACCGCTTCGAAGCCCATACGGGTGAAGGTATCGATAACATTATCGAGTTCTTTCGTTAACGGGTGTTGCGTGCCTTGTTCGGTAGGAAGTAGTTGTGGCTTTGACCCGTTTACCGACCATGGCGCCGTAACATCAAGCGGTGTCACGTCGGCAGATTCAAGTTCGTTTTCACGAGCTTCAACCGCCTGTTCAACGGCAACCTTCACTTCATTTACTTCGCGGCCGAAAGCACCACGCTCTTCAGGCGGCAGTGTTGCAATCGCACCGTACATTTCTTTAAAT
Organism: uncultured Candidatus Saccharibacteria bacterium; assembly: GCA_948288625.1. Taxonomy (GTDB): domain Bacteria; phylum Patescibacteriota; class Saccharimonadia; order Saccharimonadales; family Saccharimonadaceae; genus Microsaccharimonas. The sequence goes on from CAOHYA010000001.1 coordinate 681,193, forward strand.
TCAGGTGCTTTCAATACTTCGCGCGGCGATTTGCTCTCGGCAACTTGCTGCAGCAAACTCGAACGGACACCCTGGACATCAATCGTAGACATAATTAGTACCTATTATACGCTACAGGTAGCGTGAGCGCGAGAGATTATTGGCCGATTGATACAAAAATCAACCAAAGTGCGACTCCGATAATTGCCGCGACGATAAGTATCCAAGCCCATGCGAGGCTGGTAGTTTGTTTCGTACCTTCGATATAGCGTGAATCGTCGACGCCATCAGGTAATTCTGCTTCTTTGGCTTTGGCGCGTGCTTTTTCTTGTAGCTCGGCGGCTAATTTTTCTTGTAGTTGCGAACGAGTGTCGCTTTGCTTTACATATAAACCCATATAGCTACTATAGCACTTACAGTGGTTCTTTCAGTGTTGATGGGAATTGTTTATGGTATACTGATGGCATGTTTACCATAAGGAGGGAAATATAATGGCAACTAAGAAGGCCACTTCTACCAAAAAGAAAGCTCCGGTGAAAGCTAGCACTTCATCGGCAGCGAAAACGTCCGCAAAAACGACTGTCAAAACCGTGTCTGTATCTGCTACAAAGTCACAAGCCGGTCTTAGTTCACACATCGTAACATCACTTCGTTCAGCTAAACTTTGGCGCGCATTAGCCGCTGAGTTTATCGGCACATTCTTACTCGCCGGAGTAATCATCGCCGGCCAAGGCCAACCAATCTTCGTGCTCTTCGCACTTGTTGGTATCGTGCTATTGATCGGTGCTATTTCAGGTGCGCACGTTAACCCAGCTATCACTATTGGTGCTTGGGTAACTCGCCGCATCGGATGGCTCCGGGCTGTAGGGTACATCCTCGTACAGTTCCTCGGTGCAGCGATTGCTTACATCGTATTCAACGCCTTCATCGGCGGTGCTGGTGAAGTTTCTGAACAAGCTCAAATGTACGGCCAAACCGCTCCTACATTGTTTGCAGCAGTTGACCTCTCGAACATCAACGGTAAAGAATGGTATGTATTCTTCGCTGAACTTCTCGGTACCGCAATCCTTGGTTTCGCAGTTGCCAGTGCAACTCGTACCCTTGATCGCCTTACCGGTGCGTTCACCATCGGTTTCGGTATCTTCATCGCTTTGATGATCACCGTCACCGTTGCTGGCTACGTATCAGCAAGTGCAATCCTTAACCCAGCCGTTGCTCTGTCGCTCCAAGCGTACGAGCCGCAAGTATGGGCATACGCGGTATACGCCCTCGCACCAGTTATCGGTGGTGTAGTTGGTTTCATTGTTCACGACTTGGTTCGCAACAAAGAAGTCATTTAGTTTACACGCTCGATTACGTAAAAACCCGCTGGCTAGAGCGGGTTTTTATTTTGAAAAAAAGATACTCCGCATCTGGCTGATGCGGAGTATACAAGGAAACGACTAGCGCTTCCTGTCGACGATGACGACACCGTAATCCTTATCCGATGTCTCATATAACCAAAACCTCACCTGGACCGCCCTTCCATCGAGCGACGTTCCCAAGATGTGGTATTCATCTCGTGCTGGGCTTACCCGAATACTTTTCACTCTCACTTCGAACCAAAAAGGTCTATTTTTCGTCCTGCCGGTCAAATGGAACCGCAGAGCACTCACTTCATGGGAAGGATGCGCTTTCGCTCGTTGAAGCTGAGCTCTCACCTCCCGTAGTACAAGTATGCTTGGACCATGCAGAATCTTGAAGTTATTCGCTAATGGATTAGAGTCTTCGCCCATGGTTACCCCATCGTCTGTAATCTATATGGTCAGATCGAAACCGTTGACGAAAGAATCGCCCACTCCACCGCACAGTGAAGAATCAATAATAAAATAACATAATTATGGTTATTTGTAAAATATAATGGTTAACTCTGAAGCGGAACAACGTACTTACCTATGAATCGTCCTTCTTTTCGAGGCGAAGGTGTAAACGGCTCGATTACTTGTGCGACTGATTTATCGGCCATATGTTCCCAAACTTTCTTTGAATATTTTGTCAGTTCCCAGTTTTGGGTTTGAAAGTTAAAACCTCGAGCATGCGATAGTTCGAACGCAAGAATGTAGGTTGCCAATCCGATACCCCGCCCTCTTACGTTCTCATCTATTTCTATGCCATCGAAGTGAGCAAATCGTTCATCACTATGGGTTTCCGAGACAAGATCAAGCCTGCCGACGGATTTATCGTCGGCAACTACGTCGATGGTATCGCGCATAATGAACCCAAAATCATGGCTCGAAACGGTATTTAAATGTACCGCCGGCAAGGTATGATTGGGATCGAGCAATTCACGATATGCTGTCATATCACTATTTTAACATAAACTTTATGAAAAGTCAATTATAAGAAGGTTATTCGTCCTGTTGTGGCCGATCGATCAACAAAGGTTCGACACTCTTATTTTTCCCGGCAATCTTCGTCACATCAGTATCAATTTTACTGAGTTCCTTATGTGCGTTGTTATAATGCCCGACAGTCGTACCGAGTGACTTGCCGAGCTTATTCATGTAATCGTCAAAGGTCGCGATATGGCGCCCCAACTTCCCTACCTGCGTTTGTATGTCTTTGGCCTGCTCTTCGATCTGCAAACTTCTCAGGCCCTGCAATACTGTTTGCAGGTATGCCATGAAGCTTGTCGGGCTCACGATGATTACCTTTTTCTCACGGAACGCATATTCGATCAAATCTCGAGCGCTCGATCCCGTCCCGACGTCACCGATAAGAAGATCGTAATACAGTGATTCGCTCGGGATAAACATAAAAGCAAAGTCCATCGTATTTTCAGCAGGAAGAATATATTTGCTGGTTTCATCGATACGACCCTTAAGGTCATTACGCACTCGCTTCAACCATTCTTCACGTTCAGGTTTCGTTTTTGACGCGACCATTCGGTTATAGTTTTCAAGGCTGAACTTGCTATCGATGGCCAAGATTTGGCCTTTATCCAAAAATATGACCGCATCGGCGATGGTACCGTCCTTGAAGCCATGCTGCATTTTGAAATTTTTCGTCGGGAGGATATTCGATAATACCGATTCAAGATAGTACTCTCCGAATACTCCGCGTTGCTTCGGGTTCTGCAGCACGTTTTGAAGTGTCTTTAGTTCATCGGCCACATCAACCACCCGCCTGTTCGTTTCATCGAGCTTGGTAAGCCGTTGTGACACATCGCTCACCAGCTTCATGCTTTCACCGAGTTGGCGTTGCATAGAGGTTTGCATATTCACCGAGCTGCGCTCTAGCTTGTCGCCCAAGACCGTCTGCAGGTTAGTGATAGTACGGTTCAGTTCGGTCACATCGGCTTTGATAAGTTCTACGCTGCTGCCCGTTTTTAAGTCACGCAACCGCTGCGCGATAATATACAACGCCACCGCCAAACCGACGACAGCAACAACAAGCACAATAACCACAAGCATATCCATGCTTTCAGTATACCACTATAAAAGAAGGAGAAGTCGGATGATAAGCGCCGTCGCTACGGCGATACCAATAACTACCGGCAAGCGAGTCAAGTTGGCAATTAAGCCAAATAATACGTATGTCACCGCATACAATACGACGCCCCATAAAATCGCCTCATACCAGGCAAGGCCTTCAACGTAAGCACCGAGGCTCCATAATACCGCGGCAGCCGAGGCGCTAATGACCAGCGGCCGTGGCTGGAGGGTTTTTACCAATATAAAAGTTCCGACAATTGCTACCAAAACAGTTGCTACGCTGCCAGCCACACTAAGTGAATCGACACAAGCGGTTGCGGTCGATAAGTCACGGCACGCTAACGGTTCGATGACGTAGAAACGCAACAACGCCGTCAATACCCACCAAAGTAACCCGAGGCCAGCCCCGATAAATACTATTCTAACTCTTGCCCACCACGGTTTTACGACGACTGTCTGCGCGTCGGTGACGACCTGTGCCATTTCCGTGTATCTCCCTCTGTTCGTTGTACGTTCTTGGTTCGTTACTGTACCATAAAGCACCGATGAGAGCAATTACGACCCCTGCAAAAACATCAAACGGCGTATGCACTAGCGCGACTACTCGGCCGACACACACGACCACGACTAAAGCGGCTAAAACTATCGACACTTTCTTTAGGCGAGTTTCAAACCACACGGCTGCGAGGATGGCGGTGACGAACAAAGCATGGTCTGACGGAAAGCCTGGATTATCGAGGTACGATGCGCCAGGATCGACACCAAGCAACTCGAAAGGGCGAAGATCGGACGGCTGATACACAGTGGCGACAAATTTAGCGAGCAGATAAGCCGTCAGGCCAGCCATAAGAATGCGAGAATATGCCTGAAAGCGGTTTCCTTTCGGTACCTTGAGGAGTAATGCCCACGTCCCAATTAAGACCACCGCGATGACGGAGTAGTCGGCGATTAAGCGGATGAAGAAATCAGCTGACATAGTGATATTATAAACTCTTTTTAACCAAAATCACTATAAGTGATTTAATAAATATCTAATAAAATATCAATATTTACAAATTCATAATTGGATCGTATTAAAGAATCATGAGTAGTACAATACAAATATATGAAAATAATTGATTCTATAAAGATTATAAATTACAGGTCATGCATTGATACGTCTTTTGAGTTAAATGACAACTTAACGGCACTTATCGGGGCGAATGGTGCTGGTAAGACAAATATCTTAAATACTTTTTCAATATTAGGTTCAATATCAGGTGAAAGATCCTTCTATAGACCTGTACTAGAAAAAAATAATATTGACTCATCAATTATTTCAGCGTCTATCCAGCTGAATAATAAAAAATACGATTTAAGGTTTGAATTTTATCTTGATTTTGACGAATACTCAGAAAACGTAAGATTGATTAAACTCGACTACAAAAGACTCCCCCTACCATCCTGGACAGTAATTGATGAACGCGATTTACAGTACGCTAATTATTATTTGACTGAAAAAAATAATGACAATAAAGAGTTTATCCTAAGTATGTTACAAGGATCCAGAAAATTAAAAGAAGAAAAGATTGCTCTAATCGATGTTTTAAAAGAAATAAAATATTTTAGCGCAACAAAATTTGCAGATCCTTCCAAAGCCTCTTCTTCAATCGAGCTTATAAACGTACGAGGATCGAGCACACAACCCAGAACGGCACATGATAAATTTATCAGGGAACTATACGATACATATAAACTATCGAGTAAAGATGGTATTTATAAAAAATACTTATCCCTTGTAACCGAACATGGATTATCATTAATTCAAGATATTGATTTTGAAAAAATATCCGTTCCAAGCAATACCGTCAAGGTCTTAGTAGGTGGTAAATATCAGAATAAGGAAATAACTAGAACAGTAATCGTACCCAGAGTAAAAATTGATGGATTATATTTATCCTTTAATCAACTTTCAGAGGGAACTTTTAGGACTCTAGCTTTAGTTTTTTATCTGTTACATTCTAAGGAAAGCATCCTATTATTAGAAGAGCCTGAAGTCTCCGTACATCACGGCCTCCTTTCAAGTATTATTGAGCTCATTAAAATACAGTCTAAAGACAAACAGATAATAATTAGTACTCACTCTGATTTTGTGTTAGATAAATTGAAGCCAGAGAATATCATACTAGTAACTAAAAATACGAGCGGAACAAAGGCTGAGCCATTAGCTTCCTCTATGTCCGACGACGATTATAAGTACTTAAAAAAGTATCTTGAAGAAACAGGAAGCTTGGGTGAATTCTGGCGCGTAAGTGGTTTTGACGATGAATAAAGTCCATTCGATCGGCATCATCTGTGAAGATAAAAGTGATTTTCAGTCACTAAGAATACTCATATCAAGAGTCCTGGATAAAAACAACCTAAGCTTCAAAAAACGCACGGGGGAAGGAGGTAGCAATATACTTCTCAAATGTGATAAATGGGCAAACGAGTTACTCGAACAAGGTTGCGACCTCTTACTAGTTGTTCATGACCGTGATCGCGAAGACTACGAAGAATTAAACAATAAAATTAAAACAAAATTATCAAAATCTAACTTCAAAAATAACTACGTCTGCATACCTGTAGAAGAACTTGAAGCATGGTTGCTATCGGACCCTGATTTGCTTAAATCTTTTTTTAAGCTTGACCGAGTACCTAAGATCAAACATAATCCTGAAACTATTCCATCTCCTAAAGAGTATCTCGGAGAACAAGTGCGTTTATGCTCAAATGGCAATAGACTCTATTTAAACACGAAGCATAATCCTTTATTATCAACAACTATAAGTACGTCTTTAATTAAAACCAAATGTTCTACGTTTGCAAATCTCTGTAACTACTTATCAAAGTTCACTTACATTTAATTTAGTGATTAAAAACCTACAAACATTTACATCAACAAGCAATTTATTAACGGTAGGGACAGTAGACTAGTAATTTTATTTAACTTGTGCTATAATAGATACATTGCATCCGAATGGATACCTAACTATTACCTTAAGCCGCTCAGTCGCGGGCCCAACTGGTAAATAAAATAGATTTAGAGGTTATTGCTGTTCGTCTGCAGCGACAACATACCAAATCATAACCCTCGAAAGGGATTACTCTATATGGCATATCGCCCACAAAATTCATCAAAACCTCGTTCAGCACGTCCTGGTCACCGCCAGTTCGGCCCGCCGAAGCGCCAATCAAATGGTGGCGGCAACCGCCGTGGTGCTTACATTCACCCAAGCAAGTTCATCAATAAAGCCGTTGCTGCCGTCGACGAAGTCGTCTACGAGCACAAGCACAACTTCGCGGACTTTCCGTTTAATGCTGCTTTGCACGCCAACGTCGCGAAACGTGGCTATGTCGCGCCAAGCCCAATCCAGGACCAAGCAATTCCATTCGTATTGGAAGGCCGAGACGTCATTGGGTTAGCAAACACTGGTACTGGTAAAACAGCTGCCTTCTTGTTACCTATCATCAACTCACTCTCGACTCACAGCCCACGCGGTTCAGTGCTTATCATGGCCCCGACCCGTGAACTTGCAGTACAAATCCAAGAAGAGTTCCGCGCTTTCGCACAAGGTATGCAACTGTACGACGCGATTTGCGTTGGTGGTACCAACATCGACCGTCAAATCCGCGACCTTCGTCGTGGTGCACACGTCATCATCGGTACGCCGGGTCGTCTTAAGGACCTCATGCAACGCCGCGAACTTCGCCTCGACAACGTAAAGACACTTGTTCTCGACGAAGCTGATCGTATGCTCGACATGGGGTTCATCAACGACATCCGTACCATTGTTTCTCAAACTCCAGCCGATCGCCAAACGCTCTTCTTCAGCGCGACGATCACTCCGACCATTAAAACGTTGGTAGATACCTTCTTGAACGACCCAGCCGAAGTACAAGTACGTACCGCTGACACTAGCGAACGTGTTGACCAAAACATCATCGAAGCCGACACCAAGGAAGCTCGCCTTGATATCCTTACCAACATGCTGAGCGAAGAAGAATATGAAAAGGTACTCGTGTTCGGTGAAACGAAGTTCGGCGTACAACGCCTTTCCGACCACCTCGAACGCAGCGGCCACGCCTCTGTTGCCATTCACGGTAACAAGTCACAGTCACAGCGCCAACGTGCTTTGAAAACTTTCAAAGATGGTAAGGCAAAGATCTTAGTCGCAACCGACGTTGCTGCTCGTGGCCTCGACATTCCGAATGTCAGCCACGTCATCAACTACGACCAACCTGCAACTTACGAAGATTACGTGCACCGTATCGGCCGTACTGGCCGTGGTGGCGCCAGCGGTAAGGCACTGACATTCGTCCCTACCCAAAACCGTCGTTAAGAGGTAACCGCATCCGCCATTTCTTTGGCGACGAACGTAACGTACCGGCCCAATATATCGTGGCCGGTCGTTATTTTTTTGGCGGTAACGTTCGGCTGGTTCTTCGCCAGCTTTTGTATATGCCCACCAATGACCACCGGGTCGAGCGTTCCATACAGAATAGTCACCGGCAGCTTCAAACGAGCCGCATCCTCCAATGACGTTTGGTTGACGATGCTTGATTCCAAGGCGGCTACATACGACGCTACGTTACCGGCATTCACGTCGAGCGCTTTGGTCGCCAACTTCAATTTCACGATCAATGGAAATAACGATTCGAGAGTTTGCGGGTATTTTTTGGCTCGGCGATAAAGATCTTTTAATATTTCGTCACGTTTCAATAATCGTCGCTTTTCTTCAGTCTGTTTATAGAAGGGAGGACTACATAAAATCAATCGCTTCGCCAAGAACGGGTATCGTTTTGCGATTTCTACCGAAACAAGACTGCCAAGCGAGTGACCGACGATTATCGGCTGCTGCGTCAAACGTAATTTAAATAACGTTGCCGCTACCGAACGAGCCTGCGTTCGTGCGCTATATACTACCCACGGTGGCCGCGGTGATTGCCCGAACCCTAACAAGTCTATACCGATGACACGGACATTCTTCGGCAACAACGGAATTACTTCGTCCCAGGCCTTCGCTGAGTTACCGATTCCATGAATCAATATGAACGTAGCCTTCGGCTTTTTCGGTGAAAGAAATTCGGTCACATGCAGGGCGTACGGAATTTTAAGCCAACGGTGAAGAACGGTATCCATATATCTATCATAACAAATGCGCCGCACATCAGGTTTGGCCGCACGGCTAGACTACTGTGCTATTAAGTGTTATAATATAAAACAGTGTTTCTCCGACTGAAAGGTACTCCCTTGAACATCAAGGAAAAGCTCGCACTCCAACTCACCAACGCCCGTAAGGTCTTCAACGTCTCGGTCGTCGAAATCGAGGACAAGCTGATGCTGCTGCCTCGGCCGCTCCGTAGCAGAACGCATCGGCACCTCAAGAATGACGCGTACCTAGCGGTATTAAGCGTCGCCGCGGGGATCTACAGCGTTCGCACCAAAAAGGCGCTTTTGCTCGGCATCAAAGACCGTACCCAGAATGCGTACGGCCGTTTCATGACCAAGATCAGCCTGGTCGTCAATATCATCCTAGTGATACTGGCGGCTCACGAATACTGGATTCGCGCCCGTGACGACAAGAACTTGGTGGCATGGGTTCAGAGACTCGTCGACGAGTACAAGTCAGAACAAAAGATGAACTAACCCCGCAGGTTCGGCTTCAAGAAAAGCCTCGCAGCCAGCGGGGATTTTTCTATTCAAACTTTGGAAACGTATTCGTTACCGGTAATATAAAAACGCCATGGTAAGTCTTTCGACTGGCTTATACCAATTCTTTTCGTTTGCGTAATTTTGCTCTCCTTAAGCGGCTCGGCTAATTTCAATGTAAGTGGTGTCTTGCTCAAATCATGCCCGTTCAATCGTTTATCAATTCCAAGGGCCTTGCATAGTTTTGCCGGGCCGTTACTTATATTTTTACCATCGATAGGTCGAAGCGCCCGCATGTGGTCTTCACCTTCTACGGGTTCTACTGCCCGTATAAGCACTGCCGATCCTGAGCCTTCGAAGTCGGTGACGATATTGCAACAATAATGCATGCCGTAGGTAAAATATACGTACAAATGCCCGGGCTCACCAAACATAATTTCCGTTCGAGGTGTTTTACCCTTGTAACTATGGCTAGCCGCATCAGTTTCATCGTATGCTTCGGTTTCTACGATTTTTACGCGTATCAGTTTACCATTCACTTCACGCTCCAAAATACATCCCAACAACAAGGGCGCCACCATAAAAGCTGGTTTTTGTAAAAATTCAGACAGCTTTGATTTCATATACTTATTATACTAACGGAATAATAAAGGAGCGCAGATTTTATATTTGCAGAAAAGAGGCCTATGACCGATGAATCAACCGAGCTTAAAGCCCTGACGTTAATTTGTACACTCACCCCTTCTCCGGGTGAATCATCTTCTGAAAAATTAGCCCATGACTTAGACGCCGAACTGAGTAAACATAATGTTATCAATGAATTTATACGTGTAGTGGATTATAACGTGAAGCCTGGTGTCGAAACAGACATGGGCGAAGGTGACGAATGGCCGTTAATTCGGCAAAAGATGCTTGATGCCGATATCTTTATCTTGGCCACTCCAACCTGGGTGGGTCAAATGTCGAGCGTAGCGCTCCGGGTAATCGAACGTCTTGATGCCGAACTCAGCGAAACGGACGTCCAAGGTCGCTTACTGACATTTGGAAAAGTCGCGGCCGTCGCCATCGTCGGTAACGAAGATGGCGCACACAAAATAACCGCTGATGTATTCCAGGGATTAAATGACCTCGGGTTTACCATTTCCGCGCAAGCCGCAACATACTGGAACGGCGAAGCAATGCAGCAAACCGACTACAAAGATCTTGCAAAAATACCGGATACCGTCGCAAAAACGAATAAAACGTTGGCTCGAAACATCACCCATCTTGCTCGGCTCCTCAAAGAGCAAGAATACCCCGCCGAATAGATCAAAAAATACCCGCCATATCGGCGGGTATTTTTAATTAACTTATTTTATTATGGAAGGTGGTTTCCGCCCGTCACACCGATAACTTCAGCAGTTATGTAGCTTGATTCTTGGCTGGCCAAGAATACGTAGGCCGGGGCTAACTCTGCCGGCTGGCCAGGGCGACCAAGCGGTACATCGGAACCGAACTGTTCAAGTTTTTCTTGCGGCTGGCCGTGGCTAGGCTGTAACGGTGTCCAAATCGGACCAGGAGCAACCGCATTTACCCGTATGCCTTTTTCGGCGAGCATTTTAGCAAGGCTTTTCGTAAAGGCGGTAATAGCGCCTTTTGTCGAAGCATAATCCAATAAGCCTGGTGAGGGTTGGTACGACTGGATTGATGTCGTGTTGATGATACTTGCACCCTCAGGCATATGTGGCAGTGCAGCTTTGGTTATCCAAAACATCGCGAACACATTGGTCGTAAAAGTTTTTTGGAACTGCTCGCTACTAAGGTCTTCGATATTTTCGACGAACACCTGCTTACCGGCATTATTTACCAGTATATCGATACCGCCAAGTTCATTGGCAGCAGTTTGCACCATTTGCTTACAATTTTCTTCATCGGAAATATCACATGGTATCCCGATTCCTTTTTGGCCGGCGCTTTTTATTTCAAGCAGCACATCGTCGGCGTCATCTTTTTCTTCCGGCAAGTAGTTGATGACTACATCGGCGCCTTCGCGCGCAAAGGCTATCGCGACGGCACGGCCGATCCCGGAGTCACCACCAGTAATAAGTGCCTTACGGCCTTTTAGTCGGCCTGTGCCTTTATAGGTATCTTCGCCATGATCAGCTTTCGGCGATAATTCCGATTCGAGGCCAGGCTCCGGCTGGCTTTGCTTCGATATAGCATCCGACGTGGGATACTGTGTCGTTGGATTTTGCATTGTATATTGATCGTTATCGCTCATGAAGAACCTCCTTCGCGTTATTGTTCAACTCGTTGCGCTCCATACACGCTCTTCTTATTATACTCCCTTAATTGTGATTATGCTTCATTACTCGACTCTTCGGGCAAAGAGCTCTTCGGTTTCTCGCATAAAAATTTCGGCTGTTTTTGGCCCGACGCCGTAAAACTTTTGTAGTCGTTTCGAAAATTCATCTTCGTCCATGCTGCTTTCAAACAACAACCATAACGAACCTTCGTAGTCATCGATAAGTTGTTGCATACAAATTCGCAATGCTCTCGCCATTACTTCGTCATATCGTGTATATTTCCCCTCGTCAAGCACTCGTACGAGCTTGCGGTGCGGCAGGTTCACGATCGCCCAGGGCGTATCAAGCTTACGATCGATGAATATTTGCCAGGTTTGCGCGGCGACACTTGACTGAATTGGTTTTCCGAATAGATACGATAGCAAAAACCAACGAAATAAATCATCATCGCCAGATACTACATCAAGACCAAAATCTTCGGCATGATGCACTGGCTTTGGCTTTTTTTGTCTAGGCACAGCCGTTGATCCTATGGTTGTTTTCTTTGATGAAGCGCCTGATTATTTTATATTCGTCCAAATCAAAATTAGGCTCGGCATCGACCACCACACTATTTCCATACTCGTCACTGAAGCCTTGTACGATCCAGTTTTGAATAATGACACTTTCTCCCGATTCGTTCACCGGGATAGTTACCGCCCCTTGGAAAGGCCACTCGGACAACTTACTTCTTTCAAGGGCGATTTCGAAACGTAAATTATAAGCCGCAGCATCCTCTTCGCCAATACAGGCACCTTTACAACGCCCAAGCGAATAGGAAAAGCACGCGCTTTTCGATTTTTCTAAGCCCATTAACTTCGGGCATAACCGGTACATTCGCGTCAGCTCATCAAGCGCCTGCTTTGCTTTCATGCGGTTGCCATAGACGCCATATATCGTACTCAAGTCGGTCTCGCTCCCGACGTTCCCTGACACTACAGTTAAGTTCGAATAGCCGTCCTGTTCTTTTTTCACCAACATCGCATATGATGAAACACGCCGCAACAAACGGTTATATAGCGGTTTGAGTTCTTTGATAAGTTTTGATTCTAACAACAGCGCAGCTAATTCACTTCCGGTTGGTATTGTCTCGACATGGTGTGTCTGCTGACTGATTTTGACTTCCTTAGGGCTTGTACTTTGGAAATGCGATAATACCCGCTTGCGTAATGAGATACTTTTTCCAACATAAATAGGTTGGTGTGCTTCGTCTTTGAATATGTATACACCCGGTACGTTTCCTATCGACTCTAACTCATTCAGGTCCAAATGAGGTGGAAGAGATTGTGATTTTAACTGGTGCAGTAGTGCTTGTTCGAATATTTCAGGCCCATGCTCGTCGAAGGCGAGTTGGGAAAAATACAATATTGCCCGAGCATCTTCGAGCGCCCGATGGCGGTCACGTACCGGTATGGAGTGGCGTGCGATAATTTTCTCCAAGCTGTGGCCTTTTTGTTGGGCATAGAGGTAGCGCGATAACCGGACCGTACATAACAAACGGGGAGAAAACGTCGTTCCGATCGATGCGAATTCTTGTTTCAAGAAAGAATAGTCGAACCTCACGTTATGGGCGACGAAAACCGCACCATCGAGAATTTCAAGCAACTCATCGGCAATATCCTCGAATATAGGGGCAGATACGACGTCACCTTCGCTAATACCGGTCAATGAAGTGATGCTCGGTGGTATATACGTCTCCGGGTTGATTAACGTCGAAAATTCTTTGACTACTTCACCGTTTTCATATCGAATAGCAGCTACCTCAAGCACACGGCTATTACGGTAACTCCCTCCAGTCGTTTCGATGTCCACAAAGACAACAGGATACTCAAACATCGTATCTTATTATACGCCTTATCGAGACACCTTTCAGTATCGTTAAGAAAGTTAACGTACGAAGTTCACGTTCGTCTTGGTTGCGCTTGTACCTGAAGCCAGTGTCGAGGTGTATGGGTTATATACATACGTATCAAACTTCTTTTGATCCATCGTGAACTTCACGATCCTCGTCGGGTTGGTTGTTTCTGAGTGCCAGCAATCGTTGAAGGCATACACTTTATTACCATTATTACCCGTAAGTTCAACCGAAGCCCAGGTATCGGCGTGGCCCGAAAACACGAAACGAATGTTTGAATACAGCTTAATAAGGTTATCGAACATATACTGCGGTGACGATTCACCGTATTCGGCGTTGTTATTGATATTTCCGCCACCGTCGATAAACATGTGGGTCAGAATGATCACGTTGTGTTTTGGAAAATTTTGAACAACGGCACGAGCCCAGGCCACGGCCGTAAAACGAGGCAAAAATTCAAGAGCGATTACTATCCATTGCACGCCACCAGCCTGAAAGATGTGATAACAATTATCTGTTTTATCTACTTCGAACGTACCCTTAAGCTTCGGGAAACGTGAAGGGGGGAAATATTCGTTCCACAATGGCGTTTCACGGACCAACTCTTTCGTACGAGCAGGGTCAAGGGCGCTACCACCTACCTTAACCGCTCGAGTGTCATGGTTGCCCGGACACAAAGCATAGCTAATCCCGGCCGCTTCTAGCCGCGCCAAGCCAGCTGATGCTCGATCGTAATGAGTCGGGTCCGCTTCGCCCCAGTCGGTAAGGTCGCCCACTTGTAATACAAACCGCAAGCTCAAGCCGTGCCTATTTGTCACCAACCAATCGGCACGGTGGTTGAACCGTGTATCATTTGCGTATTTAATCTCCCGTTGCGTATCGGGCATAATGGCAATCGAAAAGATATTATCAGCTGCAGCTATCGCCGTACGACCCGCAACGCTTCTCATGCTAGTAATTAAGACCGGCTACAAAACCGGTCCACTCTCCATCCGCAAAGCAAGCGAAAGAAAAGATATCTTTCTTACCCGCCACTTGGGTTAATGCAGGGTTCAATGCGTTTGGCCAGTCTACAGAGCTAGGCCACGTGATCGTCGAGGTAGTATTGGTGTAGATGATGCGTACCGTAAAACTTTTACCGACTGTCGCGGCAGGAAAGGTAAACGTACAGTTCGCGGTAAGCGAAACGGTATTCATTGTCGCCACCGATACATCAGGTATAGTCACTGCCGCGCCTGATGTATTAACAGTATTGCTGTTTTCGACCAATCGTGACGCCACCGGGCCATTTTGCCATTTAGAGGTAGAGGCATTATATTGTAACCCCTGATTATTTGCTGGTGAGCTTAATGAAACATCACTTGCTCCGCTTATCGCTGAACCGCCACCTGATCCGCCGCCAAATCCCATATAGTATTCCTTAATATTATAGAATATAAGTATCTGCTCCCATTCCATCACGTTCACGCTTAATTTACAAGCTTTCAATTCAATTTAGTACCGTATAATGGGCATGATGGACGCTATTCAGAAAAGAAACATCGATGGTTTGGAAGTTGGCGTACGTAGCAACGGCTACGATCCTCAAAAGAAAACGATCGTATTGATTCATGGTATCGGTGTTTCGAGCCGATATTTTCTACCTTTGGCCGAACAACTTTCAAATGACTACAATGTATACGCACTGGATTTACCGGGATACGGTAGCACTACCAAACCTCCAAAACCTCTTAGCGTAAAAGAGCTCGCTGAAATTACGGCTTCTTTTTTAGTAAAAAATCATCTCTCGAACGTCACAGCAATCGGTCATTCGATGGGATGCCAAATAATCGCTCATCTTACTACGATCAACCCATCTCTCATCAGCAAAGTCGTATTACTCGCACCTACGACAAATCGCCGCGAGCGATCAGTCTTCAAGCAAGGTATGCGGCTTTTTCAAGACACCTTCATCGAATCACCTAAAGTGAATTACGTTATTTTCAGCGACTATCTTCGCATGGGGGTGTTGCGGTATCTCAAGACATCTAAGCATATGGTAAATGATCATATCGAAGATTCGCTACGAACAGCCACCGTTCCTCATTTGATTATTCGCGGAGAAAGAGACCCTATCGTTCCTCGTGATTGGGCATCGTACCTCAAAACACTTTCACCAAAAATTCATAGAGATGAAATACCAGGTGCGCCGCACGCTTTTCAATATAAATATGCGAGAGAAACGAGTACCCTATGCCGTACGTTCATAGAAAGATAACCACACTTTTCATTAACTGGTGGGCTTGGATTGCCGATTACACCTATGTCGTTTATTGGCAGATACATGACTTCATATTCAAAAATGACCCGCTGTTCTACAGTACCGACAAAGACTCATCATTCACTAAAACACCTATTCTTCTTATCCCTGGTGTATATGAAAATTGGCAATTCATGAAACCCGTCGCCGACCTGCTTCATAAAAATGACCACCCAATCTATATTGCCGATGGTATTGGATACAATACCGGTGATGTGGAAAAAATGGCCGAGTTAGTAAACGACTTCATAGAAGCAAGCACCATTGAGAGTTGCATCATCGTAGCCCATAGCAAAGGAGGGTTGATCGGTAAGCTTCTCCTGTCAGATTTCAACGGTCATAAAAAAATTAAAGGTATGATTGCGCTGAACACACCTTTTTCGGGTTCGTTATACGCCTACGCACTTCCTTTCAAATCCATACAAGTATTCAAACCCAACTCCCCTATTCTTTCGCGGCTCAATAAAAACACGATCGTGAATAAGAATATTATTTCCATATACGGACAATTCGACCCGCATATTCCAAAAGGTAGCTACCTGGAAGGTGCTCAAAACATACAACTCAACACCAGGGGGCACTTCAGAATCATGAATGATGCCGACGTTCACGTAGCTATTCTCGACGGAATCGACACACTTTTACCCCTTTCATAGAGGTTTACGTAAGAAATTTTACATAAGATACCTTTGATTGCGGGTACTATGCTAACTACGATAGATAACTTTATAGGAGAATGAAATGAAATTTTTATCATCTAAGGTTCATACGATAATTGGTTTAGTAGTTGGAGTTGTACTCATATTTGCTTCCAGCATTTTTGGTTTTACCGATAACACAGCGGCGTCTATGGTTTCGCTATGGGTTGGTATCTTCATCGTTTTGAACGAACTCATCACGACAAGTCCATCAAGTCCGCTCAAGCTCGTACCAATGAAAGTACACCTTATTCTTGATATCGTAACCGGTTTGTTCCTTGCCGTATCGCCATGGTTGTTCAACTTTGCCGATAGCAACGAACCAAGCCAATGGGTACCTCACCTTATCGTAGGTATTATGGTTGTTGGATATGCATTAGTTACTTCAACCAATGATGTACGCGACAAATCAGTTGCCGAAAGCTAACAAACTTAAGAAGGAGTTTTATATGGCTAACGCTATCCCAGATCCAGCTCAACTACCAGATGATGACATCACCTTGCAAAGCCCACAGGACGACTTGCTCACCGATGACAACGTCACCGACCCTGTGACGCATGAGTTGACCGACGACCCTACCGAAGAGCTTGGAGTAGATCCTAAAGAATTCAAGAAGGAACTCGACAAGTATGACTTTGATGAAGCAGGCCATGGTGACGATGACATGCGAGAAGAAATTGAAAGCCGTGATATGGAAAACGCCGAAGACGTCGTCGATCGTCCATCATAATTAAAGGAGGTTCAAATGAAAGCAGTAACTTGGCAAGGCAGGAGAAAAGTCTCCGTCGAAGAAGTACCGGATCCGGTCATCCAGGAACCGACTGACATAATAATCAAAGTAACCTCAACCTGTATTTGCGGTTCGGACCTACACTTATATGAGGTAATGGCACCGTTTATGGATAAGGGCGATATCATGGGGCATGAACCCATGGGTATCGTTACCGAAATAGGAAGCGCGATTACCAATGTAAAGGTTGGCGACCGCGTGGTTATTCCATTCAATATTTCATGTGGCCATTGTTTTATGTGCGAGCAAGGGTTACAGTCGCAATGTGAAACAACGCAGGTACGCGACCAAGATCGTGGTGCCGCATTACTCGGATTCAGTAAGCTATATGGCCAAGTCCCTGGTGGGCAAGCAGAATATCTGCGCGTTCCTCAGGCGCAGTATGGTCCTATAGTCATCCCTAACGAAGGACCCGACGATCGTTACGTCTTTCTATCCGACGTACTACCGACTGCTTGGCAGGCCGTCGAATACGCCGAAATTCCTGACGGTGGCTCGGTTGTGGTAGTCGGGCTTGGGCCTATCGGTGACATGGCTGCCCGCATCGCAAAACACCGCGGCGCCGGAACCGTCATTGCCATCGACCTCGTACCCGAACGACTTCAACGGGCAAAAGATTTTGGTATCGATGTTATCGACCTGAGCGAACATAAGGACGACTTGAAAGAAGTCATTTTTGAAAAAACTAATGGTCGAGGCGCCGATGCGGTGATCGATGCCGTCGGTCTGGAAGCACATGGCTCACCTGCGGCGAAATTCATTCAGGATACAGCCGGTATACTTCCCGACCCTGTTGCCGGCCCGATGATCGAAAAAGCCGCTATTGACCGCCTCGCGGCATTGTATAGCGCTATCGATACCGTCCGTCGCGGAGGCACCATCTCTATCGTTGGCGTGTACGCCGGAAAAGCTGATCCTATTCCACTCGATACGATGTTCGACAAGCAAATTAAGGTACGTATGGGACAGGCGAACGTGAAACGATGGGTTGACGACATCCTACCGCTCCTTACGGATGAAGACCCTCTTGGCGTCGACACATTCGCCACACACCACTTGCCCCTCGAAGAGGCGCCACACGCCTACGAGATCTTCCAAAAGAAGCAAGATAACGCGGTGAAAATCATTCTTAAGCCTTAAGTACTATTTGGTAGTACGACGGGTAGTGCGTTGTTCGAGCCGATGGTTGATTTCTGCTCCTAGCAAAATGATAAATGCCGACAGGTTCAACCATACGAGAAGAACAATGACACTCCCGAAGACATTATATATATTGCTGTACACAGATAAATATTTCGCATATAAGAAAAATAACGTCGTACCAGCTAACCAAATAATACTAGCGATGGCCGCTCCCCAACTTACCCAGTTCCAGCGTGGATTGTGATTACTTGGGGCAAAACGGTAAAAGAGTGCTAACGAAACAGCTATGATCGCCGCCAATAATACCCAGCGTAAGACAGGCAAGCTAATCGCATAAAATTCCGGAAACCCAGCATGCAATAATGCTGTCTCATCAACAAGTACTAGACCTAGGATAATTGAAATAACTATTATTGCGGCGAGTGCCATGACGAAACTCATGCCGATAAGCTGAAGCGGCTTTCGGGTTTCCGTTTGTTCATAGGCAGTATTTGCGGCGCTAATCAGGGTAGCCATCGCCCGTGACGAGCTATAAAGCGCAATGAGAATCGCAACGATCGCCACGATAATATTACGAAGGTTGTATTCATATGCACTTTCAAGTTGCGATCCTATAAGAGCCGCTATGTCTATCGGGAAATATATCTGGATGGCCGAGAGCGCCGCATTCAGTTCACTGACATCGACCGTATAGGCAACTATGGCAATGATAGCCGCCAGTAACGGAAAAAAGGCCAAGCTTGCATAAAACGCCGTCCCCGCTGCCAAGATCGGCATTTTTTTATCACGTAAGGCAATGCGGGTTTCAAGTAATACGAAACGCCAATCACGCATCGAAAACATTCGAGGACTAGTGACGGCTTTTCGTGGTTCATCACCAGATAGAACGACGAGGTCGACAACCCGGTTCCTAATTTTTTTGCGGAGAGAATTAAAAATCATATGTATACCATCATACTACTATCGGTAGTTTTTAGTGATGCTATTACCATTCGATAAAGTATCAAATTGAAATAAATTCAAAAATATTTTATTATTAGTAAATGAATACAGGCATACGATCAGAACTTGAACACATCGAAGATGCACTTACCGCTGCGGATATGGCATGGTGGGAACTTGAGTTCCCTTCTGGGGCGCTCAGCTTTTCGAAACATAAAACCGACATGCTCGGCTATGACGAAAAAGACTTCTCTCACTACACTC
Source organism: uncultured Candidatus Saccharibacteria bacterium (assembly GCA_948288625.1). GTDB lineage: Bacteria > Patescibacteriota > Saccharimonadia > Saccharimonadales > Saccharimonadaceae > Microsaccharimonas. Next base: position 700,632 of record CAOHYA010000001.1, read on the forward strand.
ATTTCACCAATCTTATTCATCCAGACGATCACGACGCTTCCATGAAAGCGATGACCGACCACTACGAAGGCCGGAAAGAATCATACGAAGTTACGTACCGTATCAAAGCACATGATGGCAGCTACATCACTTTCTTAGATAGAGGGAGAATAGTTGAAAAAAGCTCACAAGGCTTTGTGGTAGCTGGCGTGGTGCAAAAAGTACTGTAAATTTAGTTTGTCTAGGTGCTTAATCTTTAGCGTACGATTGATTTCATCTAGCGCTACTCGCTAGACAAGGAATGCCGCAAGGCACACGACCCCGTACCCTTCAAAGGTGCGGGGTTTTCCTTTTCTTATATTTTATGATATAGTAATAAAATCGCACTCGATGTGAATGGAGAAAAATGTTAATTCAGAATGATGATGACACGTTCACCGGCGGTCCGCTGGATGTCATCCTGATCTATCACAACATCGGCGAGGGCACCTTCCACCCCGTCTTCTACGAAGAACGTCCCCTACCCGGCCCCGTGTCGGACTTAAAGGACGAGAGCATCGTTCGACTAATGAGCCGGATGCACCACACGGTCGGTTTCAAAAGCCTCGAAGAAGCACAAGAGAACGTCCGAACTGACATGCGTTTGAAAATCATCCTTCCGGATACGAATGTCGCCATAGAGCGCGCCTTGCCGTGGGACGGCGAGCTCGGTGACGTCTGGATCGTCCAGAACTGGCGTCGTGAAGGCCACGAGCAAAGCTTTGCCGAAGCCAACCTCGTGCCACTCGAAGCCGATACGGCGGGATAATAGGAAGACCGCACCCTCTGCAAATGAAATACCCTCTTTGCGGAGGGTATTTCATTTTGAAGTTAAAATAGACGAACGACAGTTCGTCTATTTTTCCTGAGTGGTGATAGCGGATGTATTTGAAGAAAATTCAGAGAGTAACTCACTTACTCTTTTGACGACCGCTTTCGATTTATGATTTTTCTGCACAGTAAGAGCATTCAATAAATCAGACTTGGCTGCAGTACCTTGGTGAACGAAATATGCAAGCGTTGCCATTGAATTCGCCACAACAATCCAGTCAGCTTGTTCATAGCTTAATATATTTTTAAGCCATTCTATAGCGTGATCTTTTTGGCGCTGTTCCAATTCAACTTGTCTATACAGTTGGGCTATATGCCATTGAATTGACGCCTGCGTACTTGTCGATAAATCTATTTGTATTTTATCAATGTATGGCTTAATCCACTCGGGGTGCACTCGGCATACTTTTTCAAACGCATCGATCGCTCTCATTCGTGCCCAGGCGTCATCGTGAAAAATTGCCGCATAAAGCTCGTCTAGCTTTGATTTGTCTGATAAGACTATTTCTATAATCTCAGGTACACGGCCTAATGAATTTTTCTTGCCATCTTCAACGAGCATATCAGCAAAAGTTTGGTGCATACGTCTACAATAACATAATAAAAAATGACGATTTCTCGTCATTTCATAGTACTCATGCTTGGCTGGGGATGAGGGATTCGAACCCCCGAATGTCGGCACCAAAAGCCGATGCCTTACCACTTGGCGAATCCCCAACGTATTTCGCACGGCACCGACATATTATACCGCAACCGAGGTGATCGCTCAAGCTTTACTGCTTATTTTGATTTTTTAATGCCACGAGAACGTTCGACATGTGCGAATTGGCTGTGAATTTCAAATAGAAAGTAGCCGCTTATCGCTAACCAAATCGCGCCGAACAAAATGGCAACGATAAAATGCAAAACGCTCAAACCGAGAAGTGCATTTACCACCAAAGCAACAGCGCCAAGTAACCAGGTAGCGAATAAGAGCACCCAGCCCTTTTTCTGCTTTTCCCTTAGTGGCTGGATGGCGAAGAACAGTAAAATTGCTTCCGCGATCATGAATAGCAATGCGACAATATCGGCTACGATAAGCCATGACGAAGTGACGGATGAAACGTAATAGCTCGCCGCGACAGTACCCAATACGGAAATTCTCGTCGATAATGCAGCCAACGACCCTAAAACGCTGATGATCGTCAAAACAAGGCCGACGATCACGATCCACCAAATATTATCGGCAAGCCACTTACGAGCGCCTTCAGGCAAGCCTGGAACATTCTTAAACCAGCCAAACACTGTTTTCTCTAATTTATATAGAAATTCATTCACACCATCACTCCTCAATTACTGCCTATATCATACCGCTCAAATACCTATTCGACAATGCTACTTGCCCGATCGCTTCCCTGGCCACAATCCCCAACTCGACCATGCCGCCAAAATACTCAAGGCAAAACTAACGAACAACACCCACCAGCCCGGTGCTATGTTTGCTACCGTGCCGAAAAAGCCAATCGTCGTAGCATTATGTACTCCAAAAAGCACCCATAATGATATAAAAACCCATAAAATGGCTGCTGCCCAGCCTAAAAACATACTGAAATACCTAAACGCGAGGCTCAACCGCATTCGAAGCAAAAATGGGATCGCAAATATCTCGGCGATAATAAGAACCGGCACTAAACTATACACCGCAGTTTCGCTTACCGGAAGATTAAGTGATTGAATATAAACGATAAAATCTTCGAACGTAAAAAGTTGCGCCAACGCCATTACTGTTAATATACCGGCGTACAGCGTAGCTATTTTCAAACTATCGGATGTTCGCGCTGGTTTTGCTGGTGCGGAAGTTGCAAAAATGCTCATGGTCACAGTATATGCCCCATCGGTCAGATACACAAATCGTTGTTATTTTTAACATTATGCTTGCGCTTTTGGTCTCAGCCAGTTAAAGTAAACAACAAGCGAAAGTTACGTAAAAAACAAAAACTCCAAAAAAAGAAATGTTGTAGCTAAACTCGCTCTACGATATCCACCACAACATCGAAGGATTCCCGCCCAAAATAGGCGGGTTTTCTTTTTGCTATTATTTTTCCGCTTTGAAGGAATTATCGGCGCGCCATAAAGCAATTGCCGCATGGTTGCCACTTAAGAGCACGTCAGGTACCGCCATGCCGTTAAACTCGGATGGTTTGGTATATTGCGGGAATTCGAGCGTCTCACCGTCCGAGAAGCTTTCGATTTCAGCGCTCGCCTCGCCTCCAAGAACGCCAGGTATCAAACGAACGATACTATCGATGATAGTCATCGCAGGTAGCTCGCCACCGGTTAGTACGTAGTCGCCCACACTCACCTGCTCGTCAACTAAGCTGACGATTCGTTCGTCATAGCCTTCGTAGCGCCCACAGATAAAAATATAGCCATGGTCAGCTTCGGACCAGCTTTGTGCAACAGATTGCTTCCAGCGTTGCCCGCGCGGGGTCATTAGCACTACTTTTGCGCTAGGGTCATTCTTTTTAGCAGCCTCAACGGCAGCAAACAAAGGCTCGGGCTTCAAAAGCATCCCGTCACCGCCACCATATGGTGTATCGTCAACCTGCTTACGAGGGCCAATTCCGAAGTCACGCAGATTAACCGTACTCAACTGTACGATATCGTCTTTCTGCGCCTTCCACATCATCGAGTTTTCGAACACGCCAGTGAACATCTCGGGGAAAAGCGTTATTACTTGGAATTTCTTCATCTGTACCAGTGTACGGTAAAAGTCAATAAAACAAAACACCACCCAAAAAAGGGTGGTGTTTTAATCACATAAGCTCTCAACAAATGGTGATTTGTCGCTCGCATGAGCTGTTGTCTCGCAGTTCAAAGGTTTGGTGTTGAACTATTGGTAATTATATATCAAGGTCATCGAGTTCTGCAAGCTCAGCCCGAGTCTTTTTCGTGTAGTCAGAACTGTTGTCCACAGCTTCATCTGTAGCGTTGTCCACAGCGCTTGTTCTTACAGGGGTGTCGTTTGTACGCGTATTACCTTCTTCGCTCTCATCGCTACTCACTGTAGCCCCCACTTGGCCATCATTGTTAACAATTTTTAAGTTATAACGAGCGTCATTTTTAGTTCCGAGCGCCCGAAGCAAAGTACGTAAGCTTTGAGCGGTAATGCCGCGCTTACCAATGACTCGACCCAAATCTTCAGGATTTACCGTCAAAGTAAGTAATACGCCCTTCTCATCAATAATTCGATCGACAACGACATCGTCAGGGTTTCCGACGACAGATTTTACGATATATTCAATAAATTGCTGGTCAATGGTCGACATAGAGCCCTCCTCAGTCGCGTATAAGTATCGTAGGTTTATTGTAGCATAGGGCTATTATTTGGTATATGAAACCATAAGTAATATATGCTTGTGTACTACTGTACTTTATGACATAGTATTGACAAAATATATAGTTTATGCTAAAATGCAATCATCCTCGAAAATTCGTGGATATCCAAAAATTTCGTCCATCGAAATCGCACCACCGACAATTAGGGAGAACATCATGGCAAGCAAGAAGCACCACGAGGCCCAGGGCCTGCGCTCGACCAAGTACCTGCCCAAGGCGGGTCCGAAGTCCAAGAGCGGTGGTCGCCACCAGCACCAGGACCGCTCCGTCTCGCGCAACGAGCCCTCGTTGTTCGATCGGATGCGTCAGGACCGGCTCCAGGAGGCCGCCGAACGTCGGGAAGCCGCCAAGCAGGCGGCTCTCGCCCAGCAGGCCGCCTTCCGCCAGGAGCAGGCGGAGCTCGCGAAGTCGATGCTCGGCGACATGCCGTCCGGTCCCACCAGGGACATCACGGAGCTGATCATCGACAACTTCCTCGTCGCGTCCCCCGACCCGTCGAAGAAGATCTCGCGAACGACTCACGCCGAGCTGCTCATCATCGACCAGCTCACCGAGACCCAGCTGAAGAACACCTCCGCCATCAACAACGGCAAGGTGATCGCTCGGCGGGTCCTCAGCAAGGCGTTCGACCAGCTCAAGGCGCCGAAGACCACCCCGGTCGACGTCGTCGCCCCCGAGCTCGTCTCGGCCTGACGCACAGGACGTTCTCCTGAAAAATTCGCGCAAGCGTGCCGCCTGAAAAGGTGGAACAGCCTCCGCAGCTTCAATGTGTAATGCATTGAAGCTCGGGGGCTTCTTCTTTTTTACAAAGAAATACCCCGCTTTACACGGGGTACTTTGCTATAAAAGTCTTGTATTATTGAGCTGTTTCGGTTGCTTCTTCGGCTGGCGCTTCTTCAACGACTTCTTCCTTAGGCTGGTTCTTGCGAAGTTTATCAGCGTGACGGATAGATTTTTGCTTGTCGCTTGATGGCTGGCTTACCCATTTAGGTAACGCTACGCCAGCATCCTTGAGCAGTTTCACGACTCGTGGAGTTGGTTGGGCACCATTATCAAGATATTTTTGCGCTGCTTCAACTTGGATAGTAGCGTCTTTAGTGTGTGGGTTATAACTACCTACGTAGGCAACGACACGACCACTTGATGGGTGACGTTGTGATTCCTGTACGGCTAGGCGGTAGGTTGGGTAGCCGGCGCGGCCGACACGTTGCAAACGAATTGCGAGCATAAATTCAAACTTCCTTTTTAACTCTTTAGACTTTTATTTAACTCTCGAATAATATTACACTGTTTATCTCTGTAAGTCAACCTGTTAGGCCGCGGGGCCGTAGGTTTTGAGCGCTTCTTTGGCGGCAACTTGTTGCGCCGCTTGCTTGCTAGGCCCCGAACCCTTGCTCACGAGACGACTACCAGCATATACACCGAGGGTGAAGGTTTTGTCGTGGTCGGGTCCAACCTCTTCCATAACCACGTACCGCGGAGTTACCCCGTCGATACGTTGCATCACTTCTTGTAAGTGTGACTTAGGGTCTCGCCATGAGCCTTCTTTGATGATGACTTCAAGTTTCGAGTTGATATGCTGGGCGATAAAAGCGGCCGCATCGTCATACCCGCGTTCAAGGTAAATGGCACCGATCAACGCTTCGAAAGCGTTGGCCAGAATTTGCAAACGAGCTCGCTCGCCACCTTGTTTTTCGCCACGGCTCATACGAACAAGCGGTTCGTACCCAATCAACGTACCAGCTTCACCGATACTTTCGGTTCGTACCAACGCGGCGCGCCAGCTGGTAAGAATACCTTCGGCTTCGTTGTAATTGTTGTACAGGAAATCAGTTACGACCAATTCAAGTACGGCGTCACCCAAAAACTCAAGGCGCTCGTTATGCTCGCTGACACTTTTACGGTGCTCGTTTACGTAACTGCGGTGCGTTAAGGCAGTGATCAACAGATCGATATTCTTAAATTCAAACCCAAGTTTCGTTCGAGCGAATTCTTGGTACGGTGCCGTAAGCATACCGGTCATCTATAAGTTCTCCTGACGAATACGTTTCATGGCAAGCAACATAAGTTTGCCGATGTCTTCGTATTCAATGGCATCGAGGGCGTCTTGGAACGTAAACCATTTGATGCCGTTCATCCATTCTTCTTTTTGAATCGCATTCGTATCACCCTTGGCTCGTACCAAATAAATTTGGGTGGTCATCAAAACGAGCTTGTCGATACGGCGGTAACGGAAATGAATTTTTCCCAACCAGCCCAAAATATCTACTTGGCTCAAGCCGGCTTCCTCACCAATTTCACGCCGAGCGGTTTGTTGGGCAGTTTCCCCTTCTTCGATGTGACCCTTAGGAATAGTCCACCGGTCTTTGGCATCTTGAATGAGTAGGATTTCAATGCCTTTTTCACCATGGCGAAATACAATACCGCCAGCCGTCGGCTCGCGAACAATTTCCTGAATAGATGGTTTTTTGCGCGAAAAGTATTTCTTGAACTTATCGAACTGTGGTGCTGCCATTATCGGCTCCCTCTATAAGCGTGCGGTAGGCCGTTCCCAGCACACCGTTCACGAACTTACTCGAGTTATCCGAACCAAACGCTTTGGCAAGCTCGACCGCTTCGTTGATCGCAACCTTAGGCGGAACAATATCAGCTTGATGCAATAGTTCGTATACACCGATGCGTAAAATGTTTCGATCAACCCGGGCGATTTGTTCGATAGGCCAATCCGGCGCAATTGGGCGAAGCGTATCATCGATAGCGTTCTGCTGCTCGAGTACACCCTCCACCAGTGTTTCCACGAACTTCGTATCGTCGATGGCCGTTTCATAGCGATCTAAGTTACGCTTCAAGATTTCTTGAATTTCAACAGAAGTGTCCTCAGAATCAACACGAAACTCGTATTCATACAAAGTTTGTAGTGCGACGATGCGACCGAGATGACGATTAGATGCCATAATGCGTTAGTTCTCTTTGATTATTGTAAATGTAACAGATGTACCTAAAAGGACCGCTTTATTATTTAGCGAGTGCTTTACCGGTTTCTTTGCGTGTTGCTTTCGCCTTTACAGGTGACTTACCGTTCACACGGCGAGCCAATACGAGTCGTAGGTGGCTTTGTCGAAGACCGCGCTTACGATTGCTCGTCTGCTTCTTTGGTTGTCCCATTGAAAGAACTCCTTTTCTTAGGTGTTATTAAACTTATGACCATTATACTATTTTTACCAGAGATACTCAAGTGGTTATGGTTTCGTGAAGAATATGGTATTGTATTATTAACATGAGCACAAAAGAAACATACCCACCAACGCACGAACAAGATACTCACTTACGCATTACCGAACGTGGCAAAAAAGTTGCCTCAATAGGATTGATAGGTGCGAGTATAGCCGGAGGTGCTGCCGCACATCAAGGTTTTGAAGCAATCAAAGAATATAACCAGTCTAATACTGTCATGGAGGAAGTTATTCCTGTTTCAGAATATGGCTTAATTGATTCGACGGTCGATAAGGTGACCGTTTACTTAGAAGAAAATAACGTAGACGTCGAGGCGAAACTTCCCTACGGGCAAATCACCATGGAGGCCCAAGATGCAGTTCAGAAGTATCGCGAACTGACGGGCAATGAATCCGTACAACCAGATGCTCTATTTAACGTCACCTTAGGTTTAAGCGATGCCGGCAATTATTCTGTTGAAATTGATCCACTCGTTTATGCAAATGACGACAGCGGGCCGCTACAGGTAGAGCCTTAAACGACGATACTAACCAATCGCCCAGCGACGTAAATTACCTTCTTTGGATCACCGGTCACGAATTTCGTGACGTTCTCGTGCACCAAAGCTTTGGCTTTCACTTCATCTTCGGCTTCATCTTTTCCGATGTGAATTTCACCGCGCAATTTTCCATTCACCTGAACGGCGATGGTAATGGTGTCTTCAACCAGCAGTGCTTCGTCCCACTCTGGCCATGAGGCATTTTGAACCAAACCATCGTTACCAAGTTGACTCCATAATTCGTCAGCCAAGTGAGGTGCGATTGGTGCCACCATTTGAATGAGCGCGGTCAATGCATTCTTCCACGCCTCTTCCGAATAGCCATCTACCTTGTATTTATACAGCTCGTTCACATATTCCATTAGCGCTGAAATAGCTGTATTGAAACTGAGTCGTCGAATATCGTCGGTTACTTTGCGAATTGTTTTATGTTGCGCGACTTGTAATGCGGCATCGTTTTTTGTCACTGTTTTTTCGGCAGTCTTAAATTCTTGCACAACCGTCCAAATGCGGTTTAAGAAACGATAGACACCAGCGATACCGCGTGAATCCCAACTTGCATCAAGCTCGATCGGGCCCATAAATAGTAGGTAGCTTCGAAGCGCATCCGCACCGTAGCCTTGCTCGATCACATCAAGCGGGTCGACCACGTTACCCTTGCTCTTGCTCATTTTCGTGCCATCTTCGGCGTTAATATAGCCGTGGTACACAAGTTTCTTCACCGGTTCCTTGAAGTCGATCAGCTTCATGTCGTGGAAAACATGAGTCCAGAAGCGAACATACAATAAGTGGGCGACGGCGTGGTCACCGCCAACGTAGAATTCAAGAGGGTTCCAGTAATTAATTTTTTCCGTATCCCAAGCCGCTTCGGCATTGTGCGGGTCGGCATATCGTAATAAATACCAACTTGAACACGCATACCCGTCCATGGTGTCCGTTTCTCTCAACGCCGGACCGCCACATTCCGGGCAAGTCGTATGTACCCAGTCTTCGGCACGAGCAAGCGCTGACTTACCATCACCTTTTGGTGCGAAGTCAGCGATTTCAGGCAGTACAACCGGTAGTTGATTTTCAGGTACCGCGACCGCACCATGTTCGGCGCAGTGTATGATCGGGATAGGCGCACCCCAGTAACGCTGGCGACTAATCAGCCAGTCACGCATTTTATACATTGTCTTTGGAGTCGCGACGCCTTCCTCGGCGAGCTTTTGCAACATAAGTTCGGCTACTTCGCTATTTTGCTTTCCGTCGAACTCTTCGCCGCTGTTTACTTGCACACCCGAGCCATTCCACACTTGGCCAGATTCTTTGTCGTAGCTTTCAGGAATTTCGGTCGTTTCGATAATAGGTAGTTTATGCACCTGTGAGAACTCGAAGTCACGTTGGTCGTGGCCGCCCATACCCATCACTACGCCCGTTCCATACCCAGCCAAAACATAATCGGCGATGAAGATAGGTACGATCATTCCATTAAATGGGTTCTTAGCGTAGCTTCCGGTCAACACACCAGTCTTCTCTTTATTTTCTTGCCTTTGAATATCCGACTTTTTTGCAGTCGCTTTACGATAGTCATCGACGGCTTCTTTTTGAGCTTCGCTCGTTAAACCGTCAACCAATGGGCTTTCGGGTGCGATAACAATGAAGGTGACGCCTGGGATCGTATCGGTACGCGTCGTAAAGGTCGTTACTTGCTCGCCTGTTTCATTGCCCTCGGCGTCAGTCACTCTCCAAATGATTTCTGCGCCTTCGGATTTACCTATCCAGTTAGTTTGCGCCGTCTTAATTTTTTGTGGCCAATCAAGGTCTTCGATTTCATCCAATAATGCATCGGCATATTCAGTAATCTTGAAGAACCATTGCTTCATAGACTTTTTCTCTACCAAACTTCCACAACGCCAACAATGCCCACCTTCGACTTGCTCGTTGGCAAGCACGGTTTTATCAACTGGGCACCACCACTGCAAGCTTTCCTTTTGGTAGGCTAGGCCACGTTCAAATAATTTCGTAAACACCCATTGCGTCCATCGGTAATATTCAGGGTCGCTGGTATTGAATTCGCGTGACCAGTCAATTGACATACCCATACGCTTGAATTGCTTTTTGAAGTTAGCGATATTCTCAGCCGTCACTTCGGATGGTTGGCGGCCGGTTTTGATAGCATAATTTTCAGCCGGTAACCCAAACGTATCCCATCCCATCGGGTTTAATACATTGTGACCATGCTGGCGGTAAAAACGAGCCAATACATCAACGATGGAATACCCGAACGCATGCCCGGTATGCATACCGGCACCAGACGGATACGGGAACATACCAGCAACATACGTCTTTACTTTAGACGTATTAACATCAACCTCATTGGCTTTTTGGTCTTCCCAAATGTGTTGCCACTTCGGCTCTATAACCGACGGATTATATCGCTCCATAACAGAGTAAGTATACCAGATTATCGGCTAGTTCGTCAGAGAGTCGAAGAATTTTTGTTTCTTGGCCATCCATTCGGGTGACTGGCGAACCAGCTTTTCTTCGTCATCGGTCGAATGAAGCACTATTTTTACACCTTCTTCCAGGAAAATACCGCCCTGAGAACCTTTGAATAGCACGGCACTGCCCTTTTCGAGGAATTTATGGACGTACGCGCCTGCTTCAAGAGGACTTTTGAAGCTCACGGCATGGCAGCCGTGGGTGCGAGCAGCCGGCGCCAGATACTTTGCGGCATCTTCGCCAACGGTGACGACATGGGTAAGCTGCAACGGGTCACACCATTGCCCCAGCGCTTCATGCTCGGCGGCCGATGTATCGCCAAGTTCGTTCATACTACCTAGAACCGCAATCTTTTGTGGCGCTTGTAACTGATACAATGCCCGTAATGCCGATTGAACCGCCAAAGGGCTGGAGTTGTAGGTATCATCAATAATAATTGACTCGTTTTGCCCACGGAGTACATTCATACGGCCTTTGACGGCGCGAATATTTTGCATACCTTTGTCAATTTCACTGGCACTCATGCCTAATTTGATCGCCACCGCCCCGGCCGCGACCGCCGAACGAATACTATGGTCACCCATCAAATGGAGCGTTGTTTGTAATGGCTCGGTCCAATCAGGAGCAATAAACAACCCGGTAAACCCATCCTCGAATGTGTAGTCACTGGTATCAAAACGGTATTCGGCAACATCGTTCGTTCCATAGGTATTTAAGTTGGCATTATGGATGAGCGCGGCGTATTTACCATCGATATCATCTCGGTTGATAAGTACGTGTTTGCTAAAATGCGCAGCCGACAATTCTTCGTCAGCTACCGCATCAAGGGTTTTGAAATATTCCATATGTTCCGCGGAAACCGACGTCACTACGGCAATATCCGGTAGTAAGTACGTCCCGAAATGCGGAATCTGACCAATCCGATCAGTACCAAGTTCTTGTACGATCACATCCACGTCGGTAGGTTGCTTTATACGCTTACGAATCGCCTTAAATACCTTCAGCCATTGCCCGAGCTTACGGATATCTTCAGGAAATTCAACTCCCAGTATCGCCAACGGAGCGCTCAGTTCTGAATTATGGTTGCCTTCATGCAAACGAACGCGATATTTTTCGCTCAGGACCGTACCGATAGCGATCTTCGTGCTCGTCTTACCTACACTTCCGACCACTACCACTAGTTTAACTTCGGGGTGCTTGGCAAAATACTTTTTTACGGCACGTTCAAGCTTGGAGCGAATATACTTTTTAAACATTAGGTCTATTATGACACAACTCCACGAAATGATCGCAAGGCTTCCAATGAAGTTGATTATTTATGTATTTTGTTATATAATTATATTACGTTTTTGAAAACCGTACCTACTATCGGATTGGATACATCATGGTAACAGGAACACCCCTTAAAAGGGATGAATTCATCGAATTTCTCGGCTTCGGTGCCGCGCTCACACGTCGCGACCTCAAATCAGGGCTAAGAATCATCGTCGTTGACGGCCTGAACAAGCAAGTGATTGCCGAAGGTGAGATTTCGACCTTCAGTGACAGCCGGATCACGATCCGCACTTCCGAGGGAAAGATACTCACGGCCTCAATGGAGGAATGGGGATTCCCGAAGAGTGCCACTTCGGCCGCAACCAGCGCTCAGTACGACCTCAACACCGTCTTCGCATTTCGTTCCAACGCATGGCGTCGCCTCAAATACCGAAAAAAATGAGGTACCTTCATAAACATATTCCCGCGTCTTAGCGCGTCGAGCATTACAGTTTGCTCCGCGTCAATGGCGCGGGCATTCTGTATGAGACTAAAAAAACACCTCACTTTACGTAAGATGTTCTTATGGTGGAGCATATCGGATTCGAACCGATGACCTCTTCCATGCCATGGAAGCGCGCTAGCCGACTGTGCCAATGCCCCGTATTCACCCAGCGTAACAAAAAATCGCCTCCGTTTCCAGAGACGATGCTTTTTTGCTGGTGCGCGCCCACCCGGGGCCGCAGATGCAGATGTTTGTTTTGATCAGCGCTTGGAGAGTTTACGCCCCTTGCGCATCAGCATATCGTTATTATGCTACTGCTTATAAAAAAACGCAAGCACCCTTAGCTACGTAAGTTGCAGTACTCGCGCAACGGAACTTGATACGAGGTCGTCGACCGGCTCACCATTCGCTAGGCGCTGTCGAACTTCGGTTGAACTGACGTTCGGCGTTTTGACTTGCAAACGTACCGCGTGCTTGGCAAGCGTATTTATTTCACTGCCTTCCCTTTCAATAACGAGCATGGAAAGCTCCTCCAACAACGTTTCGCCATTTTTCCAAGTGGCCATGGTTTGCGTAGAGTCTGCGCCGAACACAAACGTGAAGCGGCGTTGAGGGTACTGAGCTTCAAGTTCCTTGACGGTATCATAGGTTTCAATAAGCGTCGTACGGTCCAGTTCGGTCGTGATTATTTCAGGTTTCAACGTATCGTTTTCAGCGCTATCAATCATTGCTTCCACATAAGCAACTCGAACATTTCTCGGCGTAACAATCGTTTTATCCGCCCTATCACCGCTCGGAACCACCCATACATCAGCATTCTGACATGTGGCATATTCCATACAAGCTTCCAAGATAGCTTTATGTGCAAGGGTAGGGGGATTAAATGCACCACCATAGACAATTGTTTCTTTAAAATCTGTTCGTTCCATAGTATATCCTAACTTATTGTTGACTTAACACTAACTATGTTCTACGCTTAGTATATACCATGTTAGTGTAAAAAGGAAGATAACTATGGAACAACCGATTCAGTCCGTGTATGAGCCAAGGCAAGGTTACCTTCGAGTAGCGACCGCCTCACCTGAAGTTTCAGTTGGCTCCGTAAAAGCAAATCTTGAACGTATTAAAGCATTGTATTCCGAAGCTGCTCAAAATAATACTTCCCTTGTGGTGTTTCCCGAACTCAGCTTGACCGGTTACACCATTCAAGACCTCGTTGGTACCCCTGCCCTTCTAAGAGCCGCCAAAGATGGGCTCGTTGACTTCGCGTCGTATACGAAAGAGCAGCAATCAGTTGCCGTTGTCGGGTTACCGTTAGTCGTCGGTAACGCTATATATAATTGTGCGGCGGTTGTTTCCGAGGGTGAAATCCGTGGTATCGTGCCGAAACAAAACCTTCCTACCTACAATGAATTCTACGAAAAACGATGGTACCAAGCTTGGAACGACAAAAACGCCAATACGTTTGTACAAATTGGCGATAAGGATATACCATTCGGTACCCGCCAACTCTTTCAAATCGATGACCAGCTCATGGGTATCGAAATATGCGAGGACCTCTGGGTCCCTCGGCAACCAAGTACCGAATTAGCGGCCAACGGCGCAACTATTATCGCCAACCCGTCGGCATCACCCGAAACGGTAATGAAAAGCAACTATCGTCGTCAACTCGTAGCTCAAACTGCGGCGCGCAATATGGTCGGGTACGTATACGCTAATGCCGATCGATCTGAATCGACGTCTGAGATCGTGATGAGTGGGCACGCCATTATCAGCGAACTGGGCGGCCAACTGGCCGAAAAACCAGCTTTCACGCACCAACCGCTCACATTTGCCGATATCGATACTCAACATATTGCCCATGACCGTCGCCACACTACGAACTTTCCAAACGAATTCAACATTCCCCCTACACGAACCTATGTTACGTCACGTCAAACCGATCTACTGAGAACCATCGACCCTCACCCATTTATTCCGAAAGGAAGCGCTGAAACAATTGCCGAGCGGTTAGATGAAATCTTAAATATTCAAGCGACCGGTTTGGCAATGCGCCTTAAGAATACGGGTATCACCAAAGTGATCTTAGGCCTTTCTGGCGGCCTCGATTCCACCCTCGCCTTACTAGTCGGCGTTAAAGCGAGCCGTATACTAAACGAAAAACCTGAAGATATTTTACACACCTTAACGATGCCGGGTGTGGCCAGTTCGGATCGCACCCAAAATAACGCCGTATTATTAGCCCGTGAGTTGGGCATTGCCAATGAAGAAATACCTATCGATACACTCAGCCAAGCTCAGTTGTCAGCGCTTCATCACAACAGCCAAGAAGATGTGACCTATGAAAACACCCAGGCGCGTATTCGCCAAGCCATGGTATTCAACAAGGCCAATCAGTTAAATGGCCTTGCGTTGGGTACCGGTGACTTAAGCGAAATTGCCTTAGGGTGGTGTACTTACAATGGCGATCATATGTCACATTACAACGTCAATGCTTCTATTCCAAAAACTCTGGTTCGTTCGTTGGTAAAACACGCCGGGGCGAGTCAAAACGAAAAAGTACAAACTATTTTAAATGATATTCTCGACACGCCCGTATCACCAGAACTGACCGGGAACGGTTCTAGCATTACCCAAGAGACAGAAGATCTTGTAGGACCTTACGAACTTCATGACTTTTTCCTCTACCATTTCGTACGATTCAAAGAACCGAAGGCTAAAATTGGTTTTCTTGCCATCAAGGCGTTTGAGGGTCGACGGTCCGAACAGGAGGTAGAAAAGTGGCTTGATGTGTTCTTCGATCGTTTTTACAAAAATCAATGGAAACGCCAAGCTATGCCGGACGGTGCGAAAGTCGGTATTAGCCTCAGCCCCAAAGGTGATTGGCGAATGCCGCCTGAAGCGAGAAATGATGATTTATAAAACCAGCTAGGGTAAGTTATACTGACTGTATGAAGTACACCACACCCTATGTACCACCCACTCTTACTGTCGACGCAGTCATATTTCAGCTTATCGACAATATTTTGCACGTATGTCTTATCAAACGAGCGAACGAACCATTCAAAGATCAATGGGCACTTCCTGGCGGATATAGTCCTCAAGGCGAAACAACTATGCAAGCCCTCGAACGGGTAGTCGAGAACAAAGCTGGCATAAATGTATTGAAAGACCTAAGCTACGTCGAACAACTCTATACTTTTGATACGGTCGCCCGTGACCCACGTGGTCATGCCGTGTCCGTGACCTATATGGGTGCCGGCCGTGATGTCGTTCCTACGAGCGTAGACGGTAACGCCGCCTTCTTCCCGGTAGATGCGTTACCTATTATGGCGTACGACCATAAAGATATCGTTGAATACGCTCACCGTCGCTTAATCGCTAAACTCACCTATACGAATGCCGTGTACGCCTTTTTGCCCCGCCGCTTCAGCCTGACGGAGTTACAAGCAGCCTATGAAGCTATTTATGGCCAAGCGTTTGATAAACGTAATTTCCGCAAGAAGTTCCTGAGCCTCGGTTTAACCGAAGAAACCGACGAAATGCGTCGTGATGGGGCTCATCGCCCCGCCCGGTTGCACCGGTTTACCTCAGATTCACTCGAAGTACTGTCTCGAAGTTTCGACTGATCTTATTCAACGTCCAAAAGTGGCGGAGAAAATTCAACCTGCTCAAGGAGTTCTTTACCCGTGAATCGTTGCCGTTTCGGTAGTTCTACCCAGCCACCATTATCAGGTGATCCTTCTATGGCATCCGGGTATACCATGCGACGCCAAGTAATTTTGTCACGAATGTCATTCGGGTCTCGCGGGTTTACTCGCGTATAATGCGTTACGCTACAATTACGAATAGTGTACCGAGGATCACGGTCGATTGCCTCCCATTCCTCGGGTCGCATCCGCTCAATTCCATACCGGGCAACGTTGATAAAATCTCCATGCGATACGACTATCACTCTACGGCCAGATTCCTCACGGTGCAACGTACCTTGGAAGTCACGAAAGCGACCATATACGTCGGGCATACTTTCGCCACCATCGAACCGTACGTACCATGGCGTCGCTTCGTGCAATTTAGTCGTCAAAGGAAAGTGTGCTCTCTGCTCGGCCCTTGGGACGATACCATATACACCCCAGCTGCGTTCTACAACCCGGTCATCGATCGTCCATTCGCCGGTATCAAGCCCGCCAATATAGGCGGCTGTTTCGCGCGTTCGTAAAAATGGCGAAACATACCGAGCGTCAAAAGAATCGACACCACCTAAGTTTTCATCGATCCACGTTTTTGCGTTCTTTGCTTGCGAGATACCAAGCGTCGACAGACGCTGCTTCCAATCGGGTCGATCGTTTATGTCACTTTCGTGAATATGAGATTCACCTTGCTTCGTCATTTTTTGGATAATGTTAGCTTCTGATTGCCCGTGCCGAACAAACACTATATCATTTGGCATCGCCATAATAATTTCCTTCGTTTACTCCTGTAGTATAGCTTCTTTCAATCCATTTGTACAATTAGTGTTGACTTAACAATAAGATATGTATATCATTGAAAGTAGATAGTGTAATTAATACACTTAGTAAGCAAAGGAGAAGAATCTATGGAAAAATTTACTGCCGATCGCCTGGTGACAATCAACGTCGATGTACAAAATGACTTTTGCCCCGGCGGCGCCTTGGCCGTCACGAACGGGGATCAAGTAATCCCTCCCCTCAACCGACTTAATGACTTTACTCGGCAACACGACGGTTTAGTCGTTGCCACTGGTGACCAACACCCACGTACAACTCCGCACTTTGAAACCTGGCCAGTTCACTGTGTCGCCGGTACCCGAGGAGCTGACTTACGACGGGATTTAAATATCAGAAGCAACGACATTCGGATAAATAAAGGTATGGGACAAACCGACGGATACTCTGCCTTCGAAGGAATCACTCATGATGGTTTAACACTCGAAGAAATTATTCGACCAGTCGGGCGCGAACGTGTAGCTGCTGTTTTTGGCGGCCTCGCAACTGATTACTGCGTACTCAATTCGGTCCTTGACGGCTTACATGTCGGTCGGCGCAAAGGTGAGCTTCGTGTGTTTGTCGCGCAAGATGCGGTCCGAGCGGTAAATCTTCAGCCGAATGACGGAAGAAATGCACTCGCCCGCATGAATCGTGCCGGTGCCACATTGGTAAACAGCATTGATATTCTGACGCAAAAAGCCTTTCAGTTAGCAAAATAAGAAATACTATGAACGAATACTTTTCTCCGACACCAGAACTAGAACGACACATATCCGACGGTCTCGATTTTTATAAGCTTACCATGGGGCAGGTCGCCCTTGAACGCTTCCCTACCACCGAAGTTACTTTTACTATGAAAAACCGCGCTAATGACTACCCTCTCAGCGAATACGTTGATGTCATGGCACTTCAAGAGCGCTTTGCCGCCATTCGCGAACAAGGCTTTGACACCGAAGAAATTGCTTACCTCGCCGGGCTGCAAGCTCAAAACGGAACCGCTCGATTTGATGAACCGTATCTATCATTTCTTGCTGATTTGACATTAAGTGAAGTAACTGTCGAGCTGGACCGTGAAACCGATGACCTCGCAATACGCACAACCGGGCCATGGGCTAACGCAAGTCTGTGGGAAACCATCGTTATGAGCGAAGTAAATGAACAGTATTACCAAAAACTCATACGGTCTCGAGGATTAGACGAACAAGATATCTGGAAAACCGGGGACGCTCGGTTAAGCGAAAAAATAGAAAAACTTAAGAATAGGCCGGATATAAAGTTCGCCGACTTCGGTACTCGCCGCCGGTTTAGCGCTGCCTGGCAAGACCATGCGATCGGAAGGCTTGCCAAAGAATTGCCACGAAACTTCATAGGCACAAGCAACCCATGGTTCGCCTATAGGCATAACTTAGAGCCAATTGGCACCTATGCCCATGAAATGCCGATGGCATATGCGGCCATAGCCGATAGCCGCAACCAAAACCCCCTCATAGGTCACCATGAAATGATGGTCGACTGGTACGACCGTTACGGTGCTGATTTATCGACCGCCCTTACCGATACCTTCACCAGCGAATTCTTCTTCAGTGATTTTACTCAAGAACAAGCCGAGCATTGGAAAGGTTTGCGCCACGATTCTGGTGACCCGATAGCATTTGGCGAGCAAGCAATTGAATTTTACGAACGACACCATATAAACCCTACCACCAAAACGCTCGTATTCAGTGACGGACTTAACATTGATACGATCATCCGTCTCGCCGACCATTTCAATGGTAAGGTAAACGTTTTGTTTGGTTGGGGCACGACACTTATGAATGATATGGGGTTGCGTGCGAACAACTTTGTCATGAAAGTTACCGACGTAAATGGGGTCGACACCGTTAAGCTGAGCGACGATGAAGGCAAACATACCGGACCCCAGACTCAGGTAGATCGTTATATCGCATTTAAAGACGCTCGTCGTACCGTGGCCGAAACGTATAAAGAAATGGCGGCCGTATAGCCCTATACTATCTTTTTCTTCGTAAATGTGCTTAACTAAGCATGTTCAGAAGCACGCCGTATCAAACAGCAAAAGGCGAGCGGATATCTTATACAAGATACTCTCTCTTCTTCGCTACAGAGTACCAAGCAAGGTCGATCTGAAAAAGTACTAAGAAGAAAAGAGTATCTACAAGACTATGTCTCAAAATCTATTCATTGGTAGCTTAGCATACGCTACTACCGACGACAGCCTCAAGGCTTTCTTTGAAACTATCGGTGAAGTGACCAGTGCCCGCGTGGTAACTGATCGCGACAGCGGCCGTTCAAAGGGCTTTGGTTTCGTTGAATTTGCTGATGAAGCAAACAACCAAAAAGCTGTTGACGAACTAAACGGTAAGGAACTTGATGGCCGCGCTATCAACGTTAACCTTGCGCGACCAAAGGAAGATCGACCTCGTCGTGACTTCGGCGGAAACGACCGTGGTGGCAATGGTGGCGGCAACGGTGGTTCATTCCGCCAACGCAGCTGGTAATCCATTCAACCTTAAAAACAACCCCTTCATGGGGTTGTTTTTATATATACGTACTATTTGGAATTATATCAGTACGATTAACGTCGGAATAAAGAGTACCGCGAAAATAATCGCAATGGATAGACCAATGCCGCTAAGAATAATCGCCGCTAAAGCTAAGTTATTCGTGTGACCCGCTTTTTTTGATTTATTCAAAGCGATGATACCTAAAATGAGCCCTACCAAGTGAACGCCAAGAATCGACAACACCAAGCTGGCGATACCGAGCCCATGGCCTGGGTCGACGCTTGAAACAGGTGCGGTACCGTTAGGACCAACTGGCTCGCCTAGCGGAGCAAAAGGAGGCGTGGAATCGGTTGCTGCAGCTTGAGGTGTCGGAGTTGCGTCTGAAACAGGGGCAACTTCAGGAGTAACCGGAACAGCGGGAATTTCTTGTACGGCGGGAGTTTCC
The DNA here is from genome assembly GCA_948288625.1 of uncultured Candidatus Saccharibacteria bacterium. Lineage (GTDB taxonomy): Bacteria > Patescibacteriota > Saccharimonadia > Saccharimonadales > Saccharimonadaceae > Microsaccharimonas. The sequence continues at coordinate 720,349 of CAOHYA010000001.1, forward strand.
TGAACCTCAGGAGTCGTTGAAGCTTCATGGCTTTCGATAACTTCCGGCGCTTCGGCGTCAGGTACGACGCCTGGAGTTACCGAGACCGGTTCTTCGTTTGTAGGTGGCTCAACCACAGGTGAAGTTGTCACGGGGGTGTCAGTCGTGGGTGTTTCTGGTGTAACCGGTTTTTCAGGCTGTGTGCCTGTCGGGTTAGATGGTGTCGGATCCATAAATAATACTCCTTAAGCTTTTACGACCATTGTACAGGAGTATGGCGTGCATACCAAGTTATGCGCTTATCGGAAAAAGGGTGATATCAACCAATCTTGATGTAATGATAAAAAGGTGTTGATAAGGCCGAACCCATTTACCAACCATACCGTCACCACGACGACCGCCCCGGTAAGCGACAAAATGGCGATGCGACCAAATATGTTCTGTCGTTTTACCCAAGCTGCCCACGTATCATACTTTCCTTTCGTATATGACAGTACCTTCGAGGCAAATTCAAACTCGGTTGACAGTATCGCTAATCCACCGAATACGATCAACCACCCAGGCCCAGGGTACGGAACGAGCAAAAGCCCGACTAATACAACCAGCCCACCGACAATCGCGACGAGCACTTTTTTACTCTGGCGTTTGAGTGAATTCATTACAGTTTACTTCCCTATCAATTTCAAAAAAGCAGCTTCGTCAATGATCGTCGTTCCGTATGATTGCGCTTTTTTCAGTTTACTTGCACCGACTTTTCCGCCAGCGACCAAATAATCGGTGTCTTTAGCAACGGCCGTCTGGAAAGTTCCTCCTAATGCACGAATTTCATCTGCCGCTTCATCCCTTGAAACCGATTCAAATGTACCCGTTACGACGAAATTCTTACCGCTGAGTACGCCACCTTCTTTTTTTACGAACACTGGCTTTACGCCAACATCCTTGAATTTTCGAATAAGTTTTATATTATCTTCATCGCTAAACCACGCGACGATCGATTCAGCCACCACCTTACCGATACCTTCAACTGATTCAAGTTCATCGATAGTTGCTGATGCCAGTTTCTCAATCGAGCCGAACCTATTTGCCAAATCGATGGCTGTTTGCGAACCAACGTGCCGAATACCGAGTCCCAATATGAACCGTTCGAGCAGTGGCTCTTTTTTCGCTTGGATTGCGGTGACAAGTTTTTCAGCTGACTTTTGGGCGAACCGGTCCAGGCTTAATACCTGTTCAACAGTAAGCGTGTATATATCGGCGCTGTCTTTTACCAATCCAGAATCAATAAGGGCGGTAACATTTTTCTCGCCTAAGGTATCAATGTCCAACGCACCTTTGCTGGCATAGTATTCGATTGACCGTTTTAAGATAAAGTCGCTTGAGCTCCCCTTAACTCGATAGGCTACATCGCCACCTTGGCGCTCAAATTCAAGCTCAGGATATTGCCGGGCAAGTGCCTCTTCATAATTGAATGCTTTCGAATCTTTCGGCCTCAGCTCCGACACGACACTTTCCACTTGAGGAATAATATCGCCAGCTTTGAATATCACTACGGTATCACCGATACGAATATCTTTACGGGCAATTTCATCAGCATTATGAAGGCTGGCATGCTGCACTGTCGTACCGGCTACTTTGACCGGGTCGAATACGGCGACTGGCGTCGCCGCTCCGGTTCGTCCTATACTGATCACGATGTCTTTTACTATCGTGGTGGCTTGTTCTGCTGCATACTTATACGCCACGGCTGCCCGTGGTTGTTTACCTACGATACCAAGGTCGGCAAATTGCTTCCGGTCGTTTACTTTGATAACAAGTCCATCGGTGTTGAACGGAAGGTCATGTCGTTTTTTGTCCCATTCATACACAAATTCCATGACATCTTTGACGGTGTTGAATACGCTTGCTTGCTGGTTGCGGCGAATGCCAAGAGCAGTCAGCGCTTCATAGGCATACATATTAGTAGGGACCTGAGCGGTATCTTCACGGATTAAATCGTAACCCATAAAGGTCAGTGGTCGCTCGGCTACAAGCTTCGGGTCGAGCTGGCGGATAGTACCGGCCGCAAGGTTACGAGGGTTCGCAAACTCAGGTTTACCCGCTTGGCGCTGCTTAACGTTCAGGGCTTCAAAATCCTTTTTCAGCATAACAATCTCACCGCGAATTTCTATTCTGCCCTTTAAAAAATGTTCGTATCCTTCGGTCTCGCGCAGCCGTAATGGTACATTAGCAATAGTGCGCACATTTTGCGTCACGTCTTCGCCGATAAAGCTATCGCCACGAGTGACGGCTTGCACCAATAAACCGTCTTCGTACGATAAAGCACAGGCCAACCCATCCATTTTGATATCAGCAAAAAACTCATGTTTACGGCCTGGCAGCAACTTTTCCATACGTTCAACCCAGGCTTCAACCTCTTTTACGTCAAACACGTCATTCAAGCTAAGCATCCGAGTTGTGTGCTGTACTTTTTTGAAGCCGCCTAATAATTCGCTTCCAACGCGCTGCGTGGGGCTATCGGAAGTAATAAGTTCCGGGTGTTCGGCTTCAATCGCTTTCAGTTCGCCCATTAGGCTATCGTATACGGCATCATTGACACTCGGAGCATCGAGCACATGGTATTCGTAACTATATCCCGCCAGTAAATGACGGAGTTCTGCGGCGCGTTCAGCGGTATTATTTGGCATGTTCTTCCACTACCTTTCTGTACAACAAGTATACATAACTTGAAATCCAAATAACCGATACCGTGCCGAGAATTGCTAATACGACCGGTATAATGGGGACGTTGCCGACGGCCGGCCAGATGGTTTTCAGCCATACGTCAAGCAAAATAAGTGGGATAAGGATCACCGCCCATAAGAGCGAAATGGGAAGAAACATCCACACCCATCTGAGCAAGATGCGGATTCGCCTACCAAGCACCAAGTCTCCGGCATTTCGCAAGGCCTTCATTGGATACATACCCGGCAGCGTCACGATGACCATCCCGAAGAGAGTACTCGTCGCCCAGAATGATGATAATAACCCAAGCAAACTGGCGGCAACCCAAAACAGCATCGCTTCGACGCCACTTTCTATAAGGCCCGAACTCGTCGCTGCGCTATAGCCGATAACGGCTAATAAAATAGGAATGAGCTGAACCAGAAATACCAGCGCGACAATGATCATCGGAATAATGGGTGCGCCCGCATTATACAAGCCATCCCTCAACCGAACTTTATGACCAGCCATTTTATTCCTTAACAACCATACCGTCGTTAACCACACCATCAAAGAAAGTAACACCGCGTAAATTTGCTGCGCCTCGGTTAAATCACCGGTAAGGCCCGCACTCGCAATTGTTAAGAATACTATGCCGGCTTGGCCGACTTGCGACACATCACCTTCATTGATGCCCGTTCCAGCTTCTTGTAATGAATCGGTTAATGAATTATAGGTTTCTTGTGATCCAATTCCCACTAACAGGGAAAATAATACCAAGTAAACGATAGCCAGGCCTAAAAATAGCTTTCGGTTTGACCATACCGTTTTATTGACATGATGCGTAAACGCAATATAGCCCGGTAAGTCTAATGACCGAACGTAATCACGCCGCTTGGTCAACCGCAGAGTACGGTGAGGGCGACGTGATAAAAAATCTTTTTGCCAAGTTTTAAATTTATTAAAACTTGCTTGCATTGTTACGCAACCTGTTAATACGGTCTTCAAGTGGAGGGTGCGAACTAAAGAGCTTTGCGAAAAAGCCCGGGGTTAATGGGTTACTAATAAATAACTGGGCCGTTGCAGATTGTTGCTTCTGCATTGGCTTACCAAATGCCTTCAATTTTTCTAAAGCACGCGCCATACCCTCTGAGTCACGTGTCGTAAGTGCCCCGGACGCATCGGCTAAGTATTCACGCTGACGGCTTATTGCCAACTGCACGATCGTCGCGATAATTGGCGCCAGGATAATAACAACGACACCAATAACTAATACGATAGGGTTTGTGTTGCTATTTCGGTTTTCGCCACCAAATAACATAACGCGCAGTACCAAATCAGACAAAATACCTACGGCACTTACCAGCCCGAAAGCAATCATACTTACCCGAATATCATAGTTTTTCACGTGACCCATTTCGTGTGCCATAACGGCGGTAAGCTCACGGTCGTCCATAATGTCCAGCAAACCGGTAGTTGCGGCAACAACAGCGTGTTTTGGGTCGCGACCTGTCGCGAATGCATTCGGTGCTGAATCGTTGATGATGTACACCTTCGGCATTTGCATGCCAAGTGTAATCGAAAGGTTTTCGACGACGCGGTATAGCCGTGGATTATCACGCTTCTCTATTCTTTTGGCGCCCGTCATAACGACCGCCAACTTGGCAGCAATAAAGTACTGTATGAGTGCGTACACCGTAGCGGTACCGAGTACCCAATACGTAATCGATGTATTTCCGTAGTAAAGGCTTACTAGGTATGCGATAGCGGAAATAATTCCGACAAAAACGGCCATGATAAGAAAGGTGTTTCGCTTATTAGCGGCAATTGCATCATACATAGTAAATACTCGGCTTTATCTTATTAGAATTAGAATTTGACTTCGGTTGGCTTGTTGGCAGCTTCACGTTCAGTTTCATCGACATCGAAGAATTCGCGGTTTTCGAATTTGAACATACCGGCTACGATATTTGCTGGGAAGGTCTGAACCTTGGTGTTTAAACCAGTGACGCCTGAGTTGTAGAATCGGCGAGAAGCTTGGATTTTATCTTCAGTATCAACAAGTTCGCGTTGCAGCTCGACGAAGTTCTCGTTTGCCTTAAGGTCTGGGTAGGCTTCAGCAACGGCGAACAAGCTCTTCAACGCACCTTCGAACTGGTTTTCAGCAGCGGCAGTTTCTTTTACGCCGTTCGCGTTAATAACGTTCGCACGTGCTTCGGTTACCTCTTGGAACACGCCACTTTCATGCTTCGCATACCCCTTAACCGTTTCTACGAGGTTTGGAATAAGGTCGAGACGACGCTTAAGCTGAACGTTAATATCGCTCCAGGCTTCATCCACTCGCACGCGAAGTGTAACTAAGCTGTTGTACGTAGCCCATACAAAAATACCAATGACGACAATGACTGCCAAAATAATCCAAACTGCTAACATTTTTTCTCCTTATTTCTTGTACTCTTATTATAGCAAAACCTCGGCAATTTGCCGAGGTAATAATTACTGGTGCGCAGAGCGGGACTTGAACCCGCACGACCGTGAAGTCAAGAGATTTTAAGTCTCTCGTGTCTACCAATTCCACCATCCGCGCATATATATGTGAATTGTTTTTATTGAATGTTGCCTGATTGGAGGCACCTACGGGTAACGCTCCCGTCTACACGGTTTTGCAGACCGTTGCCTAACTTCTCGGCCAAGGCGCCATCCTGGTGGTTCATTATACCAGAGTCTCTGTCAAATGGGCGACCCCTCTGATATACTATTTTCAAATATAAGAGGATCATGTATGTCAGCAAAGCAGCAAGCGCACACCCCTGTCACTAACAAAAAGAGCTCAAATGAAATCGAACCAGCTCGTATCGGTAAGTTAAAACTTGCCTTTATGTATGTCCTCATCGGTGGGCTGGCCGCCTCGGCATTAACGGCAATTGTCGCCCTCCTCATCGGCTCGTTTAGTTCTGAAATCCAGAAGTCACTGCTTACGATCTTCATTTTCTTTAGCCATAGCTTATTTATTTTGGCATTATTATGGTCAGACAAATATAACGAGGTTGGACGGACTCTTCTTCCTACGACTATATTCGTGCTCGCTTTAGCTAATATGGTGACTACCACCTTGTCTACGTGGGAAATTATTAGTGCCGATGGCGCTTGGTATGCATTGAGCCTCTATGTACTAATAATGGGCGCGGTATTTATCATTGCGGGCATTTTAAAATTATTCGTTAATAAACAAGCAATTAAAGTTGGTATCTACACGACAATTGGCTCAATTGCCGCACTGGTCATCGCTTTAACTCCATGGATTTTACATATTTTCGTTCGGTTCGACCCGCTTTACTTCCGTATCATCGCAGCTTTGGCGATCTTGGCGAGTACCGCTTTTATCATTACTGTTATTTTGCGCGCGATAGCACTCGCTCGGCAACCTGAACTGAACATCACCAAACCGGTTTCAAAGCCTATTCCACAAGGTCTATTAGCCATCTATATTACCGTTGGTATACTTCTTTCTATGTTCTGGTGGACTGGTTTAGTTGGTTTTGTCGTATCAGCCGTTCAATCCAGTGAACCCACTTATGAACGCGACCAATACAATCGTTACTACTAACATCCTTCAAACTCGTTGAGTGAAAGTGTCATACAGATAAGATGAAAAATTTCATACCGGTACTCATCAACACAGCCGTCGCTAATATCACGACAAGCTTTCTGTGGTTCGCGCTCACCTTTTGGGTGTATCTTGAAACGAAATCAGTACTCGCAACCGCATTGATTGGCGGTACCTATATGCTATTAGTGGCCATTTCAAGCCTCTTCTTCGGGACGTTGGTCGATCAGCACCGCAAGAAAGTAATCATGGTAGCCTCAGGGTTGTTTACGTTATTCACCTACCTTATCGCCGGTCTCATTTTCGTAACGACACCTGAAGCATCGCTGATCGACTGGACCGGTCCGTTCTTATGGATATTCGCTTCGATCGTCTTAATCGGCTCGGTAGTAGAAAATATGCGCAACATCGCTCTTTCAACCACCGTAACGTTATTAGTGCCGAAAGAAAAATACGCCAATGCCAATGGATTAGTTGGAACCGTACAAGGGCTTGGCTTTTTGGTCACGTCAGTTTTTAGCGGCCTCGCAATTGGGTTTTTAGGAATGGGATGGACGTTGGCAATCGCACTTGTGCTGACCGTGCTTGCTACTATCCACTTAATTCTTTTCGTTAAAATTCCAGAACAAGAAATTGCTCACGACCCTGAACTTGCCAATAAAAAAATTGACATAAAAGGCAGTATCGCGGCGATAAAAGTCGTTCCCGGCCTTATCGGTTTGATCCTCTTCTCGACCTTCAATAATTTTATCGGCGGTATTTTCATGGCATTGATGGACCCGTATGGCTTAACCCTCTTTTCGGTACAAATATGGGGAATTGTCTTGGGAATCACGAGCACTGGCTTTATTATCGGTGGAATCATCATCGCCAAACGGGGCCTAGGGAAAAAACCGCTCCAAACATTGCTGATAGCTAATATAGTAATGGCGACAATCGGCATGGTATTTGCTATCCGCGAGTTTTGGCTATTATATGTTGTCGGTATTTTTCTTTACATGTGCCTTATCCCAATTATCGAAGCGACCGAACAAACTATCATCCAACGAGTGGTACCCCTGAAACGGCAAGGGCGCGTATTCGGTTTTGCCCAAAGTGTCGAAACGGCCGCGGCCCCAATTACCGCTTTGCTCGTTGGCCCGATTGCCCAGTTCTTGGTTATTCCGTACATGAATAGCGCCGAAGGACGATCACAACTTGGTTGGCTGCTTGGTTCGGGTGAAGCCAGGGGTATCGCCCTATTGTTTGTCATCGGTGGCTTCATCATGATCATCGCGGCTATTCTTGCTTTTAAAACAAGGTCTTACAAAGAATTATCTCAGTTCTACAGCAAAACTTAATTATTCGGAGCTATACTAGGGTTTAGAGCTACTATTCTGAAAGGTAAAAACATGAAAAGAAAATCCGTTATTATTACACTTGTCGCCATAACCGGCGTCATTCTATTAACCGCCTTAGGTATTGTCGGCGGCATGCAACTCCAAAAACTACGAAGTGGCTTAATTCCTAATTCCCTCACTTCGACCACCGACGGCAACACGACGGCAACAACCGAAGAAAGTACGATCGCTGCTATCGCCGAAAAAGTTGGGCCGAGCGTGGTGTCTATCGTCACCGAAAACCAAGCACAATCATTCTACGGCAATACTTCTCAAGAAGGTGCTGGCACCGGCATTATCGTCAGCGCCGATGGTTACGTAATGACAAATAACCATGTCGTTGAAAGCGCCAACGATGTCATGATCGTCGATAGCGAAGGTGAACAATACGAAGATGTCACCATTATCGGGCGTGACCCACTTAACGATGTGGCGTTTTTGAAAATCAAATCGAATACGACGTTTAAACCAGCAGTCCTTGGTAACAGCTCTACTTTACGGATCGGCCAACAAGTCGTCGCTATCGGTAATGCGTTAGGCCAATACAGCAATACCGTTACGAGCGGTATCATCTCCGGCGTAGGTCGCCCCGTTACGGCTGCAACCAACGACGGGCAAACCGAAACGCTTACCGACCTCATTCAAACGGACGCCTCGATCAACCCGGGAAATTCCGGTGGCCCGTTACTTAATATGGCCGGTCAAGTAATTGGTATCAACACGGCAATTGCCGCTGACGCGAACGGTATCGGTTTCTCTATTCCCGTAAATTCAACTAAGGGTATTTTATCCGGCGTCCTCGCCAACGGTAAAGTGAGCCGCGCCTACATGGGTGTGAATTATTTAAGCATTACACCTGATGTCGTGAAAGAATACAAACTTAACGTACAAGACGGTGCCTACATACATTCAAATGACGGTTCAGCAGTTGCCGTCGGAAGCCCTGCTGAAAAAGCTAGCTTAAAAAATGACGACATCATAGTAAAAATAAATAACGACACCGTCGGCAAACAAGGCAGCTTATCCAGCATTATCGGCCAATACAAACCAGGTGATACCGTCACCGTTACATATATTCGTGATGGCAAAGAGCAAACCACTCAGCTCACCTTTAGTGCCTATAGTTCATAATTATCTGAATATTTATGTGAACAGGGGTATAATGGTGAACAACCATGCTCCACCGTGTCCGAACTACACCAGAATCTACGCCGACAAGTCCAAAGCAAGCCTTCGAAGATTTTGAGCGTTTCAATGTTTTCAACAAAGTATCGAAACGAATAAAAAAGTTCGGTTCAGCCGCTCTGGCATTTGCCAGCCTTAACGCCGGCTATTGGCTTGATGTCGATAACAATCGAGCCGAACTCGCGAACGCGGAAGTATCCGTGAATGTGATATCCGAAGCGATCGACAAAGCCAATAACGATAAAGCAATAATCTTCATAGATGGCTTCAATGCTTATGACGCCGATGTTCTCTCGAACTATATCGGGCCGGCTGCCCAGCAAGTAATTGATGGCCAAGTATGGTCATTAAGCTACAATAATGCCGTGCTCGATAGAAATAGAATCTACAAACCTATTCTCGACAAAGTAGAAGAACTTGGCATAGAAAGTATCTGGATCAACGGCTACAGTATGGGTGGTGATATCGCCGCCGAAGCAGCCTGCGATATCGTAACAACCTCCGATGTGCCGATAAATATGTTATCGATGATGCATAGCCCGGATGGTTCAGCAGGCCTGCAACCATATCAAAAAAAGGAACTTGGCTTCGGGCAATGGTTGGCGAGCTGGTTTCCTGGTGCGGTTAATTCTTCATATGTTCGTTTTGCCGGCGAACTATACTTTTATCGCGATAATTATACGAAAGAATCCATCGGCGAAAACGCAGTCAACTTAGGTAAGACAACCATCGATATATGGCAACGCTCCAACAACCCTAAACGAACATCAATGCAGCTTTTGACCGAACAGGTGTACAAAATTGACCAATTCAATATGTTGGATGAGCTCAAATGCATAGCCGAACAACAAGGTGAAAAAAGAATGTTTCCTATCGTGTATTTCAAAGCAAAGAATGACACGATGGTTGATAACGAGCTTTCTTCGGATAATTTTGCGGATTACGCCCAAGAAACGGGATTGGATTATTTCAGCTTTACCGTCCCCAACGCAGTTCACGCGCAATATTACAGGACCGTCGACGAATATATGACCACTTTCGCGATGGCGAAGGAACCGATTCTGAATAGTATCCAAAACGAACAAGCCAAACGCGCCTTTGCATTACTTTCTCAACAAGAAGAATTACGAAGTAAGCCGGTAGAGCCTAAGGAATTTGTCGAGCCAGAAGATATATTCCAAGCCGAAGAATAGTTTTAAACTCTTTCGATTAGGCGTAATTCATACCCGAAGCAAACCCGAACCATTCACCATTCGAAAAGCAAATGAATGAAAATACATCCGTTTTTGCCGGAGTTACTGTCAACACGGGTGGGGTGTCATCAGGCCATGCGACCGAAGCTGGCCAGTTAATGGTAAACCCAGAACCTGAATGCGTAATAAAAATCGAAAAACTCTTACCGGCTACGGCGCTTGGGAAAGTAAAGGTACAGTTACCCGTAAGTACGACATTATTGATAGTTGCCGTCGTGGTGTCAGGTATCGTTACCGCCGAACCGGAACTTGCTACGGTATTGATATTTTCAATCAAGCGAGTGGGCGCTGGCCCATTCTGCCACTTAGACGTCGAGGCATTATATTGGAGCTGCTGATTATTGGCAGGTGAACTTAATGCGACATCTGCCGCACCGGCAATTGAACTACTTCCACCCGACCCGCCGCCAAAACCCATATGCTACCCTTTCTTTCCGCTAGTATACACTAATCAATGAATAGCGGTAAGACGCTTGTGGTACAATACGGGTAGTTTATGCCAAGTGTGACTGCCCGTATATCAAAAGCGCCGGAAACCATTCCCTTTAGAGGACCAGTAAGTTTCCCTAACTTAGCCGCGGCACGAGCCGCCCTTCATACCCCTGCCGATGCGAATTATGTTATATGGGACCCAGCGTGGCCAGTCAATCGCGACTTAGAAGATGTATTCAACTCATTGGGCGCTAATGATATCTTAGTACTTCCCGAACGGGCTCAACCGTACCTTGTCGATTCGTCCGAAGGGTTTCGTGCCGCCGGCGTACAATCAGTGACCGGCCGAAATGGTCAGATCCCTATCACCAACACGTACAAAGGGTTGCGAAGTGCACGTACTTGGTTTGCGATGGCTCGTTCACGCCGGGGTATTTTAGGGCTTGGCCCTAATGCCCGTATTGAATTAAGTAATTCAAGCTGGACCCACGAACGTCAAATTCAAGATGCCGGGAGCGTTCAAGAAGACGGCTGGGTGTCACCTGGTCGCTATTGGATCGGTACCGATGGTCAGCAAAAGCACGAACTTGTCGGCTGCCAAGAAAAAATTATCGAGAGTAGCCGTGACGGTGCCTACTATGGTAACTTTACGCTGCGAGGCCGAGATCTAGGTGGCATCGCCTACCATGGAGTGACCGGTGCGGGCGCTACTTTTGAACGACTCGACCTTACCGGCGGCTGGCGCGGCTTCCTAGGAGTTCCTAACGGAGAAGCTGGCGCTATCTCGTCTTCTGGCGGCGATGGGTATTATATTGCTAAGTGTATCGTCGGGACGCGCGTCGGCTCCGGCCCTCGCATCGCTTCGTCCCCTATCATGATCAATACTTCAAGCGGTGGTATCATCGAAGATACCGATACGCACGAAGCGTTCGAAGGCATGCTTACCTTATGGCGCTGCTCCGGGAAACATATCTTCAGGAATGTACATTGCCGTTATAATACCGGCCCAGGCCTTAACTTAGAATTAACTCAAGCCGGCTTTGAACTCGAATGGACGGGCGGTTCAATTTTTTCAGACTATCAAGGTGGTGGTGGCCGAACGCCAAAACCTGCCGACCAAGGCACAAAGGGTAAGCTCCATATTAGCCTCCACTCCACGGGTACGTCGGCCAAAATCACCCTTCGCAATGTCGACATTGATAACGGGCCGACACCTGGTGCGCTTAACGTTCAATCGTACGGAACGGGAACACGTGACCTTCAGCAGGTATCGGACGTGAAATGCTACGGCCTTGACGGCGTATTAAAACCGACCAAAATATACGGTATCAACTAGCTTTTTAAACAAATTCAGTATATAGTTTCAACTGAGTTTTGAAAAAGAATTCCGTCCTTTCAATCAATCGAGTAGATTGGCATGATATGTCCGATAATGAGAATGCAAGCAGTGAAACTTCTCAGCGAATGGCTGAAAACTTTTTGCGCAGGATACAAGCCGAACCGGCCACCCCTCGCAATCGCAGTCTAGAGGGGCCGATCACCATCAAGCCGACCTTCGTACTGTCCGCGAAGGCAAAACGACTGTTGTTTCGTAAGCGGCGAGGTGATAGATTCGAAGAGCAGTTCGTCGTAATGGCTGAAGAGCCAGTAGTGACGGCTCGTGGCTGGAATCGTTTCGAAGTCGGTCACGAAAGTGAACGAGCAGATGAAGTCGAAGAACAGCTCAGACGTATTTTTCACAAGGATTTGACTATTACTGACGTCCAGGTTCGCTTTTCCAGCCTCCACTTCGGAACTGGAAGTAAAGCCGGGAAAATACTCAGAGTCACCTTTACAATCTCATAACCAACCAAGCCTCACTTCCTCCGCATAAGCAAAAGCCTTGCGTCGAAGGATGTGGGGCTTTTTGCTTTATTACACTAAGCTCCAAAGTAAATGAGCAGGTCGCTGACTACATAGGCGATTACGAGATAGAGCGAGAGGTTATATCCAAGCTTCGTTTGTTTAAACTTAATACGAAATATAAGTTCATAAATAAAAAATAGTAATAAAATACCCGAAGTAATTATAACGAGTATATCTTCGCCGATTATCGGAAAGTAAATTACATCAAATAAAGCCAATAGCGTAACAAGTACAATAAAAACGAGTCGCCAGTCACGAGAAGGCTGGTAGTTGGCCGGAAGTTCGCCGATAAACTTGTTATTCATACTATTCGTCACTATAGCACAGGTTAATCGTTGAGGGACTCTTCCTGATTGGCTTTGTTTAATGTGGTACTTTCATTCGTCCTCATATCAGCAAGCAAATCAGATACCTCTACACCTTGCTTATCCGCAATTCGCTGTAGTATACGCACAATTGTGTTTATATCCACTTCGGCTTTTAAGTCAGAATGATAATCGAGCTCAGTGCGCGCTTCGGCAAGCTTTGCTTCGCGTCGCTGGCTCATGATAACGAAAGTTGATAACAGAATAGCTTCGATTGAAACGGTTGTAGTTAGGAAGCTGAATGGGTATTTATCAATAATATACTCTTGGCCAAAAACGCCCGTATTCAGCAAGATCCAAAACGCAAAGAAGCTAACATTTACGATTAAGAACGGCATCGAGCCCGCCACTTTCGTGACGAAACTCGATACCCTATCACTTTTCGTGCGGAGCTTTTTGACTTCGATATTTTTATTAATTGCCATATCGGTTGATTAAACTATTTTTTATCAGCGCTTATGATATTTGATGCGCCGCGCAGTGCGTCGATTAATTCGACAGGGAAAAGCATCATAGTCTTTTGGCTTGGCTCGGTGCTGATACGTTCTAAAGTACCGAGTGTACGTAGGTTCAGCGCCCCTGGAACTTTAGAGAAGATTTCGGCGGCATCGGCCAGGTTTTGTGCGGCCACCTTTTCACCATCGGCACCAATGATATTCGCACGGCGTTCACGCTCGGCTTCAGCTTGCTTAGCCATGGCACGTTTCATATCCTGAGGGAGTTCGATGTTTTGCATCTTCACGTTCTCGATGTCGATTCCCCATTTGCTGGTCTCGGCATCGACGATTTCTTTGATACGTTCGCTAATTTCTTCACGTTTCTGCAGCAGTTCATCAAGTTCGAAGTTGCCGGTCACGTCACGAAGAGCTGCCTGAGCAAATTGGCTGGTAGCGTAGACGTAGTTAGTGGTTTCAAGTACCGCCTTGGCTGGGTCGACGACACGGAAGTACACGATCGCATCAATACCAGCTGTCACGTTATCCTTGGTGATGATTTCCTGCTTCGATACATCGATAGGTGTCGAGCGAACGTCGACTCGTGTCATCGTCTGGAAGATGGGGATGATGACCCTGAGGCCTGGCTGTCGTACGCCAGTAAAGCGACCGAGCGTCAGAACGATACCGCGCTGGTATTGGTTGACCACTTTCAATCCGCTTAAAATAAATAATGCGATGGCAATGATAACTGTCCAAAATAGTATGTCCATGAAAACTCCCTGTTTATAGTTTCAGTATAGCAAAGAAAAATACTATTGACTCATATAGCTACTTAGCGTTACTATGTAGTGGTACTACGTAATACTACATAGGAGTATCGAAACATTGAACAATATAACAGAAATGCTCAAAGGCGTGCTTGAAGGCAGTATTTTGGAAATCATCGGCCGAGGCAGTACCTACGGTTACGAGATCACCCAGCAGCTGCGCAAGCTTGGGTTTGAAGATGTCGTCGAAGGGACGGTGTATACCATCCTGGTACGGCTTGAAAAGAACGACTTGGTCAACATAGAGAAGAAACCTTCCGAAGTAGGCCCACCACGAAAGTTCTACAGCCTCACAGACGCCGGCTTCAAAGAACTGCACACCTTTTGGGCTAAATGGGATTTCGTATCATCAAAAATTAATGAACTAAGGAGCAAATAATATGAACAAAATTATCGATACTATCATTGGAGACCTCAACGAAAAGAAACGGTACCGCGAGAATGAAAAGCGCGCCAAAGCACTACCGAAAGAATATTCAGAAGCATATGGCGAAATCAAACACTACCTATGGAACACCGGCATGATGACTATCGAGCCACTCTTCCCTCTTGTAGACTTATTGGAGGAAGCCGCCGCTGACGGTAAGCATGTGACAGAAATTACCGGCCTGGATGTCGCCGCTTTCGCCGACGAGTTAGCACGCGGCACTCGAACGTACCATGACGACCAACGCAAAAAGCTGAACGCAGCCGTAAGCAAGAAGAACCGCTCTTAACTTAGCGGTTCTTCAGCCCATCCAGTCGTAGCGTGTCACTTTCGTCGCCGTGAGCACCGCCACTATTGACATGCTTGTCCCCTATTTGCGGCCCTTTCTTGATAACCTGGGCCATCGCCATGGCATGACCGTGACCGAGCTCAAAATCTTCTTTCAACCAAGTGACGATTTCGCCGGTTTTAGTATCGGCACCAAAGCCTTTTTCCTTGGCCAGGATAATGAATTCGTTCGGCGTCTTGCCGGTCTTGGCTTCAATGTTGTCTAAGTATGCTTGAAATGACATGAACATATCTCCTTGCTTAGATAATAGTGCAAAGGTGGCACAAAGGGAAATTTTGCAATCGAATGAATTACTTGCTGTGCTTGGAACCGATGTACTGCATGACCAAAACCGCTACGGCGATAACCGGTAATATCACGGTTAAAAGCGACCAGTAATCATAGCCCCGTCGAAACCATTCGGCTGCGACAGCTACGACGTAAGCGACATACGCTAAGTATATAGCCAGGCCGACAAAGCTGGTTGGAAGATAACTTCCACGTATCTTACGAAACCAAATTGATGCGTTATTTTTTGCCATATTGTTCTCCTTATTATTTTTCTTTCAGGCAAGCGCATTATTCGGTGCTTTTGCCTAGCGTCCTCAAGTCAGTATTAAGAGTGAGCGATAAGGTTATCAGTTCCGTTTCAATGCGACGCATCGCCTGGCTATCACTTCGTGACATAGCTTCGTAGTGTTCGGTTTTTTTCTTCAGAAAAGCCAGTTGCTTATTAAGCCGGGTAATCTTTTCCTTGACGATGTGTTGCTGCTTTGTCAGCAAAGCCATTCGTTTATCGATGGATTTCTGCTCGCTTAACTCATTATCGAGGTACGTCCTCATATCAGCGATCGACATGCCAGAAGCTCTTAGGGCGGCCAGCAAATGGGCTTGATAGATATTATCGACGCTATACCGACGCTGCTTGCTACTAACATCGCGTTCGATTGCCGGCAAAAGCCCCCTTTTTTCGTAATAACGAAGTGTATCTTCTGATAATCCGGTCTGCAAGGTCACTTGCCCGAGCGACATTGGCCCGTCTATGTCAAAATACTTTGATGCTTCGTCGTTCATAATTTGAAGTATAGAAAGCTGGAGTACACCAGGTCAAGAAAAATCGCGCTATTTATCTGACGCATTAAGCTTATTCAAAAGCGCATCGTCGACTTTTACGTACGCATAGGAAAATCCTAAGGCCGCCGTACGTTTGACTTCGAGTACGAAAAAGGTATGACCTCCCTGCTCACATTTGAACAGCCTTACGGTTTGTTTACCCAAGAATACGGCTTCTTCACTTATGACACCTAAATCATCAACTACCTTCGCACCGAATTGGAGTTCGATTGATTTACTGCGACCTTTCTTGGTAAAAAGCCCGACGATGATAATCATCGCGACGAGGACCCATAAAACTAAGAAGGCGATTTCGGGTGGTTGCATAGTTATTGATCGCTCACTTTAATTATTTCCAGTTAACATTATTTTCGCGATATTCTTTTACTCTATAAATGAGCAGCTTCTTAAGTAACTTTATAGGAAGTGGTTTTTCGTAGGAAAGTTGAATCGAACCTTTGCCGGTAACATAGCCAGAGAGCTCACTCTCAAAAGCTTGCATAGCGGAGGGTGTAACTACGAAGTTCATATGCTGTTTATGTCCGGAGAATACGACCAGAATCATCCCATCCTTCTCAACCGCAGCAGGAGCTCCCCATTTTAACGTCTCTTCAGTATCAGGCAGAACTGAGCGTACCAAATTGCGCAATTCAATAAGTTTTTTCTTTTGATTTTCAGGGAAGCCGTTCAAATACTCATCAATTGTTTTTGGTTTCATATGTCTATGATATCAAAAATACGCATCTCGTCAGTAACCTAGTACAATAAGGGTAATAAATAACGAGGAGTTTAGACATGCAGTCAAAATTAAATCCGTATTTGAACTTTGGTGGCAACTGCCAAGAAGCAATGGAATTCTACAAGTCCATATTTGGCGGTAAGCTGGAGATGACTAATTACCTCGATGGCGGAATGTCGCAATCTGCGGACGACGAAAAGCTCATAATGCACGCGATGCTTCAAGCGGACAATGGCATAACATTCATGGCTTCCGATGGGCGCAGCACGTTAGAAGCTGAATCAGCGCCTATGATCCAACTTTCATTGAGCGGTGACAATAACGATGAGTTAACCGGTTACTTCAACAAGCTATCCGAAAACGGAACGATTCGTGAGCCGCTGGTTCAAGCACCTTGGGGCGATACGTTTGGCATGGTTACGGATGCATTCGGTATTAATTGGATGGTTAATATCACTGGGAAGCAAGGTTAATAATTAATTTGCCATCCATTGATTTATAGCTAAGTAATAACTTATTGAACTAATGCTTATTTTCACCAGTTGAACTGTCGAAAGCTACTCCAAAGGATAAACCTAGGGCAATACCGAAGCCTATACCAATAGCTACATTATCAAATACCGTAAGTCCTGCAAGCGTGCCAAATAAAATTCCAAATACTAACCCTAAGGCTAAATAATTTGACTTCTGTTTTTCTTGATTTTTGTTTATTTTGTTTTTCGTCATTTAATTAGTATAACATCGTAAATGTAGTGTATGCTTAGCGTCCCTTATGAGTAAAGCGATAAAAACTCTGATTTTACTTGACGTTTTACAGCGGTGGAGAGCTGGGATAATCCTGGTATGGGTACGGGGACTCTAACCCCAGCTCGCTGTAGCTCGCCGGGCTTCTGGGCTATTGTTTTCTGATTCGGCCCAGGGTTAGAGGTTCCCATGGTACAACAACCAATAAAATAACCCCAGCTAACACTGGGGCAATTTTATTGGTGCGGGTACAGGGACTCTAACCCTGGGCCTCATCCTTGGCAAGGATGCGCTCTAACAGCTGAGCTACACCCGCATACTTGAACAAGTATACCTTTACAGGGGCGATATTGCAAATATCTTGCGTTGAAATGCCTTGAAAAGAGAAATACTCCCATCGAATGATGAGAGTATTTCTTTGGTGGCTCCTCCCAGATTTGAACTGGGGACACAAGGCTCTTCAGGCCTCTGCTCTACCACTGAGCTAAAGAGCCGCTCAGGTAACCTGTTTATTGTACTGAAACAGGGGTACTTTTTCAAGCCCTGAGGCATTGCTTGAGGCGTTGCTTATTGACTTTTTATAGGTTTTAGTGTATAATGCACTTACTGTACTTTTCAATCAAACCTAGGAGTGTCATGAGCAAGACGGATAACACCCGTCCGTACGATGTCGCCTTGAACGACAAGACGGTACCCAAGATCAGCCAGTACGACGTCGCCATCACTGGCGGAATCAACTACGGCGGCGGGGTCGCCAAGGTGGAGCGCAAGCAAGCGTCAACCAGTCGTCGCCAGCACGTCCGCCGCATCCTCCATGGAGCCTGCCTCCAACTCGATCGCGACAGCATTGACATCACGCCGATTCGCGCCGACAAGAAGACCGTCGGCTGGCGACACGACCACTAGGTACGCATGAGTACAGTTGCCCGGACATCGTTCCGGGCAACTTCATTATTACGGCCCTTTCAACTCCTTACGTACACCTTATATAAGAGGTATAATGGATACATGCCCCGAATTCCTCTTGCCGAACGTATGCGCCCGAAAACACTCGATGAAGTGATCGGTCAAACGCACCTTTTGGGCAATAAGGAAATCCTTCGCCAGATCGTCAAAAGCCGCGAGCCGGTCAGCTTGCTGCTATGGGGGCCTCCCGGAAGCGGTAAGACTACGTTGGCACGAATTATCGCCTCAGAGGTTGAAGCGGAGTTCATCGAGCTCTCAGCCGTCACCAGCGGTAAAAAAGATGTCGAACGCGTCGTCGAGCATGCCCGTCAAAATTGGAACTTGCAACTACGCACCATTCTGTTCGTCGACGAGATTCACCGTTTCAATAAGGCTCAGCAAGACGCCTTCTTGCCACACGTTGAATCTGGCCTGATTACGCTTATTGGCGCGACTACCGAAAACCCGAGTTTTGAGGTTATCACTCCCCTTTTAAGCCGAAGCCGCGTGTTGGTACTGGAACCGCTGAATAAAAAAGAGATTATCGACATTCTCAATCGAGCCGTCGAAGAGGAAAAAGCCACCAAGCGCATTTCCGCTGAAGCGATTGACTACATTGCCGAACTTTCCGGTGGTGATGCGCGCGTCGCACTAGGTAACCTCGAACTTGCTTTGAGTATGGCTAAAAAAGTTGATGTCGAAGTGGTTAAAACAGCTGCTCAAAAACGAGTGCCGGGTTACGACAAAAAAGGCGACATGCACTATAACGTCATTTCGGCCTTCATTAAAAGTATGCGCGGCAGCAATGTCGATGCGACGCTCTACTATCTTGCTCGTATGATCGATGCTGGAGAGGACCCTAAGTTCATCGCCCGCCGCATGGTGATATTTGCCTCTGAAGATATTGGCTTAGCTGGCAATGGCGCACTTGGCTTAGCACTAAACGCCTTTCAGGCTGTCGAGCGTGTCGGTATGCCTGAATCAAATTACATTTTGTTCCACGTTGCGACCGCACTGGCCAAATCCGAAAAGTCTCGCGCTACCAGCGAAGCCATGCATAAAGCTCAACAACTCGCCAAGCAATATCCCGACGCGCCCGTCCCCCTTCACCTTCGCAATGCCCCTACCAAACTCATGAAAGACCTTGATTACGGCAAAGGCTATAAATGGGAAGCTGATTTTAAGCACGAAAAAGGTTTTTTGCCGAAAGAACTGAAGAACGAAAAGATCTTTTAATATTCTTATGCTTGCGTCCAAGTACGTATAAGTATTAGATATAACTTAATGGATATCACAGAAAAAATGGAGCGAGCTTTCGCTGAGCTTCCCGGTGTACGCGTTGGGCCTTTTTACTCAAGGCTTCATGACCAATATACCCGTGAGCACTTTCTTCATTCGATCATTGCACCGAACGTTTTAATTTCACTCCACAGAGCTCGCGAAGCCCAAGAACTCGCTGTATCTTACCGAGATTTTAAAGTTGGCGCAGCCGTAGTAGCGTTAACTCATAGCAATGCTGGCTTTCAAATACTTCCGGGTATTAACGCGAAAACTAATGAAGAGGGTCCTCTTAACATGCACGCCGAGCAACTCGCCCTACGCACCGCCGAGGCAGTGAAAGCCAATATGGTGAGCATCGTGTCGGTCGTCGGTGAAACCCAAGACGATCAACAGAGCGGTCATAAAATGCATACGCTCCATCCGTGTGGTAAATGCCGAGCAAAATTAGCTCAGCACCCTATGATCGATAACGATGCGACACTTATTTTTAGCGCTCTTCCAAATTTGAGAACGATTGAAGTTGGTACCGTGAATAGTTTGCTGGCTTACCACGATGAGCATGACCCAGATCAAAGCGGAATGACCTTATTTGAATTTCCTGACCTCGAATTATTCCAGCCATTCGTACCACCAGAAGATGCTGTGGTTCGTTTTGAGGATAGCGACAGATCAATCGAAGAAGATAGATTATGGACAGCAACAATTGGCTCATACGTTTTGCAACATCAGTTGAAAATCAAAAACGAAAGGCTGTCCCAGCCCGAGTTAAATAACTAGCCTTTGAAGTTTCGCTTCAAAGCTTCGTACACACCATTCGTCCACCCAAAGCCGTCTTGTAGTACATATTCGCCACCGCCACCTAAGCCATCGTCACTTTCCACGTTGTATTTCTCAACGAACTTTTGTGAACGGGTGTAGACTTTTTCATTCAGTTCAGTCCAACGTTTGGCAATTTCATCGGCCAAGTCATCGTGACCATAGTTTCGAAGGCCTTTAATCGCCACCCATTGTAATGGCGCCCAACCATTCGGTGAATCCCATTGCTGGCCGTTATCAATCAGCGTCGTTACTAAGCCACCTGGTTGTAAAAAGTCTTTACGGAGTACGTCAGCTACCCTATCAGCTTGTTCTTGCGTCGCCAGGTTGACGAATAACGGATACACACCGGCTAGGCTGACAACACTCGTTTGTTCACTATGGTGAAAGTTGAAGTCTCGGAAATAACCCTGCTCTTCATTCCATAAGTAATCTTGAATGGCTTGCTTACGGGCTTTGGCTTTTTTCTTGAATTGGCGAGCTTGCAATAAGTTGAAAGTTGCTTTGTATGCGTCGGCAATGGTCAATTCCAAGTGATACAACAAACAGTTCAAATCAATCGGAATAATATCGGCCGTGTGAATGGTCTTAATGTCGAGCGGGTCGACGAACCAACGGGAACTAAAGTCCCAGCCAGATTCTGCGGCAGCACGAAGGTGCAAATATAACCGGCGGCTATCAACACGGCCTGATTTCTCGGCAGTTTCAATATCTTCCTTCAGTGATTCTGGACGTGGAGTTGTTTTGTTATCGTAATAACGATTCAACAAAGAACCATCTGGCATTTCAGCTAAACGTCGATACGCCCGGTGTTCAGTATCGGCCAGCTTTGTTCGCCCTTTCATCCAAAAACGATATTCAGTGGCGAGGTACGGTAGGTATTCACGAAGAACATTCTTACCTCGTTTGTTTGCTAACAATTCAACCATGTGTGAAAAGAACGGCGGTTGCGAACGGCTCAATAAATATGACCGGTTAGCGGTTGGAATGTACCCGTACTTCCGTATTTGGTAGGTATAGTTCTTCATCATGCCGTCAATCGAGCGCCATCGTCCGCTTGAAGCTAGGCCAAGCATGATGAAATAGGTATCCCAATAAAACTGCTCATTGAAACGACCACCTGGCACGATATATTTATGCGGCAAAGCCAACAATGAGCCACGAGTCACGCGGTTGCGACGCTCCAGGAACGTCCAGAGTTCATCAATGTGCTCAAGCGGCGTATGCTCCGGGCTACTTTCGTACACTCGCTGATATACGCCTTCAGTCGCATCATAAAAATGCCGCAACACGAAATCACGCAAATCAAAATCAGGATCCTTTTTCAGAAGTTTGTATTCTTCTTTGATCGAACGCAACCGACGAGCCGGCACTAAATCAACAAAAGTTTTCCCATCGCCGTACACGTTCATTTTTTGAACATCAAGCAACAGTTCACCCAAGTTGTCATCGACATCTTTGTCGTTTTTCAATAGAATTCCGGTCGTCTTTACCAATGCTGATTTCAGCGGGTCGGTAATGATATCGGTTTTTATTTTCCTTGCCATAACTTTATTCAGTATAGGCTTTTTCACCTATAGATAGCAAGGTTCAAAAACTATTTGTTGCGCTTGCGTTGGTTCGGATCGAGGAAGCGTTTACGAAGGCGTACGCTTTTTGGAGTCACTTCAAGCAGCTCGTCGTCTTCCAGGAAGTCGATCGATTGCTCAAGGCTAAGGTCGGTAAATGGAGTCAACTGAATCGTTCCATCGCTCGATGAAGTACGCATGTTGGTAAGTTGCTTACCACGACAAACGTTTACGTCGAGGTCGCCTGAACGATTGTAAAGACCAACGATCATGCCTTGGTACACAGTCGTACCTGGGCCAACATACAAGGTTCCGCGGGCAGCTGCGTTATCAAGTGCGAAAGCAGTTGTTTGGCCAGCTTCGGTCGCGATAAGCGCACCGTTACGAAGTTGTTGAAGCTTTGGACCAAGCGGTTGGTAGCCGTGAGGCAAGCTGTTCATGATGATCGTACCCTTCGTAGCTGTCATAAGGATGTTACGCAGGCCAATCATGGCACGAGTCGGAATAACGTAAGTTACGCGAGTTGCACCAGAAGCAGTTTGTTCTTGCTTCAAGGTAGTCGCACGTCGTGCACCAAGTTCTTGGCTGACGGCACCGAGGAATTCACTACCTACTTCAACCAAAAGCTCTTCGACTGGTTCTTTGGTAACACCATCTTCTTCGATAGTCACAGCTTGCGGGCGACCAACTTCGAATTCGTAGTCTTCGCGGCGAAGTGTTTCGATAAGGACTGAAAGGTGCAGTTCACCACGTCCAGACACAACGAAGCCAATTCCCTCTTCTTTCACACGGAGAGACACGTTGGTCTCAAGCTCTTGCTTCAAACGGTCACCAATTTGGCGGCTAGTATTGTACTTCGCTTCCTTACCCTTCAACGGGCTGGTATTTGGACCAAGGTACATACTAAGTGTTGGCGCTTCAACGTCGATCACAGGCAATGCTTCTGGGTTTTCTTTATCAGCAAGTGTTTCACCGATATGTGCATCGCCGATACCAGTAATAGCCACGATGTCACCAGCACCAGCTTCTTCGATTTCTTCGCGAGTAAGGCCACGGTAGCCGAATACCTTATCAACCTTAGAGGCAACAATGTCGCCTTCACGCTTCATAAGAACGATGCCTTGGCCTTTTTTGATGGTTCCACGAGTAATACGGCCAATGGCGTACTTGCCTTGGAAAGTGTCGTATGCCAATGAAGTAACCAGCATTTGGAACGGCTTGTCAATTTCAACTGTCGGCGCAGGAATATCGTTGATAATTGCATCAAAGATTGGCGTAAGGTCGGTGTGTTCGCCTGGGTTGTCAGGAAGCGCAGTCCACGCCTTACCTTCACGGCCGATGGCGTAGTATACCGGGTAATGCAATTGGTCATCGCTAATGGCAAGTTCCAAGAATAAGTCAGACACTTCGTCGATCACTTCGTCGATACGGCGTGACGGCTTATCAATCTTGTTGATCACGACGACAGGCTTCAAACCAAGTTCAAGCGCCTTAGAAAGCACGAACTTTGTTTGCGGCATCGGGCCTTCTTGGGCGTCAACAATAAGCAGCACGCCATCAGCCATGTTAAGGGTACGTTCAACCTCACCGGAAAAGTCGGCGTGACCTGGGGTGTCGATGACGTTAATTTTGTAATCACCGTAATAAACAGAGGTTTGCTTGGCGGTAATAGTAATACCACGTTCGTGCTCTTGGTCGCCGCTGTCCATGATCAACGACTGATCCATTTCAGCTTGGTTAGAACGGAACGTGTTACTTTGTTTCAACAGACCATCCAGAAGAGTTGTTTTTCCGTGGTCAACGTGCGCGATGATAGCGACGTTTCGAATTTGTTTTGGGTCTTTCATAAAAAATATACCTACTTCCGGTAGGTCCTTATACCTTAATTTTAGCATAAGAGGCGCGAAAAGTCAAAGAGGGAGCTTAAGGTGCCGGCGGGATGACAACTTGGATAGCAGTACCATTTACAGCATGTGCATTTGGGTAGGTTACCGTCATCGCCTGGGCAGCTCCGGCAGTTTCTTTTTCCTGGTAACCAATAGCGATGGTTTGAATACGCGCCGTTCCTATTTGTGGAATCCATATCCATGGGTTAACTCCGGTCAGCGAAGTGTAGTTTGTTTCTGACGCAGACGTACGTTCGGTACTAATCGATAATACGAGTGATTTGTTAACCGTAGTAGTTGTTACCGGTGTTACGGTAGTTGTTGAAGAACCATATGCACCCCGATCACCCCACGTGCCTACAGACCAAGAGTTTGTCGGTGCCGAACCACTCCCCCATAAAAGAACGGCATTCATCGTACCTTCTCCATATCCTCCCGGAGCATCAAATAGCTGTTGACCAGCGTCACCCGCCTCTTTAATTTTGGCAAAAGCATAGGTGTGTAATGTACCGACCGTATGACGAGAAATGAGCGTATTCCATCCGGAAGGCGCAATAGGATCAGCTGTATTCGTATAGGCGTACACGACCATCATCCATGAACCGGTTGGGATGGCACTAATATCAACATCAGTGTAGTCAATCGCACCCGTATTTCCAGAATAGGTAGCCGCACTAATATTCGTATAGCCACCCCTTGTTGGGTAATTTACTACCGGTGCACTAGGTCCGCCATTCGGGTCACCGCTTTCTAGCATTGCTACAGTATGGGTACTACACAGGCCAGACTCTACCGTACCGGTAATATCGGAAATATGATACGTGGAAGTTGAATCGCTTGAGCCGACAGACAGACAATATGAATCGGAGGCAGTAGTATAAGCCCATAAGTTTTTCGGATTCCCGTAAAGTGTCTGGTTTACACCCAGCTCCTGAAGGTCCGAAGGGTACGTTCCCGTTTCAACTTTGTATAAGTTAATTCTACCTGCTATTTGCTTGGCACTTGACTGTAGCGACGATTGATTGGCACGTTGGGTAATGCCATTAAAAGAAACGACGGTTATTGCCGCTAATATCGCAATGACGACGACGACAATCAAAAGTTCTACGATCGTAAAACCTGTAGTTTTGTTATGAGGATGAATTGTGTATCTCTTAGTGCCCATACTAATTGACCAATTACGGCTACCATTCAGTATACTACATAAGATAAAAAAATAATTTCGTGTGGTGCGCGCGAGAGGACTTGAACCTCCACGTCCTTGCGAACACTAGCACCTCAAGCTAGCCTGGCTACCAATTACAGCACGCGCGCATACCGGTAAATTATACCACCGTCTTCATATTTTTTAAAGTGTCGGCTATTTAGAGGTAAGATTATTGCAATCAGGGGTCGGTTCGTGTACAATATCGTCAAGTAAGGGCGCTTAGCTCAGTTGGCTAGAGCATCTCGTTTACACCGAGAGGGTCGGGGGTTCGAATCCCTCAGCGCCCACCATAGAAACAACTCACCATGTCGGTGAGTTTTTTCTATGGTTCAAACACTACTATGGGGTGTTAAAGACGGTTCTATTCCCTACCGACCAGAAACGAACTTCGTCATACCGGTCAGCGCCAGAAACGAGCATGGAATCTGTCGGTAAAGCATGGATGCTTTTAGTGTGTACGTATTGCAGCGTTGCTTGGTATAACCCGATGGCCGGCGCATCTGCCAACCATTGGTTAGCGAACGTAATGTACTTTGCGTTTCGGAGGTCTGGCTCAACTCTTGAACGGGCGCTCACCAACGCATCGTCACTCACCGGGTTCTTATAATTTGAAAAGTTGAGGCCTGCCGTAGCCTGCGTGCTATGCCAATACGCGTATACATCGGGGTCGCCACCGATCGTCAACTGATAAAGCAACACATCGAACTGTCGTGGTTGTAAAATATCTTGCACAACATTTTGAGACTGGTCGCTTGGGTCGACGATATTCGTCGTAACCGTCACTCCTAATACTCGCCATTGTTTCGCTAAAATTTCCAATGCCTTTTCAAAGTCGTTATTTTTCGTCGTAACGACATTTAACTTGAGCGGTTGGCCGTCTTTCATTCGTTCCGCACCTTGCATCGTCCATCCAGCTTCATCCAATAACTGATTCGCACGGGCGCTATCGAATACCGGTTGCGTAGGAATATTTCCGAATACCTGGTTATCAATGAACGGTAAGTAAAGTTCCGGCAAGTCTGGAGAAAGCGAATTACGAACTTCCTGCGTGTTCGTACCGAGCTGAAGGGCCTGTCGAACCTTTTTATCCTGTAATACAGGGCTCACGGTGTTCATTAAAGCGTAGACACCGCTATTGATCGGTCGGTGTTCTACCGCGTAGCGCTCATTATTGACGGACTTGGAATCGGTGACCGTCAAATCAGTTGCGGCATTCACCTCGGACGTATTAAGGGCGCGTTTAACTGCTTCGATATTTTGATACACATGCAGCTGCACTCGGTCGAGCTTAGGTGTGCCTTTGAAATATGTCTCACTTTGCACAAGGTGAATAATCTTACGTCCATTGGCCGCATCTACTTCTTGCAATAGCCGAAGCGAGAATGGGCCGCTTCCGACCGGGGTAGTACTAAACGCATCTTCTCTTAGAGATGAGGGTTCGATATCGCGCAAAATATGCTCAGGAAGAATTGGAAGGAACCGTAACGCATGCGGGAAGGCGGCATAGACTGCCGGTAACTCAAAGGCTACCGTCCGGCTGTCAATTTCTTTGGCGACAATAGTATCCCAGCCGGTAATAGTCGAGCGTGAGGCAGGGTTTTTCAATAAGTTAACCGTAAATACGACATCGCGCGCACGAACATACAAGCCATCATCCCAGCGAGCATCAGGCCGAATAGTAAGGGTATATGTTTTGCCATCCGGGCTAATATTCATGCTATCGGCTAAGTCGTAGTTGAGCTTACCGCTTTTGTCGTACGTGACCAACCGAGAAAACAATAACTCGCTGGCTGATTCTTCGGCACTTGATTTAGCAAAGAGTGGATTTAGCGTATCAACCGGACCCAGCACGGCTTCGGCGTAGGTACCACCTGTCGCGTTAGCGGTCGTTCGATAATTATTTTGATACCACAGGTATTGAAGGCCGGTTGCGCCAATGATGATGCCGATCGCCAACACCCATAAGGCAATACGTCGACGTACTTCGCGGAAATTATCCAAGCGTTTGAAGACAAAGCGGCGAGCATGCTTTACCGTTGCTCCCTCCACTTTCTTCATTCGACGTGAAAGATCCTTAGAGTTAAAACTCATTTTTGGGATGAGACGCCACTTACCTGGTTCGTTTTTTGCCACGTATTACTACCTTTTTTTATTAGCTAGGGATAAGAAGGCCGGCCAAGATAGACAGTACGAAAATAACTGCGAAAATGACCGTTACTTCAAAGAGGTTCTTGTCGATACCACGACGAGTTGTATACAACTCACCCGAACTACCGAAACCGGCACCCAAAGTCGCGCCACGTTGTTGTAACAAAATTGACACAACCATCAAAATAGCCGAAGCGATCATGACGATTTGAAGAATTGTATCGATACTCATTTATGCTCTCCTACTGGTTTCTCTGCGTATTTCTACTGCAGCACTTACTATATAGTTTACCAGACTTAAGATGATTCCGGTAATTATCGAGTTGCCGAACGACATTGCCACACCAGGGGCTAATGCCAACGATATGTACACGATGATACCATTCACGACTATCGTAAACAGCCCGAGCGTCAGCAATATAGCCGGCAAGGATACAACGACAAGCAGCGGCTTGAATAAACTGTTAACGAGAGAAAATATAAGCCCGGCCAGCAAGAATCCCCAGAAACCAGCTGTCACATCGACATCATCATAGCCTGTCCCTAGTAGTCGAAACGCAACCCAGAAACCTAATGCGTTCAATGCCCATCGTAAAAGAAATACCAAAAACTGTGCTTTCATTATGAGCATTAGTATATCACAGCGAGGTAGGCAGAGCAGCCGAAAGATTTCGGTTCCCAACCTCGGTCACGAGAATGTCATCTTCAATGCGAACACCAATTCCCTCTTCCGGAATATAAATACCGGGCTCGACAGTCAGCACCATGCCTGGCTGAAGCGAATCATAGCCGCCGAGTGAATCATGTACATCGATACCAAGGCCATGGCTAATGGCGTGCGGGAAATAAGTATGGTAGTCTTCAGGCTTATTCAATAAATTCAGATGAGTTAATGCTCGTTTCATAATCGTATCGACTTGATCTTGATATTCCTTAAAGCTAAGGCCGGGTTTGATTATTTGAATAATCGCTTCGTGCGCCCGTTCAACTTCCGCATGTACATCTTTTTCTCTTTGCGACGGGTCACCCAACGCATATGTACGGGTGATATCGGCTGCGTACCCAGTCACCCGTGCCCCTGCATCGATCAGTACCATGCCATCCTTAGGGAGGGGGTCGTTGTTTGCGATATAGTGCAACGTGCACGCATTTTTTCCCATACCGACAATCGGTTGATAGGCATGGCCATCCGCGCCAGCCGAGCGGAACGAATGGCTCAGCTGCGCTTCGATTTCATATTCATGCCGAGATAAAGATAGACTGTCTTTTACTTTTTTGAACCCGTCAATCGAAATATCGATAGCTTGTTGAATAAACTCGATTTCCTCGCTACTCTTAACGGCTTTCAATTTAGATAGCGTTTGCCGGCAATCCTTCACTTCTTCGAAAATGCCTTCAAGCTGTTTTCGTAATTTCTTCAAAGCCGGGTTCAAGACAAAATCGTAATACTTCGAATGGGGATGTTTAAAAATGGTATGAACTGCAGGATGCTGGCCTGCTAGTCGAATCAATAGTTCTTTATATTCACCCGCCGATAAAGTGGTTTCAATGCCGCTTATGTTACCGGCTTCTTCGGCGCTTATGCCTCCATCGAAAATACGTTGTATATCGGTTTTATCAGGTGCCACCAACCAACTTTCACCATCACACACGACCAGCTTCCAATCCGGTTCGGTTAACCCGGTCAACCAAAAAAAGCTTGATTCTTGCACGAACGGCGCCGAACTATCATTCGTTTGCTGCATAGCGCTAAAGGCAGTGAATATGGCAGGTTCACCACCTAAATTCGTATTTAGTATTTCTCTTCGTTTTTTGTATAGTTCAGCCGATATCATACGAGCTAGTATAGCTTAATGAAACGAGTAATTTCTAGCACGCACCAACTTGTGGTTCTTTTTTTTCAGACACATCGTAGTGATACACGATAGACGGATTTGATTTCGATACACCTTGAATACAATATGTTTTCCCATCACCACCCGAATAGGTTAACGTTACACCTTCCGTAGGCTTGAACGTTGTCGGTATGGCGGTCGGGTAGGTACTGCCGAAGTTACGAGCATTTTCCATCGCTCCGGAAACTCCGTTCAATTCACTGATTACCTGGTCCGTGGCTATATCTTTTCGCCATGCGCCATAACTCACGACCGATATACCAGCCACGACGCCCACGACAGTGATGACTACGAGAATTTCAACGATAGTAAACCCTCGGCTCTTCAAAGATTCTTTCCAAGATGCAGTTTTCTTACCCACGCGAATATTCATTATGCTGTCATTTTAGCATAATCGTTACGAAGGGGTCTTCAAAAAGCGCACGAGTGTCTGGGCTTTCTTGTCACCAACGACCGCAGCTAATTCTGATTCGCTGGCCGCTTCCACGCCTCGCAAACTACCGAATTTCTTTATGAGCGTGCGGCGCGTACTGGGTCCGATACCAGGAATTTCCTCAAGCACACTCGCCGTCTGTTTCTGACGTTTCAATACAGTATGGTAACTCACTGCGAAACGGTGCGATTCGTCACGGATCCTTTGGAAAAGTTTGGTCAAATCACTGTACTTACTTAGCGTACCGCCCTGAAGGTTTTTCGAGTGTGATGATGCGTTACGTTGATCGGGATGCAGGTTAACTATGTAAAAATCATGTGATCGTTCTACGAAGATACCTTCCTTTGGTTCTTTGCGTATCGATTCGATATAGCTGACATCGATATTCGAACGAGTCGCATGGATAATAAGCTCCTCTTCCCTTTTGGCGATACTTACGACGGGTATCTGCAATGACTGAGCTTCAATCGCCTTGATAGCCGCCTCAAGCTGGCCTTTTCCACCATCGATCAATAGCAACTGCGGGGTGCCCCACGCCTTGATATTCTTCGGCGAAAGGCGACGAAAAATCGTTTCGTACATGTTGGCGTAATCATCGTTCTGTTCAAGCTTCGTTTTGTATTTTCGATAATCACTTCGGCTACTAACGCCGTTGATGAACACGACTTGGCTGGCCACGACATTCGTTCCGCTCATATGTGAAATGTCAAAACCTTCGATACGTACCGGAACTTTTTCCATTACCAGCAAGTCGCGTAGTTGCGTTAGAGCTTTGTCTTTACTGATGTCTAAGAATTCTTTATCACCGAACATAATACGTTGCTGGAGCGCCTTCAGGTCATTAAGCTTGTTTCGATACAATACCGCATGTTCGAAATCGTGGAGTTTGGCCGCTTGCTGCATTTGTTTTTCAATGTCACGAATAATGGCTTTACGCCCTCCCTCAAAGTACCGCATAAGTTGTTTGAGCGACGCTTTGTACTCTTCGCTCGTCACGCCTGGCCGTGGGCTGAGGCCAATATGAGAATCTAGATCAGGCCGCGCTCCGTCCTTAGGAGGTTTAGTGTAATACGGAAATACTTTCCGTAAATAACGAAGGGCTTTCTTGATCGCGAACCCGTTGTAGTAAGGACCGAAATACTCAGCCCCATCATCGGCCGGGTTACGAGTATAGCTCACAGTCGGCCAGTCACTTTTCATATCAATTCGAATAAATATTTGCGACTTATCGTCACGCAGCAGAATGTTGTAGCGCGGCATATACCGCTTGACCATTTCGGATTCAAGAAAGAGCGCATCAAGCTCGCTTTCAGTTTCAACCCAATCGGTATCATAAATTTCTTCGACCAAGGCGCGAGTTTTTATATCCATATCTCGTTTGCTTTGGAAATACTGTCGAACCCGGTTCTTCAACACGGCGGCCTTGCCTACATAAATAATTTCACCATTTTTTGATTTATGGAAATATACCCCGGCCGAGCGTGGAAGCGTCTTAAGCTTTGCCTCGAGCTGCGCATTCATTATGCTACGACAGCTTGTGCCTGCTGGCGACACGCATCGGTATGGAACAGCAAGTCTGGGTCTTGTTTACAGTTCTCACAAATCAACACCAAATCATTACAGTTAGCCCACGCGCAGTTTTCGAAGTTGCTGGTTTTACTTTGACAATGCGTACATTCGCCGATTGTTTTGGCATGGTCGCTAAATTCGACGGTCATTCGGTTGTCGAACACTCGTAAGCTGCCCTCCCAAAGCCCATCATCACCATAGGCCTCGCCATATTTAACAATTCCACCATCCATTTGGTAGACATCCTTGAATCCACGCTTCTTCATCATGGCCGAGATAACTTCGCAACGTATACCACCCGTACAATAGGTGACGATCTTTTTGTCTTTGATGTCATCGTACTTATCGCTTTCTAATTCAGCGATGAAGTCACGTGAAGTATTCGTATTTGGAACGACCGCATTTTTGAACTTACCGATTTTTGCTTCGTGTTCGTTTCGACCATCGAAGAAAATAACGTCATCGCCAAACTGTTCGACAAGTTCGTGCACTTGCTTTGGTTTCAAGTGCACCCCACCACCGACGACACCTTTTTCATCCACTTCGAATTCGTCGTCGCTATTTTGAAAACCAACCAATTCACGGCGGGTTTTTACGCTCATTCGAGGAAAATCTTCACGGCTGCCATCACTCCATTTAAAAACCACGTCTTTAAATGCCGGGTGTTGTTTGGTTGCTTTGATATACGCTTTCAAATCATCCATTTCGCCACCCACCGTACCGTTGATACCTTGGGTACTCACCAAAATTCGGCCCCGTAACTGTAAGCTGTTGGTCAACGTTTTTTGCCATAACGTTACCGCCTCAGGGTCACTGATCGGCGCGAATTTATAGTAGAGAAGAATCTTTTGCATTAATACATAGTATAGCATTTTTCACCCTTTAAATCTAGGGTGTATACTATGGCTATGAATACGCAAACCGACCCGCGAGTTGACGAATATATTTCACAATTTTCAGAAAACACCCAAGAACGGTTACGTATGCTCCGAAAAATAATACGGCGCACTTTTCCGACCGCGATTGAAGATATCAGCTACAAAATGCCTGCCTATCGACTTGAAGCCGGTAAAATGCCCGTCGTTTTCTTTGGTGCTTACGAGCACCACATTGGCCTATATGCCGTACTCACTCCTACCGATTTAAAACTACAGAAAGCAATCGAACCCTACAATACGGGCAAAGGCACCCTGCGTTTCGATAATGACGAACCATTGCCAGTGGTGCTTATCGAGCAAGTTTTAGCCCATCACTACATGAATTTTATCTAACAGTTTACAATTCATCTTATTTTCGATACACTATAGCCACTATGACCTGCGGGTCCTCTACGCGCGTACGTTCGGACGGCCGAACCAATAGCGCTCTCTTTTTTAAAAAAATAATTAATTCAAACTAACTCAAAGGAGGTTTCTCCCGTGTCTACGAACACTATGACTATTAAGTTGTATTGGCAACAAATAAAAAAATACAAAGTAAGCTTTTTCTTGATGCTCTTCGGCATACCGATCGCTTCGCTTCTTATCGATACGGCTGTCCCGTATTTCTTATCGCAAGCAGTAGGAACATTTGCCTCGAACGATTCGTCGTCGTTATGGCATTTCATTTTACTTGCTAGCTGCGCGGCAGTTGCTGGAGTAACATTTAACCTACTCGGTTTTCAAAGTGCCATAATTCACGAAAGTAAGGTACGCCAAGATCTAACTCTTTCTACCGCCGAGCAGCTCCTTCATAAAGACCAGAACTTTTTCTCGAACCAAAAAATCGGAGCTCTTACCGGCCACTTCATCGCTTTCATAACATCGCACGTCGAATTGCAAGATTTGGTGATCATCCGAACTATCTCATTCATATTAAGCGTAGGGAGTGGCGTAACGATCATCTTTTTCCATGCACCATTGCTGGGAGCTATCATCCTCGCCCTAATCATCGGTCTGCTTATTCAAGTTCGTATATCCATGAAAATCCGCATGCCGTACCGTATGGAACGCAAACGGCTTGTCGGCGAAGTAAATGGCGCTGCTGCCGATGCGATTGCGAATTCACTGACAGTGAAAACCTTCGCTAACGAAAAGTCCGAGCACTCCACTCTTACCAAGCTGACCGACAAATACAGGTCTGTGTATCGTAAGGACTTCCGATTAATGTCGATCGAGGGTTCGTTCAGAATCTTGTTGATGGCAGCGGTTCAAATTATCGCGATTGCCGTTATGGCCACCCTGCTTACGAATGGCGCACTCGAGTTAGGCATCGCCATTTTTGCCATCGCTTACTTACAGCGCATTGCGAGTCAGCTGTTTACGCTCGGAGATATCATGAATGGATACGACCGAATATTCCTCGCAGCGGCACCCATGACGGAAATTCTCGTAGAACAAAATGGCATTAATGACACACCGAAAGCCCGTAAACTCACCGTCACGAAAGGTGAAATCGACTTTGATGAAGTTACTTACTCTTATGCGGATAGCACTGACGTACAGGTACTGGATTCATTATCGCTTCATATTCCCAGCGGTCAAAAAGTTGGCTTAGTAGGTACGTCCGGTGCTGGTAAAACCACTCTGACGAAACTACTGCTCCGGTTTGACGATAGTACGGCTGGTGACATTTTGATTGACGGGCAACCAATTCGGGCCGTAACCCAGCAAAGCCTTCGCAGAAGTATTGCCTATGTTCCTCAGGAGCCGACGTTATTCCATCGAAGCCTGAGAGAAAACATTGCCTATGGCCGCTTACATGCAACCGATGATGAAATAAAAGAAGCCGCCCGACAAGCAAATGCGCTAGGTTTCATCGAAAAGCTTCCTGACGGCCTCGACACTATCGTTGGTGAACGGGGCGTGAAATTATCAGGTGGCCAACGACAACGTATCGCGGTCGCGCGAGCAATCTTGAAAGACGCACCGATTCTCATACTCGACGAGGCTACCTCGGCACTTGATTCAGAGTCCGAGAAACTTATCCAACAAGCGCTCGATAAACTTATGCAAGGGCGAACAAGCATAGTCGTTGCTCACCGTTTATCGACCATCGCGAAGCTAGACCGAATTATCGTTATGGATAGCGGAAAAATCGTTGAAGACGGCACTCACCAGGAACTCATCGGTCAAGGCGGTATCTATGCTACCCTGTGGGCACATCAATCAGGTGGCTTTATCGAAGAATAAAATGAACATAAAAAACCCTGCTCGTATATCGGCAGGATTTTTTATATATCGTTAGATATTATTTATTTGCATCAACATTTGATTGCTTTGGCTCGTCTTGCAACTTACCACCGGGCTTGGTCTCTTCAGCTTGAGTATCCTGAGGAGTATCGCTTCCGTTATCAGCTTCTACGTCGGTGTCGATTGTCGCGTCACCGGCAGCAGCTTCGTTAGCCGCCTCGAGTGCAGCTGGTTCATATACGTTAGCGACAACCAATTCAAGGTCTTGCTCTACGTCAGCAAATTCGACACCTTCCGGCAAAGTAATATCACCAACGGTAATTTTATCTTCGTCGCTTTCAAGGTGGGCGATTGAAATTTCAAGTGACTCAGGCAATGCCGCCGGTTTCGCCTTAACTTCAAGCTGCTCGATAGCCTGAAGAACAATTAAGCCAGCTTTTTCAGCCGCGCTTTCGCCCTGGCCAACAAGTACGATTGGTACTTGAGTAGTAATGACATCGTTTTGCTTGATAGCATGGAACGCAACGTGTAGTACGCGATGCTTTACTGGATCAATTTCGATTTCTTTGATGATTGCGAGCTTTTTCTTACCGTCGATTGTTAAGTGAACTGGGGTATGCTTACCAGCTTCTTTGACAACTTTGGCAGTTTCAACAGCCGCAGATTGAGTGGATACGGGTTCATCGTGGCCACCGTACACAACACTCGGAACAAAACCGCTTTGACGAAGCTTCGATACTTTCTTACCGCTTGCTTCACGCTTTTCTAGTTTCAATGTAATTTCGTGCATTTCTCTCCTCTTTAACTGTCGTTTTGACTGGTATCAATTATAGCATATTTATTACCCTTTGACGAATAGAGTTCAAGATTAAGACGTGATATAATCCAAGGAATGATACCTGGCGTTGATCTTATCGAATTTATTAAGTGGGCAAGCATTATTGGCGTCGCCCTTATCGTGTTTGCCGAATCCGGTTTATTAATCGGCTTTTTCCTTCCTGGTGACAGCTTATTATTTACTACAGGCTTTCTCATCCATGCCGGTTTTCTCGATGTAAATATTCACATAGCGGTGCTTATCATTTTCTTAGCGGCCGTTATCGGTGATAGTGTCGGGTATACTTTCGGTCGCAAGCTTGGCCCACGTTTGTTTAAAAAGCCGGATGCTCGCCTTTTCAAACAAGAATATATTCAACAAGCGCAAAAGTTTTATGAAAAGCATGGCGGTAAAACCATCATCATCGCACGGTTCGTACCAATCGTTCGTACATTCGCACCGGTCGTTGCCGGCGCCAGCGAAATGGACTATCGCCGCTTCCTCACTTTCAACGTTATTGGCGGATTACTATGGGCAGCTGGCGTCACGTATGCTGGGTTCCTCCTTGGTGGCTTCTTCGAGCAAATAGGCATTGAAATTGATACCATTTTATTACCGATCATCGCGATCATCATTCTGATTTCAGTACTTCCGCCTGTTATTCATATTTTGAAAGACAAGAAAAACCGCGATGCATTATGGCTTGCGGTGAAAAAACAACTCAATAGTATTTTTGGCCGTAAGTAAGTTCTACCAGGGTTGCTAAATACCGCTTATACGGCCATACTTATGTTTATATGGCACACCATGCAAAACAGCATCTAGGCTCGACCTTACACGATAATGGTGTGGACTTTACCGTCTGGGCACCGTTTGCCGTATCGGTAAACCTACTCTTAACGATTGAGTTTGATTCCGAAGTGATTCCTATGAAAAGTGACGGCCATGGGTATTGGAGCGTTCAAAACGTCGAAGCTCAAGCTGGCCAATCCTACTTATACGAAATCGAAACTTCTGCAGGTGAAAAACTAAAACGCAACGACCCGTACGCCCGGCAACTCACCGATTCCGACAACGGTGCCTCGGTCATCATTGCTCACGATTTTGAATGGGAAGATGCCGAAGATTTTACTTCAGTCGAACATAACAAAGCAATTATCTATGAATTACACATCGGTACATTTAATCGTCCCGACGCATCGACCGCCGGCACCTTTTATACTGCGATCGAAAAATTAGAGTACCTTCAAAACCTCGGTGTAAACTATATCGAACTCATGCCCGTGACCAGCATGGCCCAAAGTCATGGTTGGGGATACGCTCCAAACTATATTTTTTCCGTCGAAAATGCCTACGGTGGTCGGCGTGGGTTGCTTGATTTCGTCAAAGCATGCCACGAAAAAGGTATCGCCGTTATTCTTGACGTCGTTTATAACCACTTCTTCAACGAAACCGATTTATGGCAATATGATGGTTGGAGCGAAAATAACCGCGGAGGCATCTACTTTTATAACGATGAACGAGGTGAGACACCGTGGGGCGGCCGGCCGGACTACGGGCGCCCTGAAGTTCGTCAGTTCATTCTCGATAACGTGGCAATGTGGCTGACCGAATTCAAAATAGACGGCCTCAGGGTCGATTCGACAATTTTCATGCGCAATACCGAAGGCGACAATGATAAACACGACCTTGATATTGCTGACGCCTGGGGCTTACTAGGCGAAATTAATTCACTGGCCCATAAAATTAACCCGAACGCGTTGATGATCGCCGAAGATAACGCCAGCAATGACGCTATCGTTCAGCCGGTTTCAAAAAACGGCATGGGCTTTAACGCCCAATGGGAAGTTGGCTTCCCACATGTAATTCGCGATAGCTTAGGTATTACGAAAAATAATGACCAACCACGGCTCGACGGTATCCAATACGAGCTTGAACATACGTATACCGGCGATGCGTTCGACAAAGTCATATTTAGTGACTCACACGATACAGCCGCAAATGGTTCGGTGCGTTTGAATGAAGCAGTCACCCCAGGAAACGCCGGTAGTGTATTTGCTCGACAACGAACGTTATTAGCAAGCGCGGCGACACTTACCGCACCCGGTATTCCCATGCTCCTGCAAGGCCAAGAATTTATGCAAGAAGGGTCGTTCAATGATTGGCAGATGTTAGATTGGGATAAAACGGAGCAATTCGAGGGAATCGTCCTCGCCCACAAACATTTGATTAATCTTCGGCTGAACGCATTCGGAAACACCAAAGGGCTTATCGGCCAATCTACTCACCTATTTCATCGCGATGACACAAATAATGTCATTGCGTTTCACCGCTGGGATGCCGGCGGGCCAAACGACGACACGCTGGTTCTTATTAACTTCGATAAGAACCGACTCAAACACTATGAAATTACCTTACCGGTTTCAGGTGAGTGGCGCGTGCGTTTCAACAGTAGCTGGAAAGGCTATAGCAGCGATTTTCACGACACGCCTGTCGAAGTAATAAGCGCCAAGGAGAGTGGCAAGACCCACGTAGATATGTCTGAATTCAGCGTCATTATACTATCTAAAGAAGCGGTTTGAGGTATTTACCGGTAAACGATGCGCTCACTTTAGTGATAGCTTCCGGAGTACCGCTCGCAACGACCGTACCACCACCTTGTCCACCTTCAGGCCCCATATCAATAATATGGTCGGCACTTTTGATGACATCAAGGTTATGTTCGATGATCACCATGCTGTTACCACCTTCGACGAGCTTGTGTAAAATACTCAGCAGGCGCTTTACGTCGGCACTATGAAGGCCGGTCGTTGGCTCGTCGAGGATATACAATGTTTTACCCGTCGAACGTCGAGAGAGCTCAGAAGCTAATTTGATTCGTTGCGCTTCACCACCACTAAAGGTTGTTGCCGGTTGGCCTAATTTGATGTAACCAAGCCCGACATCTACGAGCGTATTTAACTTGCGGGCGATGGCCGGTATATTCTCAAAGAATTTCGCACCTTGCTCAACGGTCATTTCGAGTACATCGCTAATGGTCGCATCTTTGTATTTGATCTCTAATGCCTCGCGGTTATATCGTTTACCCTTACAGACGTCACACGTAACATACACATCGGGCAAGAAGTGCATTTCGATCTTAATGACACCGTCACCCTGACAGTTTTCACAGCGACCGCCCTTAACGTTAAAGCTGAACCGACCGGCTTTGTAGCCACGGATATTCGCTTCGTTCGTACCGGCGAATAATTCACGAATAGGCGTAAACACACCAGTATATGTAGCGGGGTTCGAACGTGGTGTTCGCCCAATAGCCGACTGATCGATAACAATGACCTTATCAAGCTGCGAGATGCCTTCGATGTTATCGTGGGCGCCAGGAACCGCGTGCGCCTTATGCAGACGAGCAGATAATTCTTTAGCCAGAATATCGTTTACGAGCGTAGACTTTCCACTACCGCTTACACCACTTACCACCGTCATGACACCAAGCGGTAAAGTAACGTCAATATTTTTCAGGTTGTTTTCCCGGGCACCCTTGACGACAAGTTCACGGTTCTTTTCAAGGGAACGGCGCTTTTTCGGTACTTCGATTTTTTCATTTCCACTCAAGTAACGACCCGTCACGCTCTTGGGGTTTTCAGCAACTTCCGCCGGCGTACCATGGGCGACAACCTCGCCACCCGCCACACCAGCACCGGGGCCGATATCAAGGAGGTAATCAGCTTGGCGAATAGTATCTTCATCGTGTTCCACCACCAGAACGGTATTACCTAAATCACGTAAATGTTTGAGAGTGTCGATCAAGCGGTCGTTATCACGTTGATGAAGCCCGATCGAAGGCTCGTCGAGTACGTACAACACACCTTGAAGGCCGGAGCCAATTTGTGTCGCCAATCGGATTCGTTGCGCCTCCCCACCAGACAATGTGTTAGCTGCCCGAGAAAGTTCGAGGTAATTGAGCCCGACGTTATTCATGAACCCGAGGCGTGACTGGATTTCTTTCAAAATTTGGCTGGCGATAAACGCTTCCTGCTCGTTCAGCTTCAAAGTATTCTCAAATAGATCAAGCGCATCTTCTACGCCAAGCGTACAAATATCCATAATGTTTAAATCGTGAATAGTCACCGCTAGGACGACCGGCTTCAAACGAGCACCATGGCACGCCGTACATTCACGGTCACGCATAAAGCGTTCGATATCTTTACGCATAAAGTCACTATCGGTTTCTTTATAGCGTCGCTCAAGGTTTGGAATGACGCCTTCGTACGTCGAATCATACGAACGGCCATCACCGAGCGAAATACGATACTTTTGATCGCCCGTACCGTAAAGGATTTTTTGCACCGCTTCAGGCGACATGTCTTT
Organism: uncultured Candidatus Saccharibacteria bacterium; assembly: GCA_948288625.1. GTDB lineage: Bacteria > Patescibacteriota > Saccharimonadia > Saccharimonadales > Saccharimonadaceae > Microsaccharimonas. Next base: position 759,872 of record CAOHYA010000001.1, read on the forward strand.
TACGGGAATCTTGATGTTGAATTTATGTGCTTCAGCCACCGCTTTGAGACGCTTCATATACCACGCATCACTATTGACGCGGTTATACGGACGAATCGCACCTTCGGCGATAGTCAAATTCGGGTTAAATACTAATTCAGGGTCAACTTCGAGCCGACTACCCAACCCAGTACACACCGGACATGCACCTTGAGGAGCATTAAAACTAAAGAGGCGAGGTTCAAGTTCGGGAATTTCTTCATTCGGGTGGTCGACACAGGCATAGCGTTGGCTGTAAACATACGACTCCTCGGCATCGACGTCGAGGATTTCGACGACACCGCCGGAAACATCAAGAGCTTGTTCGACCGACTGTGCAACTCGGCCACGAACGTCTTCCGATAGGGCGATACGATCGACGACAATTTCAATAGTGTGCTTGTATTTTTTATCAAGTGTCGGATATTCGTCTAATGAATACACGACGCCATCAACGCGGGCACGGGCGAACCCAAGCCGCCGGTATTGTTCGGGAATATGAGCGAACTCACCTTTTTTGTCTTTGGCGATCGGGGCTAAGATCATCAAACGAGCCCCATCTTGAAGCTTCATGATCTCATCGATAATATCCTGAGGGGTTCTCCGGCTGACCGGTTTACCACAAATTGGACAGTGCGGCACGCCAATGCGAGCATACAATAGACGTAAATAATCATAGATTTCCGTTACGGTCGCAACGGTCGAACGAGGGTTTCGACTGGTGGATTTTTGGTCGATACTAATTGCCGGGCTCAAACCATCAATTTGGTCGACATCCGGCTTTTCCATAAGACCCAAGAATTGACGAGCATAGCTCGATAAGCTTTCCACATAACGGCGCTGACCTTCGGCGTAAATGGTATCAAAAGCTAAGCTTGATTTCCCCGAGCCGCTTAAACCTGTGATAACAACAAGCTTATCGCGTGGAATTTCGACGCTTACATTTTTTAGGTTGTGCTCACGAGCACCTGTAACACGAATAACCTCTGACATAACCGTCTAATTATACGCTTTTTTTGCAGTTTTTTCCAGTATGCCTTTTATTATGGCTATGCTTGCAATGCCTCTTACAGGGGTGCTATATTTTGTAGAACTTATCAAAGGCAAACAATGAAAAAGACCATCACACTCATTTTTATTTTCTCGTCACTCGTGCTGATTCTCGACAGCTTCGATGTGAGCCACGCCCTTATGATGTTTTACTTAGTAGGTATTATTCCAGGAACTAATATATCTATCGATGCCGCACGAATGCTTGAATTTTTCGCACTTTTCACCGGCTTCATATTTGCCCGGATAGTGAACTCTACCTTTCGCTCGCTCAAACCTGAAACACCTGCAGTTAGCAACGCCTAAGCCTAGCTTATTACTCTTCATCGATAGGGACGATACTCTCGGCCCATAATTGCATTTCTTGAAGCAAGAACAACCTTGATTCGTCCGTCGTTTGGCTCGCAAGTTGGTTAAGCCGCGTCACGAACCCGGGTAATGCCGCTTTGATATGAGCACCCCGCCATGCCTCCCACGCACCCACTTCATCCTCAGCTAAACTCCTTGGGAAATTACGAGCTTTGTAATGAAGAAGTAACGGGCTTAAGCGATCATCGACGAACTCAGGATGAAGGTCGGCTAACTGCTGCTCGGTACTATTACGCACCTTTTCAATACGAAGATTATCGGTATCCGTTACGAACCCGTCATAGAGTTGAGCTTCAGGGTCCGAAGCTTTTTTGTACTCAGGCTTACTTTCAAACAAAGAACGGATATTTTCGGCAAACGCTGGTGACGACAATAAGGCTTTACGATTTTTGGTAACCGTAGCTTCGTCGAGGCCAATGCGCTCCCAGCCGCCTTGCTGCTCAAGTACGCCTAATGGAGCCACGGCTGGTGCTCGATTATACTGAAGTTCTTTTACCGGTAACGCGACGAAACCATCCTTTTGACGTTCTTCCCAGGTCGCATAGAACTTTTTTTGCAAGTCAGCTGGCGAAAGATTTAGAAATGGAGTTGGGTCGTGACGGAGGTCGTACACGACGACGTTTCCGTTTCGACCGGACGTAAGCGGAAAAGCCACGGTGGCTTTGTGAAACTCACCACTATACCTACCACTTACATATACAAAAGGTTGTTTCGACTCAAGATTCACCAGTCGCTGAACGAGCTTTTTGTCCTTATGCGCAAATAGATGTTCGTATAATTTAGGTTGTTTATCTTTTACGAGCTTCGTTACGGCAATTAAGGCTTCGACATCGCTCAGTGCATCGTGCGCCTTGAAGTGGTCGATACCATTTTCTTTAGTTATTAATTCAAGTTTGTTTACCGCTTTGCCATCTACTTCTGGCCACTTGATACCTTCGGGCCGGAGCGCGCGAGTCATACGAACCACGTCCAGTAGATCCCAGCGAGAACGGCCATCACGCCAACACCACGCATATGGGTCATAAAAGTTACGCCAAAACAAAGTGCGAATAAACTCATCATCAAAGCGAATACTGTTAAAACCCGTCGCGACTGTTCCGGGAGTAAATATCTCCTCCATGAGGAATTTTGAGAACTCGGCCTCGGTATACCCATCAGCCTGGGTTTGCTGCGGAGTGATACCTGTGACAATTAATGCATCAGGTGCCGGAAGTGTATCATCGTTTAATTTAACGAGAACATTATACGGCTCGCCTATCTGATTCAGCTCAAGGTCGGTACGAATACCGGCGAACTGCATGATACGGTCCTCTCGAGGGTTAAGACCGGACGTCTCTAGGTCGTAAAAGAAAAAAGTTTGCTCCATGTGTCTATTATAGGTGATAAAGATATAATCAGTATGAAACGCAAACAAAAAAACACCCATTGGGTGCTTACGAGGGTAATAAACAAGTCGGAAGGTCCTAGCGCGGGGCAGGAAGGCGAAGTGCAGTGCACCTCGAACACTTCCTGCCCCAGCAAACGAGCAGTTTGCTATTTAGTTGTCGCCCTTAGCGCAGTCAGGATGAGGCCTGAAAGCTACTTGAGCAGAAGGCGCCTCCCCTTGTATAAGGGAAGGCTAGCTATGCTTTTTGAACACGTGTTCTCCTAACGCCGCATCTCGGATGCGATAGACGAGGTTTGCTTTTCTGGGTTGTAGTACGCCGTATTTATGTCATAGCGCGCGGTGACGCGCTTAGACTACCTCGTACGAATAGGTGGAGCACATTTATGTTCTTCTCCTTCCGACTTGTCGATGAACTCCGCAATGAGCTGATATCCGCAAAGTGTAAACACGATGCAAATCAGCGAGCATGCCCAACTCTGTATGTGAGCCATTGCGATTCAGTAACATTATAGCACTTAGTTGCATAAATGTCAATATTTATATAAAAATAATTTATTCAGCTTGTTCTACGAGAGAGAATTCATCCAACCCGATACGGATAATAGACGCACCGTCCGCTCCAGCCCGATGCAAGGCGTGGGTGATGCCCATTTTTTTCATGATGTCTCGCAAGCGGTTTAGCCCTTCATGAGATTCGAAGTCAGTTCGGCGGGCAAACTTCTCGATTTTATGCCCACGCACCTCGTAGACCACCCCGTTTTCGGTTTCGTGAGTCTTAATTTTCCATGCGAGCGCTTCTTGCTCTTTGTTCAGCGAGATAACGGCTACCCCATCATCAATGTCTTCCGCTTCTTCTTTTTCAGCCGTACGAACCTCTTCGACCTTACGACGAAGCTCACGGAGCACTTCTTTGAGGCCAGTATGTGCCGGTGATGATATCGCAAATACGGGAGTATCGCCGGCTACTGTTTTCATGGCATCGATTTGCATATCGACGATCTCTTTATCTAAGCCTTCGGTTTTCGTCAAGGCAATCACCTCCGGGCGAGTGACAAGGTTATTGCTATAGGCTTCAAGTTCATTACGGATAGTCTCGTAAGCTTTGGGTACATCGTTTTCATATACGTCAATGAGGTGCAAAATAACCGCCGTGCGTTCGACGTGGCGCAAAAATGCATCCCCCAGGCCTTTGCCTTCGCTCGCCCCTTCGATTAGACCGGGAATGTCAGCAATCAATAAGCTTCCATCATCGATATCTGCCACTCCAAGGTTAGGAGTAAGAGTTGTGAAGGCATAGTTCGCAATTTCAGGAGTGGCGTTCGTTACGACGCTCAGGAAAGTTGACTTACCTGCATTTGGAAAGCCTACCAGCCCGACGTCGGCTAATAATTTTAATTCTAATTCTGCTTCGAAGGTATCACCCATTTCTCCCTTTTCGGCAATACGAGGAGTTTGGCGAACCGACGATTTAAAGTGGGCATTACCGAAGCCACCGTCGCCACCTTTAGCGATTATGATTTCCTGCCCGTCTTCGGTTAAGTCTGCGATCACTTCACCCTCTCGTTTAACGAGTGTACCGAGTGGAACCTTTACGTACTTTGCCGCCCCTGATTTACCGTGACGATCCCGCTTAGAACCGGCTTGGCCTGGTTCGCCTTTAAGCTCGGGTTTATAACGGAAATCTAGAAGAGTATTTACGTTGCCGCTCGCAACAAAGATAACGTCGCCGCCTTTACCGCCGTCACCACCATCAGGGCCACCCTTATCAATATAAATTTCATGCCGAAAACTGACGGCTCCGTCGCCGCCTCGTCCTGCCTGTACAAATACTTTAGCGGTATCAACGAACATAGTAATCTTATTATAACAGAATCGCCCCTGTTTTAACAGAGGCGATTCGGCTTGGAACCTTATACGTTCTAGTGAATATAATAGTATTGGCTTACTTGGCCAGCAGGCAAGATACGTCCAGAAACAATATTGTATCCACCGCCTGACACACGAGCATTCATTTCGCTCAGTTGTAAGTCGCCGTTCGGAAGAACAGATTCTACGATAGCAACATGCCCTGAGTCCTGGATGACTGCACCGGCAGCAGGAGTGCGGTTCACTGTGTAGCCTGCACTTCGAGCGTTCGTAGCCCATGACCCAGCGTTACCCCATCGTTGACCAATTGGTCGGCCCAGTTCGGCGCGTCGGTCGAAGGCATATGCCGTACAGTTACCGAAAGCGTATGAACCTTTGTTTGGTGTACCACGCTTGATAAACCAAGTACTTCCATTAGAGAAGCCAGAGCTGTAACCGGTAATATATGTACCACCGGTGGTGCTTCGGGAAGCAGCTACAGGAGCACGATAGCCTGGGCGTTCGTTTGTCGGTAATTGCGCACCAGGAATAACAATCTTAAGCCCAGCAGATAAACCGCTAATCTCAAGGTCATTATAAGTAGTGATGGATGAGGCATCTGCTTTATATTTGTCGGCTAACGATTGAACCGTATCGCCATCTTTTACGGTATAGACGATACCGTCACGCGGAAGGATGTCGAGCGTAGAACCGGCTGCAAGCGCACTGGTCGTAAGGTTGTTCGCCCATTTGATGGTGTCACCTGAAATACCAAATTTCGCTGCTACACTTTCAACAGTGTCACCCGCAACCACAGGGTATTTGGTGATGTTACGGGTCGCCGATGAAAGTTGCACGATTGTCGGTTTACTAATCGAGCTTGTCACGTCGCTTGCCGCGTACTGTGTTTGAACGCGGGTCGAAACAGCACGTTCCGCGACGTTTGGTGCGATCGCGAGGTTAGATGCTGCGGCGACTGATGCGGCAATATCGTTCGCAACGACATCGTTAACGGCCGGCCGTTCGGCCGTTGGAACCGAAGTATTTGCAACAGGAGCAGCAGAAACTGCCGTTGCGCCCTGTTCAGGGGCTCGGTATCCAATTGCAATAACCGCCACGAGAAGGGCGAATACGCTTGTATAGATAGCGACGGTTGACGATTTAACACGACCTTTTGATGATCGCTTTGCTAATTGTGATGCTGGCATAGCTTGTGGCTGTGCTGCGATTGCTCCACCCTGGGTAACTGAAGCGTTACCTCTCGTAAAATCATTACGAATTATCGTTCTCCTGCCGCTCGGATTTCTCTCGAGGGCTACTACCGTACTCTGTCTTACTTCTTAAAAAAGAAAAGGATGCGTGTCGACCAGTGTTAATTATTATAGTGTTCTTGCTTCCGTGCGACATTTCAGATAGGCCCATTTGTGTCTCTATTCCCCACTCGCAGGTGCTACCGGCCAAAAAGGGTTTTGGTATCACTAGTAGTTCGAGTTCACAAAATGTGCTTATATTAGTATAGCAACTATAGCTTTTTTCGTCAATTTATTTTATAAATATAGAATTTTGTCAAATAACCTCTCGAGCAGGTTATATGATCTGACACTTCGACTTACAGTGGTTAACAATGTTTGCTTCATGCTCGTCCAAGGTACGAGCAAAGTAGGTACTATCGTCGTCTCCACTAAGGAAATAGAGGTAATCCCCACTCGCAGGGGCAGCGACTGCACGTAACGCCGCCAGCCCAGGTACGGCTATCGGGCCAGGAGGAAGCCCTACGTAGCGACGAGTATTGTATGGCGAATCAAGGCCCGGGTCACGGGTTTGGTCCGTTTTATCAGCGATATATTGATATGTCACATCTGAGCCAAGTTGCATGTTAATTGCCATACGACTATAAAACACTTGAGCTATCTGCGCCTTATCGTCACCTCCTGATTCACGTTGAATAATCGAAGCTAAGGTAATCCCCTCGTAAAGCGATAGACCTTGCTGCTTAAATGCAGAAACGAGGTTTTCTTGTGCCACCCACTTATACAACTCGTCAAAAGTACGCGTAAGTATAGTTTCCACCGATACACCTGTGTTGAACTGATAGGTCTCACCAAAGATATACCCTTCGAGGTCGGCAGTCGCAGGCTTATCTTGAAACACTGGATGGTCATAGGTCTTCGTAAGCGCAGCTGTAATTTCCTCGGTGCTATACCCGGCTTTTTCAAGTACAGATGTAACATCAATTCTATTTTCTGGCTTTGTCACCCTATCAACTAACGTTGCACCAGGATAAAAAGTAATCATAAACGTACCTACGCTCCCTTTTACAAGTTGATCGACAATCTCACCCGTTGATTCTGAAGGAGATAACGCGTATGATCCGGCCTGAAGGCTATTTTGTACGCCAGTCACACGAGTATACCAAAGGAAGGCTACATCATCTCTAATAACACCTTTTTCCTCAAGCAAGGTTGCGATAGTCGAGGGTGCACTAGCGGGAGCAATGTCAATTTTTACCTTAGCATCATTTTTCGAATCAACCGGTGATAGCTGGTATTGATACCACGCCCATACGCTTACGGCTGCGACGAGCAGTACGGCAAGCAGACTCACAAGTATGACAAGCCATGCCTTTCGCTTTCGATGTTTCTTTGCCGGAGTGTCATTAGTATCGATTGGCAATGGTGCCGGTGCTTCAGCAACAGGCGGAACAGCCGGCGGCTCTACCTGTGCCGGTGGCTGCGCAGGGGGCTGTACGGGTGGACGTGCCGGAACTCGAACGGGTTTAATATCCATACGTTACCTCCAAGTAATCTTGCAAGATGATACTGGCGGCATTCGCATCGATATCACCTTTTGAATATGGTTTTTTCTGATTAATAAGCCTTTGTTCGGCTAAAACGCTGGTAAGTGACTCGTCTTGAAATACGAGCTTAGGACCAATATCCTCCAGCTGCCGTGCGAACTGTTCAACATATTCCGTTTGAGCAGTTGCCTCGCCTTGTTGGTTTCGAGGGTAGCCGATCACAATTGTGTCAGCAGATTCCTTCAAAGCAATTTCGGCTATTTCTGCGATTTCGTTTCCCGTCACCTCGATTGTCGTAAACGGGATTGCAATTCGAACCGCGTCGTCGGCGATAGCGACGCCAATACGTTTTTCACCCACATCTAAACACATGAACTTTCGACTACTCATCCTGCACTTTGAATTGAATCGTTATCTTGTCGGTGTTATTCGGAACGCTTCGTACCCAGAAGTAAGAGAATTGTACGTCAACGCTTTTTACGCCGTTCATGGTTTCAATGCTTTGCTGCACTTCGCCATAGCGTTTGCCTTTAACCTCTTCTTTGATAGCATCTTCATCGATGATCGGCCCGACACTACCGTTGGCATTCACCGAAGCGATCATAGCATCACCTTCTTTGCGGAAGTTGCTCAAAGTCGCATTATCAGCACCGGTGCTATACACCTTTTGCGCATCTTTATCGTCAAGGTTAGCCTCGAGGTTTTTTCTTAAGTAGGTATCGAGGTCGTTTTTTGACACGGCTTGAATTGAATAGGTGGTTGAGATGGAGAGTTTAGCTTTGCCGTCAGGGGCTGCCGCATTGACCGCTGGAGTTGACACAATCGAGCCACGATCAACTACGAAACTGCTGTCAATTACTATTTCTCCGTTCGTAAACTTCTTTTTCAGTTCATCTTTTTGAGCGTCTGTTGACGTGCCGACAAGTTGACCTTGAGCACGCTCAATGTCGTCAGCCGATACAACCTTTACCACGTTAGTTGTTCCGCCACTAGTACTGCCGACTAAAGACGCGTTGATTCTACTCGGTGCTCCCGATAGCTGCCCACTTGCACCGTTAAAGCTTGTGCCACTTTCAGAAGCCGTCGCGCCTACCTGAGCATTTCGGTAGTTACTAGGATTAATAGTAACTGCGCTATCGGTAATAAATACGGATCCAGATGATGATGTTAAACGGGTGCCCGCAGGTATAGTTGCGCCACCAATTGCGGTTGAAGCATCGTCAGTTGAAAACCTCACCGTACCTGTCGCCTTTTCGCCCGTATCACGCTGCCCGGTCGCCTCAAACTCAACACTCTCGTCCTTCTGGTTCTGCTGCGATACTGAGCTGATAACGCCCTTTTCAAAATCAGTCGCGGCTGTACCACCTAGCGTGATAGCAGAGCTCACCGGCGCAGGTGTAGTACTAGCAGTAATGACAACCGTCGCGGCTGGCGCAAACACGAACATCCAAATTAATAATGCGATAAGCGCCACGCCACCGCCAATACCTAAGAATAGCTTCTTACGGAAGGTGTCAAAATTAGGGATTTTTGATTTTTTGGCTTTTTTGGCAGATTTAGCTATACCAGACTTTGCAACCGTTGCCGCGGCAACAGGCCCGGTGACCGATTCGCCATCGATGTCCAAGTCGGTCGCATCGATATCATCACTTCGCATCGATACTGGCGCCGCTACAGCAGTACCATCTTTTACTTTCAACGATTTAGCATGGTCACCGACAGGTAAATCAGCACCGTCAATGATATCGTCACCGTCATCTACCGCTAAGGCTGCGACTTCGGCAACTTCAGGTTTGCTTTGTAGGTTTTTGGCTACAGGTATTTTGGCGCTTGCCGCAAGGCCTACGAGCGCTTGGTTATTCGTAATTAGTACAAGCTGCTTTTTTTCGGCACGGGCCATACGGTCAAGAAGCCGTAGGTTTACCGCACTTTGAAGCGCCCCCGCTCGTTTCGGAGGAACCAAGGCGACAATCTTCTCCTTGGCTTTTTTAATTTTGCCGATGATCGCCGTGATGTCATCGTCAACATCGATGTAGATAACGTCTTTATTCATACTAGATTTTCAGGAGCCTATTAAATTTTTCTTTAATGGAGTCTCCCTCACCACTCCCTATAAGTGTATCATACCCCACCCTTAGAAGGCCCATGGCCGTAATGAAGGTATGGTCGGTTACGTCACCAGTCGTATCGGCAACGCCAATCACTTCAGACGGATTAATATGGTGAACCGTCGGTTTCTTCGTGAAAGGTAATTCTTTGTGCCAAGAAGTACCATTCAAAGCAACGACAAGCTTATCCAAGCTTGACCCACCACCACACAACAAAATACGGTTCGGCAAATGATCGACCGAATCAAATTCGCTCAATGCCAATTCAACGCCGGCGATCCATACTTCAAGCGTCTTATCGATCGCTTCGTTCACTTCTTTTTTCACCGATTCTTTGATTTGCTCGTGGCCAATGTTCACCTTTAATTTTTCGGCATCTTTATACGGCAAGTTCATATCGCTGGCAATAGTTTGCGTAAAGCTCCGCCCACCGATACCAAACATTTTGGTACCCTCGACGCCGCCGTCATTCACGACGGCAATGTCGGTCGTACCGCCCCCGACATCCGCCAAGATAGCGGTGAAGTTATTGCTCGCATCGTTTCCAAGCACACTACGGCTCACCGCAAATGGCTCGGCGGCTACCGCCAATAACTCAAGCGAAAGCTCATCTGCAACTCGCTCCAAGGCGCCAATATGCACCATAGGAGCGAAGGCCGTATAAATTTGTACCGCGACATCGCGGCCCTGGAAACCGATAGGGTTACTCACTTTGTACCCATCGATATGGATACCGACCAGCGCGCTGTTCACCAACTTAACCTCTACGTCTTCATTTCCCGTTTCAAGGCCAATTTGCTTTTGCGCTTTCAATTGGGCCCGTTCTTGAACTTTTTCGATGATAAACTCCATTTCGGAATCATCCAGTGGACGGTCGGGCTGAGGGCGCCGGTAGCGAATAGTATCGGTTACCCCTTTTACAAGTTCACCCGCAATTCCTATAATCACTCGTTTGGCCTGTAACCCGGCTTGCTCTTCAGCATCGGCTAAAGCTTCTTCGCAGTTACGAACCACGCCGGCGATATCGGCAATCGCTCCGGAGTGCATGTCGCTTACCTCTTGGCGAGAACGGCCAACACCAACAATTTTCAATTCTTCGCCCTCTACTTTTGCAATGAGAGCTTTGACAAATTCAGTTCCAATATCTAATGCGACAATATAATCGTCATTAGATGGCTTTCGCTTTGATCGCAATTTTTCTAATACCATAGTTGTTCTCCATTATACCATTAGCAGTGAGGAAAAAGGTCGTGCTTACGTATTATTTTCAATCCTACTTGAAATTTATTACTGTTTATGCTATAATATAACAATGAATTTTTCTGACAGCCATTTCGAAGGCAATAAGCCCCTTGATAAGCTCGAACGAGACACCCTACCTCCCTCACTAGAGGCGGCGCAAGCTGAATACTTTGCCGACATGGCCTTTGATGACCGTTTATTGAGGCTTCTAGAGAAACATCCCGCATCAACCTCAATTGCGATTACCAATGTCACCCCTGGTTGCACCGATGAATTATCGCTCCGCTATTTTTACCCCAATACAACAATCGAAGAGAGCCATGAAATTTTCTTTGAAAACGACGAGTCGGAACCGGTGCTCGATGTCGTAGATGCGTATGCCTACCGCTTAAACGGTACTGTCCGAGCTGATGACGACGCACTCTTCATAGACGCAACCATCACTTCTGAAGTAGGTGATTATCCCTCCGTTCAAATTCAAAGTGATACTACTCAGGCGGACCGTTACTACATCTCTAAGATTGGTGATGAATTTGATATGGATGTACTTGATAGCAAGGAACTTTTCACCCTATTATGCCAACTTAATGGCGCCTCAAAATTGTACATTGATAAATACATGAGCACCTTAGACGATTTTATGGATACTCCCGCAGTACACCAAAAGAATATTCAAAAGCTTTGGGTACAACTCGGTGAAACTCACGGGAAAAGCCAAACCGTACATGAAATTACTCATGAAATAAAAGACCCTTCTGCGCCTTCGGACCCAGAGAAAATAAAATTACGTTATGAAGAAACGGAAAGCCCTGAAGTCACTATCGTGAAACTTTTTCTTGAACATTCAAAAGAAATGGTTGAGCTGGATACACAAGAATCGCACTACCTCGCACTTACCTTTCAACAAGTAAATGAACGGACCATCGAAAAAGTAGCGGAAAGAATTATCGTCTCAGGTATCACCCCGCAACTCATCGGCATTAATTTCGAAAAGAAATCACAGGGTCGAATAACGCCCCTCGACATTACCGATGTAAACGTAAAGCAGCTATTCGTAAATTGGTTCGACGAAGTTATTTCGGCTTAAAGTAAGACGGCTTTTACGCGGCGGATACCAGCGCTTGACGCTTCTTCTTTGGTGATCTTGAACACTTTACCGTCTTCGGCGAGTTGGCCGGTATGATCGACATGAGGGCCGCCACAAATTTCAAAGCTGACACGCTGTTCGCCTTCACCCATTTGATAAACTTTGACCGTTTCACCGTATTTATCGCCAAAGGCGCCGATAGCACCCATCTCAAAAGCTTCCGCAGTCGGGTATTCGGTAAACGAGACCGGAACGTCCCACGAAATCCATTGGTTCACTAACCTTTCGACTTCGTCCAATTGTTCACGAGTTACTTTTTCGTCATTGTTGAAGTCGAAACGCAGACGTTCTTCGGTGATATTGCTTCCATGCTGCGTAACATGGTTGCCAACAACTTGTTTCAATGCGGCATACATCAGGTGAGTAGCGGTGTGGTACTTTTTATGTTGCAACGTTTGGCCGCCCAAGCCACCTTTGAAGGTGCCTTTCGCCGCGGTTTGAGAACGGGCTCGTTGTTCGGCCATTTGCACATCGAATTCTTCACGCCAGTTTTCTGATAGCTGAATGCTTTGCTTAAATGCTTCTTCCGTCGAAAGCTCGACGGGGAAACCGAATGTGTCATAGAGGGTAAATAGCTCCGAACCGGTCAAACCACTCTCGGCAAACTTTTCCAGTTGCTTGAGGCCTTTACGTAGTGTTTGACGGAAGACTTTTTCTTCCTTCACCAACGTCGCGATAACTTCTTCGCGAGCTGCTGCCACTTCCGGATAATCGGCTGCGTATAAATCAGCGATGACTGGCACGATTTCTTCGAAGAAGTTTTGCTCGATACCTAAATCAAAGGCAAAACGAATTGCTCGGCGGAGCAAACGGCGCATTACATACCCCTGCTCTTTGTTGGCAGGCTTCACGCCGTCTACCGCTAAGAACGTTGCGGCCCGCAGGTGGTCGGCAATGACTCGCATGCTCGTAGTGTGGCTGTCGTAATTTTTACCGCTCAACGTTTGGATTTTTTCGATGATCGGCCATAACAGGCTGATACGAAATACGTCGGGGCTATCGATTTGAGCTGCGGCAATTCGCTCTAAGCCACCACCGAAGTCGACATTTTGCTTTTCAAGCGGAGTAAAGCTTCCGTCTTCGTTACGTCGATATTGCATGAACACCTGGTTGCCAATTTCCATGAATTGGCCACTGTCGCTCGCAGGGTGCGCCAAGCCAAAGCCTTCGGCGTGATTTTCAGGGCCAAAGTCATAAAATACTTCGCTATCTGGGCCGCACGGGTCGCCGATGGGCGTTTTTTCCAAACCGCCGCCACGGCTCCACCAGTTTTCACCATCGTCATAAAAGAAAATTCGCTCACCTGGCTTTATGCCACGAGCATCACCATCAGCTTGTGAGCCAACTTCGACGATATCAGCTTGGATACCACGTTCAGTGAACACTTTTTGCCAAATGTTTGCCGCTTCATCGTCGCGTGGAATACCATTTTTCTCATCACCTATGAAAGCTGTTACATACAGCTTGTTCGGGTCGAGCTTTACCACGTCAACTAAAAACTCAAAGAACCAACGAATTTGTTGTTCCTTGAAATAGTCGCCCATACTCCAGTTACCGAGCATTTCAAAGAAAGTAGTATGACGGTTATCGCCTACGTCTTCGATATCTTGGGCACGTAAACAGGTTTGGCTATCGACCAAACGTACACCCGCCGGGTGTTCCTGGCCAAGTAAGTACGGCAACAAAGGCTGCATACCGCTTCCCGTAAATAATGTTGTCGGGTCGTTGAAAGGAATAAGCTGAGCACGAGGAATAATTTCGTGGCCACGTTGTTTGAAGAACTCGAGGTACGAGTTGCGAATATCTTGAGCGTTCATTAAGGTTATTGTACCATTTTTCGAGCCAAACAAAAAGCCACCTCCGGGTGGGCGTGAGGTGGCTTTTAATGACTTGAAATACTATATCAACTTCAAGTAAAACGTGCGGGATATATAAGGCATCCCTCGCAGAAAAGTCTAAGTCGATACCTTACTTACACAGTGTAGCGGTTCGAGCTGAGAAAAGCCTTAAGCGACAATGCCGCCGCCCACACATTCTTCATTTTTATAAATGACGATAGATTGGCCCGGCGCAACCGCACGTTCTGCGTTGGCAAGGTGCAAGCTTACGTTCCCGTCGTCGTTAAACGATAGCTCGGTTGAAATAAGTGACGCACGGTGACGAACCCGTACCTGATATTCACCGATTTCGGGCGTATGGTTGATCCAGTGGGCACTGGCGACCGTGAGCTCTGGGCGCCATAAAGCATCGTCATTTAAGTTAGTGGTTACGTACACTTCGTTTTTATCCATATCCTTACCGACTACGTAATATGGCAAACCTCCGCCAACATCCAGCCCGTGGCGTTGCCCGATGGTATAGAAAATCGCGCCGTCGTGTTGCCCAAGTACCGTGCCTGTTTGCTTATCGATAATCGAGCCCGCTTTTTGCTCGACGTATTGGCTTAGAAATTCACGAATACCAATTTGACCGACGAAACAAATCCCCTGGCTATCTTTTTTACCAGCCGTAAATAGGCCGCGCTGTTGAGCCATCTCACGAACCTCTGGCTTCGTAAACTCACCTAATGGGAAAAGTGTTTTCGAAAGGGCATCGCCGGTTACTCGATACAAGAAATACGTCTGGTCCTTATTCGTATCGACAGCTTGTAACAACGTACCGTCTTTTACTCGTGCGTAATGGCCGGTAGCAATCAAATCGGCACCATCCTCAAGAGCTGTTTCGAGGAAAATCTTGAATTTTACCTCTTGGTTACACATAATATCGGGGTTCGGAGTGCGCCCTAACCGGTATTCTTCGATCATATAATCGACTACTTTTTGTTTGTATTCGTTTTCGAAATCAAACACCTTGAAATCGATACCAAGTTGTACCGCGACCCGTTTCGCGTCAGCTAAGTCGTCGGCCCACGGGCATTTCATGCCAGGTAAATCCTGCGTCCAGTTTTTCATGTATACACCGGTCACATCATACCCTTGCTCTACCAACAAAGCGGCCGTTAGCGAAGAGTCAACGCCGCCGCTCATACCTACGTATACTTTTGTCATGCCGTCGCTCCTAAATAAAAGGCAATAATTTTTACTAATTCTCCACCGGAAAGCCACCAACCGCGCGGGGTCAGCCACCAGAACCATCCCCAGTCGCTATCTTGTGTCACCGGGTGATTACGGATAGCGACATCTTCGGCTAATTTATTAAATTCGAGGCTCGCTCGACGTTGGTGATAGCCCGACGTCACTAGGATGATGTCATCGAAGCCACGGTCCCCGAAAATGGTTCGCGTATTCTGAGCGTTTTGCTGTGTCGATTCGGCATTTTCATCGATGATGATCGCCGCTTCCGGCACACCCGCTTGCTCGGCTTGCGATTGCATGGCCTGGGCATTGCTTGGGCCAGTTTTGTCTTGGGCCGCACCCGAGAAAATAATCGTATCAGCCCAGCCGTTTTTGTATAAAGCTATCCCTGCTTCGGTACGCGCCCTGGTATCGCCACCGCTCACCACTACTATCGCATCCGATTCGGCACATTCACCAGTTTGGTTAGGCGTCACGGAGCATCGTAAGAAGTTATTTGGTTGCAAGTAAACGGTTAGGATGACGATGAAGATAAGTACTAACGTACCGGCAAAAACAAGCCATTTCATGACTCACCTACCCGAGCGTATTCTTTAGTTACTTCTTCAATGATGATATCAGCCGCCTGAAGGGTGTTTTCTTCGGTTGATAAATGGCCAAGTGTAAGGCGCAAACTACCATCGGCAACTTCCGGCGCCAGCCCGATAGCCGTGAGCACGTGTGACCGGGTACCTTTGTTCGCCGCGCAGGCGCTGCCTGTGGCAACTAATACTCCACGGTTTTCAAGTGCAAACAGAACCCGTTCGGCATCAAGGCCAGGAAATGAAATATGCAAGTGGCCAGCCAAGCGGTGTCGTTGATGGCCTGAAAGAACTGCTTTCGGAAATGCTTCGATAAGCTTTTTCTGCATCGAATCGCGCAGTTTCATGAGCCGTTTTGATTCAAAACCTCTATGTTCGGCTGCTAACTCCATAGCCCTTGCAAACCCAATCGCGCCAGCTACGTTTTCGGTGCCACTCCGAATACCCCGTTCTTGCCCACCACCAACGATATATGGTTTTAGTTCGACCGAAGGTGCTGACCATAACAACCCCACCTGCTTTGGGCCGTACACCTTGGCTGCATTAAGTGTCAGCAAATCGACGCCAAGCCGAGCCACATTTACGTCGAGTTGACCGACACCTTGCGATGCGTCGCTATGTAAGTAAATAGGTGTGTGATCGCCACGAGCCAGCCGAGTATCACGCTCTTTTTTAACTACTTCGGCAATATCACGCAGAGGCTGGATAGTTCCTACCTCATTATTTGCCAAGGCAATACTCACCAGGCGCGTATCAGGACGAATAGCCTTTCGTACGCTCTCGGCCGAAACGACGGCACGTTCGTCAGCTTCGATGATAGTATGTTCAAATAGCTTGGCAGCTGCCAAGACGGCGTGATGTTCGATATTAGCAGTGATGATATGGCCACCAATGCTTGAAAACGCTAAATTGATCGACTCCGTCGCCCCTGCGGTAAGAATGATGTCGTCACCACGAGCACCCATAGCCCGCCCGATAGTATCTTTCGCCGCCTCATACGCCCGACGGACCATAATTGCTGGAGCATACGGGGCGGACGGGTTAAAAAAAGCATCGGAAAAGTACGGCTGCATAGCCGCTAATACTTTTGGTTCAAGCGGCGTTGCTGCCGCATGGTCAAGATAGATCACCTCGTTTTTCACTCCCTTATTATAGCTTATGCATGAGCTATGCTGCTAAACGAACGTCGTCTTTTTTGAGCTCTTGCAACGCTTCTTCGAACGGATACAGTTCATGCACTACGGCATGTTCGAATTCCCGTACCGCATTGAGTAAGTTGGTCTCTTCGCCTGGAACAAATGGGATTGTGCGGCCTTGGTACATTTTTTGAATGGCATACTCGCTAAATTCATAGTGAATAGTGGAATCTTCAAGTTTTACTTTCGCACCGTCACTGTAACCGCAAAACCAACCGCCATCTTTTTCCCAGAACCGTATGTCGTGGTGAGGGTATTGCCGTTGGAATAACATACCACCAATTTTACTTTCACTTTCAATGAGTTCCGAAACAATAGGTTTAGGAGTGGTAACCAGTGATTTTACGGCCCTCAGCCATTTGTGCTTATTTTCTTCGATTGCCACTGCTGTTTCGCGGTACGATTCAAGTCGCGTTTCAATCTCTTTCACGAAATGGTACATGCCTGGTTGTGTTTCAGGTGTGTAATGCTGGGCGTCAATATGCGCCGAGAAAGCCTCAGCTTGCTGGGTTTCGTAGGTCGGTTCGGTAGGGGTTGTCGATGGAGTCTCAGGGATAATGAATTGTCCGTTGGCCATAGTAAAGTCATCCGTTTAGTAATGGAATGTTTGTGGTGGTGTGTTGGTTTAAGAGATCGTGTTTAGTGAAAACAACGTACGGGCGTTTGCGGTGGTTGCTGCGGCGATATCATCAAGGGGTATACCCCGACGATTCGCATGATATTCAGCAACAAGCTTCACATACGCGGGCTCATTTATCTTACCACGAAATGGCGCTGGCGTCAAGAATGGTGCATCGGTCTCAAAGAGTAAGCGGTTTAAGGGAATGGCGTCGAACATTGCTTTCTGCGCTTCATCTTTGGTAAACGTACTGATTCCATTTACTCCGATGTACAATCCGCGCTCAAGTGCCTTCTGTAAATTTTCTGCCGAATCGGTAAAACTATGCAAAACACCCTTAATTCCCGGGTACTTATCGAAAACTGGCCAAAAATCATCAAAAGCTTCGCGCACATGGAAAATAATCGGCAAAGAATGTTTGAGCGCCACCTGTATCTGCGCTTCGAGAGCTTCGAGCTGAACTTCCCGAGGACTATGGGTGTAAAAATAATCCAAGCCAATTTCACCAACCGCTATTATTTTCGACGAACTTCCAGCCAATGTCGCAATGGCATCGTACCCATCTTTGGTGTCATGGGGATGTACGCCAATAGAAGCACAGGTTGAATCATGCGTTTCGGCAAACTCTATTGCTTGTTCGGAACTCTGCTCGGATGTACCGACGCATATATATTCGCCGACCCCAGCCGCGACAGCTCGTTGGAGCACTTCGTCGATAGGAAGTTCATAGGACTCGTGAATATGGCAATGGGTATCGACAAACATTATTGTTTAGCGGCATGCGGGTCGGCGGTGTGAATATAGCGCTTAGGAAATAGCACGCCTTCCGATTGCTTGACCACTCCTGATTCAAATATCTGATGAATAGCGGCAGCAGTATCAGGCATGAACGGTATTAGTAAGTCGCCGATTTGCACGAGAGCACCGGCACAATGAGCAAGTATTTCAGCAAGGTGCGGTTCGGCTTCGGGGTCTTTACCGATTCCTCTTGCCACTTCCCACGGCTTGACGTTATCGATGTACTGATTGAGGCTTCGTACCATATTCCATACCTCATCGATCGCTTTGTTGAATTCAAGTGCTTCCATGGCGTGATGGTAGTTAGTCATATCGTGTTCAGTTTGCTGCGACTCACCGATAACACCAGCTTGGTAACGTACGATCATACTGGAGACACGTTGAATTAAGTTACCTAAATCGTTTCCAAGTTCACCGTTATAGGCAGTCTCAAATTTTTCCCACGTAAAGTCACCATCATCAAGTGTCGGAATATGGCGCGAGAAGAAATAACGAAAAGCATCGAGGCCATATTGATCGATAATTTCATTCGGATCAATGACATTGCCGACACTTTTGCTAATTTTCGCACCACTAATATTCACGAAACCGTGAACTAATAATCTTTTTGGTAATTCCAAGCCAATCCCCATCAACATAGCCGGCCAAATACCTGCGTGGAAGCGAAGAATATCCTTACCGATTACTTGTACGTCTGCCGGCCAAAATGACGTGTACTCGTTCACACGGTCAGGGTAACCGATAACAGTGATATAGTTTGCCAGGGCGTCTAACCACACGTACATGATTTGGTCTGGGTCGTCAGGTACAGGAATACCCCACGTCAGGTTTTTCTTAGGCCGAGAAACACTGACATCGGCCAAGCCATCTTTGATAAGCTCCAAAAATTCATTTTTTCTGAATTCCGGGTAAATTTTCATTGTGTCATTTTTGATAGCTTCTTTGATTTTGTCAGTAAACGCGCTGGTTTTGAAGAAATAATTTTCTTCACTTACCTGTTCGAAGGGTTTTTGGTGATCAGGGCAGATACCGCCAAGGGCTTGAACTTCGTTATCGGTAAAGAATGCCTCGTGGCCCATGCAGTACCAACCGCTATACGTCCCTTTGTAGATGTATGGCTTCAGTTGTGCCCAAATATAACGCACTGCTTCAACATGATGTTCGTCGGTAGTGCGAACAAAGTCGGTATATTGCGCGCCGACTTTTTTGATGAAGTTTTCAAAGTTAAGGTACATCTTATCAGTGTAGGATTTAGGGTCTAAGCCCTCTTCGGCTGCCTTGGCTGAAATCTTGTTCCCGTGTTCATCCGTTCCTACTTGAAAACGAACCTCAAACCCATTTTGGCGTTGGTATCGAGTCCAGATGTCGGCCAGCATGTAATCCATGGCGTGCCCAATATGAGGCATTCCGTTTACGTACGGAATAGCTGTGGCGATATAAAGTTTCTTTTGTGATTCTTCCATTTGCACCTATTGTAACAGATTGACTAGCGAACTGTCAGATAGTATCAAATGCCGTCTGGCTTTGACCAATCGGTCGCTATGTCAAAACCATCCGGATGCTTGGCCGCGAAACCACCAGTGTCGTATACTTTGCCCGGCCCTACGCTCGTTTCAACGATCGAACACCGCGGGTAACGCCCATAGTTCGCAGCGATGATCGCGTACCCTTGAGCATCGACTTTCACACCATCGACACGAACCTCATAGTATCCACCTTGGCCGCAGGCCTGCATAACCCTTTTCATGCTCAAATCATAATACGTTTCACGGTGCTTGATACCTTTGCTATCGGTATATATTTGAGCGCCTTTTGCTTTGGTAAGAGCATTCGGGTTACTTTTGATACCGACCAATTCCACTTGTTTCGATGGCTGTTTTGTCACGATACTCGCAATTTGCGTTCGTGAAATCTCCACGCCGTCTTTTACTTCAATCTCATAGGTCAACATGCGTACCCCTTCGATTCCAGGTGTCGCCACTGTTCGGTAGCCGATTGGCCGATCGGCGTCAAAAATACGTTCATTTTGGAAAGGGACCGCTTGTTCTACCGAGATCGTCTGCTTCCCTTCTCGCCATACGCGCACTTCCATACCAGCCACGATAGGCGTATCGACTGGTACGGATACCCGACCATTCACTCCCAATTCAATACCTTTTTCTTTCAGCATCTCGCCAACGGTAGCTCCCTGGGTACGGATAGCTGTCGTTTTACTATATAGATCGAGGGTGATTTGAACGGCACGGTCGATGGTCATCTGTAAACCAGCTCCGTCACCAATATAATCTTCCGATGGACGAACTATCGTATCGTCTTCAGGGAATATCACAATACCAGCATCCTTGGCGATGCGCTCAGGCACCTGATACGGCGTCATAATTTTTACTCGGGTCGAACCGTCGATAACAAACACCGGCCGAGCCCGATATATATTTACCTGGTAATTTGGCGCGACAAGCTCTTCCTCACGCGACGGCTCCACCGTATCTCGCGGATCGAGTTCAATGCCGTTTTCGGCAAGTGCCGCTGCGAGTGTTTTCTTGTCGGTTAAAAACGAACTGTGCGCACCGCGGTCATATACTGTTATCAAGCGCTTAGTTTCATTCTGAGCCTGAGCGGACGATTGTACGAGTACGCTCACGGCAACCATGAGCACACCCGCCGCAAGCACTACGGCATATAGGCCTCTGATAGATAAAATTTTGCCTACCCAAAACTTTATACGAGAAGTTGATACCTCTGTCATTTATTCAATTATAGCATTGAACACTAGTCTCTTCGAGCAACTGTCGCAGTGAGCCTCAGCCAGTTTTCCAAAGAAAGTTGCTCGGCTCTATCGTCAGGGTTAATGCCTGCTTCGATGAGCAAAGTTTCGGCTTCCGGCTTGGAAATATGCAACCCGCTCGAAATACTACTCCGTAGTTTTTTGCGTTTTGCCGAAAAACCAGCTTTTACTACTCTGAAAAATAATTTTTCTTCATGCGGTGCAACTATAGGTTTCGGGCGAGTCTTTAAGATAACGACCTGGCTATCCACTTTCGGGGGCGGAGTAAAATATGCAGCCGGCACGACATCGCTCAGTTCGACATCGGCATAAATTTGCGCGCTGACCGCAAGAATACTCATGTCACCCGGTTCTGCAGCCAGACGCTCAGCCACCTCTTTTTGAATGAGCAGTACGATAGTGCGCGGCTTATTCATTGATGTGGTAAGTAGTTGAATGATTTTTGACGTTATATAATAGGGTACATTTGCCACGACTACATACTGTTTCGGAAGCTTCGTCAGGTCGAAAGAAAGAATGTCCTGGTTTACCACTTCAAGTGACGTCCCTGGGAATTGGCCTGGTAGTTTTGCGGCAAGTTCTTGGTCCAGCTCGACGGCAACTACCTTTTTCGCACGACGCAACAATTCACTTGTTAACGTACCCAAACCCGGGCCGATTTCAAGCACGGTGTCATCGGCAGTAATCTGCGCGTCATCGGCAATTTTCGCTAATACGTCTCGATCTTTGAGCCAATGCTGGCCAAGTGATTTTTTAGGGCCAGCCATTTAATACCAGTGGTTTTTCTGCCAGAAGTTATATGCGCCCTGCCATCCACCATACCGGCCATTCACGTACCCATTCATCCAGTTCAAAGAATCGACAGGATTCAGGGGGTTACCAGGTACTTTGCTACAAGGTAATGCTTGGGCCAACCCACAGGCGCCAGATGATTTATTGACGGCGTTAGGGTTCCAACCGCTTTCTTTGCTTACCATGAAGTCGGCATAACCCCAGCTTTCTTGCGGAATTCGTGATTGCGCCAACCATTCGGTTTTAGAACCACCGCCGGTATATGCCAAGTTCTTTGACTTCGCACCAACAACTTCAACTTGTGTTTGCGGCTGTTGCGTAATGATTGACGCGATTTCAGTCCGAGAAACTTCCTTACCGTTTATGACTTCGATTTGATACGTCACCGAGCGCTTACCCTCCGCACCTGGTGTTTGAACCGCCTTGTACCCTACCTCGCGGTCAGCATCTTTGATTTGCTCGACGGCAAAGGCGATATTCTCCTCGGCATGTACGGTCTGCGTACCCTCGCGCCAAATACGAAGCTGAAGGCTGCTAGTAACCAGAGCGGAATCTGCTACGGACATACGGTCATTTATACCAAGTTTTATATCTTTCTCTTCGAGCAATTCTTCAACAATAGTAGCTTGCGTTCGTATTTCGGTTGGCTTACCGAACAAATCGACGGTCAAAGGCAAAGCGCGATCAATTTTCAACTGCAACCCTGCGCCCTCGCTCACGATGTCGGTTGAACGAGTGAGGTCCGTGGTATCTTCCGGGTATAAATTAATACCGACATCGGCAATAATTTGCTCGGCCGTTTGATACGGAGTTACGACTTTCAAGCGAGTTGCGCCGTCAATAACGGTCACGGGGCGAGCTCGGTAGATATTTACTTGATAGTCGCTTGCGACTAGTTTGTCGTCGATCGCCGGCTCGACGGCATCGTGCGAATCGATTTCAATCCCAGCTTCAGAAAAAGCGTCTCTTAACGTATCGGCCTCCGTAAGGAAGACTGTTTCTTTTCCACGGTCGTGAACAGAAATAAGACGGCCGGTTTGGTCGCTCGCAAGCGCCGGGCGTGCAATTAATGTACCGGCAAAAAGGCCCAATACCCCCAAGATGGCTAAACTCACGGAAATAGACGTGGTGGATTTACGAAGACGAAGTCTCATCAAAAAATAAACATTCCCTAACAGTATATTGTATCTATTATATCACTAAAGCTTTTGCAAATGAGCGTATTCAGCATTTAATTTTTTAGTCTGACCACTGATGAAAGCAATGGTTACCGCCATGCCGTCCACGTCAATGATTTCTCCGTCTCCGAAAGCAGCCGACCGCACTTTATCACCAACATCAAAGCCGACTTCGTCACTATAAAACGGCTCATCCGGCTGATAACCCATGATGTTCGGTTCAGGATTGGTCATTGCTACCTGGTCACCCATATCACTAATGAAGCGTGACATCGGGTTATAAGCACGTTGACCGAATTGAAGGCGGCTATAAGCGTAGCTTAGGTGAAGCTCTTCTCGAGCACGGGTCATTCCCACATAACAAAGCCTTCGTTCTTCCTCTAGTTCCGCCGGGCTGGCTTCGAACACTCGGGAATGAGGTAATATCCCCTCTTCCATACCCACCATAAATACTACAGGGAACTCGAGACCTTTAGCGGCATGGAGGGTCATCAATGTCACCGTATCACCGTCTTTTTGGCTATCAACGCTCGACATCAAGGCGACTTCTTCCAGGAAATCTGAAATAGTCGTAAAGTTTTGCGCATCCGAAAGCAACGAACCAAGGTTTTCTTCCCGGTCCTCGGCTTGAGGAGTACCGTCCAGAATATAGTCTCGGTAGCCAACCAGCTTTATGACCGATTCGATCATCTCGGCCGGGCTGGCTTCTTCGATACGTTCACGTAAACTGAGTAACTTTTCACCAAGCCGCGTCAAGGCTGTCTTTGCTTTGCCGGTAACGACGTTGTCCGATTCTACTCTTACCAAAGCATCGATGATATCAATACCGGCATCCGCTTGCCACGTTAAAAAGCGCTCCAAACTCGTCGCCCCGACCCCTCTGGTCGGTACATTGGCGATACGGCTGAAACTCATTCGGTCATTCGGCTGGTAAATCAATTTGAGGTAAGCGATGATGTCTTTGATTTCCTTACGGTCATAAAAACGAACCCCACCAATAATTTGATACGGTACGCGCATCTGCAAGAAAGCTCGTTCAAGGGTGTAACTCTGAGCGTTCGTACGGTATAGGACGGCAAAGTCATTATATCGGCGGGCGCCTATGGTCGATTGGGCCGAGATACGATCAGCGACTTGTCGAGCTTCTTCAGCCTCATCGTACACGCCATGCACTTGAACCGGCGCACCACTTCCCTCGGCCGTCCATAATTTCTTGTCGGTACGTTGAGTATTTTTAGTAATCACTTGATGGGCAGCTTCCAGGATATTACCTGTGCTACGATAATTTTGCTCGAGTTTTACCACTTTTGCACCCGGAAAATCACGTTCGAAATTAAGAATGTTCGTAAAATCAGCCCCGCGCCAACTATAAATGGACTGCCAGTCATCACCTACGACGCAAATATTCTGTTCATCATTAGCCAATAGCTTCACCAACTGGTATTGAGCGGCATTCGTATCCTGATACTCATCGATCATGATGTATTTGAAATGGCTTTTCCATTTGTCACGTATTTCTTTGTTATTTTGCAGTAAATTAACCGCTTCTAACAGCAGGTCGTCAAAATCAAGTGCTTTCGCTTCTTTTCGTCGTTTTTCATACAGATCATATACTTTGGCGACATTCTTCTGGAAAGGATAATGAGCATTGGCCTCGTATTCAGCAGGGTCTTGCATGGCATTTTTAGCCGAAGAAATCGCTCCGCTGACCGCTGACGGCTTCATGTCTTTGTCGGTAATCGAAAGCTGCTTCATGGCTTGTTTCACCAGCCCTTGGCGATCATCCTCGTCGTAGATAACGAAGTTTCGCGGCACATCGATGAATTGTCCGTCCATACGTAATAACCGAACGCATATACCGTGAAAGGTACCCATCCAGGGCATGAACGAGCGGTCGTTGGGTTGGCTCAGCAAGCCCGAAAGCCGCTCGCGCATTTCTTTAGCCGCTTTGTTGGTAAATGTTACGGCTAAAATTTGGCTCGGCCACACATCCTTTTCGGCAATGAGAAGAGCAATTCGGTGAGTCAAAGTCTTTGTTTTCCCGCTCCCCGCACCCGCTAAAATCAAAAGCGGCCCCGACGTCGTCAAAGCAGCCTCTTGCTGCGCTTCGTTCAATCCCCCAAGAATATCCATTTAAACTATTATAGTACAACCGAGCGGCTAAAGCATCGGTAACACGTAGGTATATATAGCCCATCCGCCACCCGCACCGAGGGCGACGAGTAATAAAATCCAAAGCACGGTTAGCCAGCCTGATTTCTTTTTGGCAGGTTGCACCACTGGCTGATGATATGACTCTGTGTCGAAAATAGCACCAGACTCTTGATTAGAGCTGGGCTGCTCTTTGTATTGCGGAGTAATTGATGTCGGGCCAATTGGCTCTTCCGCGACAGGCTGAGGAGCTGGTTCGGGCGCGCGAAGCGGTGCAGGATTCACTTCCGGCCGTGCAGGCGCTTCTTTGACCGGTTCTTGTACGATAGGCGTAATTACTACTGGCGCTTGAGCAGCAGCGAAATCAATTGGGTCCGGCAACGTAGTCGCTTCGAGTCGTTCCTGGGGTTCGGGTGCTTCAAGCAGTTCCTCGTCAGGTTCGTCGAGCAAACCTTGGAAATCAAAGCCACTTGGAATAGCCTCTGATTCGTTTGGTGCTTGAGTATCACCACCGCCAAGAGGACGCTTTTCAACTTTTGCATCAGGGAGGAATGGCGATTCAAGCGGCTCATTCCAGGCCGGCGTCTCAATAATTTCAGGAGCGGTGACAACCGGCTGGCTAACGACGGCTGGGGCCGGAGCTACGACAGAAGGAGTACTTAACGGGCTCGTTACCGAAGGTTCGTCGGTACGTGAACGCATATCAGAAGATGGATGCACCATATCCATGAAGCGGCCTGAACTTCTGCGAGCTGCCGGAGCAACTGGAGCAGTAGGCTTAGAAGTTGGTGCGACCGATGATAATGACGTTCGTTCAACTGGCTCAACGACAGGTGGCGTAACTGGCGCAGGGGCAGTATTGTCAGCGACCGGTTGCGGTGTGGGCGTATTGTTCAAAGCTCCGTTTACCGCTCTATCTAGTTCATCGAAATCTATATCAGACATATCCCCGCCCACCTATTTCTTACCGCTGTTATATGCTTTTTCAACAATGGCACTAAATGCTTTTTCATCTAAACTCGCACCACCAACAAGCAACCCGTCAACTTCACCTAACGCTAAGTAACTGGCAGCGCTATCAGCCGTGACACTACCGCCATAAAGCACCTGCACTTCGTTGGCGGCTTTTGCGCCATAAAGGTGTTTTAACTGATGGCGAATAGTAACGATAGCCTCGGTGACATCGGTTGGCATGGCATTATTTCCCGTACCGATCGCCCATACGGGTTCGTACGCAATAACTACTTGAGCAAGTTCTTCGCTGGTCACATTCGCTAGCCCACCGATTAATTGGTCATGAATAACGTCACGAGTTTCACCGGCAGTACGCTCACTGGTCGTTTCACCAACACATAAAATAGGGCGAATACCATTACGGATTGCTGCTTGCACCTTTGCTCGGGTATCTTTATCGGATTCGTTGAACACATGGCGACGTTCTGAGTGGCCCACCAAACCGTATTGCACGATACCGCGAAGGCTCGTGGCCGATACTTCACCGGTGTACGCACCATGGTCGCGCCAATAAAAGTTTTGGGCGGCCAATTTGAATTGGCGGTAGTGCACTTGAATGCTTAATGTTTGCAATGCTAACATAGTTGGTGCGATTACCACCTCTAAGTTTCGGTGTATTTTTACCGTTTTTGCCAAACGATGGAGGTACAAACTAGATTCATGCACCCCGAGGTTCATTTTCCAGTTTCCAATGATCAGTTTTTTATCGCGTGCCATAGTGCCTATGCTTATTTAATTAACCTTAGTGTAGCTTATCTTGGTGCGTCAAGCAAACTCTCGATCCCAGGGAGTTTTTCGCCAGCCATCAATTCGAGTGAAGCGCCACCGCCAGTCGATACGTGCGTGAAACTTTCACCGCCTTTTCCGTCCCACTTCAGTACGAAATCGGCCGTATCGCCACCACCAATAATGGAGGCGGTGCTCGTTTGAGTTGCCAACGACAGCGCTAAGCGGGCTGAACCATGGGCAAATTCCGGTAGTTCGGCGTAGCCAAGAGTACCGTTCCATATAACGGTCTTCGCTTGGGCGATTTCTTCCACCATGCGATCGATCGATGCGTCGCCGATATCGAGGGCTTTATCTTTAGCATCAACATTACCCAATTTTACGTTCCGGCGCGTAGCGGATTCTGAAATGTCGGTCGCCACCGCAACATCATCGGGAAGAATAATAAAATCATCGATACTTGTGTCGAGCTTTTTATGGGCGGCAAGATAAATACCATCAAGTACCTTTTCTTGACCGTCCTCAACCTTGCTTCCGCCCATATCGTGGCCCTTGTATTTAAGGAAAGTGTTCGACATCGCACCACCGATAATAATTTTATCGGCAATACCGACGAACCGCTCGATAACCGTAATTTTGTCACTCACCTTAGCACCACCCATTACCGCCACTAAAGGTCGTTGCGGGTTCTCCATGGCACCGGTAATGGTAACGTATTCACGCTTAAGTAATAAGCCGGCCACGCTTGGAATAAAGTGCGTGATCGCTTCGGTACTGGCATGTGCCCGGTGCACCACCCCGAAGCCATCTTGTACGAAGTAGCGCGCACCAGTACTTTTGGCAATTTTTTCGGCAAAAGCCGTGTCGTTTGCCTCTTCCTCTTTGTAATACCGGAGATTTTCAAGCAAAATAACACTGTTAGTCGGAGCGTTCTTCACCGCTTGGACCACCTTGTCGCCGATACAGTCATCGACAAAAATAACTTTACGATCAAGTAATTCTGACAGCCGCTTCGCGACTACTTTCAAACTATATTTGGCTTCTTTGCCTTCCGGCCGGCCGAGATGGCTCATGATGACTACTTTGCAGTGGTGATCAAGGAGGTATTCAAGGGTTGGTAAGCTGGCTTTTATGCGTAGGTCGTCGCTAATCGCACCCGAACTATTTTGCGGCACATTATAATCTGCCCGTACAAGCACGGTTTTGTTACTAATCGGAACACTTTCAACAGTTCGTTTAAAGAAGCTCATACCCACCCTAATTCTTTTCTTGTTATGCTTATTGTACTACGCAGCACACGTTTTCGTGCATTTGTTCGTAATCAAATTTATTCGAGTACGCGAACTTTGATCGTATCGGTGGTACCGATAATTCCAGGCTGTTGGCCACTCACGATGATAACTTTTACGCTGCCTTCGCCAAAAAGACCTTCTTTTTTCAGTTCTTTGGCGAGATCATAGCCAGCTTCAGAACTATCAGGGCGCACGTAACTACGGTTAGCGTAGCTTAAACCGAGTTGCTGGGCGGCTTTTACTTCACTTGTCACGCTAATGATAGGGAGGTTTGGACGGTGACCCGCAATAGTTGCGGCGGTCGCGCCAGATTTTGTTTCAGCAATAATGGCATCAACCTTTAGTTGTTCCGCCAATGATACGGCAGCGGTACTAATCGCATCCAACTGAACGTTCTTGGCGATAATATCGTGAATTGGGGCGACGGCAGCATGTTCTTGAGTGTAAAGAATCACTTTTTTCATTGCGGCGACAGTTTCCAGCGGGTATGTACCGTTAGCCGTTTCATCAGAAAGCATGACAGTGTCAGCACCTTGGATAACGGCGTTGGCAACGTCGCTCACTTCGGCGCGAGTCGGTTCAGGGTTATCAACCATACTTGCCATCATTTGAGTAGCGACGATGCTTAATTTACCGTGTTTGCGGCAAAGGGCGAGCAAACGGCGTTGCACGATAGGAACTAGTTCGGCGCCTGCTTCTACCGCCAAGTCACCACGAGCAACCATGATACCGTCACTTGCTTTCACGATTTCTTCCATAACTTCCGTTTCAATCGCAGCCTTCGTCTCGATCTTAGCGATAATTTGAGCTTGGGAACCACCGGCAACGAGAATTTGGCGGAGGTTGTGAATGTCATCCGGGCTTTGTACGAAGCTCAAGGCAACATAATCGATGTCTTGGGTAAGACCGTATTCGATATCTTTAAGGTCTTTAGGGGTAAGGATGTCACCGCCGAAATCGGTATCAGGTAAGTTGATACCTTTTTTGCTCATAAGGGTTCCATCGTTTTCGACACGTAGTTTGATAGCTGTTTCAGAAGGAATTTCCAGAACAGTCGTACGAACCTTACCGTCGAAAATATAAATTGGTTCGCCGACTTTTACTTTTTCAGCGAGGTTATATTGCACCGGGAAGGTAAGGCCGTCATGTTCAGCTGTGTAATCAAGGATAATTTCATCCCCCTTTTTCACGGCGGTGTTTTCTTTGAGCATACCCAAACGAATCTTTGGACCTTGGAGGTCTTGAAGAATAGCAACGGGCTTACCAATCTTTGCGCTGGCTTCACGAATCCACTCGATTTGCTGAGTTCGCTCTTCATAGTCACCGTGGCTGAAATTAAGACGGAGGCCATTTACCCCAGCTTCGATAAGTTTTTCAAGCATTTCCGGAGTACTCGTGATAGGTCCGACAGTTGCCAAGATTTTAGTTCGTTTGAAAGTGATAGCCATAATGAATAAGTGCCCTTCGTATTAATAATTATGTAATATGCCTTTGCTCGGTTCTCTTGGTGATCTCACGGAGAATCGAACTCCGATTGCCAGGATGAAAACCTGGTGTCCTAACCGTTAGACGATGAGACCATCAAAAGAACAGGTCAAAGGCGTTTTACTCGGGATATTATAACAAAAAAAATACCTCTTGGCTAGAGGCTGACAGATCAAAATTGTAATCCGCCGAGCGGAGCGTCTCCCGGGTCTCGTACGACCTCGGGAGCGCTCCGCTCAGTGGGTTGGGCTCAGCTGGTGGCCATGTGCGTCAGCAGACGGCGAACGAGCAGCTCTTCGTTCATGCCCTTGTACTTGTCGCACATGCTTTCACGCATTCGCTGGTACCCCGGAAATCGCTCGGCTCGCTTGATGACGTTCGCGATCTCCATCTCGATGTCTTCGACGGGCTTGCCGCGGCGAACCCAGCGCTCGACAGTGTCGAGACCCTGGATTTCGGCGATGCCCTTCTTGAGGTCAGTGGCCGTGAGCCCACGTACCTTGACCTTGGGTGCCGTCATGGTACTCATGCCACCACCGCCATCCGGTCGAGCGCCCGCTTCAGCCCGGAGATGGGCATCCCCAGGTCGACACCGCTCACCGCGTGGTTGTACATCTCGAGCCACCCTCTCGGGTAGACCGAGGAGCACTCGCAGTGTGCCTTGTTGAGGAACAGCAAGGCGCGATGCATCGCATCCTTGTGCCGCTCAACGTCGCCTCCGACCTCTCCCAGCAGCGACTGCAGCTGGGCGTTGTGGCGGTTGTCAGTGAGCACACGTTCCGCCATGGCCGGGAGTTCACCGTAGTGAGCCCCGAACTGATGCGGTGGAACGATGTTCTTCGCCCAGAATGCAAGATTCCGGATGGCCTTATCTGACTGCTTCGTACTGGTCAAAATGACCCCTTCGAAACTCTCCCGGTTTACCCGAGGGGTGCAACCATTGCACTTAAGGGAAAAATATACACGTCTTGACAAGCTAAGTCAAACATTACATATTTAGCGTACATAAAGTGACTTCATACACTAGCCGTAGCGCTTTATAAACTTTTTATGCTTATAATAAAAAATATAACGCTTGTGCTTTTACCATATACATTGTATAAAGCATTGACATTTTACGTTTTTTGTGATACATTTATAACATCATTCACGGGTGAGGTGTGAGAACCCCATCAGGTGTGAGGTGGACGTTAACAAGTCAGATCATTATAGTGCATGTCTAAAACATGTTTTTCATGTTTATGACGCACTGAAAGCTAGTGACTTCTTTCCCCTGGAAGCAGCTCATCAGCCAACCACCTTGATTGGTTGCTGTGCTGCCTCCACATGTTGGGCAGTTCTCGTGGCACCTGCCACAATCAGACAAGCCCAACTAGGGAAAGGATTCACACTTATGAGCACAACGACCGTACCGGTGGGGACGTCTTCGGATGCCCCCACCACGCCCATCACCTCGACCATCGTGTACAAGGACTTCTCGAACATTCGAAAAGGCCTCGACGCGATCATGGATCCGAAGAGAAGCACCAAGCGCTACGAGAAGGCCGAGAAGGTCTACAACGATCGCAAGGACGACGGCAAAAGCCACGAGGAAGCCGGCAGAGCAGCAATCACGGCTGCCGTGAAGCTCGGCAAGAACCTGGCCGACGCCGACAAGAAGATCGCCACGGCCGAGAAGGTCGCCGGCGTTCGTCGCTTCTCCATCAAGAAGAAGGCCTCGTCCGGCGAAGGAAAGTCCTCGCGAATCCGTGCGTTCTTCGCATGGGCTCGTTCCCGCGGCTCCCTTCTTCGAATCATCGTCTTCGTGACTTTCTTCGCGCTGGTCTTCGGGATCAGCGCGGGGTTGGTAACGATTGCGATCGTGAGGCTTTTCGTGCCTGAACAGGCGCCCTTCAACATCACGACCATTCAGCCCTACCAGTTCATTCTGATGCTCTTCTGCATCATCCTCCTCGGAGGCGTAGGCTGGCTGGTAGCCACGAGTGATCGGTGGAAGCGAGCCGAACATCACGACGAAACGCACGACACGACCGACTCGAAGCACCCCGCTTCGAGTTCCTGATGAACCTTAAGGAGGTTTGAAATGACCGGCAATCGTAAGAAGGTCCGTAACGGACTTTACGTGCTCGTTGGAATCATCGTTGTCATGGTCATCGGATTCTCCCTGATTCTTCGGGGGTCTTCGCCGACTCAGGCTTTTCAGAAACAGACTCCATCGTCTGGATCTGCGACTGAGACTCCCACGCCGGAGCCCACGGCCGAAGCCTGTGCGGACACCTGGGCAATCCAGGAGTCCAACAACAAGGACAACCGCTGGTTCTTCGACGGTATCGCAGCCATCAGGGATGCGAAGACCAACGAAGAAGCTGTCGATGCCGCCTACGAGTGGCAGGCAAAGGTTCGTCTCGACCCCGACCTGATGGTCGGAGCCGTGAAGACCTTCCTGCTGAAGGAGGTCGACCGCAAGACCCTGTCGGACAGCGAAGGCTGCGCCACACAGGATCTGGTCGATCTCGACCTCGAGCTCGGCACGCTGCTGGCCAGTTCCAAGATCACCCCCGAAGACGTCCCGGAGACCGCCACCAACACTGGCGTGGATCCGAACAGCGGCGTCGTCGTCCGGCAGGCTTCTGCCGGAATCAGTGGTGAAATGGACGCGATCAAGGTCACTCTTCCTGACGGTCGAGTGGTCTGGATCATGGCTCGCTGCGGCAATCTGGCAACGCCAGGCAACCCTCCGCTTCTCCCCCCGGGAGATACGGACAACCCGCCGCCGCCCGTCTGCCCGCCCGAAATGCCGGAAGGAACGTGGCCCGTCTGTAAGGACCGTGCCACGAACGACCCGTCAAGGAACGGCAACGCCCCTACGGGTGGTGGCCCGAACGCCGATACAGGATCCGGTGACTACGTCGCCCCTGAT
Organism: uncultured Candidatus Saccharibacteria bacterium; assembly: GCA_948288625.1. Taxonomy (GTDB): domain Bacteria; phylum Patescibacteriota; class Saccharimonadia; order Saccharimonadales; family Saccharimonadaceae; genus Microsaccharimonas. The sequence goes on from CAOHYA010000001.1 coordinate 792,446, forward strand.
GACATGGAACAGCCCGGAAGCGGGCCGCATGTCAATCCTGCGGAGCCCGCTCCGCATGTTCCGTCGCAGCCTTCGACACCATCGTCACCCAACCCGGCGCCCGCGCCGACTCCCGATCCGGCGCCCGCGCCGGCTCCCGAGCCGTCCGCACCCGCACCGGCCGAGGATGCACCAAGCGACTGCATTATCCCTCCGGGGAAGACCAGCTGCTAATACGGCGCATCAAGCCAGAGTGGGTGCACGATCGGCCGCAAGGTCAGGTTGTGCACCCACTCGGTGCTCGTTTCAAAAAGCTTTCCGGAATAAATTCCATAGCGTGATTTAGTTCACCTTTGTAGAAATTGTTCTGTGAGCCCAAACTCGTGCGTGTCCTTTTCGGAAGACATGCACATTATAATGATCTGATTTGAAACGTAATTTAACAAATAGGCAACGATGTACATTCAAACAATGTTCAATTAATTATTAACTTTTGATTTTTTCTGCGAGATAAATCAAGAAACGGAGAAACACTATGAGTAAACTTACTTCACTCATCCGTCGTGCTCCTAAGCGCTTCAGCGCTGCCGTTGCAATGATTGCTGCCGTAGTCATTATTCCAGCCGCTGTATTTGCTTGGGGACCGAACCGAGAAACATTTACGATCGATAATCCAAGCGATCACGTTCAGTTCAACTCAATTACTGACAACCCTAACCTTGGTAAGCCCTACGGTGACGAACGAAACTTCGTTGGTATCCGTGAAACAACCGCCGCCAACACGTGGTATGACGACATGACCGTACAACCGGGCAAAGAATACTACGTCCGTATGTATGTTCACAATAACGCTGCTTCAAGCGAAAACCTTGTAGCCGAAAACGTTACGGCTAAGTTTAACCTTCCTACTACAACTGGTAAATCAGTTCAAGTAAACGGTTTCTTAAACGCAAGTAACGTTGGTGCCGACAACAAAGGCAACAAAGGTAAGTTTGCCGAAGTTTACGACCACGCTACTTTCAACAGCACTACCGACTTTAACCTTGCATACGTAAGCGGAAGTCTTAAGTACGAAAACAATGCTTTCGGACCTAACGGCACAGCTTTACCTGAAAGCATTTTCACAAGTGCCGGTGCGAAACTTGGTTATAACAAACTTGATGGTAAAATTCCTGGCTGTTTCCAATATGCCGGTTACGTAACCTTCAAGGTTAAACCTCAATTTTCAAAAACAACTAACTTTACACTTACCAAAGAAGTTAGTAAACACGGTGCGAACAAGTGGTCTGAAAACTACGTCGCACAACCTGGTGAAACAGTAGACTTTCTACTTCAATACAAGAACACTGGTCAAGTACGTCACGATGACGTTACTTTCCGCGACACCCTTCCTGCTGGTTTAACTCACATTCAAACTGGTACGGGTGCTGCGCAAAACTGGGGTACATGGAGTAATACACGTACTCAAAACGTCCCAATCACTACACCGAACCTTACCAACGGTACAGGAATCAATATCGGTTCTTACAACCCAGGTGGTGGTGCTTACACTATTTTCAGCGCTAAAGTAGCTGAAAAAGAAAAGCTTAAGTGTGGCGATAACGTTCTTGTCAACAAAGGTAAGGTAAACACTGGCGGTTATGCCGTAGAAGATACTGCCTCTGTGACTGTTAAAAAAGAATGTCAACCTGAAGTAAAAAAGATCACCGTATGTGAACTTGCTACTAAGAAAATCATCACTATCGACGAAAAGAACTTCGACGCTTCAAAGCACTCAAAGGACTTGAAAGATTGTGAAGAGAAGAAGATCATTGTTTGTGAACTTGCTACCAAGAAGATCATTACTATCGACGAAAAGAACTTTGACGCTTCAAAGCACTCAAAGAACCTCGATGACTGTAAGGAAATTGTTAAAAAGATCAAAGTTTGTGAATTAGACACTAAGAAGATCATTACGATCAACGAAAAAGATTTTGATGCTGCGAAGCACTCAAAAGACTTGAACGATTGTAAGCAAAAACCTGAACAAGTTATTGTTTGTGACTTAACGACAAAAGAGATCATCACCATTAACAAAACTGAATACGATGAGACTAAACACTCAACTGACCTCAGCAAATGTGAAGAAACTCCTGTGACACCACCTGAGCTTCCTCACACTGGTATTGGTGAAAACATTGTTGCCTTTGCAGGTCTCGGTGCGATCGTTGCCGGTGTAGCTTACTACATCGCCAGCCGCCGCGCTCTTGGCCTCTAAGAGTCTGACCGCTCACTCTGCTGAAAGCACTAGCGATCAGGATTAACCTGAACCCCGCCCCTCAAAAGGCGGGGTTTTTGGTATACTAACAATATGGCGAATAAACAAAAGAAGAAGCGCAACAAACCCTACCGTGGTGTTGACGCTGCCCTCACCAAGCCCGTCGTGACCCGTATTGCCGCCGTGAACCGTAATCCAGTCAGCCAATGGTGGTTCGACCGCAAACGTATCGCGAAACCAATCATCATCGCTGTCATAGTTGTATTAGTTGTGTTATGGCTCATATTCGAGCTGATTCGTATTACGACCGGCTTATAAAAAATAACCTCCGATATGGAGGTTATTTTATTTTGGTAACGGGAGCCGGAACCCAAACGAACTCCCCTTACCTTCCACCGATTCGAAGATAATTTCACCGTCATGCGCATCGATTACTTTTTTAGCTAGGAATAACCCTACTCCCGTACCATCGGGCCGAGCCCGTCGGGCGTTCGTCGCTCGAAAGAATTTGTTGAACAAATGGACTTGCTCCGATTCAGGGACGCCGATGCCACTATCTTTCACGACGAGTTCTACCGAGTCAGAAGCTTTTTTGAGAGTAACGGTAATCTTACCGTCATCTTTCGAGTAATAGAGGGCATTGTCGAGGAAGTTCATCACCACCTGTTGGATTTTATTCTCATCGACTTCAAGTGGAAGAATATTCTTAGGGGCTTTGTATACGAAACTCATATTGCGCGCCATCGCATTCGGTCGCAAACTCTCGATTTCACGCTGCACAAGCAATGACAGGTCGACGGCGTGTTTTTCGATGACGAACTTACCGGTTTGGAGCCTTGATACGTTCAAGAAATCACTGATCAAGCGAACCATTCGTTCGCTGCTCATGAACGCCTCGTTCAAAACATTCTGTTGCTCTCGGGTTATCTTACCGACATCACCTTCCATCATCATACTTATGTAGCCCTTGATACTTGTCAGGGGCGTTCTAAGCTGATGGCTGGCCATGCTGATAAAGTCATCTTTCGCTTCATCAAGTTTTTGCAACTGAGCGTTTGAACGGCGCAATTCTTTCGTAGCCGATTCGATGCGCTGTTCGAGGTGGGCATTTAGTTCCTTGATCTGTTCCACCGTCAACGTATTCTGGATAGCAATCATGAGCTCGTCCACGATCGTCGTGAGCGTCCCCATGTCACGACTACTATAGTGCGAGCCGAGTGATTCGCCGAGATATAAATACCCCATGACAGTCCCCGACTGAACGATAGGCAGCAGCACTTCGATCTTGTGACTTTTTAATATTCGCCGTACGTGCTCTTTATCCCCATACGTCAAATCATGAGTAAGAACGACTCCGTTACCATGTGTTTTTACATATTCATCAAGTGCTGCGGCGTCTTCGACAGGTAACGATTTATATTTTTTGTCAGTACTGACAAATGCCATTCTACCCTCGGAGTTATACACTAAAAATGCCCCATAACTTGCGTTAAGGGTCGTACTGATTTCAGATACAGTGTAATGCAACAAATCATATAAATCCGTTGTCGCGCTGAGACGTTTCGTGAATCGAGAAAAGAATTCATTGGTATCATACGAGCTTCTGAAGAAAAAGAAGTTCGTAAACTTATCGAAGAACCTTTTTACCGGTTGAAAAATAAATGCCAGCGCGAGCGCTAACCCAACATTTAATGGACTCATCGTTTGGGTGTTCGCTTCATCACTGAACAATAGGTGCGACAAAGCGTACGCAAACACGTAATACACTACCGCAAGCACGACAAGCGACAAGATATAAGCCACGGCACGTACCGCAACAAGCCGTATGTCAAAAAGCCCATGCCGAATAACACTTATATATAGGCTGATTACGGGCAAGATCATGATCAAAATACCTATATTAGTTATTTCGAACGATCCAGTGACCGCCGGCATAATAAACTGCGTCACAAGAAGTATAGGAACCGCTATCAATAATGATCTTAGAAGAGTATTGATTTGATTCCGCTTACGACTCGCAAGGTTCTTTTGTTGCGAAGCCCTGGCTAACACTATAATTGCGCCTAATAGCATAGCGATCAACGCGAGCGCGTAAAGCACGACGAGAGGACCAAAAATAACTGCGTATACGCTACCGTGGTTTTCAACGCCAGCCACGACCAGCGGACTCGCTGATATAAAGCCTATTATTATGAGTGGAATAGTGGCCAACCTAAGCCCACGCGCTCGTTGAGCCGTGGTAGTAATTAAGGTTGCGAACCATAATAACGCGTAACTCGTAAAGTAACTGAAGAAAAAAACGAGATAATTACCATGCAGAGAGACAGTCGCACTATTGCCGGTATCGTTACTTACCGCAGCGGAAATCAACCATACCGCCACACAAGTCGTAAAGCTAAAAAAGAGCCAGTTAAGCACATTGCGTCGGTCGTTGATCAGAGTAACTAACCCTAGAATAAACAAGGTTATTGCGATGGAACTGTTCAGTAATAGAAAAAAGTGACTCACCCTGTCACAATAGTACAGCTTACGATTAGAATTTCAAAAAAATTCTAGCTTACATCACCGCGCAAGGCGCGCTCTTCGACAGTGTAACTGGCTTGTTCATTCAAGTGGGCCAAGTTACGCAAAACTACATTTGCTAAGTGCTTGTAGTGTGACTGCACCGGGTAACGAGTTTTACCGCTTTCGTTTGTATACGCATCGTACCAGCGCACCTCAGGGGCATAGGTAGGCTTGAGGCCTTTCTCGCCAACGCGTTTTCGAGCCAATTTTACCATCTCCGATACTGCAATTTGCGCCGCCACACCAGCGCCAATCATATTTGAAGGTAACGGTGACCCGTTGTGGATCGCTTCCAATGTCTTAAGGTCGCCATAAGGCGGCAAATACGCTAAATAGCGGCTCGTTGCAACCGGTGGAAGGTCGAGGTCGCCAAGCGGAATGTCATTCCCCTTTTTATCAAAGCTTTTTATATTCATGAAGCGCTCAAAAGTGACCGAACTTGTTGGGTCGAACACCGTGCCTTGACCGGCATGACCAATATATTCAACGTCAATAATCGGCAATGGAGCCTCCTCGCCAGCAATCATACGATTACGAGTTGCACGAGCAAGCATCACTGCTAATGAAGGCCGGGTGAGCTCCAATCCATTCAATACGACGTCAGCCGATTGAAGAAAATCCTCAATATTATCCTGATTGATACCATCAGTATAGGTTACGACATTCGCCTCGGGGTTAATTGCTAAAATATCTTCTTTAAGAACCTCTGCCTTGTTGCGGCCGATTGTTTCTACGCGCGCACCCATGACACGGTTACTGTTTACATCATCAAATACTTCCGGGTCAGCAATGCGAAACGACTGTACTCCAATACGCGCCGCTTCCAAAGCTACTAAATTACCTGTTCCGCCGTTACCTGCAACCGCAAGCTCTGTATCGTTTATCGCTTGTTGAGTGGCTTCGTTCCAGAAACCCATGTTTCGATATGTTTCGGGTGAACTTAAATTTCTCATAATAACCTACAAGTCTTCGCTTACGGCATCATCAAATTTTAAATACGAAAAACGACTGCCACTAATGTCGATTTCTTGGTCACCGGTTGCGTCAATTACTTGTCGTAAACGATCAACCTCAATTTTGACAGGCTGCTTAGTAAAGTTGATTTCTTCGATATACTTAGCATCAGCAAGAGGCTTTACGGGTACGCGCTGTACGACTAATGAACGCGTAAGTGTTGGCGCAAGCAACCCAAACACTGGACCTAAACCGTTCTGATCAACATGTTTCAATCCAGCGATAAACAATGGCCACTTCAATAAGTTCTGCACTCGTGCGTTTTCATGCCGAGTAATAAGGCGAGACACCTCAGCGCTTCCTTCAGGTACATCAATATCCGTAAATACATCAGGGAAAAATCGTTCAACCGGTAATGGTTCGCTATCAGTCTTGGCAATGAGGCGCATGTTAGCCACTATACGCACCAAGCCTTCGGATGCTATTTGCTCTGCAACTACAAAGTGTATCGAGCGCTTATCATCCAGATCTAGTTCAGTTCCATTTTCATCGAGGTCATCACTATCTACGTACCCTAGGTCGACATAGGTATTAGCGCGTAGTTTTGCTGCACCGGAAAATTCTTCCTGGTAACCATTAATGACCTTATTATCGACAGCTACGGCACCAACGGCAAAATGAGCATCTTCGTGCCCGTCAAAAATATGCGATTCGACAATAGGAATATGTTGTGTCTTTTCAGAATTAAATTGTGATGTAATGGTCATTTCGGCTATATTTTATCACGTTTATGCAAAAAAAGCAAGTACTTGTCATTGCACGAAAACGCATATGGTACAATAAGTTTAATTTATGACCAAAATTGCCATCATCGAAGACGACCCGGTAATCAGCCAAATGTATCGAATGAAGTTCGAGGCAGATGGGTTCGATGTACAGCTTGCCAACAACGGTGTTCGCGGCGTCGCTTTGGTTGAAGATTATAGCCCTGATATCATTCTTCTCGACCTTCAAATGCCCGAAATGACCGGTGATGAAGCGTTGACGCTCATTCGTAAGGAGACATGGGGTAAAGACATCCCCGTCATCATCCTCACCAACCTCGGTGAAGAAGAGGCCCCAAAGACTATTCGTAGCTTAGGTATTCATAGTTACATCGTAAAAGCAGAGCTTACGCCGCGGCAGGTAGTGCAGCGTGTGAAAGACGCGTTAGAAAAATAGTTTACTGCTTATTTTGCGCGCTCGCTTGTGCAGCTTGAATAACATTGTCGAAGAGCGCCGTAATTGTTAACGGCCCCACGCCACCTTTTATAGGTGTAATGGTTAAGTCTTGGCGTTCACGTACATCTTCCGCGACGTCGCCTACGATGACGCCATTCTCTGAAGCCGTACCGGCATCGACGACAACTTTTCCCGGGGAAATCATATCAGAAGTAATTAACCCAGGTACGCCCGTAGCCGAAACGATAACGTCCGCTTTACGGAGCTCTACCTGAAGATCAGCTTCATTCGTTTCGTCGAACGTTACTACCGATAAACCGGCTTTTTTCCAAAGCTGAGCCAAAGGAGCACCGACTAACCGCCCCTTCCCTACGATCGCGATAAGTCGGTCACGCATGGTAACGTTATACCCCGCCAATAACCAGTCGATAGCGGTTGCGGTGGCTGAGATGTATGTTTCGCTTGTACCAAGCCCGTCAACATCTTTGTGTGGCGCGATAAGGCCGACCAGTTGATCGGTTTCATCAGGGTTAGACAGAGGGAGCTGAATGATAATGCCATGTATGGTGTCATCGGTATTCAAGGCCTTAACAAGCTCGCTTACCTCCGACTGCTTCACCCTCCGCACATCGACATCAATCAAAATGTCTTCGCCGTATACCTGTTTCAGACGTACATAGGTATCAATCACCGGGTCGTCATTGGCAATAATAATGACGAGCTTTGGGAATGTTTTCCATGCCTGACGTAAGTTACGTACTTGTTTTGCTTGACGCTCTTTCACATAATCGGCCAATTCGCGTCCATCGAGTATTCTCATATACTCTTAGCCTAGCAAATACCGTGGTACAATAAAACCATTATGAGTATATTTTCACAGTTCGCACAATCATCAACGTATTACGATTCAATGAATGGCAACATTTATTCCACTACTTCACCGGAAGATGAAGCAGCCGCAGCGGCGGTTGGTTTATTTATTGGTATTTCATTTATCTTATTCGCGATTATCACTTACGTGGTTGTTTCACTGAGCCTCATGCGGATTTTCAAGAAAGCCGGCGTGAAGCCATGGATCGCCTGGGTACCTTTTTACAACCAATGGAAAACGCTTGAAATTGGTGGCCAGCAAGGCTTCTGGGCTGTATTATCCATAGTTCCGATCGTAAGCCTCGTATCAGCAATTTTCATGTATATCGCTATGTACCACATCGGTAAGAAACTTGGAAAAGGCGACGCCTTCGTCGTGCTCGGTATCTTCTTGCCAATCGTTTGGTATATCTGGCTTGCCGTCGACAAATCAACCTGGAACGACGAAGCTTCAAACGCTCCTTCATTAGCCAAATAACCATTTCATCAAAAGAAAAATACCGTTCCATGAGGACGGTATTTTTCTATGGAGGGTCAGGTGGGACTTGAACCCACGACATTCTGCTTAAGAGGCAGACGCTCTAACCAGCTGAGCTACTGACCCACGAATAAGTGGGTAACTTGGTAGATTATACCTTTTTGACCGCTGTTTTGCAAGGTAGTATATCGTTTATGAGTAAATTTTGAGATACACGACGAATACTAGCTTTTTTTGCGAAACTTGAACGCGATCCCTACAACCCCTTCGATTATCAATATAAGCCCGACGCCTGCAAATAAATAATAAAACCACGGCAACGAATCATTGAACGTACGTATTCCGAAAAAGTATACTAATAACAACCCTGCCAAGGTTTCGCCTACCATATACGACCAATCGAGGATTGGATGGGCGTTAATGTACGAGTAAAACCTCTTTATCGGCCCGGCATTTGGGTCATGCTGGTTAGTATAGCTGTCGACGATATTAGAAATCATGGCACGGCGACTTGTGACAGTAGCCGTTTTTACGCCGTCAGGCATAGAACCGGATATTACATGGCGCAAAGCCTGTTCAGGTATTCCCAAAATAACCGGAACCGTTTCGATGAAACTGTCCTTTGAATCGGCAGCCGATAGGCGCACTATCTCTTCGGCATCAGCTTCATCGACAATTCCTTGCGAAAGAAGTTGGCCGATCGCATCGAACGAATCCGCCTCAAGTCGGGCTATGTCGTCGTATGCCTTTCCAGAGTAGAGCGAATCCAATTCCTTACGGTCAGCTTCGCTATAAGACATTATGAGCTTTTTGCTCTTCGACAATACAATCGGTGCCTTCGTAACCTTCAGCTTAATGAGTAATTTGTCATCGACGAAAATAACCATCGGAAGGTCTTGCGGTAATACAGGCAGCATCAGCCAATCAGCATCACCGTGTATGCGCCAAATTGTATGCGTTTCGACGGCCGCATAATCAATAGTGACGCCGAGCGCTTGCGATGCCTGAATGGCCGTTTCGGGCGAGGCTTTGCCTATAAGATAACGGATTGCTTGTTTCGTGTCTGAGTCGTCTGAAACGGTCCAATCGGCAGCTTGGTATCCCGCTTCATCGACGTGCATGTCTGCGCCAAATTCGTTCGCCATTTCTTCGGCTAGCCTACCAGTTGATAGTGAGTATTCCAAGGGACCATCCTCGGTCAGTACTCCTACGAACACATCGTCTTCACTCCGCGTGATCGGTATGATGAACTCAACATAATACCCATTGATTTCTGACACACCGGCTAAGATTGACCGGGCCTTGAACCACTTCAATAGATCGGCGATATCAATTCTATTAGGCGAAGAAATGCTCCCGATACCATACTTGTCCGAATCGTCTTGGTAATCTTCCATGATGAAAGTATAACAGATTAGGCAACGCTTAAACCGTGGGTGTATTATAAGCTCATGACCTACCTACTACTCGCAATACTAATCCTTGCTCCTGTATTATCTTTGATAATCTGGAATGGTATTCATGGTAAGGGATATAGAATGCAGATCAAGCTTCCCCCCAAAGGCTCAAAATGGCGATTGCCTGTTCGCATAGGCTTTCTGCTATACGTTGCTATTATGTTTTATGTATTGATATTGAGCCGAATAGAAGAAGGTCAGACAGCTGGCAAAAGTGCGGATACTATTACCATTTCGATTATTCTTTTTATCGTAGGCGTATCTTTAGCGATTATAGTGGGTGTTATTCGATCGAAGAAACAGTGAGCATAAGCAAACAGACCCCATAGGAGGTCTGTTAAATATAAGTGCTATGGTACACCCGGACGGATTCGAACCGCCGACCCTCTGTTCCGAAGACAGATGCTCTAATCCGCTGAGCTACGGGTGCATATTTTGTACCAAGTACAGGGGTCATTGTAGCATAATATTTGCATTAAAGCTATAATCGACCCAGTTATGGATATACACACGAATATTTCCCTGAAAAATCTAACGACGATGAAACTAGGCGGGCCGGCGCGGTTCTTTGCCGAAGTGCGCTCACCCGAAGAAGTTCAAGCTGTGTATGAAAACGCTCAGTCAAAGCAAATTCCTGTATTCGTATTAGGTGGCGGTAGTAATGTGATCGCCCAAGATACGGGTTACCAGGGTTTAATTTTACGAATCCGCATACCTGGCTTCGAAGTGTTGAAAGACGATCTGTATTCTACGATTATCAAAATTGGTGCCGGGGAAAATTGGGACTCGGTCGTAGAACGGTCTGTTCAAATGAACTTATCCGGCATCGAAACGATGTCGGCGATTCCCGGTACGGCCGGTGCTGCGCCTGTACAAAATGTCGGAGCGTACGGCCAAGAAATCTCTGAAACGCTGGTTTCGCTGGAAGCCTATGATACATCGACCAACTCGTTCGTCACGTTACAAAATGCCGATTGCGGCTTCAGTTACCGACATAGTATTTTTCGAGGCAAAGAACAAGGCCGCTACGTTATTACGAGCATTACCTTGGAGCTATCAAAAAATCAGCCGCTGCCGCCTTTTTATGACTCTTTGCAAAAGTATCTCGACGAACACGCTATTCAGGTCTACACTCACCAAACCATTCGCGACGCGGTGGTGGCAGTTCGAAAAGATAAGCTCCCCGACCCTGCCGAAAAACCGAGCGCCGGCTCATTCTTTAAAAACGCTATTATCGAGCAATGGCAGTTAACTGAACTGCAAAACACATACCCGGACGTAAAAGCGTTCGACATGGGCGATGGAACATTCAAAATACCGACCGGCTGGTTGATTGAAAAATGTGGCTTCAAGGGCCAACTCCTTCACGGGGTACGCGTAAACGAAAAGAATTGCTTAGTGCTTATCAACGAATCTGCGACCGGTTATGACGACCTAGCCCTTGCAAGGGACGAAATCATCGATAAAGTGCGTGATACTTTTCGCATCATGATCGAACAAGAGCCACTCGAGATCCCGCATAGCTAAAAGTTGCAGATTCATAGCAAACCTCTTATGCTATTCATATGAAACAACGCGGATTTACACTCGTAGAAATCGTTATCACCGTTACCATAATGAGCATTCTTCTTACTTTGGCAGTAGTCAACCTCAACTCTAGCGAAGCAAATGCCCGTGATGCCGAGCGTGCCAGTGACGTCAAGACAATCGCCAACCACATGGAGCTTTATTACAAGAACGGTATCAGCCTTTCGACGACCGTAGGGCGATATCCTTCGACTGCCGTATTTAATAATGGCGAGACGTCGATGAAAACTTTCTTTCCTGATATAGACCTGCTTTCCGTTACCGCTCCGGGGGCGGCCAATGCCGTTTCTTCCTTTATTCCTGCTACGAACACCAATCAATCGGAAGGGGGCGTAACCCCTCAACCAACAATTACCCAGTATGTGTATCAGCCTATTCAAACCAATGGATCTTTATGTACTACAGAGGTTCAAGAATGCCGTAAATTCGCGCTATTTTACCGATCCGAAGTCGATAATTCGATCAAAAAAGTAATGAGCAAAAACCAATAGCTCGTCACCCTAGCAAGCCAGAGGCCGCTATGTAAAAAACCGCTTGCGCTTATATCGCTGGCGTAGTAAAGTTATGGCAGAATAATTTGTATTTAAAATTTAGGGGGCATACTCATTATGAGTCTCACAAACATCAAATCTAAGACACAAGCGCAAAAAGGTTTCACTATCGTCGAACTCTTGATCGTCGTGGTTGTTATCGCTATTTTGGCTGCAATTACAATCGTGTCTTACAACGGTATCACTGGTCGTGCAAATCACAGTGCATCTAAGTCGGCAGCGACGACCCTTCAGAAAAAAGCTGAGCTTTATCTTTCAGAAGTAGGTAACTATCCAATTTCAAAGGCTAACCTAGCTGGCAATACCTCGAAATCTTATTACCTTCCAGGTACTGCGTTCGGAAGTACTGCACCTACGGCTGATGGCGATGGCACTAAAGGTACTAGCTATGCGCAAATCGTACCATGCACCGCATCAGGTACTACCGTCGACGCTACGACAATTACTGGCGTAAAAGTATATTACTGGTCATACGGCGCAGAAGGCGTAAGCGTAGGACGAACTGCATTCGCGACACTCGGTGCATGTGCGAATGAAGTAACAGCTAGCACAATCTACAACTAGTATTTACTTACTAACTAAAATAAGACGGCCGTGAAAGTCGTCTTATTTTATTGTTACGAAAATTTAGTTTTTGAGCGTAGAGATAATTCTCTGAGCGATATCCACCATATCCTGCTCCATCAACCCTCGAGTTGTCACCGCAGGTGTACCTAGACGAATACCACTTGGTCGGAATGGAGGTAACTCATCATCAGGAATCGAGTTCGCATTCACGATAATGCCAACACGCTCTAATCGCTCTTGTGCTTCTTTACCGTCAATTCCGAAGCTCTTGTGTACGTTTGCAAGAATCAGGTGGTTCTTCGTACCGCCTGTTATTAACTCAAGCCCACCTTTTCTCAACTCTACAGCAAGTACTTGGGCATTCTTCACTACTTGATCGGCATATTCCTTGAATTCAGGCTGTAATGCCTCATGGAACGCCACAGCTTTGGCAGCGATAGTATTCATATGCGGACCACCTTGCATACCCGGGAAGATAGCCCTATCAATCAGGGTTGGAATGTTTTCAATTGTTTTTTCCGGGGCTTGCAATGGGCTTCCGACTACTCCTTTCGAAAGGATTAAACCACCGCGTGGGCCGCGCAGCGTCTTGTGGGTGGTTGTCGTCAGAACGTGAAAACCGTGGTCGAGTGGATTTTCAGCCACGCCACCGGCAATCAATCCAGCAATGTGCGCTATGTCCGCCATAAGCAAAGCACCCACCTCGTTACCAATGGCTGCAAATGCATCATAATCCAGCTCACCGGGGTATGCACTGAAGCCAGCTATGATAAGTTTAGGCTTATGCTCAATTGCTAATCGACGCAATTCCTCATAGTCAATTTCACCGGTTTCAATGTTTTTCATTTTATAACGAACGAAGTTATACAACTTGGCACTCCGCGTAACCGGCGCACCATGGGTTAGATGCCCGCCATGGCTTAGGTCCATCGCCAAAATGGTATCGCCCGGTTCTAGCCACGCGCTATACACCGCTTCATTGGCTGGCGCACCTGAATGAGCCTGTACATTCGCATGGTCAGCATGAAATAATTCTTTGGCACGATCGATCGCCAACTGCTCTAGCTTGTCAGTATTTTCTTGGCCGCCGTAATATCGTTTTCCTGGATAGCCTTCGGAGTACTTGTTCGTAAATACACTTCCCAAAGCAGCGAGCACGTCATCACTGACATAATTTTCACTCGGTATTAACTCGATGACACTTTTCTGTCGGTCTTGCTCGATTGCAATCAAGCTCGCAACATCATCGTCACCCTGCACTACAGGTCGCACACCATCATCTGCCATAATATAATCTCCTCTTTACTATCTATTATACAACCTTGCAAACAAGATGTCTTTCTTGACTATATATCATAAAAGGTATATCATTATCATTATGGAATCTAAATCATACGCTTCGAAAATTGGTACGTTAATTCAAGAAACACGTCAAAATAAAGGGATGACCCAGAGTGATCTCGCAAAAGCTTTAAAGACGAGTCAAAGTGCGATCAACCGTATCGAAAAAGGTGGTCAAAATATCAGCCTTGATATGTTAGCTCGTATCAGTGAAGTTTTGTCAAGCCCTATCGTTACGTTGAACCAAAGTGGTACGGTAAATTTTCGCGTTGAAGGTGGTCATAAACTTTCCGGGCGAATCGTGGCTAAAACCAGTAAAAACGCTGCGGTTGCTTTGCTGTGCGCATCACTCCTGAACCGTGGTACGACCACTTTACGAAAAGTAGCTCGCATCGAAGAAGTGAACCGTATCATAGAAGTACTCAATAGCGTTGGGGTAAAAACGCGTTGGTTCGGTGATAATGATTTAGAAATTACTCCTCCTGCCAAATTGAAACTCGACGAAATGGACATTGAAGCTGCCAAGAAGACTCGCAGTATCATCATGTTCCTTGGCCCGCTCCTTCACCGCTACAAAGAATTCAACCTCCCCTACGCTGGCGGTTGCAGCCTCGGTGAACGAACCGTCGAACCACACCTCAGCGGCCTGGAACCTTTCGGCCTTAAAGTAAATACCGTCACCGGTAAATATGAAGCGACCGTCACCTCGGCTAAACCTGATCGTGCTATCGTCCTTTCCGAACGAGGCGATACCGTCACCGAGAACATTCTTATGGCAGCCGCGACAAATGATGGCGTTACCGTCATTCGTAACGCCAGCCCAAACTACATGGTGCAAGATCTCTGTTTATACCTTGAAAAACTCGGGGTAAAAATCGAAGGCATCGGGTCTACCACGCTTACGGTACACGGGTTACGTGATATCAACAAAAACGTCGAATACGCTCCCGCCGAAGACCCGATCGAAGTAATGAGTTTCATTGCCGCTGCAATCGTGACTAAGTCCGAAATAACCATCGAACGTGCGCCAATCGAATTCTTAGAAATTGAATTGAAGTTCCTTGAAAATATGGGCTTCCAGTACGAACTTTCCGATGAATACACTGCTTTGAATGGCTACACGAGACTCGTCGACATTACCACGAAAGTCAGCACGCTCGTCGCATCGGTAGATAAAATTCACCCACTTCCCTTCCCTGGTTTGAATATCGACAACTTGCCATTCTTCGCCATTATCGCCGCGTCAGCCAAAGGCCGTACCCTTATTCATGACTGGGTATACGAAAACCGTGCCATTTACTTGGTTGAGCTGAGTAAATTAAATGCCAAAGTCGAGCTAGTCGACCCGCACCGTATCTACGTCGAAGGCACCACCAAATGGAAACCAGCCGAAGTAATTACACCGCCAGCCTTGCGACCAGCGGTAGTAATTTTACTTGGAATGTTAGCCGCACCAGGGGTGTCGACACTTCGTAACATCTACTCGATAAACCGTGGGTATGAAGATTTGGCTAACCGCCTGAATACATTAGGCGCAAAAATCAGCATCATCCGCGATATCGCCGATTAGATTTGAGCACGAGGTTGCGCCAGGCCGATAAGCTTTGCGATACCTACCGTCAACAGTGCATAGATAATGATCGCTATGAAGGTCGATGTTTCAAATTGAGACTGACCGAAAGTCGGCTCGCCAAAAATACCTGCGAATGGTGCAATAAATGCCGCAGTGAGCGAGTATATAAAACCAACGAAATCGCTACCTTGGTTGGCACCGAGAAGTTGCAATAATAGCCGGATAAGCAATAAAGCGATGATAACGCCACCAAGGTAATAAACGATACGCTGTGCTATCAGTGAACCCGGAACCTCGGTTCGTTTTGCGACACTTTCACGTTGAACGGTTGTGTTACCTACTTGTTCATTTGTTTGACGAACTTCGGTCGTTTGACGGTCTTCTTCCATATTTGCCTCCTCACGATTTATTTGTAGTACCATCATAGCACTAAATCTATTCCGATAAATTATGTAAGTTCCAAGTACTCAATGGAAGCTGTCATCGTATCAACATCCATAAGCGCAACGCTCGGTTTCCATTGCTTGCTTCGAGGAATGGCGAATGCCGTTGAACCAGGATTAACGATCAGCTTTTTGCTAACTCGCTCAATGAGCGGCTTATGCGTATGGCCGAGAAAAAGAATATCGGCAGTATCCATTGATCGTACTTTACGTAGTGTTGGTGCGTGATGCCCGTGGTACATGTTAATACTCAAACCATCAAGATTCATACTCATCACGCCTTCGATAACTTGCGCATCACCGGGAGCATTTAACATATACGCTTTGAAACCATCGACATCTAAATCGTTATTTCCTAGCACGCCTCGTACCGGCAGCTGAAGCTCAGCCGCTTGTTCGATAAAATATATCAAAGTTGAAAGTGATTTCCAATCGCCACAATGTACTACCGTATCAACATTTTTAAATGCGAAAAACCGTAAAGCCTCATCAATAGCAGCAAGTCTGTCGTGTGTATCAGAAATAATTCCCAAAAGCATATACCAACTATACAATGCATTGCTTAAGAAATATTCGAACAATGGTAAAATCAAACTATGTCACAAGCTTTTTCTGAACTACAGCCAAAAATTATACTAGGTATCGCTGCCCATCCCGACGATCTCGACATTGGGGCCGGTGGAACAATCGCACATTACGCGCAGCAGGGCGCAGAAATTCATTACCTTATCTTAACGGATGGCAGCAAGGGTTCGGATGATCCGAATATGTCATCGGCACAGCTTATCGAAATACGTCATGAGGAACAAGAAAATGCCCTACAAATTTTGGGTGGAAAAAATATTACTTTCCTCGACCATCCCGACGGTGAATTAGAAATTACGATGGAATTAAAAAAGGAAATCGTCAAAACAATTCGAACCGTTAGGCCAGATATTGTAATTACTTTAGATCCGACGTTTGTGTACTCAGCCAAAACTGGCCATATCAATCATCCCGACCACCGAGCCGCCGGGCAGGCAACGCTTGATGCGGTATTTCCATTAGCTCGCGACCGTCTTGCCTTTCCGGATTTGCAAGCAACCGGCTATGAACCGCATAAAACACCTACGGTGCTACTTATAAATTTTGACGGCGGCAATTATACCGTTGATATTGCATCAACTTTTGAGAAAAAGCTTGAAGCTGCCAAAGCTCATATGAGTCAGTTTGGCACGCTGGAAGGACGAACATGGGTGCACGATCTAGCAAAAGCACAAGGTGAATCGGAAGGATATCAAGCCGGCGAGTCGTTCGTGCGGCTTGATATCCAATAGTACATTAATGAATCGATGCCTGAAAAATAGCGTCGTTTATAACCCATTGAGGATTATGTGACCATACGTCGATCGGTCGCTGACCATCATAATAGGTATTCGGCGTATTCCACCATATCGTGACTTTTCTTTCGTCCCAGGTTTTAAGTAAACAAAAGTGAACAAAGTCAATTGCCGCATGACCGTCAACGAAGTTTTCAAACAAAATAGATTCACCGTGTGATTCATTACGACGCTTTAAGCGGTTGTCGTATTGATCTATTTTTTCAGAAGATAATTCCATGGCTTCATTATGCCATAAACTTGCTTATTGAAAAGAGTTTCGTAATTCTAAGAATTCTTTTCGCAACGAAGCCGTATCATCGGTAATTGATGCGATGAAACCGTTTTTATTCGGTATGAGCGCGTCGCGGATAACCCTGAACAATAATACGAACTTTGGCGTAGCCGTAATTTCGGCCACTCGCATTAATTTGTCGACCAGTGCTTTTGATTGTTTCTTCTGCTGCCTGGTTTGAGATGGCGACACCATTTTCATGATTACCCATAGAACGGTAAGCGCTGCCGAAACGACGAAAATAATTAACGTGAGGAGTATCACCAAAATCCACCACGCCTCATGTAAAGTCGTTAACCAGATCGATAGTCCAAGTAAGAGGAGTGAAATGATACCAATGGCTATTGCAATTGGCTTATACAGCCGCACCGCGAATTCAACGGCCAAGGAGCGAATAACAAGTAACGTCGCGTTCATATCTATAGTATAGAAGAATTTTTATTTAATAACATGCTCAGTTGTACGTGATGAGACGTGTTTTATTTTTATTTTTCAGAAAGCGACATAGCACCAATCACTTGTACCGTATCATCAAGCTCGCCTGCCGTTGGGCATACCCCGCTCACACTTATATGGCCACTCCCTGTATTGACCCACCCATAGCTCATACCCTTCATGGCATTTTCCGCATCCGGGCCGGTAAGTTCATATTTAGTGAGCGTAAAATCTTTGGGTGTATTAAATACGTCAAATGATAAAGTACTCTCACCAACATTTTTCATTGACCCACTCGACAAAGACTCGCTATCTTTATTCTTTTTAAGTTGCGCTACATCGACCGCATAATCGTAATATGAAAACATCACGAAACACGCTGTCTTAAACTCGCCTTTCTTTCCCTTGAATACATTCATACTTGCGACCGATAACTTATCGATAGGTTCACTTCCCTCATAATTTTTCGTAGACGCCTGACTGTTATAATTCTCAGCCGACCACCACCCGGGTGCTTTTGACTCGTTGAAGATAAATACGGCTGGAGTACTTGAGATGTTAAGCGCACGAAGAATTTGAGGCGAGTTCAAGGCTATCAGCAAACCTACAACAACTAGAATGCCGACCAATCCGATGACGCTGTATTTTATTTTTTTGTTTTTAATCATGTTGGTGCTTATTATATGGAATATTTGGGTATAGGCAAATATAATTACTGCTCTTTATTAAAATCAAACTCAGCAGTAGCGAAAGTAACGCTGAATGCCCGACACCATATAACGACTGTCTCATAATCCTTGTAATTTGATGGCAGTACGTATTCTTGCTCTCCTTCGTTCGCTTTTAGCGGACCAAGCGAAGCAAATTCACCAAGATCTTCACCGGTAGCATTCGGTGAAAGATATACGAATAAATCCGGGCCTTGCGCTACCTTGAAATCTTCTTTAAATGAAAGCATCGGGTTATTATTGGCGTTAGTTATTTCGACAGCGCCTTGACCCCAGTGAACAGCATCGACACCTGTGAATGATGCCGCGTAGACAGGTTCAGGAGTACCTTTGACCGGAAGATTTTCGTTGGACGAAGTATCGTTCTGTTGGCTAACAACCACGGGTGGCTTTTCATTTATATTCTTTACTATGAAAAATAATAGCGCTACCAGTACTAATACTGTTAAAACTGCTAGAAAAATCATTACTGTTTTCTTCTTGCTCATATATTTATTATACAGCGACGCTCATATAAAACCTTGCTACGGCAGATTCAACAAAGCGAGAACGCAGTTGACATACAAATTGTTATGTACTAACATTAAACCAAATGGTTGAATATACATTACAACTTGATTCGATATTTGCCTCCTTATCGGACCCTACTCGTCGAGATATCCTTGCTCGTGTCGCTCGCGGTGAGTTATCTATCGGGGATCTCGTAAACAGTTATGAGATGAGCTTCGCTGCTATCTCCAAGCATCTGATGGTAATGGAGCGAGCTAAACTTATCAGTAAGCGCAAGGAAGGGCGAAAACAAATGGTATCGCTTGCTCCCGGGGCGCTAAAAAGCGCAGATGAGTACCTAGAGCAGTACCGTCAAATGTGGCAAGGCCGCTACGACAAGCTGGAAGAATTAATAAGGTAAGGAGAAGAATATGTCAGAAGTAAAAGTCACGAAAGATTTAGAGAATAAAAAATTAGTTGTTGAATTCGAGGCAAACGGAACGAAAGACAAAGTATGGCAAGCCTATGCGGATAAAGAATTATTCGAACAATGGTGGGGACCGGAAGGCTGGGAAACAACAACCAAAGAATTCAGTCTTACGCCGGGCGGAAAAATCCATTACGGCATGAAGTGTGTCGATGAAAATCAAGGCGACTGGTTCGGCCAAACATCTTGGGGAGTTATGGACGTCATAGAAGTAAACCCTAATGATAATTTTACCTACACGGACTACTTCTCGGATGAAGCAGGTACGCTTAACAACGAAATGCCCGCATTAAAAGTTACGAACGAGTTCATCGAGGAAAACGGTAAGACAAAAATCATCAGTACCAGCTTCGCTGATAGCGCCGAGCAAATCGAACAATTAGTGGCTATGGGAATGATCGAAGGATTTACGAGCCAGTTGAATAAGCTAGACGGGCTTTTTGCGTAACGTTAGAAAAAACGGTATTTATAACTTTATCAGCAATTTGGTCAGCGCTTAACGCTGCATCTCGAAACACTATCTCGTTTTCAATAAAAACGGCGTCATTCCAGTACGCTTTTATCATGGTCGCATCAATTTTATATGTTATATCTGGAACAAAACGTGCTTTAGCGCGTTGAATACAGACTTCCAGAGGTGGGTGTAACATGAAACTTAACACCTCATACCCATGCTGCTCTGCAAGTTTTACATACTTCTCATATAGATTGATTTGAGAGGAGTGTATATCCACGACTACGTCTCTACGTTTTTGCATAATTCGTTCACATAAGTACAATGCCGTATCCACGGCGATCTCTCTTCTCCATGCTGATGATTTCGTGTTATCGATTTGTCGCTTGAAAGCATCAAAATCAATTATACTGACATCACCGAGCCTATCGCGCAAAGAATCGACAACACTTGTTTTACCGGCGCCTACGGCACCACGTATGATGACAAGCTTAGATGATATGTTCATTTGATTAAGTATATCAAAACCTTTTGGTACCCCGGACAGGATTTGAACCTGTGACCTTAGGCTTAGAAGTCCTCTGCTCTATCCAGCTGAGCTACCGGGGCGGGTTACGCGTACGCGTATCTGTTATTATATCAGCCCTACGCGGTATAATAGATAATGAAATAAGGAGAACTTTTATGCAAGATAATGGACCAAACCCCTACGTCGTAAACATTGAACAGCTTACTCTTGAAAATGAAAACTTCCGTACCGCTGCTTGGACGGGAAGTAACTTACAAATGACACTCATGACACTACAGCCAGGTGAAGACATTGGGCTCGAAGTACATGAAGATCACGACCAGTTTTTACGTATTGAGCAAGGAACTGCGTTGGTACAAATGGGTATAAGTAAGAGCGAACTCAAAAGCTGGGACGCCGAAGACGATTACGCGATTTTCGTGCCGGCCGGCACTTGGCATAATGTCACGAATACCGGTAAGGGCGCGCTGAAGCTCTACTCTATATATTCACCGCCTGAACACGAGCCTGGAACCGTACATGTTACCAAGGCCGAGGCCGACGCAGCAGAAGAAAGCCATTAACTCTTACCTATGGCGGGTGTATACTAAAAGCATAAACAGTATAACCTTAGAAAGGTACAGCCATGAAACGCAGCGTAATCGATAGAACTATTTCTTATATAGGGTTACTGCTTGCGGCGGTACTACTGGCGGCTTCGGTAGTATTATATTTTACCTATACTTTCGTACACGGTGAAGTCAGCGGCCAGCTCGAGCCACAAAATATCGTCCTGCCTGCCAAGGATAGCGAAGCCTTCAAGGCTCTTTCACAAGAAGACCAGGATGCCGTCGAACCATATGCCGGAAAAAAAGTAACCAATGGCCAAGAAGCCAAGGTGTTCGCTGACAATTATATCGGAGCCCACCTCAAAGCAATCGGTGGCGGTAAATCATATTCAGAACTGAGTAACGAATCACGCGCTCACCCCGAAGTTACGAAACTCTCCGCGACAGTTGACACCGTCTTCAAGGGTGAAACCCTTCGCGGGATTCTACTTAACGCCTACGCATTTGATACCATGGCCCTCGTTGCCAAGTTCGTCTCTATCGGCGCGCTCGTAGCCGGTCTAGGACTTATCGTATTATCACTTCTTGGGTTACAGCACGCAAAAAAAGTCGCCACTTCGAAGCGTAAAAAATAAATAACGTGCGAATTACTCTACGTACGACAAGGTATGTAGACGAATAGCATCCAAAGTTTCTTGGCTCAACTCCATAGCTACCTTTTTGGTAGCTATGGGCCAATCCGGATCATTATATTCCGTGCCTTTGAACCGTACCGGCTTCGAATATCTTGGTATGACATGAAAATGAACTTCCGGGTCATACATCATGAGTGCCAGATAATTGAACTTTTCCGCGCCAAAAGCTCGCCTTAGAATTGACTCGACGTCTTTACATACATCACCGAACTCAGCCCATGCTTGCGGCGTGATGCCACCCAAGCTTCGCTTTTCGAGCTGTTTCGACATGATGATAAGGCTTCCTATCGTCACTTGCCGATCGCGAAACAGCACTATCCAGTGTTCGTACTCTTTGATGATTCCGTAGAATGGGTTTTGCTTGAGGTTACGCATAAATTAATAATAATAAATCTGCTGAAAATAGTGGTTATCGCTCTAACCATCTCACAGTATAACAAAAGACCTCCGAAGAGGTCCTATGATAGTCAGTATGGTGCGGGCGGAGAGAATCGAACTCTCATCGTTTGCTTGGAAGGCAGACATATTAGCCATTATACGACGCCCGCATAAGTAGGTATTGTAGCATATTTCCATTCAAGGCTCAATCTGTTACAATAGCTACTGTTTGGCAGGTGTCAGGCATACAATATGGCGGATGTAGCTCATCTGGTTAGAGCGACGGGTTGTGGTTCCGTAGGTAGTGGGTTCGATCCCCATCATTCGCCCCAAGACATTATTTTCAACGAGCCGCGATATCGTCGGCTTGTTGTTTTTTATCAAGGATTGATTCTACATGTTCACGGGTTAATTGAATTGTTTGCCCGGGTTGTACTCGCCCGCTTAAAATCAATTTCGCCACGTTACTTTCAACCGCACGTTGCACGACGCGTCGCATTGGCCGCGCACCTAAACGGGGGTCATACCCAGCTTCAACTAGATACTCTTTCGCATCAGGCGTGAGCGCGACAGTAATTTTCTGAGAAGTTAAGTTTTCATTAACACTTATAAGAATTAGATCCACGACCTGAAGCAATTCAGGTTTCGTTAACGGCCCGAAGACAACAATCTCGTCAAAACGGTTCAAGAACTCTGGATGGAATTGGCGACTGCTAATTAATTCACTCACGAACGTTTCTTCGAATTGCTGGAGCGAATACCCCCTACTCAAATATTCTTGTATTCTATCTGAGCCAGCGTTACTGGTGGCAATCACCACGGTGTCGCGGAAACTTACCTCTCGGTTACGTACATCACGCAAAATACCTTCATCCAGTAATTGCAACAATGTTGTCAATACGCTTGAATGAGCTTTCTCAATTTCGTCTAAAAGCACTACGCTAAACGGCTGCTTCATGACTTGTGCCGTTAAACTTCCCGCGTCGTCCGCACCATCGGCAATGAGACGCCGAACATCATCCGGCGATACGAACTCGTTCATATCCAAACGGATAATATTTCGCTCACCGCCAAAGTACACGGCTGCCAACGATTTTGCGAGCTCCGTCTTTCCTACGCCCGTAGGGCCTAAGAATAGGAATGTTCCAACCGGTCGATTTTGGTTTCGTACACCCGAACGTGCCCGGCGGAGTGCGTCAGACACCACGCCGACTGCCCGCTCCTGGCCTATCATCCGCTCATGTATCAAGGTTTCCAGGTTGAGTAGTTTCTCACGCTCGTCAACAGTACTGACGGCATTAGTCTTCACCCCGGTGGATTGTTCGATCGCTGCCGCAACCGAGCGAGATGTTACCAAGCCTGATTCCGCGTAGTCTGCTGCCGACTCTAGCAGACTAATTGCCTGCCCGGGCATCGAAATATCATATACGTAGCGTTGACTTAAGCGATACGCATCTTTAAGTGCTTGATACATATAGGTTACTTTGCGTTTATATTCCAATGAAGGCAGATGGTCTTCCAGTACCTTCAAAGTCTCCAACTCTTCGGTTGGGTGGATACTGATTCGGTTTACCGCCGAAGCAAGCGCCGGCGTTCGTTTGGATATTTGCAAAAACTTTTGTTCGTCAATCGTAAGAATCATGCGTAATCGGCCTGCCTCCAGAATAGGCAGAAGGAGCGTCGTTAAATCAACCGACCCCACGCCATCTTCGAAGAATAGTTCGGCATTGTCTAGACAAACGATAATATTTTTTGCCGCATACGCCTCGCCAAGTAGCGCGCTCATAAGCTGCTCAAGGCCGCCACGTTCATTCGCTACCGACACCAGCCGTGAAGCGTCAAGCATGAATACCTGTTGGTAGTGAAGGCTTTTTGGCACCGACTCATTCGGGTACATCAACTTTTCAGCCATCTCGTATACCAACTCGGTCTTACCTACTCCATCTCTTCCCACCAAAGCAATGACACCCGAAGTGTTTGCAAGCGAATTAATAAGTTGCGATAACGTTTCGGTGCGGATTTCACCCCGTGCCAATGAACCGCTTTGGGAAATGTTAAACCCAAACCGCGACAACGTTGGTATCCATCCGAACGACCAGTCACGTCCAATACCGCCTGTTTGCTTAGGCCGCTTTTTCGACTTTTCAATTAAATCGTTTAAGTGATGGTGCCACTGAATTCCTCTCAAAAGGTCATCTTCTTCAAGTTGCAAGTGGCCCAGCAAGGTTTCACGT
The DNA here is from genome assembly GCA_948288625.1 of uncultured Candidatus Saccharibacteria bacterium. Classification (GTDB taxonomy): domain Bacteria; phylum Patescibacteriota; class Saccharimonadia; order Saccharimonadales; family Saccharimonadaceae; genus Microsaccharimonas. The sequence goes on from CAOHYA010000001.1 coordinate 816,919, forward strand.
GCGGGCAATTGACGAACCATCGCCAAAATCAATACCCCAGGGCTCATCCGACCGCCTACCTGCTCGCTAATGCTCAATGCTTCTTCGAAAATACCTGCCGTATCATCGCGGTGATCCGAGGTAACTTCTTTGAGGAAACTACCTCCAATACCAAACCGTACTTCAAAAAATAACCCGCCATTTACCTGCATCAAAGCAAGGGCAATTTCTTTTGGAGAAGGCTGTTCGGGCAAGATAGCCAATAGCTCGCTATCCAGAAGTCCGTCAATGGATTTTGAGGTTGAATCAATGGGAACATTCTTTAATTCATAGGTATACCATTGAATAACCATGATAGGCAGCGCCGCTATACCAAGTAACGACCACCCGACCGGCAAACCCGCCAACAAGGCGAGCATACCCACAAAAATGAATAGGAATAAACTGAGTTTAAATACAAGAAGCCACGGAGTCAGTGCCTTGCCATAGCGGGCAAATTGAGCACGTTTGCCATGCCAGTTAAAAAGTTTTACATCCATTTCGGTACCCATCCGATAGCAAGGAGTACAAAACCAATAACAGGCATGGCCGGCAAAAGCCCCCAGAGTACAAGGCGTATACATTCATATATGACCTGGATAGCAATTACGACGCAACCAGCCAGAATGGTAAAGAAACGAACAAATGCGCCAATAACCCGCGAGACAAGCTGATCAACGAAGGCCCTTAATGCAGCTACCGGGTTAGTAGCGTTAGCCGTGCCTGCGGAAATTTGCCGAAATGGCGCAAATAGCGTTGTCATAAGCTGGCCAATCGAAAAGAACTGAACGGTCGACCGCCAGCGCTCATTGACTCGACGCCACTGCCCTAACCAGCCACGACCATACCACCAGGAAAGTATTCCCACCAAGAACATACCATTATTATAGCAGGGCACGGCACCTATGTACGATATAATGGAATATATGCCTCAACCCTTCGTCATTATTTTGGGTAAAGCCGTCCGATATGCTGCGCGCCTGCGCGGTGGCGGCTCTGCCCTCCCCGGTTTATTTGTTGAAAAAATAAGCCCCGACTTCGTTTCAAACACACTTAAACAACTTCCGAAAGGGGTCGTCGTTGTCAGTGGGACTAATGGTAAAACAACCACTACGAAAATGGTCGTCGCTTTGCTAGAAGGTCAAGGCTTAAAAGTATTTACCAACCGAACGGGAAGCAATTTTGTCCGCGGGGTCGCCGCAGCCTTGCTCGGAGCCATTGATATGAAAGGAAGGCTCGATGCCGATATCGCAGTGCTCGAGCTCGATGAGGCCCACGCCGTAAAATTCGTCGAACTTATTCCACCCCGTTACAGCCTGCTTTTGAATGTCATGCGTGACCAACTTGACCGTTTCGGAGAAATTGACGCGACCGCGCGCATGCTAGAAAAAATTGCCGTAGCAACCACTGAAACAGTGGTGATGAACCGAGAAGATTCACGTATCGTCAAAATTGCCGATACGCTATCGACCGATGTTCGCTATTTTGGATTAAACGAATCACTCCTTTCGCATTTTCCAGGTGATGATGATTTACACGTTAAGGCGAGTAAAATGGTACATCCTCCGAAAACCATCAGGCCGGATGCTGATGTCACCTTGAAGGATTTTAACGAAAAAGGCGCCGCATTTACCATTGCTGGTAAAGATTTCGTCACACCTTTAAAGTTGCGTGGTGTTTATAATATTTTCAACAGCGCTGCCGCACTCGCCTTAGTTCGTACCATCATTCCCGACGCATCGATCAATAGCCTTCTAGGCTCACTTTCTACCGTTACCCCTGCTTTTGGCCGCGGAGAGGTACTGACCGTCGATGGCCAACCGCTCGAGTTGGTACTCGTGAAGAACCCGTCAGGGTTCCGCCTTGGATTGCAATCGTACGACCCTTCGGGCTATGCAACGATGATTGCGATAAACGACAATTATGCCGATGGGCGTGATATGTCATGGCTGTGGGATGTCGATTTTACAAGTTTAAGCAAAACGCCTATCTACATCACCGGTATTCGAGCATATGACATGGCGCTTCGCATGCAATACGATGAGGTACCGATAGAAAAAGTAGAGACTGAACTTGCGTCGGCCCTTCGTGATTTCCTTTCGCAGCATAAAGAGAATCCGAAGCGTATATACTGTACATACACCGCCATGCTGGCGCTACGAAAAGAACTTTCTAAAGTAACCCGTGTGGAGGTAGTCGCATAATGGAAAAACAGCCCACGAAAAGCATTGTTGTCTTACAGTTGTATCCAAAAGACATGAATATTTACGGCGACAACGGCAACCTGCAGGTGATAACAAAACGGCTCGAATGGTACGGTTACACGCCCCAAGTTATTGAATACAACCCAGGAGATACACTTCCAAAAAAAGTTGACTTAGTAATAGGCGGCGGCGGACAAGACAGCGGCCAAGATAAAATCCATGCCGACCTCATTAAAATCGGACCCCAGCTTCAACAATGGGCAGATGCTGGTACACCAATGCTTATGGTCTGCGGGCTCTATCAGTTATTTGGACATTTCTTCAAGACCCTTAGCGGTAAGCAGTTAGATGGTATTGGAATTCTCGATATTAAGACATACGGAACAACCGAACGCCTTATCGGCAATATCACTACCCATTCTGAAGAATTTGGTGACATCATAGGGTACGAAAACCACAGCGGTCAAACACACCTTGGCTCAAATGTAGAGCCACTTGCTACGGTAGTAAAAGGTGCTGGTAATAATGCGTCAAATGGCAATGAAGGTGCTCGCCATAAAAATGTCATCGGTACTTACTTACACGGCTCTATCCTTCCTAAAAACCCTGCACTTGCCGATTTCTTAATCCGTACAGCGGTTGAACGAAAATTCGGAGAATTTAGCCCCGACCTCGTTGACGACCTTTTTGCCGATATGGCGCGTGAAATTGCTCGAAACCGTCCGCGATAAGTCATAGTACCGTATTCGCTTCGCGTAAGTCGTACTTTGTTGCGCGGCTCATCCACATACACGCTAACACGACACCGATCGTATACCCTGCCCAGGCCAATGGGTCGAGTTGTATTTCGCTTTGCGCCCATGACAACTCAGAAACGAACGTCGCCACACTTGTCATATAAGTGAGTAACCATGTAGTCGGTATTGCCACCACCCAAACAAATGGCGCTCCGACGATCGACCATATACCGCTTATAAAAGTAAGCAGCATCGCTAAAGGCACCAATGGAACGACAAGGACATTGGCGATCACCGCAACGTTGGAAATGATGCCAAACCCAATAGCTATAATAGGCACCGTAACCACGTGGGCGGCAATTGTTTCACCTAAAATTTGCCGAAATACACCAGGCTCCTTTTGACCAAAAAAGTATCGTTGCAATAACGGCGCCACGATCATTACTCCGGCAAACGCCGAAAAACTTAATTGCCAGCCTAAATCACCCCAAACATAACTTGGTTGAATCGCGACCGTTATGGCCGCCGCGAAAGGCAGTAAAACAAGTGGGTGAAAACGATGGCCGTAATACCACGCCAACAAACTCAAACCAGAAACCAACCCTGCGCGCGTCATACTGGGACTTAGCCCGGTAACGGCCATAAACATTGTTATCATTACGCCGGACGATACGGCAGCAAGGTATTTCGATACTTTTACGAATAGGCGACGCGCCATTCGAACCAGGATAGTTAAATTATAGCCACTCGCAACAACTATATGCGTCAACCCCGCCACCTTTAATGCGTCCGATAAATCGTCTGGCAGAGCGCTTTTTTGGCCAGTTAAGAACCCTATGCCTAAACTTGCCTGCGGCTCGGGAATTGAAACTCGTACTTTATCAGCAAACCAATCCCGCGCCACCCTTCCGATATCACCTGGAACCGGACGAACTACCGACACAATCGTGGCGCGGCTCATAGTGGCCGGAAAGCTACCGAACCCTGGCTTGAGCATGCTTTGTACTACGATAGCATCTCCCCGCTTTATATCGGTTACAGGCACACTTACCAATAAACTACCCGGTAGTTCGATGCCGTCTATATGTATCGTATCAAGTTGTAACGAAAGTTGCCCGGTACCGGTGCGGCTCGGATCCTCTTTTACCCTACCAGCGACCTTTGCTACGTGGCCTATGTATGGCACGTACATATCACGTTCACCAAGCACCGCAGCACCATAACCGAGCCCAATACATATTCCGCTACAGGCAATAAATGGTAAAAGGTACACTCGAAGATGTAAAAATGAACCAGCTACCAATGGGAGTACTGCCACGCCAATCCAGGTTGGGACCCGCAACAACAGCGCCAACCATACACCAAATACGAACGCGGCACATAGTACGGCAATGCCCCAGGATGAATGTACATATTGCCGAAACCACCAACCCACATACTTATACTAAACTTCAAAAATGAACTAATAATTGAATGATCGGACAAAACTACCAAATAAAAAACACCCCCGGTAGCGAAAATGGGATGTTTTTTACTTGGTGGTTTAAACATTTAAGTGCTTGAACCGATTCATTGAAAATCAATGCTTGGAGGGTCCGATGGGGCTTGAACCCATGACACCCTGCTTAAAAGGCAGGTGCTCTAACCAGCTGAGCTACGGACCCGCGACCTTATGCACTATACAGCAACAGGGGTGCGTTTGTCAATGTTCGCTATTTTTTCTTATCACCTTTTTCGGCAACTGACGCAGGTTTCTTAGTAAAGAATAAATCAATTATGGCCAATACGACACCGGCGCTAATAACAATTTCTTTGTATTCCATGGCTTGCCCGTATAGGTATGCCGAAGTACCTTCAAGTGGCAAGGCGAACCCTATCGGTTCTACCAAAAAAGCCAGCGCTAGAACGGTGAATAGTAATGAGCCTAAAATACGCGAGAACATTTTTTTGTACCGGTAACCGTGAAATAGCAAGACAATTGCCGGCAGCAAAACAACGAGCGACAAAGCAACGGCATTTGTCATTGGACCCACCGGGACTAAACCGGTACTGGAAATAACCAGCCCTGCATCATAGCTCCACATAGTACTTAAAGTGGCGCCAGCGGTCAAAGCCAACCCTAGCAACCCAAAACGTCGTTTTGATAAAAATGCTCCGGCGAACAGTGCGAGTGCCAGACCGATAAATACTATGAAAACTATCATAGAGTCATTATACATCTATGTTGAAGTTGGCAGTATCGCCAGTTTTAATTCCGGATTTTTGCACGCTGCCGGCTGGTAGTTCAATGACGTACAGAGCCGCATCTTCCGGCGCATAAATGGTGCCCACAGGGTTTTCAGGCGGTGCATTTTTGACGATATACACTACTTTCTTAGCATTATCGAGCCATACCAAATCAAGTGGAAAATTCATATCTTTCATCCAAATACCATGAGTATGAGCAGTATCGAACTTCATCAATAAGCCGCCATTTGGTCCAAGTTTTTCCGTGCCCGACAAGCCCTGCGTCCGTTCAATATCAGTATCCGCTACCCACAACGAATACACTCCACTACCAATACTTACTTGCGTCGTAGGCCTAAACGTCGTTAACATATACGAAACGACTAAGCTGATGAGAATTAGTATTACGCCTATAATCAAAATTATAGTGGTGCTTGGGCGCCATATGACAGAGCGGAACATATCCATACCCCTCAATATAGCATACGTAAGTTAGGCGCCGATGCGGTCTTTTTTGTTCGAGCGCTTTGCGTTTTGTTCGATATACTCAATGATTTTCGTAGCGACATCACGTTTGGTGATAGACTCCGGAGTCTTCAAACTAGCTGACGAATTTACTTCGAGCACCAATGGCCCGTTCTGGCTTCGCATCATATCGACGCCGCAAATCGGTAGGCCCATGGCCTTAGCTGCCTTAAGCGCAGTCTTCTTTTCTTCGTCGGTCAGTTTCACGGGGATACCAACGCCACCTTGATGCGTATTCGATCGGAAATCATCATCGAGGCTTTGACGTTTGACGCTTGCGACCACCCGGTTACCCACGACCAGCGCACGAATGTCTTCGCCCGCCGATTCTTTCACGAATTCTTGTACCAAGAAGTTTACTCCTTCGACATAGAAGGCTTGCATTACCGCTTTGGCGGCTTTCGGCGTTTCGGCGAGTACCACACCATTTCCGTGCGTTCCTCGGGCTACCTTGATGATAAGCGGCGTACCGCCAGATAAAGAAATGACGTCTTCGAAGTTCGCCGTTTCACGAGCAAACACCGTCTTTGGAATCCCCACCCCAGCTTTGGCCAAAATTTGGTAGGCCCTCAATTTATCGCGTGAACGAGTGATTGCGATCGAGCTGGCTGTCGTGAATGAGCCCTGGCTTTCGAACTGACGCACCATAGCTGTTCCATACTTCGTATAGCTTTGCGCGATACGAGGAATCACGGCATCGAAATGGTCCAGGCTTTCACCTTTGTAGCGAATAACCGGCTTGTCTTTTTCGATCGCGACATAACATTTCGCGTAGTTAATGACGCGAACCGTGTGGCCGCGAGCTTTAGCGACTTCTTTAAGCCGTTTCGTGGTGTAATTTGCGCCACCTTTAGATAAAATTGCAATATTCATTATAATAATGCCTCCCCTAGTTCAGGATTAACGATAAAATTTCCTCTTAACAACTGTCGTCCGATTAACATAGGGTTTTTATGCCCCTTTCGACTTGCTAGGGTAACACTAGTAGTATACTCCTCATGGCCGATTTCGATAGTCATTGGCACGGCATATCTATGATCTATATGCCCAGTTGAACTTTTTATTTGCGCTTGGCCGAAGTCGTACGTTATGACCGTTTGATCATTAAGCGGGTTACGTGGATCTTTGATGGTATATTGTAGGAAATCTACGCCCTTTGAGTCAGTTTTCAGCGCTACGTCATACGCATCAATTGCCGAGCGATGCGCACCTGTATCCATTTTCGCCCTCATCGTTATCGAACCATTTTCAAACTTTATTTTTGCCTGAGCAATACGTCCGATAGTTCGTAAACGCTTTGATGGTGCACCTTCATGCTTATACCGGCGGCCCACCATAGATTTTATCCCTCGGTCAAACGCTTTCATGTTTGACGCCGTGAACGCGCCAGTGACAATTTGCGACCCTTGGTTTGCTTCGAAGACATACAATTCGTGGGTTTCCTTATCCTCGACAACATCCACACCGGATATCGATAGTTCGCAGGCTCGTGCTGCCATTTCGGCGATACGGGCCACGGCAGGGTCAAGTGCCTTCATATCAATTTCTTCGGCAATTCCACCGCTTGAAGTGTTGTTTAGATGGCTCGTACCGCCACTACGCCGGAATATACCCCATCGAGCCTTATTCCCATAAACGCCAATGCGATAATCACCATCATTTGGAATAAATTGCTGTAAAAGCATCGGCACTTGGCTATTATTTAGAACTTCGAGCGCTTCTTTTTTGGTGTGTACCAAAAAGTTATCTTTTCCTTTTTGGCCATGAACGGCCTTGACGATAAGTGGGTATCGAGAATCATCAGTTAATTCCAGGTAGCTATTAAGTACCGATGGAGACCCCCATATTGTTTCCGGCACAGAAACGCCTTTTGCCCACATGGACATATAATTTGTCGTCTTAGCTATGTATTCATGACGCACTTGATGGTCGGCATACGAAATACCCATACCTTCAAGGTAATGTGCGGCTGCGGCTGCAAACTCGGGCATTGATTGCCAGCTTTTGAAGTAAACGAAATCATAATCAGCGAGCTGAATGCCGGATCGAGTATCGGTAACAGTCGCCTCGTTAGTATTTTTAATATGGAACGTAAGGTTTTCTAAAGCTACATAATCAACCTGTGCATATTTGAAACCACCATTATCAATAATTCGTTGGACAAACCCGCCAAAACGAGTGCTTTTTTCGCCAGCATCTTTGGCGAACACAATTAAAATCCGGGGAAGCGTTGCTGTATCCATGATCGTTTCTCCTTACTTATGAGCCTGTTCTTTTATGTGGCGCATCAAAGTTTTGATTTTTTGCTCTGGCTCGGCGCCCATTTGTATGGCTGGGGCTTCGTTTACTTCTAGTATGACATGTTGGCCAGTTTCTGAATTGACAAGTAGGTCTACGCCGGCAAAATCGGTACGAAGGGTTAATCGAGCAGCCGCCAAAGCATCTTCATGCTGTTGTGGAGTAAGCGAATCTACTGGTACGAATACGCCTTCGGCACCGGCTGAAGTATTGTTCAAATGACTCCCTGATTCCGGGTTGCGCGAGCGTTTCATCAAAAGTTTTACTTCTCCGCCCATAATAAGCACACGGTAGTCAAACTCATTGGGAATAAATTCTTGAAGAACAAATGGCATTTCTTTGTTCGCAGAAAGAGCTTCTTCGAGTTCTTCGTAGGTATGTACCAAATAATTCATATTTCCACCAAAAGCATCCGAGGCTTTAGCGATAAATGGATACGGTATAGGTGGGTTTGATTTAAACGCATCAAGCGTTACCGAGTAACTACTCATAAAGCTCCGTGGAAGTGGAATATTGTTGTCGGAAAGGCGAACTAATTCACCAACTTTCGTTGTGGCAAGCGTACTTAATATTTCATGGCCCACGAAAGGTATGCCTTTTCGCTCCAAGTAAGTAGCGGCAGCAAGTGCGGGCTGTTGAGCTTTGAGCCATAATTGAAAATACACGTAATCGAATTCATCGAGTCGCTTTCCTGTCGTCGAATCGGTGACAACTAATGAATTATCGATAATTTCAATGATAAGGTCTTTCAACGACCCTTGCTCAAGCGAGAGGTCATAGTCTTTTTCGACATCTTTTAAGGGATTGAATAATGCTGAATAGTATCCGGTTTTATGCTTACGGAAACTAAAGAAAACTAAAACCTTTTTGGGACGAGCCATGTTAATTATTACCTCGATTATTACGTGCCATGTTGGCTAATTTTTGCGCCAATTCATCTGTGATCACATCATGCGCGCGTAATGAACCTTTACGATCACTATTCGCTCGCATCGTACCGATATTACGGCCATTAACTTCAATGATACGTCGGCCATCCGGCGTAAGGTCGACCGCCAAGTATGAGTCTTGTGCCTGAGCGGAATTTTGTATAAGCTTCGAGGCTGTCGCGGCAAGGGAATGTATATGGCTTGGAATCGAATCGGCATCAAGGTGTACCCACTCGTCGTCAAGGCTTCGACTGACCGCATTAAGGCCCACTCGGCCTGTTACGAGAACCGGACGAGTATCGATGGTATGTACGCGCAGTTCACGACCTAAATGAGGGCGCGCATCGGCAATAGCTCGTTCCGTATCATCAAAATATCGAATACCGTCCGCAAAGGTGCTTTCGACTTCCGGCATATATTCCTGGACAAGAACATGATTAACCTTAGGACCAAGACCAGAGATAAAATCGTCGAGCTTACTGGTTATGTCGCTTTTAGAACCAATCAACATACCGTACTTTTTTTCGAGGTCAGGAGTAGGTTTTACGATGACAGTTTCCTTGTCGAAGGCTTCTAGGGCATCCGTAACTTCTTCTTTTGATACACCGGTTGTTACGGTAGTAGGAACCGCTTCGCCAAGTTCTGTGCTCAAAGTATCGTACTGCAACTGCTTAGAGAGAGCAACTTCTCGTACCCCGAGAGGGTTCAAAGCCGCAACGGCCGGCGTATACCGTGCAATGCCACCCGTAAGGTCAAAGGCGGCATGTACTTGCAAGGGTTCGGAAACTTTATTCAAAGCGCTATCACGGTCGTCAAATTGGTAATGAGTGCTGAATAGCCGATCATGGTCACGATCTTCCGCGCCACGTAGCGCCACTCCCTGTACTCCATATAAAGCTAAACGGTTTACCAATGGGGCGTGTCGTTCGTAGAATTTTTCATCTTCAACGCCAAAAGTTCGCTTTTGGGCGATTGCGACGGTCGTAAGATCTTGTTCAGCTTTGTTCATAAGTGTTAATTATAGCACTTATGTTAATAAAAGTCAATAGTATACAGATGTGCTGGCTAGCTTTTTGAGCGAAATGTTTCAAGTATTTCTTTTTGCTTACGGCTTAACTTCGTAGGGGTATCGACGACTATGCTCACGATATGCGGACCTCGTTTGTCTTCGTTGCGCAAATGAGGCACACCATGGCCCGACAATTTAAAGTCAGTGCCGGATTGCGTACCAGCCGGAACCTTCATGCGGACCAAACCGTCAACCGTTTCTACTTCAATTTCAGTACCAAGGGCAGCATCAATCATGTTCACATGCTCTTCCGACAGAACGATATCACCTTCACGAGTAAACTTTTTATGTGCTTTTACGCGAATATGTACGTAAAGGTCACCTTTTTCGCCTCCACCGATAGCTTCACCGCGGCCCGTAAGGCGAATCGTCGCCCCATCATCAATACCAGCAGGAATCTTAACCTTGATAGCTTGCTTGTGACGTTGCGTACCACTTCCCTTACACACCGAACAGATTTTCTCAGGAATTTTACCACGACCGTGACAGGTTTCACAGGGAACGGTTTGCTGGATAGCGCCAAACATGGTATTCATTACCCGTGTTTGCTGGCCAGCGCCATGACAGGTTGGACACGTCTTCATATCATGACCGGGTTCGACCGTAGTGCCCTTGCAGTGTTCACAGGTATCCTCCATATCGAGGGCCATTTCGTGCTCGATACCGAAAATCGCCTCTTCGAAAGTAAGCTGAAGCTGCACTTCAACGTCACGGCCCCGCTGCGGACCACGTTGCCTCTGACCGCCAAAGAATTGCCCGAAAATATCCCCTAGGCCTTCACCGAAGTCAAAGTTAACGTTTTGACCGCCAAAACCACCGAAACCTTCGAATGGATTTCCGCCGCCAGCACCGCCACCACTTGCGCCACCAACACCTGCATGACCGAACTGATCATACCTTTGGCGTTTTTGTGAATCTTTTAATACATCGTAGGCTTCGTTGATCTCTTTGAACTTTTCTTCATTACCACTCTCTTTATCAGGGTGATGTTGAACAGCCAAGCGCCGAAACGCTTTCTTGATTTCATCGGCAGAGGCACTTTTGGAAACCCCTAATACTTCATAGTAATCACGTTTACTCATATCTGTTACTAGTATAAAACAACTAGCACTCAAATGTCTAGAGTGCTAGTTATATTCATATGCCGCTCGTGCTATTTCGTTTCACTACGCTTCGCGCTATACTGGCCAGTAATGAAACCTCTCATACGAGCCTTCGGTGCGGTCGCCGGCCTTATCCATGCTGAATATCGCCAATTATATAATCGATATTTCGGCAAAATTGAACGGTTTTCAGGTAATGCACGCGAAATATGCCAACAGATCATAGATAGGTTATGGTATGGTGACTTCTACCGTACGAGTCTTGGCCATTACAATTTCTTTTGGATGCGTGATTTCGGGACGGTCGCAGAATCGTTGGTACGCCTCAACCAAACAACTCATGTTCACCATACCCTTCGGTGGGCATTACGCCATTACATGCGGGCTGGTGCCGTTAAGCTTTGTATCGATAAAGCTGGTGACGTATTCAACGCTCCAGGTCGGCCGAGTATCGATGCGTTGCCGTGGCTTCTGCATTCACTCACCGTCAGTGAATATCAACTCAACGAAGACGAAAAGGCTTTTTTAAATAAAGAGCTTCGAAAGTACTCGTCGATGTTTCTTGATGAAACCGGTGATATTCTGCCGAATATCATCTATGCAGAAATGCGCGATGCTGTGTATTACGACCGAAGCGCCTACGCCATTGCGCTCGTTGGAAGGCTGGCATGGTGCGTTGAAAAGCTCAACTTAGTTGACTTTCACTTTTCAATTGAGCGCTATACGGAAATTCTTATTCACACGTACTGGACGGGCGATTATTTCCGCGCAGACCGCCAAAGCCACACATTTAGTTCAGATAGCGCCCTTATGCCCTTCTTCCTGGGCATCGTTGAAGACGCGGCCATGGTAGGGAAAACATTCGATTATATCAATGTAAAAGAATTAAACAAACCCTACCCGCTACGATATGGCGAAGTACCAGAAAAGCCGCTTCGATACCGTTTCGGAATGGGACCATTTTCAATGCCTAACTATACCGAAACAAGCTTATGGACATGGCATGCCACCTATTACCTCCATTTACTAAGAAGATATAACCGTTCGGAATATGAATCTCAATATAAAAAGTTCAGTGAGCTTATTGAGCTTCACGGTACATACCCTGAATTACTCGCACCTGACGCAAAATGGTATTATGCACCGTTTTATAGGGCCGACCCAGGTATGGTATGGGCTGCACTGTTTTTGGAATTACCAGAAAAAATAAACTGAATTTTATGGTCCCTCCTCGTTAAGTACAAGGAGGGACCGACGCAGGCTAGAGTAGCTCTACGTTCTTTTCTGCCCAGGAAAGGACTTCTCGAGTGGCGTTACGCGCTTCTTTGTTCGCATTACTCGGTCGATCTCCGTGCCACCATTGGTTCCAAAACGGCTCATTCGGATTGAGACATTCCAAGCAATCAAGGTGTCTAAATTGACCATCGATGAACTTCTCATTTCGCTCCACATACACCTTGGTGTATCCGGAACGAGTGAGTGCCTTGAGGCTTCCTTCATTCCCTTGTATCACGGCTGACATAATACGGTGCAATCCCATATGTTGGAATGCGTACCACGTCCGGGCTTTGTGGGCCGCGCTTGCGATACCATTCCCCCAGTACTCTTTTCGAAAAATCATAGAGCCACTGGTTGCCTGCTGTATAAGGCCGGTTTGTATGTTACTCAGCGCAGAGTTACCGATCAAGGTACGCTCCTCACCTTCAACGAGCCAAATCCCCCACACGAGCGATTTGTTGTTGGTACGAACTTTTTCGAACCACTCCAGCTCATCCTCTAGTACCGGCGCAAGGTGGCTGCTCGTGTACTTCCTCACCTCAAATTGCTGCATACCGGGGCTCACAAACTCAACCATCGAGTCTTTCGTGAGTGGCGCAAGCTCAATGAGCAATTCTCCGGCTTTGAACCGCATGATTGGACCAAATGACATCGTCCTCTCCTTTCTTTTTTGGCCTCGTATTTCGAGACCAGATGAGCCTCCAAGTTGTATAGAAAAAGTCTCCTACTTGGAGACTTATCTTGTATCGTAATAGTTTAATTAAGAGTTGAGATAAGTCATACCACCAAAAACGCCGCCGAGCATCGTACTGCCCGTGACATTCTTTTTATGATATGAATTTATACTGTTCATAGCCGTAGCATAAACTATTTTTTAATTTTATGCAATAAAAAAGCGCTCCGTAAATGGAGCGCTTTAGCTATCTATATTCGGGGCTGCGGAAAACGAGCCAAAAATACGAGTGCCCGGCCATACTTCTCAATAGTCATGATTCTCTTTTTTGACGGATTTTGCAAACCGGTCAAATCAAGGTTATCGAATAAGTCAGCCTTTTTTACGGCTCTCGAGCAGGCATTGACGGCAAGTCGCTGTACGTACATTTCATAATCATCGCCGGGTTGCTTAGTAAGAAGTTCGAGCGGGTTCAGTACCTCCTCGCTGAACCCTTCGTCAGCAAGATGTTCAAGAGTCACGTACGTATCTTCGACGGTGTCGTGTAAAACCCCTACTATCTGAGCCCGTTCTGAATGACCTTGATTAGCTAATGTACGCATTACTCGTAGTGGGTGGTTTATATACTCGCTACCGTCGAATCGATATTGACCGGCGTGTGCGTCAGTAGCAATTTGAATCGCTCGTTCTAAGTTTGCTGTCATAGTTGCTCCTCGTCTGTCGTTTAGGAGGAACAAAAAAGCGGCTCCTCACCAAACAACTTTAAAAATTGTTTAGTGAAGCAACCGCAATGGACGAATCAATAAGATCCCGCTGACCTACTTCTGGTTATATTATTACATTTAGCCTCAATCATTACAATATATATTTTATATTGACAATATATATAAACTTTTTATACTACAGTCAGCTTATGTCACGTTATCCGACGAAGACAAGGCTCGCACGAGAGGAAAGGATCGTGGCACAATCGGCGACAGCTTTAAAGTTTTGGAGCGAAAGCCCCGATAGGTACAGCTATGGCGCCAAAGGTTCCATCACCGACGAAAACAGAAAGCGCCTCACCGAACTTCAAGCCGCCGAAGTGAAGATCAATGCTTCGACCGACCGCACGGCAAGAATTATCAGTGGAGTCCTTCCTAATATCATCAAACTGCGCCGTCCTCGCACGCTGGAGTTCATCAGCAACAGCTATTGGAGAAACAAGCGTGACGAAATTGCACTGCTCCAAGGTGTAATTCTGCGAGATGCGAATGAAACCGTTCTGCTGTTCGATTTCGGGGTTGGACTTGCGGACACAAGTTCCGAACTGCACCGTTCTCGAATTTTCGACCTGTTCGGCATTCCCGTACAAGAGCGTCGTCGCATTCAGAACATTCCGCTGCGCAACCAGCCGTATTCAGTGGTCGTTTCCCTCCCGTGAACACACCCCTCGCTCTTTTGGGTGAGGGGTGTTCTCATTCCCAAAAAAATAGCCGGCGATGTGCCGGCTATTTTATGACCAAGAGATTACTTCTCTTTTTTCTCGTCGATTACTTCGCCTTCTACGGCTTCGTCGCTCTTTGCGTCATCTTCAGGGGCAGGTGCTTCCCCTTCTGAATCTTTGGCAGCTTGTTCGTACATCTTCGCGCCAATAGGCATGATGGCGTCATTCAAAGCTTTCGTCGCTGCTTCGAGCTCATCTTTATCGGACGAATCTTTATGCTTCTTGGCTTCTTCGACAGCATCTTGAACAGCCTTCTTATCTTCATCGGAAATTTTATCCTTGAATTCATCAGGCATCTTTTCAGCTTGGTAGATGGTATTTTCAAGGCTGTTACGCGCATCGACTGATTCACGTTTCTTCTTGTCTTCGTCAGCATGAGCTTCAGCTTCTTTTTGAGCCTTCTCGATATCTTCTTTGCTTAAGTTACCACTATCTTGAATGGTGATAGATTGTTCCTTGCCAGTTCCCTTGTCTTTAGCGGTAACATTAAGAATACCGTTAGCGTCAAGGTTGAAGGTCACTTCGATTTGAGGCACGCCACGGGGTGCCGGAGCAATACCATCGAGCACGAACCGACCAAGAGACTTGTTGTCGCTCGCCATTTCACGCTCACCTTGTAGTACATGAATTTCTACTTGCGGTTGGTTATCGGCAGCAGTAGAGAATGTTTCACTCTTGCTAGTAGGGATAGTCGTGTTTCGTTCAATGAGCTTTGTCGATACACCGCCCATGGTTTCGATACCAAGGCTTAATGGGGTTACGTCGAGCAATAGAACATCTTTTACATCACCAGCGAGTACACCACCTTGAATTGCGGCACCAATGGCCACAACTTCGTCAGGGTTAACACCCTTAAGTGGGTCTTTGCCAAAGATTGCTTTCACTTTTTCGACGACGGCTGGCATACGAGTCATACCACCAACCAAAACGACCTCGTTCACATCACCAGCTTTCAAGCCAGCGTCTTTGAGTGCCTTTTCGACAGGTTCAGCCAAGCGATCGATGAGGTCTTTTACGAGCTCTTCAAGTTTCGCGCGGGTCAATTTGTATTCGAAGTGCTTAGGGCCATCAGCATCAGCCGTGATGAACGGAAGGTTCACTTCATATTCAGGGGTTGATGAAAGTTCTTTCTTTGCTTTTTCAGCTTCGTCCTTGAGGCGTTGCATAGCTGCATTGTCACCCTTTAAGTCGATGCCAGATTCTTTCTTGAACTCGTCGAGGAAGTGGTTGACGATACGGTTGTCGAAGTCTTCACCACCAAGGTGCGTGTCACCGTTAGTACTCTTTACTTCGAAGACGCCGTCACCTAGTTCAAGGATAGATACGTCGAACGTACCACCACCCAGGTCGAATACAGCGATCTTTTCCTCTTTCTTGCTTTCGAGACCGTACGCCAAAGCCGCTGCGGTTGGCTCGTTAATGATACGCTTCACTTCAAGACCGGCAATTTTACCAGCGTCTTTCGTAGCTTGTCGTTGCGAGTCATCGAAGTACGCAGGAACTGTAATGACAGCTTCGGTGACTTTTTCGCCCAAGAAAGCTTCGGCGTCGGCTTTCAGCTTAGACAGAATCATGGCTGATACTTCTTCTGGTGAGTAATCTTTATCACCAAGCTTTACGGTAACGCCATCGCCCTTTTTACCAATTTCATATGGCATGATGTCGAGGTCTTTTTGAACTTCTTTATCACCAAACTTGCGGCCGATCAAACGCTTGACACCATAGATAGTGTTTTTTGCGTTGGTTACACGTTGTCGCTGTGCAACTTGGCCAACCAATCGTTCGCCAGACTTGTTGATCGCCACCACGCTAGGGGTCGTACGGTTACCTTCCGCATTCGCAATAACCTCCGGTTTACCGGCTACCATATAGGCAACAGCACTGTTTGTAGTACCAAGGTCGATTCCAATGATTTTACCCATTTTATTCTCCTATTTATCAAATGTTCGTTATATCTATTTTAGCACTCTCTAGTTGAGATTGCCAAGTACCTTCATTATAAAAAAGTTAGCACTCTAATGTCAAGAGTGCCAACTTATAAAATATATTGATTTTTTATGAGAACAGGACTATTATCAATACGTCTTACTGATACTTATTCCAAACAAATACAGCCAGCAAGAAGTGAATCCGCTTGAGAGAAATCTTACGGCGGCTTTTATTTTAGAGCAGAGAGAGGAAAAATGTCCCTTCAGGAAACGAGTGCATCGTTGCTCCGTCCCTGCGAGGATGGACACATGCTGCGTGATTGCCTGCTTAAAGACATCGCATTCGCACAGCGGCCATTCCCCGTTCCGTTCTTGAACAAGTTGTTCAAGATTCGCACCGTGCACTTCTTCATCAAGGATGCGAATACGCAACGTCCCGAAATCTTGGACGAGCCCATGTATCGTGGCATCAAGGAGTCGGCAGTCCAGCTTCCTCCTACCGACGAAACGCTACGAAGGGTTGCACGCATTCTTAATGAGTACAGTACGGAGTGTACCGTATTCAAACTCATCGGAAGTGATCGGACCATCGAAGATATCGTCGTCTTCGTCATTCAAGCCCCCGTCAAGTCCCGAAGGCGCTAGCCTCCGTGTTGATTTGAGCGGGGACCTTCTCTCTGCTCAAATCAACACGTATCAAAAACTCCCGCTCGGTGCGAGAGTTTCTTTTATTGGCGGGTCACCTTTACCATGGCGTGTCGGATCACACTTCCGTTTAACGTGTAGCCTGCTTGCAGTTCTTCGGCGATAACTTCTTTTTCACCTTCTGCGTCTTCATCGAATTGAATGGCTTCGTGTAATTCTGGGTTGAAGTCGACACCTTGTTTCGCATCGATACGAGCAACATTTAAGCCCTCCATTGATTTTTCAAGGTGCTTTACCAAACCGGAAACACCTTGTACCCATTTGTTATCTTTGAGATCTTCCGGAGTATAGGTGATAGCACGTTCTATATTATCGATCACTGGTAAAAGTTTTAATACCGCGGATGACTGACCGGCTTCACGAGCCGCTTGCTTTTCGGCGTCAACTCGTTTTCGGTAGTTTTCAAAATCAGCACGAGTGCGCTGCAAATCAAGAGTCAATTCTGAAATTTGTTCATCACGTTTATCTGGTTTTTGAGTTGATTTTGGCATTTTCGTTATCCTTTCTTTACTTTCATTTGTTTCTTAGCAAGACGTCTCTTTTTGTCTTCCGGCCATTCATGTTTCATGGGGAAATAAACGTCCGATATATAGTAGAAAAACCATCCTAGCGAAGCGATGATCAGCGCTATGACGATTGCCCATAACGGCCAGTTAGCAATAAATTGCCCGATCCACTCGGCTATCATGTTACAGAATCTCCTCTAACATTGCCCCGGTATGTCGTACCAATCGCATTACCTTGGCATAGCTTTGGCGAGTAGGACCGAGCACGCCGATGTAACTATTGTCACTATACGGTGATCGGAAACGACTAATAATCAGAGTAGCACCACTGTTCTTACCGATTGGGTTTTCTGCACCTATGTACACATTCAACGGCTCATTCGGCTTTGCCTCTCGAAGCCATGGCTCAAGATTATCGAGTAAACGGGCGACTTGCTGAGCGTGCTCACCATGCATGAACTCCGGCTGAGAAAATAAGTTACCCATTCCGCTTAGGTACAGCTCATCGCCGATGGTAGCGATTCCAAGGTTATGGGTTAGGTCGACCAAACTATCGACAGCGCTTCTAATTGCGCGGTCGGCGCGGTCACCATGCGTACTTGCTCGTGCTTCAATCGCTCTCGCACTGCGATCGATAAGGGCTGGCTGCTCTGCATGCGCTTCGTTGAGGCTGTTTACGTAGAAACGGTAACCAGCATCGGTTGGAATACGCCCGGCACTGGTATGTGGTTGAACTATAAGTCCCATTTCTTCAAGCTTTGCCATTTCGCTACGAATAGTTGCGCTGGAAACACCAAAAAGCTTGGCTAACATGACGCTCCCAACAGGCGCAGCAATTTCAGCATGTTGCTCAATAATAGCGGCCAATATAAGTCGTTGACGTTCTGTCATGCTTATATTGTAACGAATTTTAGCACTCACTGTCAATGAGTGCCAATGCTATTCGTGACTATCGAGAAAGACCTGGGTAGCCGCATGAAGTTCGCGTGCCAACTCGAGTGCGTTTTGACGATAGGTTTCTTCTTTATACGTGCCCGAGGCAATAACTTCAGCAGTATCAAGCACCTCGGTATTAATCACTGGGTAAAACTGACTGTTCTCAAGTGGCTTTGCATATTCGAGTAACGCCGTCTTGAACCGTCGAAGCTTTTGCTCGATATCCATATCGCCACGCCCATCAATTCGCTGTTCCCATATTTCAAAGCTTGGCGGGAGAAGCAAGATCGCTTCAAACCCAGGCGCTTCAACCATCAATTCTTCCATGCCCTGAATATCGATTTCAAGGATTGGCGTACGGCCACTCGCTACTACCCGTTCATACGAAGCCACGCTTGTTCCGTACAATGTATCACCGTGCACCAGTTTCGCTTCGATATACGCACCTTCGGCAAGCTTATTTAATGCCTCGTGTTCATCGATGAACCAGTAATGAACTCCGTTCACTTCATAACCGTTACCAAAGACTCGAGGAGCTCGGGTGGTGTCGGAGACTACCGGTACATAGTGGCCAGTTTGAGTAAGATGTTGCGCCATCGTGCCTTTACCCGCACCGGTTGGACCGGCAATATTCAGCGATGGGTGCTCAAGTAGAAGGCGCCGCGCAGCCTCTGGCATCGAGTAGTTGTTGAGTGCGTGTTCGAGTGAATTCATATCTAAGCATTGTACCAGATACGACCCGGAGGCGCAGCCTAAGCCTAGTCTCGTTTCAACATCACCATAAAGGCTTCGGATGGTATATCGACTTTACCAAATCGTTTCATCCGTTTTTTACCCTTAGCCTGTTTGGCGAGCACCTTCTTTTTTCGAGACACGTCTCCACCGTATAAACCAGTTGTGACATCTTTGCGGTACGCGCTCAAATCTTCACGGGCAATGAATTTACCGCCGATTGCCGCCTGCAAAGCGACCTGGAAGTTTTGACGAGGTATCACTTCTTTCAGTTTCTTCGTAATTTCTCGACCGAGGCTTTGTGATTCTGACCGGTGCGCCATTATACTGAGCGCGTCGACCATTTCACCGGCAACGTAAAAATCAACGCGGACTAAATCATCGGTACGGTATTCATCCAGTTCATAATTGAACGAACCATAGCCGCTGGTGACCGATTTCAGCTGGTCGTAGAAATCCGTCAATAAATTAGCAAGGGGCGCCTCGAAACTAATCAAGGCACGTTCATCGATGTAACTTAAATTCGATTGCCGACCACGCTTTGAAATGATGAGCTGCAATACGGCACCGATATACTGTGAAGGTACGATGATCTCACCTTTGATCCATGGCTCACTAATGCTTTGGATCCGGCTGACGTCGGGCAAATTGCTGGCGCTTTTTATATCAAGCTCGTCTCCCGAGCTAAGAAGTACCTGGTAATCGGTCGAGGGGTTTGTAACCACCAAGTCGAGGTCATATTCCCGCTCGAGACGTTCTCGAATAATATCTAGGTGAAGAAGACCAAGGAAACCAATTCGTACGCCGAACCCAAGGACCGGTGAATTTTCCGGTTCGAACTGCAAAGCAGAATCACTTAGGCTCAGTTTTTCAACCGCATCTTTCAAGTCTTGATAATCGTCGTTGCTCACCGGGAAAAAGCCGGCATAGACAAAAGGTTTTACTAACTTATATCCAGGCAGCGCTTCGGTTGCCGCATGGCGGCGAATAGTCACCGTATCACCGACGCGGGCATCACGAGTTGTTCGAAGGTTGGTAACAATGTAGCCGATTTCACCGGTCGCCAGTTCATCTTTCGGACTCATGGTTGGACTTAACGAGCCAACTTCAAGGGCTATACCATTCGCGCCGGTTGCCAGCATATCAATGGTATCGCCTTTTTTAATGTTACCGTCGACAACACGTACATACAAAATAACGCCACGATAATCATCGTAGTAACTATCAAAAATAAGTGATCGGGTTGGGTTTTCCTGCTTACCAACTGGCGCGGAGATTCGCTCAACAACTGCGTCGAGTACGTGGCTTACACCTTCGCCTGTTTTAGCGCTAATTTTAATGATATCTTCTTCCTTGCATCCAAGGAGATTGATTACTTCGGCGCTTACCTTTGGCACATCGGCCGCAGGAAGGTCGATTTTATTCAGCACAGGAATGATCGTTAAGTCGGACGCCATAGCCAGATACACATTCGCCAGGGTTTGCGCTTGAATACCCTGTGAAGCATCAACAATGAGGACCGCACCTTCACACGCCTGCAAACTTCGAGATACTTCATAACTAAAGTCAACGTGACCTGGCGTATCGATGAGGTTAAGCTCGTGACCTTTATAGTTCATTCGAACCGGCGCCAATTTGATAGTAATCCCCTTTTCACGTTCGAGGTCCATGCTATCTAATAGCTGTGATTTCATATCACGTTTCAGCACGGTATCAGTCACCTCAAGCATGCGGTCGGCAAGCGTCGATTTCCCATGGTCGATATGGGCAATGATACAAAAATTACGAATGTTTGGTTGATTCATCTTTTACTTCCGGTGGTTTGTAGAGAAATTTTACGATACGGTCAATGACAGGTTTTGCTTCTGGCAGTTTGAAAAGTTGACAGAATAATAAGTATGACAGACCCGACGTCGCTATGACAAGTCCAAACTTAGGAAACGATGACCAGAATTCCGGGTCCTCTGCGCTCAATGGAAAAATGTTGAGCATGGCATACGTAATGACTGCCATAAACCCAGCCGCACTTGCCATGCGAACGACCGCACTGAAGAAATCTTTGTCAAACAGCCCCTGGATACGTCGTGACATCACGAAAAACAGAGTAGAGACTTCGACGATCGAGACAATTACGGCTGCCCAAGCTAAACCGTACACGCCCATGCTCAGTCCAAGAGTAAACCACACGGCAAGCGTTATATTCAAACCTATCGCGAACAATGAAATGTAAAGCGGAGTTTTCGTATCTTGATGCGCATAAAAACTTCGGGCGGATATAAAGTATGCCGAACGGAATAAAATTGATATGGCGAGAATTGCCAAGATGCTGGCCATATATGGATCACCTCGATACACAATAAAGTTCACGATGTAGCCACGCGCCAATACCGCTACGACCGATACAGGCAATGCCAACCAAATAATAACCCTTAGCACGGTGCGTAGCTCACTTTTGAACAAATCTGGTCGACCTTCGGCAAGGCGTTCGGTCATTTTTGGAAAAGCTGCCGTACTGATGGCGACACCAATAAGGTTGATTGGCATATACGCCAATGTCGAGGCTTGTTGATAAGCATTTACGCTTCCCGCGACCATCCGCGACGCTAGGTTTGTTTCGACGATACTATTTACATAATCGATACCTTGGTCGAGTGAACGAGGCGGTAGCAAACGAAGTACTTGTCGAAAACCTTTGTTCTTCCAATATATTTTAAAACGATAATCGTACCCCATGCCATAAAGCCCCAAAGCACTGATGATGAGCTGGAGCACCGCACCCAGTACGACACCGAGGGCGACCCCCATAATACCGCCTTCAAATACCTGCACGCCAAAGAAGTTTATTCCGTTCGTAAAAAATACTAAACCAATAATTATTCCGATATTATATACGACCGGAGCGAGCGCGAAGAATGCAAACCGGCCAACTGCCTGCTGCATACTCGTAATGACTGTTGCCACCGCAAACAAGAACGGGCTTACGGCAATCACTCGCATCATGCTGGTAGCCAATGAGCGGCTCGATTCATCCAAACCTGGCCCTACGACATATCGCACGAGTGGCTCGGCAAAAATAATGATCAGAATACTTGCCGCAAGCGTCGCCAGTGCCATCAAGTTCATGACACTCGTCGATAGTTCCCACGCCGATTTTTTATTACCTTTTGCCAAGCGCTGATTGAATACGGGTATGAAACTCACGCTTAACGCACCTGAAACAAGAATGATAAACATGAAGTCTGGTACCGAAAACGCCACCCTGTACGCATCGGCGCCAGTTGGATAAGTAAGGTAATACGTGCTGTTGAAAATACGGTCACGCAGCAGCCCAAGCAAGCTTGCGACCAACGATGAGGCGGCAAGCAAAGATGCCGCTAGCTTAAGCGGCAACTTTTTATTTGCTTTGGATATCGTAGTACGAAAATTAATCATTCAGCCTTACAGAGCCGCACGTACTTAATACTGTGAGGCCTCCTTAGGAAGAGTGGCATCTTTAAGTAATTCGCTCACGCGGTCTTCTTCGACAGTCTCCTCTTCAAGCAACGCTTCGGCAAGCTTATCGAGACTCTTGCGGTTCGTGGTGATTACTACTTCGGCACGATGAGCAGCTTCCTTAATAAGCTCAGCAACTTCTGCGTCGATTTGACGAGCAGTGTCGTCACTATAGGGGCGCTCGTGAGTCATTTTATCGAATACCATTCCCCCGTTGTCTTCATGGAATACTTGGTCACGAAGTTTCGTACCCATACCTTGTTCGATAATCATATCGCGAGCAATTTCAGTTGCTTTACGAAGGTCCGAACCTGCACCGGTAGTGACACGATTCTCACCGTAAATGATTTTTTCAGCGATACGGCCACCGAGGGCACGAGCCAGAATATCCTTAAATTCGATGATGCTTGTGTAACTTCGGTCTTCAGGCGGTAAGAACCACGTTACGCCACCAGTGCCACCACGTGGAATGATAGTAACTTTATGAACAGGGTCGCTATCAGGAAGTATGTGACCAACAATTGCGTGACCAGCTTCATGGTAGGCGGTCATACGCTTTTCGTCCTCGTTCATTACTTTCGTTTTGCGCTCAGGACCAATGGCGACCTTCTCAAACGCTTCAGTAAGGTCATCGTTCGAAATCTTCTTACTGTTTCGACGAGCGGCAATAATTGCTGCTTCGTTGGCAATGTTAGCAAGGTCAGCACCAGACGAACCAGCCGTTTTAGCCGCCAATGCATCAATTTTTACGGTCTCATCGACTGGCTTTGATTTGAAGTGTACTTTCAAAATCGCTTCGCGGTCACGTCGTTCTGGAAGCATGATATTTGTGCGTCGGTCGAAACGTCCCGGACGGAGCAGCGCTGGGTCAAGTACGTCTTGACGGTTCGTAGCTGCAAGAACGATAACGTTTGTTCCAGTTTCAAAACCGTCCATTTCAACAAGAATTTGGTTAAGAGTTTGTTCACGTTCGTCATGACCGCCACCCATACCACTACCGCGGCGGCGTCCAACGGCATCGATTTCGTCGATAAAGATGATGGCCGGTGAATTCTTTTTCGCTTTTGCGAACAAGTCACGTACACGAGACGCACCGACACCCACGAACATTTCGACGAATTCCGAACCACTGATACTAAAGAATGGTACATTTGCTTCGCCGGCAACCGCACGGGCGAGCATCGTTTTACCTGTACCTGGACTACCGACAAGTAGCACACCCTTTGGAATTTTAGCTCCAAGTGCTTCGTACTTTTTAGGGTGTTTTAAGAAATCAACAACCTCTTCGAGGTCTTGCTTGGCAGCATCGTTACCAGCGATATCCGTAAACATAACTTTCTTCTTGTCATCACCGTAGAGAATAGCTTTTGACTTTCCAAACCCGAGGGCTTGGTTATTTTGACCTTGTGCTTGGCGCATCATAAATAGGAAGAATGCAGCAATTAATACCACTGGAATGATAATGATAGCTAAATTCCATAATACGTCGCCAGTTGATGACGGCGGCAAAATAGTCACCTTTGTTTTCGCGTCAGTTTTCAGGCCTTGTTCGTAAATGCTACTTGAAGGGTCTTTGGTTGAACGTTCGGTTGGCTGATCGCTTCCTTCCGGGGTAATTTTCAAATCGCTTCCCTGAATTTCGATCTTCGTAATTTCACCGGCGTTCGCTCGTTGCGTTACTTCGGAAAGAGGAACTTCCTTTAACGTATCGTGCGAACTAGTGAGTGCGTAAATGAGTAACGCACCAAACACGACAACCGCCCAAAAAAGGGTCAATCGTAAAATCGTACTTGGTTTTTTCTTTGGTGTGGGAGCTTTTACTGCCATAGTGAACTATTTTTCCTTTCGGCATTCTAAGAAACGTAGGTATATCTATATAATTCTAACAGTTACAGACTGAAATGGCGAGTACTGAAACTAATTTTTACCCCTGAACCAGCTTCATACACGCTGCCGGCCGTAGACGTTTTGATTGCCAACAAACACCGCTCCAACTGAGGTCGAGTCAAGAGCCCTTTCGTAATATACCGTAAACATTCAACCGCCACCTGTTTCGGAACATGGGTCAAAAGGTAGCGGCTATACTCAGGCCCATCACCGACAAGCGTATATACTTCGGCTTCGATCTCTTTTTTTAAGTGCTTCTGATGACTATGGAGGGCTCGTAGCTCTCGCTTAGTGTCATGTGAGATAGTACTCGCTTTTCGCCTGATTCGGTTTCGCAAATACACATCGCTTGCATTCGTGCTATCCTCTCTCCATTTCAAACCATTCGCTCGTGCATACCGAATAAGCTGCTGTTTGGGTATATCGATAAGCGGCCGGACGACATCCGAATCAAGCGCTGCTAGCCCACGCCATCCCGTACCCCGTTTCAGATTGATAGCGACTGTCTCAACTAGATCATCAAGGTGATGGGCGGTGGCGATACGAGCATCATAATGCGTAGCTAGTTCACGCAAGAATGAGTAGCGGCGTTCGCGGGCAAGCGCTTCGCTGGCATTTTTACCGAGCTCCTCTCGCTTTCCGGCGTATTTCAAACCATATCTATCGGCGAGGGCAGCAACAAAGCGGGCATCATCCGTTGAATCTTCACGGATACCATGGTCAAAATGAGCAACGATTAATTCATGCCCCGTCACTTTCGTCATCATATCCAGTAAGACGACCGAATCAACGCCCCCGCTCACCGCCACTATATATTTCATATGCTCAGTATACCTCCCTAGGATGACTTGGTATACTTATGAGAGTGTCTGAGGTAACCAAAAAAACATCGAGTCGAATACTCACTTTCGATATTCTCCGAGGGTATTTCCTAAGTGTCATTCTTTTCAATCACTTACAGTACTACCCCAGCCCGCTCACTTTCGTGACCGGTAACGGGTTGCTCTATGCTTCTACGGCCGAGGGGTTTTTCGCGGTTTCCGGCATCGTATTGGGTATCATTAGGGGCCGCAAGCTTATTGAAGCACCCTTTAAAAAAGCGGCGGCACTATTATTGCAACGGAGCTTTCAGCTGTACTTAACGAGTATTATTCTTACTTTGTTATTCACGTTTATCGGCTCGTTTTTTATCGGATCAACCGGTTTGAAATACGGAATTTTTACCGATTGGCAAAATATCGGTGACTTATTTTTGAAAACAATTACCCTTCAATATACCTATGGCTGGGCAGACTTTTTGCGTTATTACGCTCTCTTTCTTTTCTTCGCCCCGGCTGCTTTATGGCTTTTACGAAAAGGTTATTGGTATCTTGTCATCGCCATTAGCTTATTAGTGTGGTGTTTATTCCCGCTCAGCCCATTCCCGCCTGAAATTTCACAACCAATTAGCTGGCAAGTTATTTTCTTTGGTGGTTTTGTCATTGGCTATTACTGGCCGTTATTGGTGGAGTACTGGCATAAACTTTCCAGCAAATCACAAAAAACTATCGGCACAAGCCTAGTCGTAACGGCAGCTATAACCATGGCGGCGTCTTTCATGCTGGTATTTGGGCACACACTAGGCGGGGTGATTGGTACGCAACTCGACGAGCTACACCATCTCCTTGAACAAGGTTTCAACAAAGACCGTCTCCCTATTACTCGCATCCTCATTGGCGCAATTTGGTTCTGGGCGCTATTTTGGCTTATCAGGAAACATGAGGCAGCAATCATGAAGCGCATCGGTTGGTTGCTACTTCCGCTCGGGGAAAATTCATTGTACGTATATACCGTTCAGGCATTCGTCGTATTTTTTGCTCATCTATTTATTCTCAAGCCAGGCGGCAGCGACAATGTATTTGTTGATTTTATCGTATCTCTGCTCGCCCTTACATTGGTATGGATAGCAGTTCGCACTAAATTCTTGATGAAGATTATTCCGCGTTAATACGATATTGGGTCGCACGATAAAGCGCTTTGTTGGTAAGTTCGTCAAAATAGGAGACAGTCTGCTGTTTTACCCAAAAGTTTTCATATGGTGCTATATCTCCTGATTCAGTTTGGCCAAGATACCAAATGACTGGGTTTTCTTTCGCGAATGCATCGAAATCTTTTATTTTATGTAGGTCGTTGTGTTTCAACATATCGAGTGAACCGTACAGGTATTCGGTATTGGCGTCAATAAAGTAGACCGGGTGTTCTTTCGTGGCGTACGGAATGGCTTCGTAAAAAATCCATGGCGTCGTAGCGATAATCGGCTCACCAGGTGCGCTTACTTTGTGTATCTCATTTACAGCTTCTCGTGTAACAATATGGAAATTGGTATTTTTATTATAATTGCCGTATTTGTACACATTCGTAATTCCAAAAATCATCATTCCTACAACAAGTATTATTGGTAGCGAGCGAAAAACCGGACGCCATTTTTTAGTACCTGTAACAAGTACTACCGAAAGGAATATCAAAAAAGCGACGAGGGCAGGAATAAGATAGCGGTCGACGAAGGAAGGTCGTAGCGGCGGTAACGATGCCAGGAAAAGTAATATGAGCGGTACCCATGCAATTGAGGAGATGAGCATAAAGTACGTTTTTTCTGTTTGAGTGAGATTTTTGTATACCCGCGGAATCAATATCACGATAAGTAATACGACTAAGATCAAAACGAGCGCCAACCAACTTTGCACTTGCCCGTGCTCTAGGTAATAAAATACATTCGTAAGGTAATTTGTCGGTGTATCGACCCCAACGGGGCCTATCCAAAAACCACCAGATTGTACTACGCCTAACTGCTTGATCATAAAGTAAAGCCATGGTGCAAATACACCAACGGCAACGATATGCGCTAGTACCCAATTCTTTGAAAAAAACCTTCCCCACCATGCTTTGATACTCGCATCTTTACTGTAAGTTAACCAGGCGCGCCATGCCCAGTGCGACAACCAAGCAAGAGCCGTAAAGTAATGCGTCCACATACCCAATCCAACAAGTATTCCATAAAATACCCACCATTTTCGTCGTTTGGATTCAGTCGCTTTTACTAAAGCATACGTAGCGGACAGGACGATGAACGCGGCCATAGTGTACATACGAGCTTCATCACTGTAACGAATCAACATCGGTGAAAGCATGAGAAACAGTACCGATACCAAGGCCACTTTACGTCCGAATAGTTTTCGCGCCAAGAAAAATGTAACCACAATTGTCGCGGCTGCGAATAAAATGCTCATCGAACGAAGCCCAAATTCACCAGCTCCAAATAATTCCGTCCATGCCTTCAGTAACCAGTAATACAATGGCGGATGGACGTCCGTCGCTGTGTAACGGGCGATATCGGCAAAATTGAACTGTACGAGATACGAGCTGAAGGCTTCGTCAAACCAAAGTGCAGCATTGGTTATGTTAAAAAGAGTTATAACTGCAAAAATGACGAGTGCAGCGATTAAAAATACAAAGTCGGTTTTAGGATGTTTTTTTAAAAATAAGATCGGTTTTTCAAATAGTGTTTTCATAGGATTCTGTTTCCATCATACAGGCAGCGTAGTTTTGCCGCAACGACCACATCCCTACTAGAAAAAAGTTTCACGGTGTTGTATACTACCCTAGTCGAACACACATCGGGGTGTGGCGCAGTTGATAGCGCGCTCGGTTTGGGACCGAGAGGTCGAAGGTTTGAGCCCTTTCACCCCGACCAAAGACGAAATTATTCGACTCCAAGAACCCTTGCCAGGGTTCTTTTAGTTTATAGTCTATCTCCCACCTCTGTTCTTTTCCTTTACCAAACTGCTTGACTGTAAAGTTTGAGAAGAATTTTCGCATAACTGCATCCATAGCATTCATATCCTTCATTTCACTCAAGATAACAGGGATTGACTGTAAGAGTTCGAGATATTTTTCATATGGAGCAATAGAGCCTTTTGTATCACTCTTCCTTTGAACAAGGTCGCTCATTTTAACTTCTAAATCATCGAGTACACCCTTAAGTGTATCCAAATTATAATGCTTCTCAAGTTCAGGATTTTGTTTTAAAAGTTCTTTTGTTGAATTGTAGTCTTCTCGAGCTTTACCTATGCGAGTAGTCAAGCTATGTATTAGTGAGTCAATATCTTGAACTCGAAATTTTATATCACTTTTAGCGTCTTGAACATACAATTTGTAATTATCTTTCGTAACAAACATGTACTCACCGAAAAACTCACGGGCAAAATTAATCACCACACTCGCCTTTATGCTCTTATTCTTAAACTCGCAGCTTTCTGTTTCGCATTTATAATGGTAGTACCAAACCTTTTCACCGTCCGGACGCTTTTTCGATGTAAGGCTAGAGGATAAAGATTTATTACAAAAACCACAATATACCATCCCTCTCATGAGATTTGCCCGCACAGAGCCTCTGAGCGCTGTTTGAGCGCTTAATATCTTCTTAGATTGGATTCCATCGACCTTATTCAATTTAATAAACTCTTTAGGGCTTATTATTGGTGTAAAATCATATTTTTCACTAAGGTTTACGACACTTGTACCATACTTCAAGATTCCTGCATAAACTGGGTCCCTTAAGACCTTTGAAACATCATCTTTATCCCACGTAAAAGCCCGCGGGTCTTTCCCTTGCTTACGAACCTGATAGTTTGTGGTGTTGAGCCAATCTCTAATATCTTTCTGCGAAGCACCTTCAAGCCTCATAGAAAACATTTGCTTTACGATAAGGAAGTTCTTCTCGTCTGGGTATAAGTGTCTATTCTCATCTACATAATACCCGTGTTTGAACTTGCCAATAAATTCACCGTCATCTTCTGTTGCCCGCCTATTGCCCCTAGATACAGACTCACTTAAATGCTCGGAGTACTGCTTTGAAAGAACAAAAGAAATACCAAGCAACATCTTACCTGTTGGATTATTTTCAAAAGTCGAGGTTGCAAAACGTAAATCCTTTAGCGTCATTTTGTCTAGCAAGTCAATAATTTCTCCAGCGTCCTTCATATTTCGAGCAAGTCGGTCAGGATGCCACGAGATAAGTCCATTTATCCGACCGGCTTTAATATCGTTAATGAGCTGCTGGAATTGAAGACGCGTATCGGGGTCTTTTGCGGACGCCTTTTCTTGAATAACTTTAACAACCCTTAGACCTTCGGGCTTTATTATTCGCTCCGTGCAATCTCTTATTTGGTCATCGATTGACCTCTCTTGTCTATCCTCGGCCAAGGTGGATTTTCTTGCATACAATGCATATCTAAGTGTCTTATGATTTACCTCAATATGCTGTGGTGAATAGTTCGCTCGTATTAGCTCAAGGAGTTCTTGCTGGGTCTCTACCTGGTTCATTATTTACATTTTACTACCGTAAATACAGTTCGAGAACTTTTATGCAACAGCTAAAGTATGATAATCCCTTTCGAATCCTCGAAGTAAAGCGTATTTTGCGATACTTTTATTTTTTTAATTTTTTTATTTTCAGTCACCTGCCTTTCAAGCAATGTAAGTAAGTCCACAGCAGAAAGTGGATTACTCTCATTAACTTTTTTGACATATGGCTTTCTCATCCTATCTTCTATTGAAAACCACACTTGAATAAATCGTGAGGCAACAGGGGTAACTAAGCACCAAATGTTCTTCATACAGATATAGTTACACCTCCCTTACTTTGCCCCATCCCAGCTATAGACACCCCGTAAGTTAAATTCTGAAAAACAAAGATATGAGAGAGCCTAACCGTCACTTACCTTTAACCCTGCAGGCATATACATCTATGATTTCCACCCTGTTCACACACCAATTATTAAAAGCACGAGTTTTTTATTTCCGCGGCTTTTGATATAACACTTTAGTATTTCATTACGCAATCGGTTAAAGCGTGATAGACAATACGAAATTGTTTTCAGTTCCATTAACAGATAAAACTCATAAAGTAGTATCGATATTAAAACTATGGTCACTTACGCTACTCGGTAGTATATAATGGAGATGTCTAGGTTTTCAGCAACAGCTTTTTTATTTATTTGTATCCGAGATTGGGCAACCTATTCTCGACAAACAATGGATGCAAATCTGTTGCTGGCCTAGACAACCTAGAGATAGGTTGTCCTTTTTTTAATTCAAGGAGAATGAAATGAATAAATCGAAACCTATGGTAACCCACTATCTCATTGGGGCCTTAATTATATGCATAGCCCTTTATAACTTAGTACTAGGTTTATTCAATATTGGTATAGCCAACTATGTAGTAGGTATTCTACAACTAACAACTTTCTACACAATTGTTTGGTTAAGTAGAGGTGATGAAAGACTCAGTTCACTTATTAAAAAGCGTTAAAAGCAATTTAACTTTGTTTTATTTTCTCGAAAACCTCTTCAAACTTGCTAATTGTGCTATTTGAGAGTTTTATTTCCGTAGCGTAAAACAATAAATTCTGCATAGCTTGATTAAACTTGGTCTTTGAGTACGTGTTCAGCCTCGGGAAAAGAGTCTGGATTATCCTTACTTGCTCCGCCTTAGTGAACAGCAACTCAGGGGTCTTCCCCGACCATGAAGCCTTTATATCCGCTAATGTATAAATTTTATCCTCAACGGCCTTTCCAATATCATCGATGTACATTTGCTTAGCGTCAACCCCAGCTCCATCACCATCGAATAATGCATTAAACTCCTTACCCCATGCTAAATAGAGCCTCATTATTGGTGCGTTTCCTTTTGCTCCGTTACCCGGATAAAAGAATAATTTATACTTATTCTTCAAAATAATGCGGTTAATGTAAGTAAAGGTATAGTAGTCATTCTTACCTTCAACTATTGTAATAGAGCTCACCATTTCCAATCGACTAGGTTCGTAATCCAAAGCGCTAAGTACTGGCTGGTAGTAATCTTGTTGTTTAGGATGCTCTGCTACGAATTTTTTGTAGCTTATAGCCTTAACATCCGTTTGCGTCGTACTATAATCTATCTCTTTACCATAATCTAACGCCTCGTTCTTAACAACATATGTCGCCTCAAGCCAGTCAGGATTTATAAGATATTCGCTATGAGTTGTAAACATTAATTTACAATTAACCACTATTTTACTAATTTCCGCTGCAAGTCTTTTTTGCATAGAAGAATGGAGATTTGAAGCGGGTTCATCTACAAGAAAAAGTGTTTCCCCCAGGTCGGATAATCTATTTTTTCTAAATTGAGTGAACATTAAGAAGGCAAAAAACCATCTAAATCCGAGACTCCTTTCCTCAATTTGGTACAAATCAGAACCTTGCTTGATACCAATCGAAATAAAGTATTTCTTTTCAACCTCATCTCCGCTAGAAGACATAGTTACATCCAAATCTTCGCCATATTCAACTGTAACTTCTTTTTTGTCACCCGTAGGACCTTTTGAAGAAAATATACTGTCCCATGGCTCAATAACCGTGCTGGTCATCCTCTCTCCCATTTTCAGCAACACCGACTCAAGAGACCTTTTCTTTGCTATGTCTGTAGGCGCAACTTTCATGCGAGCATGCACGTGTCTCTCTAAATCCAAGCCTCCACCTATTGAATCCAGTACATCTTGAAGCATATTCTTGTACACATCGTTTTTGCTGTCGGACTCGCTGCCAAGATAAATCTTTTCTGGAAAATCAAATAGAAAATCCGGGTAGTAGATTATCCTAGGCATTAATTTGCTTGAAACAAAGTCAATCAAACCATTCCATTTTGGCTTATCCCAGTCAATCATTCGTTTTGTCTTTGAGGCACTAGTGGTCTTACCTATCAGGTCAAACTCCCACGAGTAGGATTCTTTAATAAAGTCTGAGTCCTTAAAGCGATATATTCTAGTTACAGTTGCTTTATCACCTACTCGTTCAAGATTAAATTTGTACTGTTGTTTAGCGTAAGCAACAATCTGTTGCTTATCATACTCATTTAGTTCGATAACAGCTTGAACGGATATATTACCAGTAAAGTTTAAGGCAAGATTGCGCGGTATCAAGCCATGCCTTTCATCCTCTTTTATAGAAGTTTGAAACATGTTAATTGCTTCCAGGATAGTTGTTTTCCCACTTTCGTTCAAACCTACAAGAGTATATATGCTCAAGTTTGGAGCTTCAGATAAATCGAGCGAGAGGTTTTTAATACCTTTGAAGTTATTGATAATGAAAGAGGTAAATCGCATACTTACATTTTACATCTTACGGTGAGACGTGTACACCTTCGAGTTCGGGGTTAACAACACGAGCAAACTTCAGCTAGAAGTCTTTATCTTCATAACTTTCGGCTACAGTTTCAATAGACACATCTTCTATTTGAATTAAATACTTCTCAAAGTGAGCAGTTGTTGTATTTATTTCAGTAAGTTCAATTTTTTCATCCGCTCCGTTACGATAGCCTGTAAGTTTACCGTTAATAAAACCATCCACTAAGCCGTACAGTACCTGTCCTTTAGTATACTCAACTATTTTAGGCTCTTTCAGTCCTACCATTACGTTACTATCTTTAAGAAACGTAACCTTTTCCTGTTGTCGTTTGTGAATTATATGATACCCACCATAATCCCTCTGCTGTCCAAGAAAAAGCTTAGTTAAGAACGAAAGGCAAAAACGTGCGTTTTCCGCAGTCCAGTTTTTTTCGTGCCAAGTTAGCGTAGGATACTTTCTAATAAGTTTTCTATCTTTTAAATTATCGTATCCTATTTCAGGTACTAGGTTCTTGAAGCGGTGATACAAGTATGGGTCAATGCCATACTGTAATAGCATTAAATCGTCTCTCGTACCGTCCCTTTTAGGAAAGACGTTCTCTTCCTCTTGTTCAGCTTTTGTGGCGAGTGCGAGTCTAAAATCACTTAAATTCCATGCATGACTATCATGCCATTTAAATAAGGCGACAGAAGACCGTAACATTGCGCGTCTGTACTCTTCGCTTCGTATATCCTCCTCTATAGACTCAAGCAAAGCCCGCTTGTTAGAATTTTTTACTTGTGAGACTAAACTTACATCTTCAAGCTTTATACCAAAAACCTTTTCGGAGACAGTATTGCAAAATCCTACCAGTGTACTTACTAAGCCTATAACCTGAGTTGTATTCGGAAGCACGCCATTATGCTTTACTCCATTCCTAATTTCGTTTAGCAAGTTAACCTCCGCCTGATTAGGTAAAGTCTCAGAATATTTCTCTTTATACTTTTTACTAACTTCGGCAAACCTACTTATTAAATAGTCCTTAGCCGGTCTTTCTGCTTCAAGTTCGGAAGCTAATACACCAATGAAGTTATCGATGCAATCATGCATATCAACTATAGTCATTGCTAATGAAAGGTCGTCATTTCCCTGCTTCAGCGCAATTTGAGCTTTGGATAAAAAAGTTTTAGCTAGTGCTAATCTTATTAGAGTTGTCTGATTCATATTATTATTCTCTCATAACTTAATCTGTCAAATAATAATTATTAAAAAAAGCGCCACCTATAATAAGGTGGCGCTCCAGAGCAACAAACGATGGCTAACCGTTTCTACTAGTAATTATATATTAAAGTTCTTCTGTCTCAAAGATTATCTTTGGTACGAACTTCTTGTTTTGTCTATCAGCTTCATTAAAGGCAAAACCGAGCAGCATGTTGACTGCCATGTTAACCGATACTTTTTGTTCTTTTGATAACTCTACAATTTTCTCGTAAAGTATAGAGTCGCTTATTCTTAGTGCGATATTATATTTTTTATCACTCTTCTCTAAGGTCTTCTCTCCGGCTTGGTTACTCATGGCCGTTTCCTTGCTCCTTCCTCGCAGTTATTTTTTGTATTTTTTGTTTTATTAACTCCATTGACGATTGGTCTCCCTCCTCAAATCAGGTTGCAGCGGCGATAGGTTTATACCCCCTATAGGCTCATGACTGTTATTTTATAGAACAGTCGCTCATGAAACGAACTGTCTACCTTGTGTTTTACACTATTGCAACGCTCGAGCATGTCATCATGCGATTCAGCAGTTACGAATTGAACGGTTAAACTGTGGTCATCAACTTGCACATCGGCTGAGTCGGTGTTGATGTAACCGCTCAACTCACTCAGGATTTGTTCTCCTGATACACGCTCGGTCGTGCTCTTAAAAAACATAAGAACACGTTTGAAACCGTTGTAAGCCATATACTTGTTTCTCCTTGCAACCTGATTTTTAACCTACGGGCCTATCGCCATGTTTTTATTCTACGCCACGTATTTCATTTTTGCAACATATTTGTATCATATTTATTTCATAAGCAAAATGACCCCTAGCAGAATTAGTAAACAATCTTCGAAATATCAGCAGACACTCGGTCAAAAGAGGGTATTTCGCCATCTTTTGCATCACCCGCAAGTAACCATTCGATAAGTTTGAGATAAAATTGTTTATCTCGACCAAATAAAATCAGCCACTTACGTGGCTGATTTTATTTAAGCTTATTTTTTTCGAGATCCTAGATATACCCCTACAAGGGCCACCACTACCCCGGCAACGCTGACATACAAAGCCGTATTCGCTGTTCTCTTAGCATCATTAGAAGCATTTTCGGTGTTTATTGAAGCGGCTTCGTCAGTCGTTTCTTTGACTACTTTCGTCACCGAAAATGGCCCTGAGTTCTTATCTTCAGTATCATGGCCTTCACCGCTTGATGCTTTATCCCAAGCTACGACCGTTCCATCGGAATATGTTTGATAGGCTTTCCATTGGAGTTCGGTTGCCGTACCAGGAACTTGCCCGCTAAAAGTAAATTCATCCCTAAAGCCGGCTTTAACCTCGTTTCCACTCCAGGTAATCGACTTTACTTCTGCATTTTCTCCACTTCCTTCGGCGTCAATAGCGATACTCCAACCTACTTTTTGCGTAGGTTGAACATACTTCAACTCATCAGGAACAACCAGTTTTACCGTCGTGGTAGAAATTTCTTTTTCATTTGGTACGCTTATGGTGAACGTCCGAAAACCAGCAGTCACTACTTCGGCTGGCTTTACGGTTACATGAGCCGAGGCGGTCACACTTAATGCCAGTGTTACAATGCCTGCGAAAACAGCGACTAAAGACGCTCTGCTTAGTAGTTTACTCATTAACTCTCCCGGTTATGCTTATTAAAGCCAGTATACCTAAAATGTGCTTTGTTTCGCTATGTCTTTACGAAGGTTGAAGGCGATGATTGCTAAAACCGCAATGCTTATCGCACTTGCAATAAGCATGATTTCAGCCCAGGCATGGTTCGGCTTATTCGAAGTAGTACTTGAAGCACCTCGAGACACTCTTTGAGCTTGATTAAAAACATACGTCTTGTCACCTGAAATGACTGTATATGTTATGCCATAAGAACCTTGAGCTGGAAAGACATAGTCTGCAGTCACCAGTGAACCGTTGGCTTTTGTATCTACATTCTTTTCTTTGCCGTTCTCATCTTTTACATACAATGTCACGGCGGCTTTCGACTCAGAAAATTCTTCTTGCATATCAAAATATAACGTAGCTTTTTCACCTGCGACAGGGTCGTCGTCGGGAATAATGTGCAATACCGCCCCCCTCGTTTTCGTTTCGTCAGTTACTAATACGTGAGCTGACACGGTGTCACTCATGCCTAGCAAGCACACGATAAAAACTATACCCGCAATTATTTTTTTCATTGCTCTACCCTATTTTGCATTACGCCAGCATGGCCGGTATGACGGCTATGATAGTTTTGTACCATTACGGGAACCATCAACAATAACGCAGCTACGATTGCCCAAGTGGAGAAAAACAACGTGAACGTTTCGGCTTTTTCGAGGTGGAAATAGCGAGCGTTTACCAACCTGGTCACTTTCAATAACTCAAGCCCGAACAATACCAGCAACGCTATGAATGCCATTAACTGAACAGTGCTATATGCCAGGTGCGTACCGACCGTCCAAATATGTAACAAAGCCAAAATGCCACCACTATACACGAAGCGATGAAGCCATTTCCATTTTCGGTACGTCATGAAGGCAACCACCTTATCGAAAGACGTGAGCGCCATCACCAGCAGTATACAAAAAGCAACTGCGCCGCCTAGTAACGACCATTTGAACAACGTGGGTAAATACTGCAATTGCGACATACCGCCAAGCTGGCCCCACAACGCTATAGTTCCGTGGAGTAATACGAAATAAAATGCCGATACCCCTATCGCCCTTCGAGCAAATTCGAGTTTTTTCGTACGCTGCTTACCAATAGCGTGCCCTAATGGAGAAATGATTAATGCACCATACCAATATATAACCCCAAGTAAGCCAAAAACTTGCTGTGTGCGAATGTAGAACAACTGGTCGCTTGGTATATGCAGCCTTAAAAACCCGATAACCGCCAGGCTCAAAAGTAAAGATACCGCCAAAATGTAAAAGCGTGAATTATACATCAGGCTCGGTTTATGCGTATTCATCTAAGAAAACTATACCAAAATAAGCGTTACTTATTTTCTTCCTTGAACTGTTTCATCATCTCTACATAGTCGAGGTCATTTTTTGCGACTTCGTAGCGTGCATAAAAAATGCGAGCCGATTCGGCTTTTATCGGGTCTTCTGCGCTTCGCGGTAATTCAGCTCGTCCATGCGCCCCACTTTGACCTTTTTTATCATCGGGAACGGGTCCGTCATATTTTTTACCGCCTTTATGGTTCGCGTAGCGCCGCGACCGCGTAAAGCCCATTTGAAGAAATTTACGGGCCATATCCATACCGACAAAATCATTTTGTTTTTTATATTCGTAAAATAGCTTCAAAATCCTATCGGCTGATATTTCGGCTTTATCGGGCGTCGCAAACTTCCAGTGTGGTAAAATTTCACTTTTATACGGTTCGGCTAATAATACGCCTTGCTCACCACGCCCAACCCGATACTTTTCGGGATGTTTCCTAAAATCTACATTACGGTATATATCTACGTACGCCATGTTAAGCCTTTGACACGATTGGTGCCTGTTTTATGAAACTATGTTGATCAATAACCTCAAGCATGGCCATCGCCACTTCTTCCCGCCCTACATATAATTTCGTAGGCCCATGTAGCTTGAGCGTAAAAGGCTTAGGTGCGACGTTCTGAAGTTTAAGTACCCGAATAGTCGTCCAATCGACAGTACTCTTCTTAAGTATTTCTTGATGATCGTGACCGTCCTTAACTCTATTACTGTCGATAGTAGCTACGGCTGTATTGAGGATACGGTCGATAAACGGTATTACGTCTCCAGGAAAACGAACGCCCGTGCCCGTAACATCTACGTAGCGTCGTATCTTCTGTTCAGCCATCGCTATCAATACCGTTTTAGTCGCTACCGTCTGTACGTCGACGGCCGAACCTTTTACGTGCCCTAGGGCACTGACCACCACTTCCTGATTTTGTAATAATACCCGAAGCTCAGTGACATCTGTCGCATCGCATGAGACAACTTCTAGTTGAGGGTGAGGGGGTAACGTATTACCTCCCCGCACCCCAGCTCGTACGCTATGTCCGTTTCGTAATGCGACGTCAACGAATTGCCTACCCAACCGTCCATCTGCAGCAATAACGGCTATGCGCATCTTAACTTTTAGGTTCTTCACCTTCAATTGAAACATGAGGAAGGTGTTTATCGAGCCACTTTGGAATCCACCACGCACTCTTACCAAGTAAAGTCATTACCGCTGGTACAATTGTCATTCGAACGATAAACGCATCGACCAAAATACCCACTGCAAGCGCGAACCCGATCGCTTGTATGGTGGCATCGTGGTTGAAAATAAACCCGGCGAATACGCTCACCATGATAACCGCCGCTGCCGTGACTACTTTGGCTCCTAAACGGAACCCACGAGCGACTGATTGTTTAGCGTCTTTAGTATGTGTGTAATTTTCATGCATACCTGATACAAGGAAGAATTCATAATCCATCGCAAGACCAAATAGTACACCCGTAGCGATGATCGGAATAAAGCTCACAATCGGACCTGGGGCATCGGCGATACCGAACCAACCCCACTGGAATACAGCCACTAAGGCGCCGAACATCGCTAGCACCGAAAGCAAGAAGCCGAGAGTCGCCTTAATAGGTACGAGAATTGACCGGAAAGCAATCACGAGAAGGATTATCGATAAACCAACGACCACAAGCAGATATACCGGCAGCGCGTTCGATAGCTTTTCGTTAATGTCCATTTGCAAAGCTGTTGAACCGGTCACCTCAAAAGTAACATTTTTATTGCCTGTCGTATCCTGGGCAGTCAATGGGTCACGGAGCTTTTCAATCAATGCAGTTGTCTTGCTGTCGACCGGGGCACTTTGCGGAATGACCTGAATGATACCAGCGGTACCATCTTCAACTGCGGACGCCGGCAGCGCTTGCTGTACATCATTTAATTCAGCGATTTCGTTCGCAACTTTTGTCAATTGCACTTGAGGCGCGTATTGCTCGACGGCAGCATTTAATTGCGCCATGGCTGCTTGTTGTTGCTGTGGCGTTGTCGGCATCGGCTGGCCGGCACTCTGCTGCATAATAAATTGCCGTGCGGCAACCCTATCTTCGTCAGTCACTTTCGGCAACCCTTGTACGAGGACGGTCAGTGGTGCGTTAAACCCAACCCCAAACCCTTCCGATAATAATTCGTAGGCCTTACGTTCGGTTGAACCTTCGGCTGCGAATTGGTCGGTTGGTAAACCGAGTTGTAAACTTTTAGCTGGAATGGCGAGTGGTACGACGATCAGTAACCCTACCAACATAAATAAAATTGGTTTACGGATTATTTGTTCGCTCCACTTATACCAAATAGTACTGTGGGCCACGTGTTCTATCTTTTCCGCACCATGCTTTTGAGCCGCTTCCACTTGTGCGCGAAGTTTTCGGCTAAAGATTTTTGACCCGGCTAAACGTAGTAATGCCGGCAAAGCCGAAATAGCAACCAAAGCCGCGATCGCAATACTTCCTGCACCAGCCAGTCCCATCGTTGTCATGAACGGAATATTGACGACCGTCAGCGCAGACAGGGCAATAATAACCGTTATAGCTGCGAATACAACCGCGTTACCAGCTGTCGCAAGCGCCCGTTTCGTTGCATCTTCATAGCTATAGCCCATAAGGAGATATGAGCGATATTTGTTGGTTATAAATAGTGCATAATCAATACCTACCGCAAGCCCCAGCATAATCGCCAACACCGGAGTAGTTGAACTGATTGTAATAAGCTGACTGAGCGAAAAGAGCCCCGTAATACTTACGCCGATACCTATTAACGCCGTAATGAGCGGCATACCGGCGGCAATCAACGAGCCAAGAGTCATAAGTAGTACGACCAACGCGATCACTACACCGGCAATTTCCCCGACACCAACAATCTCGCCTGGAGCACGATTGATCAAATCACCGCCCATTTCAACTTCGAGCGTGTCGGAGCGAGTTGCTTCGACATCTTCACGGATAGCACTGAAAGTACCGTCTTTTATCGAACCGTTCGATTCTTTCAACTGTACCTGCGCATAGGCAATGGTACCTGACTCTGACACGAAGGTTGGGCTAAGGAATGGACTGACGACCAAGCTCACTCCTTCAACTTTTGAAACCTCACCAACAAGTTTCTCGATTGCAGCCTTTTGACTGGCAATCGTTTCCCCGTTTTCTGCCTTAAAAACTATTCGACCAGTACCACCGCCGGCATTTGGAAATAGTTCACCGACATGGTCGATAGCTTGTTGCGCCGGTGTACCCGGAATTGATATAGCCGAGCTTGGCGGTTTCATGAAAATAGTCATGGTCGCGATCAATGTTGCTAGAATAATGAGCCATAAGCCCAAAACCCGCCATGGATGGCGAAATGCTAGTAATGCGATTGTGTGTAAAAAACGTCCCATAAATCCCCTATTTCGCAAACTCGATAGCACGAGTTTCACGAATTACATTAACTTTGATAGTGCCTGGAAATTGCATCGTGCTTTCGATTTTATTTGCGATATCCCGAGCCAATTTGATAGCACTTAAATCGTCGACATTTTCAGGACGAACGATGACTCGTACTTCGCGGCCAGCGCTAATGGCAAATGATTTCTCAATACCAGGGAAGCCATTGGCAATATTCTCAAGCTCACGCATACGTTCCGCAAAGTTTTCGGCGCTAATATTACGTGCGCCTGGCCGCGCCGCAGATAGGGCATCACAAACACGTACGATCAATGCTTCCACGGTTGTCGCGTCGATATCATCGTGATGCGCTTCGATAGCATGAACAATTTCATCACTCATCCCATACTTGCGGGCTAGTTCGGCACCGATATGATGGTGTTTCCCTTCAATCTTATGGGTAACCGCCTTACCGACATCATGAAGCAACGTCGCAATTTTAGTCGTACGCACATTAGCACCGATTTCTTCTGCGATCAACCCTGCCATATGCGCCATTTCAGTGCTGTGTAGTAATACGTTTTGCCCATAACTTGTACGGTATTTTAGCTCACCGAGTAGTTGGATCATTTCCTTGGGAATACCGACTACACCAACTTCACGAGCAGCATCTTCGCCCGCCCGAGTCACTTCTTTTTCAATTTCTTTTTCAGCTTTTGCGACCACTTCTTCGATACGACCTGGGTGAATACGACCATCCTTCATAAGCATTTCCAAGGTCAAACGAGCCACCTGCCTGCGTAGCGGGTCAAAGCTTGAAAGGATAATCATACCAGGCGTGTCATCAACCATAATGTCGACGCCGGTTGCTCGTTGCAACGCTTGGATATTACGGCCTTCTTTACCAATAATTCGACCTTTCATTTCATCGTCCGTCAACTTAATGGCCGTCACCGTACGCTCTGCGGTTACTTCGCTGCTCATACGCTCCATTGCTGAAACAAGAATAAGTTGCGCTTGCTCTTCGGCAGTTTCTTTGGCATCGTTTTGTAATTTAGAGATAAGGCCAGTTAGATCTTGTTTGATATCGCGCTCGGTCATTTCAAGCAACTTTTCGGCTGCTTCTTTCTTCTTTAAGCCAGCGATCTTTTCGAGCTTCTCTTGTTGGCGGGAGCGAATATCCCTAATTTCGTCTTTCAATGACTCGACTTCATCCTCCTGGCTCCGTAAGCCTTCGGCGCGTTTATCAAGTTCATCTAATTTCTTATCAAGATTTGTCTCGCGTTCGGCAAGACGATTTTCGGTTTTATCCCAACTCTTTCGACGATCGTTTTCTTCTTTTTTGGCTTCATCGACAAGACGTAATGCTTCTTCTTGAGATTTTAGAACAATATTTGCCGCTTTTGTTTTCGCGTCAGCGATTGTTTGGTCAGCTTTTTGCTTACCACCGACTTTTTTTTGCTTATCATAGGCGACAGTTCCGCCGACGCCAGCAATAACCCCAATAATTGCGGCTATTAATCCTTCTACCATATTGTATCCTTCCTCAGTCGCAGCCTGGCTAAGTGTTCGTCTTAGCAAAAAGTATCACAAGCGCACTGAATAGTTTCAAAAAGTTTTTCCAAAGTCCCAAGTAAAATAACGGTGGACTATATGTATTGTAGCGCCGATTAATGAATGAACGCAAGCTAAATGGAAGTCTATTTCCGTGGCTGAGTAATATTTGCCTCGCCACCATATTCCGGCAGTACCACTTTATCTGATTCTCCGCTAAGTAAGCGTCGAATCGCTTCGTCCCGCCACTTTTCGCCTGTCTCTCCTACGATGGGAATGGCTTCAGAATATGACACTGTATTGAGAACGGTGATACCGATCCTCAAACCCGTAAAACTACCGGGGCCTTTGAACACGCCGATACCCGTTAGATCTTTCCAGTTTTTCCCTTGCCCCTCAAGCTGTGACTGAAGAAAAGCGAGTAAACCCTTAGCGAGCTCTCGGTTGGCCTCCCATCTGGTTTCATATAACCAGTCACCCTCAACAAACGTAAGACGGCATTCAGGGGTTGAGGTATCAAGTAATAAAATCATGCAGCTCCTTTCAGTGTATCAGGCAATGTCAGCGACCGAGTTGTTTCAGTGGGTGATTCGAAACGAATCGTAAACCGATCTTCCGGTAATATTCCTTCCACAATATCTGCCCACTCGATGACAGTAACTGTTTTTTCGTCATGTACCATTTCAGCGACTTCGTTGGCCATGATACCTGGCTCGCTTAAACGATAGAAGTCGTAATGTACCAGCTGCAACGCATCACGGGCGTCATAAAGTCGACTAATGGTAAAACTCGGGCTTTGAATATCGTCTTCAATGCCAAGCCCCGTCGCAAGGCCTTTCACGAACGTAGTCTTGCCTGCCCCTACATCACCGACCAATTCAAAAACTTCGCCACCTTTGAGCGTCTTACCGATTGCCATGGCCAGGTCTTTTGTTGCTTGTTCGCTACGCACCTCTATAATCATCTGATAATTATATCATCTATATTCCTAGTACTTTTAAGGTGATTCGTTTATAGTAGAACGTAACCATTATGCGCATTTCCGATACAATTCTGGAAACGTTGCTTGGGCGGGCAAAACTTGTAACTCCTGAGCAGTTAACTACCTTAAAAAATGAGGCGGTTCGTTCAAAGCGTCCTTTATCTCAAATCGTACTTGAACAAAAAATTGCTGACGAAAAAACGCTTGTTCAAGCTTTTTCTGATTATTCCGAAATACCCTTCGTTGAACTTAATCCGCAATCCGTATCAGCCGAGGTACTAAAACTTATTCCCGAACGTGTCGCACGCCAATATATGGCAGTGCTGTTCATGGTTGACGAAGAAGGCGTACACCACTTGGCCATGGAAGACCCTGATGATATTCAGGCGGTGAATTTCATTCAGAAACAAATTGGTACCAATTCTCGAATTTATATCGCGACGAAAGATAATATACTGTCGGTACTCGATATGTATCGTGGTGACGTGAACAAAGAGTTGAATGAAGTTATCGATGTACAACGTGAAAACAAAGAAGCATCAACGACTGACACCGTGACCGAACAGGATATTTCTGAAGATTCACCAATTGCTCAAACCATTAACCTGCTTCTCGAATATGCGATCCGGTCGCATGCCAGCGACGTTCATGTCGAGCCACGAGAAGATTATGTACAGGTTCGATACCGAATCGACGGTATACTGAAAGAAGTAAACCGTTTACCTCGTAATGTGCTTGGCTCATTAGTTAGTCGCGTGAAAATTCTTGCTAACTTAAAAATTGACGAGAAACGCGTCCCTCAAGATGGCCGCTTCAAAATTACCGTAGGTGGGCGTCAATATGCACTTCGTGTCAGCACCTTGCCTATCGTTGATGGCGAAAAAATTGTCATGCGTATTCTTGACGAATCAAACCAGGCAGTTACCCTCGGTGAACTTGGCTACTGGGGCAAAGCGCTCACCGATATCACGCGAGAAATGACCGACCCGAATGGAATCGTACTTATGACCGGTCCGACCGGAAGCGGTAAGTCTACAAGCTTGTTCAGTATTTTAACGACGTTGAATAAACCAAACGTAAATATCTCAACCATCGAAGACCCGGTCGAATACAAAATTACCGGCGTCAACCAAACGCAAACAAACACCAAAGCAGGTATGACTTTCGCGAGCGGGCTTCGCGCCCTACTTCGTCAAGACCCTAACATCATAATGGTCGGTGAGATCCGTGATGGCGAAACGGCCAACCTGGCCATCCAGGCCGCTTTGACTGGACACATGGTGTTCAGCACCCTCCACACTAACAATGCCGCGACGACATTACCTCGTTTGCTCGATATGCAAATTGAACCGTTTTTGATCGCCAGCACCATTCGTGCGGTCGTAGGTCAGCGGTTAGTGCGTCGCCTTCATAAAGAATCTCGCCAAAGTTATGTTCCAAGCGAAGAAGAAAAAGCTGAAATACTCAAATTGTTCAACCTCCCGAGCGGTCAAGATTTTCGGGTTATTCATGAACTTGAAAAACAAGCCGCTGCTGGCGGACTGGGCGGAGATACTCCGCTAAGTACCGATGAAAACGGTATTAAAACGTTATGGCGCGCCGATGCCGATTTCAACGAAGATTCTGTTCAAGAAGGCTACCGAGGGCGCGTAGGTATATATGAAGTACTTTACAATTCGGATGCTGTTCAAAAGCTTATCTTAAGCCGGTCAACAAGTGATCAAATTCAAAGCCAAGCAATTCGAGAAGGTATGATTACCATGCAAATTGACGGCCTCATCAAAGCGCTCCGCGGCGAGACAACTATCGAAGAAGTCCTAAGGGTAAGCCGGGATTAACCCATGCCACGTTTTTCTTATCTCGCCTCGGATGACCAAAATA
This sequence comes from uncultured Candidatus Saccharibacteria bacterium, assembly GCA_948288625.1. GTDB lineage: Bacteria > Patescibacteriota > Saccharimonadia > Saccharimonadales > Saccharimonadaceae > Microsaccharimonas. The sequence goes on from CAOHYA010000001.1 coordinate 861,900, forward strand.
ATGTCATTAAAGGTAAAACGGAGCTTCCCGACCGAGCAAGTGTCATTAATGCACTTTCAAAACAGAATTTGCGCCCAATTAGTATTCACCAGCTAAAAGATAAAAAAAGCAGTATTGATTTTGACCACTTATTCGAACCGACCAAAGTAAAGCAAGATCAATTAGTAAGTTTTACTCGTCAGCTCAGCGCCATGGTGGGTGCAGGAGTTCCTTTGTTGCGTTCGTTAAGCTCACTCGAGAAGCATTCGGAAGACCCTGCGCTCAGAAAAGTCCTCGCAATCGTCGTAAAAGATGTCGAAGGTGGAATGATGCTTGGCGACGCGATGTCAAAACATTCCAGTACCTTCAATGACATTTACGTGAACATGGTGCGGGCTGGTGAATCGGCCGGTATTTTAGATGACATCCTGAAACGTCTTGCCGCCCAACTCGAAAAAAGTGCGGCGATACGCAAAAAGATCAAAAGCGCCATGGCTTACCCGTTGGTATTGATTTTTATTACCATCGCCGCTTTCTTCGGCTTGATGCTGTTCGTGATTCCGCAAATTGGTAAGATCTTGCTCGACCTAGGAGGGGCGGACGCCGAACTTCCAGGTATTACATTGTTCATGCTAGGCATCAGCAGTATCATTACCACCTACTGGTATATTATTTTTCCAGGTAGCGCCGGGGCTATCTTCATATTTTTCCGCTATATCAAAACGCCGAAAGGCCGCCGGCAATTTCATAGCCTTATTTTGAAAATACCGGGTATCAAAACAATTATCAAAAAAGTTGCCATTGCTCGTTTTGCCCGCACTTTCTCGGCCTTGATGGGTGCTGGCGTAGCGGTCCTTGAGTCGCTCGATGTCACGTCACGCGCCGTAGGTAATGTTATTTATGAAGAGGCGATTAAAAACGCTGCTATCGAGGTAAAGAATGGTAAATCATTATCAGTGGTAGTTGAACAAAACGAGCTGTTTCCCCCTATTGTGAGCCAGATGTTAGGCGTCGGTGAAGAAACCGGCCAAACCGATACGGTGCTTTTGAAAGTGGCTGACTTTTACGAAGAAGAAGTTGATCTGGCAATTAACAGTATTAGCTCCATTATCGAGCCAGTCATGATCGTAGTGATGGGTGGAATGGTAGGCTTGATTGCGGCCAGTGTCATGACTCCGATTGCTCAGCTGTCTCAAAACGTAAAATAACATTGAGCTTTAAGCATTACCATAATGTCATTTAGCTTCCTTTGCGTGTTATAATACAGTAGTTAATTACATCCGTGGGCATATGTCAAAATTCTTCTATAAAGACAAACCAATCATCGGACTCGACATCAGCAGTACGGGTATAAAGCTCATGTCTGTCGATCCAAAAAAGTGGCTTGTAAGCGGCTATGGTTCACTTGACCTTGACCCTCTCAAAATTAAAGACGCCCTCGAAAACGAAAACGAAACATACTTAACTGATAACATTAAATTGCTGAAAAAAGAAAAGAACATTGGTAGTTTATCCGGTAATCGCGTCGTCATAGCTATTCCGACAACGCGGAGTTACACTCGAACATTCACCCTCCCCTCTTCAGCAGAAAAATCACTCGACGAAGCGGTCGTTCTTGAAGCCGAACAATATATTCCTATTCCTGCTTCAACTTTATACATCGACTACGAAGTTATTGAGCGTGGCAAAAAAAGCATTACGGTACTCATGAGCGCAGTATCAAAAGTTATTCTCGATAACGTCACCCGAAGCGTTGAAGCGGCTGGTTTACAGCCCGTACTTATCGAACCAAGCGTAAGTTCAGTAGGCCGTTTGCTCACTGCTACCGAAGACGGCTCACTGCCTACCGTAATTGTCGACATTGGCGCTACGAATACCGATATCGCCATTCTTGATCGCGGCTCAATCCGAGTAACTGGCGGCATTACCGTCGGCGGGAATACCTTCACCCTTGATATCGCCAAAAAGCTAAACGTCGCACTCGAAAACGCGCACCAACTAAAGGTCCTCAATGGTCTTAGCGCCGGGCCACGTCAACAAAAAATAAAAGAAGCTCTTGTTCCAAACTTAGAACGCGTTTTAGCAGAAACGAAAAAAGTAATTCGTTATTATAACGAGCGTATCGGTAACGGTCGCAAACTTGAGCAGTTATTAGTCGTGGGAGGGGGTAGTAATATTCCTGGTATCGGCGAGTACTTTACCGACAATTTGATCATGGCCGCACGTGTCGCCAGCCCTTGGCAACAACTTGATTTCGGTAAGCTACAGGAACCACCGAAGCAGTTTAGGGCACGGTATATTACCGTCACAGGCGCGGCTATATTACCACCGGGGAGTATTTGGAAATGATAAACCTTCTTCCAACCGATAAAAAATCAGATATCCGCGCAGCGCGCACCAATCTTATTTTAGTGCGTTATATTACTATTATTTTACTCGCCTTAGCATTCATTCTAGGCTCCATGTACGCTACGTACACCGTCCTGGGATTTACCAAACAAAGCTCTGATGAGGTGATTGCCTCGAATGACTTAAAGGCCGGGGTATATAGTTCGACCAAGGCACAGGTTGACGCATTAAGCGCTAGTTTAGCGCAGACGAAGGTTATTTTAGATCAAGAAATTTTATACTCAAAAGTTTTTACTAACATTGCCCAGCTTATGCCTAGCGGAACCGTATTCGGTAAGCTCGCGTTTGACGAAGCGTCGTTTAGCGGTTCCCCGATTAGCACCAAACTATATGCAAAAACTTCCGCGAATGCCGTATCACTTCGTCAAAATTTCGAAAATTCACCGATGTTCAGTAATGTAAACTTTCAAACGATCGTTGAATCGGGCAGCGGTATCGAGGGGTATCCAGTCAGTGTCGATATAACTTTCACTCTCACAAGGGCGGCTACACAATAATGGCCAGGCAACCATTTTCTCCACAAACGCTGCGCGGAGCATTAGTAGTACTCTTAATACTCGTTATCGCTGGTGGCGCGGGCCTCTTCTACCTCGGCCTCAACGAAATCCGCACCTATGCTATCGAAGTCAACCACAGTATTGCCGATGCCGAAGCAAGTAATGTACAAGTTCAAACTTTACAATCCCTCAAAGGCCAGCTTACCCAAAGCGAAGCTTTAATCGCTAAAGCTAATCAAATGTTCGCCATGAGAGAAAGCTATCAAACTCAAGCCATCACCGATATTCGCAATTATGCGAATACGTCAGGTATAGCTTTAGTTAAAACAAGCTTCGACGCGCCCGTTCCCGGTGTCAACCCAGTCATGACCGTGAGCTTAAAGGCACCAGTATCGTACAGCAAGTTAATTCAATTCCTCGATGCGATCGAAGGCAATATACCAAAGATGCAAGTTTCGAACATAGCCATAAGCCATGTAAACGCAGGGAATGCCGATTCGGTAACCGTCGACGATATAAAAATAACGATTGCGACAAGGTAATATATGGAAAAGAAAAAAGTTTCTTCGATCGATATCATCAAACCTATAAAAAGGTTATCTAAAAGGTTTCACCTTATGTTATTTTTCGTATTTATCGTCGCCTGCCTCGCCGCCGCCGTATTGCTTATAAATAACACGCTAAAAGATAATGCCGAAGATCCAAACTATACATCGTCAATTAATGCTGGCTTTATCGACCAAGACACCTTGAATCGCTTAAACGCCCTTCACACCAGCGCACAAGGCACCCCAGCACCAGCCGCGCCTGCTGGACGAATTAGTCCAGTTGGAGAATAAAAGCCAGATACGAGCCGTACTGTAGCGCCCTTGGTGAAAAAAGCTTATACTATATATACATATGCTTATTCTAGGCACTCGGTTATTGAATACTCCTGTAATGAGCCTCCAAACCGGTGGCCGATTAGCAAATACTCAAAAACCAATTATTGACCCGTCAAATTTAAAAATCGTCGCTTTTGAAGTGGAAGGGCAGTTACTAAGTGAGCGCCCTGCCCTTTTACGGGTTGCCGACATACGAGAAATAGGCCGAGTCGGCATGATCGTTAATAGTAATGACGAGTTTATCGGCGTTCACGATGTCATAAAAATTGAGAAACTCTACGAACTTGGCTTTCCTCTACTCGGAATGACGGTTATCGACGACCACAAACAGCGCCTTGGTAAGGTTGAAGATTACACGGTTGATACCGATTCGTTTGTCATTCAACAACTTACTATTAAGCGAGGGTTCTTCAAATCACTTAACGACACCGGCCTGCTTATCAGCCGGACACAAATCATTGAAATTAACGATAATGAAATTATCGTTCGCTCACCTACGGAAAAAAGCATTGCGCCGGTAATGCAAGCAACCCGCACCGAGTTCATTAACCCTTTCAAAAACCCGGCCCGAGCGCCAAAACCCGAAACTCGATCTTAATTACTCGGTTTGCGCTCTTCGATAGCTTGCTTAATATCATCGTATCCAAAGCCTTGCCGCGCTAAGTAGGCGATAAGCTTTTGCTCATCTGGATACCGACCAGCTTTTTTCTCGATGATTTTTCGTAACTCATCTTCATCGGTACGTTCGCTTTGAGACAGCAATGAATCGATGATAGTCCGATCCACACCCTTGGTGGCCAGTTCAGCTTGTAACTTGCGTTTACTGATACCTTTTCTTAGTTGTCGATTCTCAACCCAGTACCGCGCGAAGGCCTCATCATTTACATAGCCTCTTTCGGTTATTCGGTCAAAGACACGTTCGGTCAGCACCTTACTGACACCTTTTTTTACAGACCCGGTTTTGGTACGTGTGTCACGAGTTTTTCGATACAGATATTGGCTCAGTTCGTAACGACTATGCGGGCGCATGAGTGAATACTCAAGCGCCCGCATGTACAATTTACCAAACTGACTTTCGTTCTCTAATTCGGAAAGTTCAGCTTCGGTATATTCTTTACCGACCTTTACTCCAAGTTCGGTTACTTGGGTAAAATCAAGTGAAAACCGATATTTACCATCAATAGATACATTCACGCGATTTTTATCACGTTGCTGTACGGATATCGATGTTACTTTCATAGGCTAACCCAAAAGGACTAGGCGGCTTCTTCAGCGACTTTCGTACGAACTTTCGACTCGATTTCGTCGAGAACCTCAGGGTTTTCAGCAAGATATTTTTTACTTGCTTCACGCCCTTGGCCAATTTTTGCATCAGCGTAGTCAAACCACGCACCCGCTTTACCGACAATATTATGAAGGACCGCCAAATCAAGCACATCGCCAGTACGAGAAATACCTTCGTTGTACATGATGTCGAATTCTGCAGCACGGAAAGGAGGAGCAATTTTATTCTTTACTACCTTCACCTTAGTACGGTTACCTATAATCTCTTCGCCTGATTTTATCTGACCAGTTCGGCGAATATCGAGACGAACCGACGCGTAAAACTTCAAAGCATTACCACCGGTAGTAGTTTCTGGGTTCCCAAACATAACACCAATCTTCATACGGATTTGGTTAATGAAAATAACGATAGTTTTACTTTTGTTAATGATACCCGTCAGTTTACGAAGTGCTTGGCTCATTAATCGAGCTTGAAGACCCATGTGACTATCGCCCATTTCACCGTCAATTTCAGCTTGTGGCACCAAGGCAGCTACCGAGTCGACCACAACAAGGTCGACAGCATTAGAACGAACTAATGTTTCAACAATTTCGAGTGCTTGCTCACCGTTATCGGGTTGTGCAACGAGAAGATTGTCGGTATCTACACCAAGGCGACGAGCATACGCAGGGTCGAGGGCATGTTCGGCGTCAATAAAAGCCGCCGTACCACCTTGCTTTTGAATTTCCGCAATTGCATGAAGGGTTAACGTTGTTTTACCAGAAGACTCTGGGCCGTAGATTTCAACAATACGACCCTTTGGATACCCGCCACCAAGCGCAAGGTCGAGACTTAGTGCACCGCTGCTAATAAGTTCGACATCAACAGTTTTCGTATCACCCAAACGACGAATAGCACCGTCACCGAATTGCTTAATGATTTGTTCTTGCGCTAACCCTAGGGCCTTGAGTTTACCGTCGCTAGCGACTGGTGTTGCAGTAGTTTTCGCACCAGCATCGGACTTGTCAGCTTTTTTTGTCGCCATATACTTCTCCCTCTCTTATTTCCTACTTCTATTATACGCAGGCAAATCTTAATTTGCTATAATCTATAGAGATGAAATATACACGTGGATTTACAGTCATAGAACTTCTTATCGTTGTCGTACTATTCGTAGCGGCAAGTTTGCTTTTCTTTATACAAAAAAATAACGTCGAAGTAGCTGCTCGGGATGATATTCGCAAATCTTCTATCAATGCTATGTACTACAGCTTGGAAGAGGTGTACTTCAAAGAAAATAAAAGTTACCCCCGAACGATTAATACGACCCTGCTCCCTTCGATTGATCCAGACCGCCTAAAAGACCCTAACGGGGTAAAAATAGGCGAAGCCGAAAGCAACTTCAGTTATGACGCTACTAATTGTGACGGTGATACCTGCAAGGCTTACACGCTTCGTACGACTCTAGAAAACGAAGATGATTATATTAAAACGAATCGTACTAACTAGTCGCTTACGACTGGGCGGCCGTTCTTAAACGCCTCTACGGCATCGTTCAGAACACTAACATGCTGCTTCGGATTGGCGACATAACTAAACCGATAGGTCGTTTCATCACCCTCGGTGCTTAAGCGAATATCACCGTAATTAAGGATTTGCTGCAAAATACCAACTTGCGTATAACTTGCATCCTCAATATTAGACAGGCTGACCGTTTGTTCCAGCCGGGAAAAAAGACTATGTTGAATTTCTTGAATAACACTTTCGTTGGTTAAAAAGAACTTATTGCTCACATACACATACCAACTGATAAACATACCCAAGGCAACCAACAAGCAAAACGATAATAGCGGTACGGCTACGAAAGATGCTTCAGCGATACGGCCCGTAAAACCAAAACCTTCTGCGAACGCCCCGTAATTAAGAAGAACACCAAGTGTGATACCTATCAACAATGTACCGAGTCCGAGAGGAATTACCAAGCCAATCGGGTGACGGCGAACGGCATTGATAATAAACTCACCTTCACTTAGATTAAGCGTAGGATAATGAGCGACCGACTCTTCATGGCGCTTTTGATCTTCAGGGCTGATAACAGCCTTCTCGGGTGATACCTGGCGAGTTACATGAACAACTGGCGGCACGGACGGAGCAGGCGTTGACTGAGACTTAGGCGGGTGGGCATAGAGCGGCCGACCCTCGGCGTCGTAAGCAACAGGTTGTGGTTCTTCTGTATTCATAGTGCTATTATACCAACCCTTGGGCATCATCGCTGATTGTTTTTCCTAAATGAGTATAGGCACGAACCGTCACCTTTCGGCCACGAGGGGTTCGCTCCAATAAACCAATTTGAAGAAGATACGGTTCGTAAAAATCTTCGATGGTACTACTTTCATCACCAGTCAGGGCAGCGAGAGTATTCAGACCGACAGGGTTAGTTCCGTACATTTCAATCATTCTTTCGAGCAAGTTACGGTCGCCGGCATCCAGCCCCAGTTCATCCACTTCTAATAAGCCGAGTGCCTGAGTGGTAATAACCGTATCAATAATACCGTCACCATTTACATCGGCGTAATCACGTACCCGCTTAAGTAAACGATTAGCAATACGAGGTGTTAGACGGGCGCGTGTCGATAGAATATCAGCCGCCTCTGGGTGAATAGTAGTACCTAAAATCGACGAAGCTCGGCTAATGATATTACCGATTTCTTCAGGTGAGTAAAACTCAAGCCTGAAAATATGTCCGAACCTATCGCGAAGTGGCGCTGCCAACGCTCCGGTTCGGGTAGTGGCACCGATAATAGTGAACTTTGGCAAATCAAGCCGTACGCTTCGTGCGCCAGGGCCCTTTCCAATCATGATATCGAGTTTATAATCTTCCATTGCCGCATACAGTACTTCTTCGACCGTGCGACTAAGACGATGGATTTCATCGATAAACAGAATGTCACCGTCTTGCAGGCTCGTTAGAATACTCGCTAAATCCGCAGCACGTTCAATAGCCGGTCCGGCGGTAATGCGAATAGCCGCACCCATTTCATTGGCAATGACGGTTGCCATGGTGGTTTTACCTAAGCCAGGAGGTCCATAAAGCAAAATATGATCAAGCGGTTCATCACGCTTTTTAGCAGCATCAATTGCCAACTTTAGATTTGTTTTGAGCCGTTCTTGGCCGACATACTCAGCGAACGAGCGAGGCCGAAGTGAAATTTCAATAACCGCTTCTTCGGTATCTTCTTCATGGTTGCTCGTGTCGACGATTCGTTCAATAGCCATATAAGTTACCCTCTCAAGGCAAGCGTTACCCGTTCGGCAGTTGAAATATCTTTTGGTATATTTTCAAGCGCCGCACTGGCATCGTTCAAGCTATATCCTAAGGCCATTAAGGCTTCGAGCGCTTCATCGCCCGCCGGCGCAACCGCAACGCCACTCGTGTGAGCTACGGCTACGGCCAAGCCGACCTTATCGGATAGATCGACCACTACTCGTTCGGCAATTTTTTTACCCACTCCACTCGCTTTGGCGACAAAGCCACTATCGCTATTCGCGATAGCGTTACGCACCTGCTCACTATCGCCTACAGAAAGAATAGACAAAGCTGCTTTTGGACCAACTCCCTGCACGGTTATTAATAGTTCGAACAGTTTCTTGGCCGCCAAAGATGAGAAGCCAAATAAGTCTTGCGATTGTTCCCTAATGTGGTGATAGGTATAAAATTTTACCGATTCACCTAATAACGCGGCATCGAAGTCACCCGCCGCAACCTGTACTTCATAACCAACGTCATGAACATCGACGATGACCGAGCTAGCAAATTTTTCGGCCACAACACCATTAACGTGAGCAATCATATACTGCCTATTATGTCACATCCGTAGTCGATGAGCCACCGTCCAGTCTGCCAATTATTCGTACCATTTCATCGAGAAAAATCATTTTTACAAAAGAATGTTTTTCTATAGTTGGTGTATGAAACAAGAGCGCAATGAAAAAACAAACGGCTTTTACCACGCACAGATTTGCTCGGCAGTATCAAGCCGCTTTTTCAACTCAAACAATGAACGCGCCTTCGTAAGCCTTCAAATTCAACAGCTCCTCACTTTTCGTTCCGTATTAGAGGACCCTTTATACGCAAAAAGTTTAGCGCATCACATAGACCTGCTGGCATATTCCATCACGGAAGAAGGTATTCAACTTTTAGCATATTGTATCGATATTTCTTCTTTACACCATTGCTTGGCGATTCTTACGGAAAGGCTCAACCAATACCGATCCGAATATAGGGCACCTGCACATTACTTCAATATAAGCACCTCGGTTTCCTTAAGGAAATTAACCGGTGAACATGAGGCTTTATCTATCTCGGCCGATATTCATCTTATTCACAAGGACTGGGAGTACGACCGCTACTCAAGTATAGGGTTCTACTTAAACGACCGTCGTGGTGATTGGATGCGGTTATGGCGATTAGCTCGGCTATACGAAAATGATGCTGCGGCGTATCGTGCTTACGTACAAAATAAACACCAAACGTATCGTAATTTTGACTCATTCGAGCTGCTTTCTAATCAAGAACGAGTCATGAAAGCATGAGTAATAGCGGCCGCTAAAGCGTCGGCGCAATCGTCCGGCTTCGGAACTTCTTTGAGACCAAGTTGCAGTCGAACCATTTCCTGCACCTGCTTTTTATCGGCCTTACCGTAACCCGTGAGCGTTTGTTTAATTTGCGGCGGCGTATATTCGGCAATAGGAATTTTATGCTGCCGGGCAACCAGTAGCGCCACTCCCCTTGCCTCCGCAACTGTCATGGCTGTAGTGACATTTTTCGTAAAGAAAAGCTTCTCAACCGAATAAGCATCCGGTTGAGTGCTTTTGACGATCTCGGTAAGACCATCATAGATATCTTCAAGGCGTTCATCATGAGGGGTATGAGCTGGCGTCGTAATGACACCTGCATCTACCATCGTTATTTTTGCCCCATTTACATCGATCACACCAAACCCTAAGATACCTGTGCCTGGGTCAATTCCAAGAATTCTCATATTATTCAGTATAGGTTAGTTCACCCTCCTCGCAAACTTGGCTTTTATAACGAGGAATGCCTTTTTTAACTCATCACGCCATTCCCATACACCATATCCAATTATCAACAGTACTATCCCGCCAATTGCCGCCCACATATACCAACCCATGCCTCCTTGTTGCTTTGATGTCGCCCCTTTCACTCCAAACCCTGCTGGGGCAAGTTGTTTAATGGTACGACACCTATTAGTATCGGGGTTTCTTTCTTGACCTTCTTTACAAGCAGTTACGGTAGTGGATGACGTAACCGCCTTACAACGATTCGTCTCAGGGTTGCGTACCTGACCTTCCTTGCATACGGCTGATGATGAAGTGGCAGAACTAACAAGCCGGCATCGATTTGTCTCGGGGCTGCGATATTGGTTAGCTGCACAGGGTTTGATAGAAGTATTTGAACTTTTACTTTCAGCTTCGGATAGGTCCTCTACCATGTGAGTACCAGCTCTATTTTCTGCGCCAGGTGTTGGCTGGTTCGTATACTGCCATTCGCCGTTAATAAGTGCCCACGACCGACCTTCGACAGGTTCAGCATAGCTTACTTCACTTGCTAAAATATTTTGGTCGCTCATAAGAGTGAGTTTGCTCGATGTATTCAAGAGCGTAAACCCGAGTTGTGCATTAGTATATACTTTATATTCCCCAGGTGGTATTTCATCAAGACCGAGAGTAATAACCTTTTCAAGTGAGGGGCCGATAGCGAGCTTATAATCTTCTAACGTAACCGTCATGTCCGTATTAGGGTTAAATAACTCTATGAACTCATTGCCTGTATCGCTCCCTATGGCATTTGGCATGATTTCAGTGATGACTGCCGGGAGCACATCGACAGGTTCGGGGTCCGTCGGCTCGCTTGGTTCGTTCGGTACCTCAATCAAATGATCTCTGTATACAATCTGCGATGACGGAAAAGTACTATTAGGTATTTTTTGCCAATCTTCAACGTGTTGGTATCAATAAATATATCCGGAAGAATCGACAGTTTCATCCGATTCCACTGTTGTGCAGATGCGATATTCGTCGTCCATCCATATTGATCGATAATGTGTTTGGTTTGATCTAATAAAGAGATAGTGTCTGCACTTGCGACAATAGTGCCGCTACTTCCAATAACCGAACTGTACCCCAATGAATAACTTAATTGGGGACTATTTTGTACTGCTACGGTTGAGGCGATCGTTGCGTACTTATAACCTGGAATAATAACCCTACTAATCGATTCCGGAGGTGTAAAACAAGCAAACTCTACTAACGTCTTATTAACGACGCACCAATTCGTTATATCGACTTCAATAGAAGAATTATTATAAATCGCAATACGTTCATCCTGCGGACTCGCTTGGCTTCCGGCTTGAATATGGGTAATCATAATGGCTGCTGAAGAAGCGTACGTAGGGGTTACGTACGCACTACCCGCTACAACTACCAAACCCAAAAATAGTCCATAACATTTCTTCAGCATATTCTCAGTATAGTGAGCAAAAGTGAATTAGTTATGGACTAAAAGGGTGAAAATTATTCTTCGTCGTTAACTTCGGCGTTGGTGTGAACATTCGTCACGTCATCAAGGTCATCAAGAGCATCGAGTAGTTTAAGCACCTTATTCGCCGTTTCGGCCTCTTCTATAGAAACTGGAGCATTAGGTACGTATTGCAACTCGGCGCTTGTTACTTCTAGGCCACTTTCGACAATTGCCGTACGGACTTTCGCGAGATTTTTTTGATCCGTATAAACAATCAGTTCTTCGGCTTCTTCGACCGCATCCTCCGCACCGGCGTCCAGGACAGTCAAAAGCGCATCTTCGCCAGTTGCAGTAACAGTAATTACCCCTTTACGAGTAAACTGAAACATCACACTTCCGGCATCAGCAATACGACCGCCATTTTTCGTTAAAACGTTACGTACTTCCGGGAAAGTACGGTTTTTATTGTCAGTCGCCGTTTCGATAATGATCCCTACCCCGCCTGGACCCATCGCTTCATAGGTTGCTTCTTCTAAGGCTGCGGCATTTTTATCGGCAACACGGTCAATCGCCCGTTGGATGTTAGCTACTGGCATATTGGCTTGTTTGGCTTTTTCAATGGCCATAGCGAGTGTCGCATTCATAGCCGGGTCAGTACCACTACGAGCAGCGATGGCGATTTGATTTCCAATTTTCGTGAACACTGCGCCACGCTTTGCGTCTTTGGCACCTTTTTCGCGTTTAATAGTTGACCACTTACTGTGTCCAGACATATATATACTCCGCTTAGATTTTATTCGATTTTCTTTATTATAACAGATTGAGAGATACTTTTAAAGGTACCGGGTACTGCCAAAAGGAATTTTTTGTGACACATAAATACCCGTCCCGAGCGTATCTGCCGAATGTAACGTACGGTCTCCGTATCGTTTATTCACCCCATCGATCGCTTCTACCACTTGGTGTTCACGAGCGATTTGATCGGCGAATAAACTGACTTGATTATTCTCTAACGGAACCAACTCATAGCAATGTATTCCTATTTCGCGTATCCCGTCAGGCGCTTTGGTAAACAAATGTTGCGCGTGGGCGTATATCGATTGGTCGCTAAAAAAGGGCAGGGGAGTGAGTGCGCTCGAATGCCAGTAGGTACGTTCGTAGGTTTTCGCATAGACATATATTCCCCTAGCCGCCAAATTTTGCGTCCGCATACGACTACCGACCGATTCGCACAAATGATGTAACCGCTGCAGTACTTCGGTGTGGGTTAAATCGAAACGTTCAAGCACGTACTGTCGCCCCACACGACCCATTTTGGTCTCAACGTCATCAACCTCCCATCCCCTCAGCCGCTTGTGCCACCAGTCCCCGACGACACTTTTGAAAACTATCTTATGTAACGTCGTCGTATCTGCGGCCAGAAATTCTAGGGGAGTATAAATACCGACACTATTAAGCCGTTTCTGATTACGGTGTGCGATACCCGTTAATTCAGTCAGCTTCAACCCCCCTAATACTTCTTTGATATTGTGCGACGTTATAACATCCAATCCGTCCGGCTTATGAAGGCCCGCGGCGGTTTTCGCTAAAAATCGATTAGTCGCGATACCCACGTTACACCGCATCCATACCCCGATCTCATCCTTTAGGCGTTGTTTTATTTCAAGACCAATCTCTACTAAATCTCGTCCGGAAATATCGGCACTAGTGTTATGAAAATCAATTATTCCTTCATCGATACTTTTCATAGTGACGTGCGCTGAATACTCGCCCATAATGGCCAAAAGCTTGTGATATACATATCGATACTTCGACGGATCACTTTCCAAGGCAATGATATCCGGGCATAATATCTTCGCTTCCTTGAGCTTCATGCCCACCTTCACCCCTTTTTCCTTTGCCTCGTAGCTTGCGGTAATAATCGCCGTATGCTCAGTCCGTCGGTTTACGATTGCAATTGGCTTGCCACGAAGCATAGGTCGCGCCTGCTGCTCGACAGTTGCGAAACAGCTATTTAAATCGATATGCATGATGAGCGGACGTTCTTCGTTGAATTCTGACTTATTCATAATGGTCCGCCTCCATCGTTAAGTGCCATGTTAAGAGTTCGCTATCGAACTGCAATCGATAATCCGCTCCCCCGTCGGTCACGTCGAACATATGGATCGTCTTGGAGCCACGAGGTAGGGGATGGCGCAAGCCAAGTTCACTCACCTTTACCTCTCGCCCATTCGCCCGTTTGAACATGACCGGCTTACACGGATGATGACCGGCACTGAAGACGGCCAGTACTTTTATTGGTTCATTCAAGAAGATTTCATCATTATTCATTACTAATAGTTCTCGTTTAAGTTATTCGAGAAACGATTTGAATTGTTCGCCCGTCCTTCCCTAGCCCGTTTCAAGCTGTCTGGGAGTCCGAAGACGATAATGAAACCTATCACGAGGGACGCTTAACTATGAAAGCCAGTGAGTATCGTGTGGATGTATTTATTATATAAGATTTTACCCATAAACGACAAAGAGATTTATAATAGTACCAGGAGGTCATTATGCCAGACGATGTGAAACATATTTCCAGAGAGATCGAACGTAAACGAATTGAAGCCGAGGCTGCCCGAAGGCAAGCTGAAACCGAACGAAACAAAGCAAGTAACGGAGACGAAGATTACCATAACCAACAGGCGCAAAGATACGAACAAAGCGCCGAAGCTTTAGAAGGTGAAGTCGCTGAACTTGAACCGAAAAAAGCTGAGGTTGAAAAGAAAATAAACGAACTGCAAACCAAACGCGACACCCTTGAACGTGAGACGCTCGAAAAGATAGTTGCTCTCGATAAAGAGCTGGCCGGACTACGCGGAAGCATGCGCGCCTAACACCTCTGGTAAAACAACTACAATTTTGATAGAATCGTGATTGTAGTTCATATGGCAGCGTAGCTCAGTTGGTTAGAGCGCGAGACTCATAAGCTCGAGGTCACAGGTTCAATTCCTGTCGCTGCTACCAAAATTATTTCTAACACCTTCCGTCTCGGAAGGTGTTTTGCTTTATTACAATAATTATGTTAATATATCATCGCCCCTCATCCGAGTGGCATACCTTCGGGTACGAGAGGATGGTCTTATGCCAACCGGCATTGTTGCGCTCTCATTCGCCAAACGCGTCCAAGAGCCAAACCCCGTAAACATCAAGCTCGCACAACTCACCGAGGAACTCGATGAACTACTGCAGCAGATGGGCGAGCCGACCGTAGTTGTTGCCCAATGGGAAGTAGCCTTGGCGCTTCCCACACCTCCCTCATTGGTCGTCCATCAGACGGATGCAACCAGTCGGGACAGAAACGGCAAGCCTTACCTGGATAGCCAAGACGTCCTGAATAAGGCATTCGAGCTGTTCAGGGAAATCGGTATTACTGACGTAGCCGTCGTCGCCAACCAGTTCCTTCACCTCCAAGCCGCAGAGGCTTTGGTCAAGAAGGCTGGGTTCAAGGTACACAAGTACAAGGCGGCGCGATTCGTCGGGTTCGATAACGACAAGCTGAACGTGCAATGGTGGTGCAAGGGACCTCTGAGGCTGTTGGCTTACCTCGGTATTCAAGTAATCGGTGCACTGACCAAGCAAAACTTCCATGGAATTGGCGAAAAGCCACATCCGCATTAACCCCGTACCAAAGGTTGAGCCTCGCTCCCTTGTGGCGCGGGGTTTTCCTTTTACAACTTACGTTGCAACGAAAACCCGCCCATAAAAGGCGGGTTTTTAAAGTATCTAACTCTTTAACTACGCAACACGAACGTCGTCGTCAGTTGGTTGGGTTTGTGAGAAGATCACTACCAAAATAACGGCGAGTCCAACTACGACGTGTGGCACCCATACGTTCCATGAGTTAGCATCGTAGAAGCCGAAGATGAACGGCGAAAGTGCCAATAAGGCTGCTGCGAGCAAGTCGATGATGAGGTGGTATGGCATACTTAATACCTTTACGAGGCCCCACTCATATTTAGTGAAAATACTGTAAACGATCAAGCCGATACCGAGAACAACTGGAATTGCGACTGCAGCACCACCTACTTCACTAAAATTAAATAACCATGGTGCGAGGATTAGTGCGATACCTACGACGTAGTCAAGCACACCGTGTACTTTTGTTGGGATAAATCTGTAACTCATTTTTTGAGCTCCTTTGTTCTTAATAATACGCTCAGTCTATTCTTATGTTTCACTCATGTATGTAATCTATCTTACAAAAGCATGTTAAAATAATGCCTATTATCGATATCGTGAATTACATACAGCAATTTCCTGTAAAGGAATTTAAACGGGGCGAACTTTTGCTGCAAAAAGACGACCCTGGAATACACCTTATGGCCATTCGGGAAGGCTTCATAAAGGTAACGTCCATAAGTAGCGCTGGTATTGAACGTTTATTGTGGATCGCGGGCCGATACGATATCGCACCGACCGAACAACTGTTTTCCAAACGCAGTAAAGTGAGGTTTTTCTACACAGCTTTAACCGATGGCTTTTACTATGAGGTAGATAAAAAGGAATTTCTCACAATCGCCGACAAGGAACCGGCCGTCATGTCGGAAATAGCCAAAAACATGTCTTTGCACTACGATGACTTTTTACAAAGAATCGATGCTGTCGACAGTGCGACCGTCAAAGAGCGGATAATGCGCACATTATGTTATTTGGCCGAACGTCTCGACGCGAGCTCAATCGTCGATTTATATTCTTACGGCCTCCGATTAAGCCATAAGGAACTTTCCGAAATGATCGGCTCAAGCCGCGAAACGACTTCGCTTATGCTAGCCGAGTTACGTAAAGACCAACTTATTGAATATAACCGCCAAAAACTAGCGGTGTATGTCGATAAAATTAAAATCGAACTTGGTGATGAATAAAAAGAGGGGAGTGTGATACGACACTTCCCTCTTACGCTTCCCTACTCCGGTTATTTATAAACCGGCAATGGAACTACGTTTAGAAATAAAATCACGCAAGTCTTCGTTGCTTCGTGGGCGATCCCAGGTTGCGAGCTCCAATACTTCGCTTATAGTCACTGGTTCGATGATTGATTGAGTTAATTCCATTTTTAGTTGGTTGCCTTTTTTTGTTTTTATTGCTTTATGTATTTACTTTAGCATAAGCACAATAAAAAGTCAATACCCTTCTTGCATTAGGGTTGTAATCCCTTTTGACTCCTCTGTTCTGCTTATGGTATAACTTAATGAGAGGTTAATAAAAAAAATAAACATATGGATATCCCCTCTTCATTGGCAATTGTCGCACTTGCGGCTCTCATTCATGCCAGCTTTCAACTCAGTGTCAGCGTGTTGACACTTCTGAGTGGTCATGCCATTGGAAGTAAGCGTTCGCAGGCCAAGTTATTCCGCCTCAGCTGGGGCTTCGTAGCCGGTGTGGGCGTCATGACGTTACTACTCCTTTCGTTCGTCTCACTGATCCTTCTTCATAGCTTCGGGCAGACCGACGTTCCACTGGTGGTATGGGCAATCGCCTGCGGCTTAGTATTCGGCATCGGTATCGCAGTATGGCTGTTTTACTTCAGAAAAGAAAAAGGTACCAAGCTATGGATTCCACGGCCTTTTGCCGAACACCTGACCGAACGAAGCAAGGCCACGAAGCGAAGCGCCGAAGCGTTTAGCCTTGGATTGACCAGCGTATTAGGCGAACTTATCTTCATTCTGCCATCAATCGCTATCAGCGCCTTAGTACTTTTACAGCTTCCAGGCGCCTGGCAATTGGTTGGCATCGCGGTATACGTGTTTATTTCACTTTCCGGGTTACTAGCGGTATGGGGCCTTATCGGAAGCGGTCATTCACTCAGTAAAATCCAAAAATGGCGTGAAGAAAACAAACGATTCTTGCAGTTCGCTGGCGGCAGTGCGTTAATTGCCCTAGGGTTTTTTGTCTACATCAGTAAAGTGGTTGCCGAAGCTTCGGGAGCACTGTAATGCATGAGGGTGGGAACGTTTTAATCGTAAAACGGCATGGGCACGGACATCACGCCCAGAGTGAACGCTTTGATTACGAGAAAATGCGTAAAAGTATTATTGCAGCCTGCCTTAGTTGCGGTGTACCAGAAGGTCACTCCGAAAGCATCAGCCGTCATATTACCGACGATGTGGTTGATTGGCTCAAAGATAAACCTGAAGTAACCAGCGAAGACCTGCGACGCACTGCGACCCGATTCTTAAAAACCCATCATCCCGACGCGGCCTATTTATACGAACATCATCGATCGACATTATAAGGAGAACTAACAGTGGCTAAACATACATTTGACTATGACTTAATCGTAATAGGCAGCGGTGCTGGCGGGAGTGCCGCCGCGACCATTGCCGCCCGTGCGGGCAAACGCGTTGCCATTATCGAAGAGGATACATTCGGTGGTGACTCTCCTAACTGGAGCGATGTGCCGACCAAAGCACTCTTGCATGTGGCGAGCATTTTTGACGAAGCCCGCCATGCCAGCCGTTTTGGCCTACGCACTTCAACCCTTGGCTATAACTACCCTTCTATACGTGCCTGGAAAGAACTTGCCATCAAGCGAACCGGCGCTGCGAATAATCGCCGATTCTATGAAAATAACGGTGTCAGTGCATTTAACGGCAAAGCGCATTTCTTAACTCCCCATGAAATAACCGTCAATCGTCGTCACCTTTCGGCAGCACATTTCTTAGTGGCCACCGGTTCAAGCTGGGTCACGCCTCGTATTCAAGGGATTGAAGAGCTCAACTACTTTACCCCTCGAACCATCCTTGAAGCATTACGACCACCGAAGAGCCTCTTTATCGTCGGCGGTGGAAGTTATGGCGTGGAAATTGCCCAACTCATGGCGACCTTTGGAACCAAAGTCTACATTGCCGAACAAGCCAGTCGCCTGTTACCCCACCATGACCAAGAAGTTGGCGAATTAATCGAGCGCGTCTTAACCGAACAAAAAGGCGCGACCGTCCTTACCCACTCTCGCGTCCTTTCAGTCGAAAAGGAAGGTTTAGGCAAAAAAATACTTATATCCCGAGGCGGCGTGGAAAAATACGTGAAAGCCGATGAAATTTTAGTCGCGGCTGGTCGTCGACCGAATGTCGACCTTGGGCTCGATAACGCATCGATTAAACACACCCCTAAAGGCATTGAAGTAAATGATTTCCTTCAAACCAACGTGAAGCATATTTATGCGGCCGGCGATGTACTTGGCCGAGGCAGTTATACCCACTCTGCTCTGCTTGAAAGTAAAATTGCCGCCCACAATATTTTCGAACGAAGCAGTGTGGCGCCCGATTACACCGGAACACCAAGCTTACTATTCACCACTCCGGAAGTTGCCCAAGTCGGCCTGACCGAAGATGATTGCCACCGCCGTGACTTAGCAATCAACAAGGCAATTGCACCTCTCAACATCATCGCACGTAGCAATACTGCAGATTTCCGTGATGGTTTCGTAAAAATCATCTCCGATAAAAAAGGTGTTATTTTAGGCGCGACCGTCGCCGCCCCGCATGCCGCTGAAATAATCCACGAGTTAGCCCTGGCCATCAAAGTTGGCTTAACCGCCGCTCAGCTGGCCGATACCCCACACGCTTTCTTATCATGGAGCGAAGCTGTTCGAGTAGCGGCCGGTAAACTAGCGTAGAGCTTTGAAGCACCTGAAGATACCTTGCAAACAGACTTCTCATCTGTTATTATAGATTTTGTATCGCGGGGTGGAGCAGCCCGGTTAGCTCGTGTGGCTCATAACCACAAGGTCGTAGGTTCAAATCCTACCCCCGCTACCAAGAAAGACTTTTCAGAGACTGGAAGGTCTTTTTTGTTAAAATAACCAATAAGCAACTGCTTCAATTCAATATATAATTTTTATGAACTATTTATCTGTATTCAAATCCTATGAACCAATAGACCTCTTTGCTCAAACGGGAATTAACGAGGATTTTTTGAAAAGTATCGATGTTACCAATTTACTTATATGCGGTGAGTTGCACGGAGTTACCTAAAACGCCGACTTGGCGTATTCTTTAGCGAAGAATTATAACTTCAGTTCGATCGCTATCGAACGTTCAGAGGAGGAATGTGGAAAATTTATCCAGACCGCATTTGCGGGAAATCCAGATTTCTCTTTGATAAACCCCGATACCTTTTTTAGTAGCGTCCTCTCCATTGAGATGCTCAAAACCCTATGCACCCTCCACGACATCGGCCAATTGAAAGAAATACATTATATCGACACGATTGATCAGGACGTTGAGCAAGGGTTAGCTAACAACATTCTCAAAATTACTAAAAAGTCTCTCCACCTGCTAGGTAATTGGCATACTTCTGACGAAGATGATCATATATCTTCTCTGACACTCGTCCGAAAAAAGAGGCCAGCTACCTACTTGGAATATATATGGCAAAGGGACATATTTTAACTCAAACATGGGTTTAGATACTATTGATAATTCAACGAATGGTCCATCATTCACGCGGATCGCTGTTCATTCATTTACCTATGCCATAACCAAACCAACCGCAATTGCTCATTAAATTCTATCTGCCTACGATTGTATAGAAACGAAACATGGGGGCGTGTACCAATCCTCACTATCTCAATTTCAGTAAATAGTTTGTTAGAATAAGGTCATGAACCTTCACCGCTCTTCCGAAAAACCAGATTGGGAACAGATTCCCGCCTCGGAACATACCCTCATTCATAAAATTGCAGCGGCAACACACGGGTTACTCACTCCGCCTAATCTCATTACCGTCATTGGGCTTGGTATTGTCGTGTGGGGGTTATTAAATATCCTACAAGAAGCCTATTGGACCGGGTTACTACTTCTTGCCGTTGGTCGGTTGCTCGACGTAGCCGATGGTTTGGTGGCAGATTTTACCGGCACCAAGTCACCGACAGGCGAAATCTTCGATGCAGCCGCTGATAAGATCGGTACCCTTTTGACTATTATCGTCATTATCTTTGCCAATATTACCTATTGGTGGATTATTGTCGCCCTGATTATTCCGCAGATCATTATTCCAATTGTCATTTTTTACAAAAAGCAAAAAGGGATCGGCGTCCACCCTACCCTGGCCGGCAAATTAAGCATGGCGTTAACTTGGGTCGGGATAGTCGGCGTACTGGTAACAGCCGCGCTTGGCCACCCGGCTTATTTTGATATTGCTTTGTACGCGATCGTGGGATTATCGCTTATTTTAGGCCTCATCGCCTTATGGCAATACTCGACAGGCCGCGATTAAATCGGGTCTTTTTTAAGCCCGAGCAAGTACCCGACGTAACTTGCCAATAAGTGCATAAAGAACCATAGCACGAATATCCATACGTATTGCATCGGTGTCAAAATAACGAAGAAGAGCGTTACGATTACGCTTCCGATGATGTAATCGAGCTGGTCAAACGGCACCCACGAACCGCCCGACTGTATATTGCGTTGGCGTTTGAAGAAACTTTCGACTGCGTCTCCACCAAGGGCACCGATCGCAAATAGCGGGCCAAGTATAAGCGTTGGCAATGCTTCATAGTTTACTTCACCAACAACAAAATCCGCCCAATTATAATGAGCAGCTAACAACTGCTGTACCCATAAAACAAGAGTGGCGATTATAATTCCGGCAATAATACCTCGCCATGTTTTGTGCGGGCCAAGAAGTGCATGACCTCGCCATGTTTTGCCACCATCAATAGGGGCATCGTACTTTTTCAAAGCAGGAATCGCAGCCGCAAAAATAGGAATTGCGTTCGCCGCGGCAGCCGGCAATAAGAACCAAAAGGCGAATAATATATCCTGTACCATAACTCTAGTATACTTGATATATGAATTACACCACTGCCGCTATCATTTATAATCCCAAAAGTACCGGCTCAAGTAAAAAAATGGCAGAAAATTTCAAGAAAAAATTGCTTGATCGATTTCCAAAATTAGATGTTGATCTTATGCCGACGCACTATGCCGGCCACGCTGAAGTACTAGCTTATGAAATAGCCAAAGCCTCAAAGCGACCACTTATATTCTCCTCAAGCGGTGACGGTGGGTACCACGAGGTCATAAATGGTGCGATGAAGGCCCAAAAAGAAGGCTACAAGCCTACCACGGGCCTTCTGCCGGCCGGTAATGCCAACGATCACTATCACAACGTACACGGCGAAGATGTGATTAAGTTGATCGCCGCCGAACAACCGAAGAAAATTGACTTACTTCATATTACCTATATGGCCGATAAAAAAACTAAACACCGGTACGCTCATTCGTATATAGGCTTTGGACTCTCGCCTATCGTCGGTGAAGAATTAAATAAAACAGATTTGAACGCATTTAAGGAAACGTGGCTCTTTTTCAAAACGCTCGCTACCCTGAAACCCGTCCGATTGAAAATTAAGCGTAAAGTAAAAAAGTACGATAGCGTCATCTTTAGTAATGTGAACAAAATGTCAAAATATTTCAATGTCGCTCAGCCCTCGCGTATTGAGGATGGCTTGTTTGAAGTGACCATATTTAAACGCCGCAATAAAATTAAATTATTCTTATCGTTGGTTAAAGCATCTTTGGCAAGGCTAAAAGAAGATGATCAAGTGAAGAAATTCAAGCTAAAAACTGTTGATGAAACCTTGGCGCAAGCCGACGGCGAAATACTCACCGTTGACCCGAAATCGAGAGTTGTCGTGACGATAAAAAAACGCACGCTTACGTGTTACGTTTAGTTAGTCTCTACAGGGTCGATACTTTTACTGTTCCCACCAAATAAAAAGTTAAGCCACTGCTGTAAGTTCGGGACCAGCTCTTGAGCCGCGACAGCTTGCCGTACCGGCGCATCAGCGGCCTTTGCCTCGGTGCTGTTTTCCGGAAGAATCAATAGCTTCTCACCCGGCCTCACGAGGCCTAACGAATCACGAACAGCAAGTTCCTTATATTCGTCGGTTTGATAATATTTTTTCTGCAGCTCTAAATTATCGCGCTGCAGTTTCGTAAGCTGCAGCTGGCGTTGTTTAATATCGACTTCTTTTTGAAGAGCGTAATTACGCTGCATCACCTCAAGCGAACCCCATACCCAACTGGCCGCAATCAAAAAGGCTGCTGCTATGACAACATTGTTGAACGTCAGATATTTATGACGGATCGTATAGATAATTTTTCGTATGTTTATATCAGGCATAAGCACCTTCATAATTATTATAGCTCAACAGATTGAAATACATAGTATAATAGTCGAGTCGGGGCTGTAGCTCATCGGTTAGAGCAGGCGGCTCATAACCACTTGGTAGATGGTTCGATTCCATCCAGCCCCACCAGATTGAAATTATTTACCATCTTAAAAATAGATTTAGAAATAGTGTTGATATGATCGACACTATTTCTAATTATTTTTTTGCCGAGTGCCCAGTATAAATAAAAGTGTGCCCAATAACGCTACGCCGATAGCGATATAAGCAGGTACATATAGTATGCCCAAAGGTGTGAAGTTACAAAGTGCATAAGTGAATTCGCG
Organism: uncultured Candidatus Saccharibacteria bacterium; assembly: GCA_948288625.1. Classification (GTDB taxonomy): domain Bacteria; phylum Patescibacteriota; class Saccharimonadia; order Saccharimonadales; family Saccharimonadaceae; genus Microsaccharimonas. The sequence goes on from CAOHYA010000001.1 coordinate 884,976, forward strand.
ACATACCTTACCGCCCATGTGCACTCCCAGAACGTATAGTATTGGACTAATTACTATTAAGGTCGTGCCGGTTAAAATCTTACCCTTATTTTGTTTCATAGACGTATTTTGCCATGTCTACTTATTACAAACAAGCCGAATTCAAATTAAATTTTAGTACTATATGACCGTCTTTGACGGGTCTCTTATAAAAATTAAAAAACTGCGTCGTTACGAAGCTTTTTTAGCTTTGATAGGTTTCTTTTCCTCGCCCGCAGCTCTTCGCGCAGTAGTAATAAGTTTATGCCGCGCTGGTGCTTTTGTATTACCTGGGCCATACATATTATTTAGATCAATTTTAAGGCGACGTTCCTGATAAGCGACAGCATTAGGTTCGAACCCTGCTTCGATAAGTTCTTTGGTGGCGGTAATGTCCTCAAAATCTTTTTCATTACGATGAATCATTACTGACGCTTTCATACCCATGTTTTCGACGACAATTTCGGGCCGCTCGTAGCGGGCATCGAAGTCGTTGTCGGCATATTGCCTATACTTACGGACGCCCATAGTAGAACTGAGCTGATTATACGTCGCCATTATGTTAGCTAAGGCTATAGCACGTGTGCCGAGGCGTACGGACACGCCTTCAGATGGATCGCGAGGTGCCGCTGCCTCAGGGGTTTCATAATGTGGCGCGTCGATATTAAGCAAGCGGCGGGCTTGATCGTAAGATTCGCCCCGAGTATCAACAATGTGATCAATTTTAGAGAACGTGTCATCGTCAAACAAAGTTTCCGTTTGGGGAGGCGTTTTCGCACTTATCCGGCGGTGAGCATATTCAGACATATGTCACCATTATAACACTTATGTATAGTAATGTCAATTATGCCCTACGGTTACGGTTTCTTTCGGCAAGTCTTTCTTTCGCTAAATACTCGACGGAATTCACATCTATTCCCTTTAACCTATCGCGTTCTCTCCCGGAGTTACGATATGCTTCCGCACCACTTTTATTGATAGCGCGCTGCCGAATATCATCTTCCGCCTTTACCTCTGCCTGCATAGCCTTTGAACCAAGGCCGATCAAACCCATCGCTCTCCTTGACGCTTCGCTCATTTCCGGTACTCTACCACCTAAGTCTTCATATCGCTCGCTAGCCATAATGTAATCCTGTTCAAAGCCCCATAAAGTGGTTAATTGGTAATATGGTCATTTGCCATTATTCTAGCCCTTTATGTGTCGCAAAGCAATTTTATCCGAAAATAAGAAACACCCCCGGGGAATGGGGGTGTTCCAGCACCTGTTTGTTTGACCTTAGTATAGAATCAAACTGCTTATGGTGCAATAGTGTTTTGAGGACTATTTTTTCTTTGAAACAGTCAAGAAACCGTTTCGTGGGTTTTCTTTAACAATGCGATCATCTGGTAGGTCTACTGGAGTACCTTTTGCGTTCTTCTCAACTTTTGCGAAGAAGAAGATAGTTTGTGGTTTTCCACCACGAAGTGTTACTTCAGTGCTGTGTAGGTAGTAAGTAACGCCCTTTGAGTTAGTGTGACTGTAAGCCATGATAAGTATTTATACCTCCTATTAATGCTATACGAGAGTAAGCGTACAGCTTCACCAGGGGCGCTGTCAATATCAAATAGTTTTATAATGCTTACGCAACAACAAAGCGAGTACCCCGAGGCTTACGAAGCGTACCACTATGAGCCCCAGAATGACCACACAAGCAAGTACCGACCACCCGGCGAAGTCAGGGCTCCAAAAGGGTGAACTAAAGGCATGGATATAGGCCTCTTGGCGTGGCTTACTAGTATCGGTGGCAGGGTTGGCTGCAGCGGGGTATTTAGCCAACTCACTAGTGGTACACTGCAAATATGCGGCCGAATACGTGCTGAACCGAGGAGCACAGACTTCTTGCGCTTTCTTGTAAATATTCCCGTTAGGATTTGAGTCTCCGTATTGTGTCGATTGCCAAGCCTGGAGGTCTCGAGCGTAGCTTGCTTCAAGGTAAACCCCCCTGCCTAAATCGGTATTCATATGCGAACTGACATGCCGCTGTAAATCGTACAACCTTTGAATCGTAATTTCTTCGTTCCCCTGTTTATCGGCGCTCAGAACTGCATCGCGCCGCTCTACCATGCCGATGTTATTGAGACGCAGGAATGTGGCCGATATGAAGCCGATAATAATAAGCAATACGATAAGCTGCCACGTTTTAATACGTTGCAAATCTTTAATGCTTTGTTTTATTCTGCCTTTATCAGCCACGATTCTCGAGGTATCCCACCTATGTACTACTTTTTATTGTACACCATGCACCTTTATTTTTTATAGAGAGGGAAATGCGCCGTTAATGCCAGCAACACTACCACACCGGCGACAAAGAAATAATTATGTAACGCAAAATCATTGCCGGCTATGAACGCCAATCCCAAAAGGAGTACTGCCGCAATGAAAGCACCGAAATTCGACAACACGTCTATCATACCCAGGTAAGTCGTTCGATGGCCCGATAAATCGGCGTTATCGAAGACCGCCCTCGTATATGGCATCGTATATCCGGTGGTCGCCACTTCGTTTACCGCATTAACGCCTGCTACGGTGACCGGTGAGGTAATGAATGGCCTTGCGAGGTGCGTCAGGGCATTTGCGACAATACTTGCCTTCATAAGTGCCCTGCCGCCTTTTTTATCGATAATTTTGCCGTATACGTATGATGAAACAAGCGCCGCAATCAAGACGACCGAAAGCAAGATACCGCTAATGACGTACACTTCGTTGTTTGAACTAATACCGATGACTATCACGGCAGTATACAGCGTCCATACCGTTCCGGACGTAAACACGTCGAACCCAATAGCAGTTTGCGCAAGCCAGTGCTCCCGAATAAGCCTCCACGGAAAGCCTTTGAATTGCAACTTGATACCCGTTTGGACCTGCTCGCCGCTGTTAAATAACGGAACAGCCGCTAAGGCAAACAATACCGCGGCAATGATAATGACTACTTGCGGACCAAAAAAATACGCCAAAAACCCACCGATAAGCGGGCTGATGCTCGTAGTGATTTTTTCGAGAATATTCATGTAGGCAATTTCTTTGCCGGCATGGTCGATGCTTTTTACTTTCGAAAAGTCGATGGTATAAGCGATAGCGTACATCGAAGCAGAAGTTCCCTGCATCAGAAGTATGGGCAATAATAGCAGCGGCCCGGCAACCGGTAAAAAGGCAAAACAAATCATCGACGGTATGTACAGGAGGTTCGAAACGAGAATGCCGTGCTTTGGGCCGATCCTGGCCACCAAAGAAGCCGCCGGTAAGGCTACGAATGTCTTGAACAAGTAGAACAGTGCCCAAAATAAGGCGATTTGCGCAATTGAGTAACCCACCTGATACATGTAAATCGACATGAACGCGCCGGATATATGCAACGCGGCCATGCGCATCATTCGTGAGGCATATAATTCGGCAACTTCGCTAAATGTCGCGTGACGCCAAAAATGACGACGCAAAAGCATTTGATGAAGTAAGTTTTGTAACATTTTTGTGTAAGCCCAACCTTTTTCTCTATTACACCACACCACCCCTATTGTTACAAGTGATATACTGGGGCTATGAATGTATATTTTTCAGGCCTTGGAGGCGTAGGCATCGGACCTTTGGCTGAAATCGCGCGTGACGCCGGTTTAAACGTCATGGGGTCAGACCTTGCCGAAAGTCTGGTCACCGAAGAGCTGCGCCAACTTGGTGTTGCCGTACATATCGGGCAGGATGGAACGTTCTTGCAGGAAGCACATAATGCCAGTCCTCTTGATTGGTTCGTATATACTGCCGCCTTACCCGAAGATCACCCTGAATTAGTATTAGCCCGCCAGTTAGGCATTCGGGCGGGTAAACGCGACGAGTTCTTGGCTGAATTTATCGCCGACCATAACCTTAAACTTATCGCGGTTTCTGGAACGCATGGGAAAACCACTACCACCGGAATGACCGTCTGGGCTATGCAGCAATTGGGCATTCCAGTCAGCTATTCCGTCGGCTCCACCCTATCATTCGGACCAAGCGGCACCTTCGACCCTCAAAGCGAATATTTCGTATATGAATGCGATGAATACGACAGAAACTTCTTGCATTTTAAGCCTTATTTGTCGTTGCTTACCTCAATTGATTATGACCACCCCGACACATACCCAACCGAAGACGGGTATAAGCTTGCGTTCCGTCAGTACATCGAACAATCCACCCATACTATCGCCTGGGCAAAAGATTTAGCGTATATCGAACAACTTGAAAGTGACGGCATCTGGTCGCTGTCTATGTCAGAAGTTTTAGACATTGCATTGGCGGGTGAGCATAACCGGCGGAACGCGACACTTGTTTCAAAAGCCCTAGAATACTTAGAAATAAGCGACACGGAAAACCGATTGAAAGTATTGGCGCACTTCCCCGGCACCGACCGCCGGTTCGAAAAACTTGCCGATAACATTTATAGCGATTACGGCCACCACCCAGAAGAGATTGCCGCCACTTTACAAATGGCTCATGAAATTTCGAATGATATCGTATTGGTATACCAGCCGCATCAAAACTGGCGGCAACACTTTATTCGCGATCAATATACCGATCAGTTCGAATATGCCCGTAAAGTATACTGGGCTCCTACGTACCTCACCCGGGAAAACCCAAATCAACCCATTCTTACGTCAGAACAATTAACTGAAAATGTTACTAACAAAGATATTATTACTTATAGCGACTTGAATGACGCCCTATGGGATGAAGTTATGAATGAACATAACAATGGTTCGTTACTTCTGTTTATGGGTGCCGGAACAATTGATGCTTGGGTACGCAAGAAACTAACTTAACGATTATCGCCGCTACCGCTAATGGTGCCACGTTCAAGGCGGCTGGCTAGTTTCTTGATGTTCGTATCGCCCACCGTTTCCAAATCAACATCGAAATAATCAGCCACGACTGCGACATGCCACAACACATCACCAAGTTCTTTCGTTAAGTCGGCTACATCGAGTTGTGAAAAATCACTATCCTTGTCACGGATAATTTTCTTTGCCTTCTCGGCAATTTCTCCCGCTTCGCCGCAAAGGCCTAACAGCAAATGAAATAATTCGTTCTTCTTGTCTTTTGGGTTGGCAGTACGCAGGGCGAGGGTTTGGTATTCGTTAAGATTCATACTCTTCACTATACCAATCTTCATAGAACTCTTCAAAAAAGTATGGGTCGTTAAAGAAACTGCGGGCAACAATCTGCTCTACCGCCGGAGCTAACTTGTATTGAGATAATTTATGGGGTTTCACCCAAATGAAATTATCGCGTAAATCGATATCATCGCGTTCGAAACGAAAGATGTGGGCAAGTGTCGTCGATAGCATACGACCCTCGGTATTTACGTGGATATAACAATCACCGACGTGACGGACGGCCTGATCGGTGATATATATTTTTTCCGTTAATTCACGTTGCACCGCCGCCTCTAAGCTGACATCATCGGAGTGTAACTTGCCGTAAGGCAGCGTCCAGGCGTTTATGTATGGCTGCCTCTTCCGGCGCCACAACAGTACTTCCCCTTCGCTGTTTTGTATCACAAGCATGGTAATAATTTTCGGTTGAGTACGTACTACTTTACTTATTACGCTGACCCTATCGACATACGCCAGGCCATTCGTACTCAACGTATATCCAGCAGTAACTTTTTTGACAATGTCGCTTTTGATCAAAAGTTTCAGATGATATGAAAACAAATTGGTATCGGTTTTTGGTGGCCGTAAATCGCGAAACCGAGCTACTTCCTTGAACATCAATACATCGATAATATGTTTTTGAATATGGTGCGTAATTGCTGCTTGCTCAATCATTTTTGACTCAAAATAAACTTTCTATCTTACTGAATATTATCACGATATAGTGACTTTGTAATCAGTTACTAGGCAATAAAATAATATGCAGGAGTAATCATGGAAAAGTTATATGGTTCAAAAATTGACTTAAATGAGAAACTAATTTCCGAAGTATCATCCGGTTTTGAAGAACCAATCTCACCCGCATCAATAACCCTGAACCTCGGAGCCTTGGCAATGAAATTCGCCCAAGTCGAAAGAGTTCCTCGCTATGATGAAAAGACTCGTGAGAATGATGCCGAGCATAGCTACATGCTGGCACTGGTAGCCAATGAACTTTCTTCTGCTCTTTATCCGGAACTAAATAGCGGGTTAATTGCGCAATACGCCATAGTGCACGACTTGATCGAAACCGTTACTGGTGATGTGGCAACATTTAACCTGAGCGCTGAACAATTAGAAGATAAACGAGCCACGGAGCATGCTGCCCTTGGTGCTTTAGTTGAGAGTTTACCACCATATACCGCCAAACTATTATGTGAATATGAAGACCAACAGACAAAAGAAGCCCGTTTCGTAAAAGCGGTCGATAAGCTTCTCCCTATTGTCGTAGATATCATGGGTTCAGGCCAAAAAGTAATGCGTGAAGACTATAACGTTTCGACGCCCGACGAATTAATGGACAGTCACACGAAACTCCATAAACGTATCGCGGACAGCTTCGAAGAATTTCCGCCCATCGTCAATGCCCATGAATTACTTTGCAAATTATTTGAGATTGAGTTCGAAGCTACTACTCGTTTGCGGTAACGCCAAATTCTAATACTTCAGGGTTCAGCGGGTCACCGTTAAATGCGTCGACCGCTTTCGCCTTGGAAGCTTGCGTATCGTACAGCTTGGTAAATTCATTGATGGAATCTTTATCGACCGTTCCGAATGCACTGTACTCAGTGATGGAATCGGTTTTATCCACTTTATCGCTTACCGATCGATATCCTGGACGACTGAGGTCAAGTTGCGCCGTACCGCTGACGTTGTAAGCAATCATGCTGATGACGGTCAAGGCAAGGGCTATGAGTACCGTAAGGATGAGCAACAACGAAAAACGGTGCTTATCCCAAAATGTCATATCTTCATCTGGCTGAAGAATAATTGGTTCGGCCATATTATTCCGATAACCTTTCATAATTAAGCAAAAAATCACCCACTGCCGAACGGTAATCGTCAATATAACGGTGCAGCCTAATGACATCGTCATGCACTTTGTTGCGGTTTACCCGTGCTTGTTCGATCGTATTGTGGAATAGTTCAGGTTGGTTGAAGCAATCGATCCGAATGGCACTTGAAAGTTTTTGCTCATAATCTTGATAATCTGTTCGGAATGAGTCTAATGCGGTGCGGTAACTTGTCGTTACGGCCGAAGTCGCTTTAGAATCAAGGCGATTATTGCTTAACCGTGAGTTGAATGGGTCCATAAGCTTACTCGCCATCGATTCGTATACTTGCCCGCGGTTTACGCGTAGAAGCGCGTCGCTGGCATGGAGTTGATTAAGCGTACTTTTGACGGAGGTACAGTTACTTCGAATGTGTTCGATTTGTTCCGGGGTCAACGCGGTCGATTGCGCATGTGCCGTTTGCGCTGATATACCAACCAAGACCGTCAAAACAGTCGCAGTAATAAACGCTAACAATACACGAATCATAATTCTTTCATTATAGCATTGGGGCGACGTTACTTTTTAGCGCTTTAAGTGAAAAGCGTGCCCAGTTTTTGAAATGAGGCCATCTTTTTCTAACGACGTAAGCGCTGGCTCGAACCGTTCATCGGCACCGAGCTCTATGCGTAGCTCCCTTTCTTCGTAATCGGCAGCCGTCAGGAGCTTAAGAATTTGCCCGCGTACTTCACGCACGCTTCCCTTTAACGGGCTTTGCTTTTTATAGTGTTTGCTTTTGTTATTCTGGCCAATACCTTGCCGCTTTAAGTAACTTCCGTAATCCATCAAGGCCCAATACCACTCACGTGGATGTTCATTATCCACCGTGGCTTCGACAATTTCACGAAGCTCCATATCGCTCACTTCAGCTTGTTCGGTAAAAAAATGATAAAAATAAACGGTCCGAATATTCGTTTCGATAAAAAGCGACGGCTTGTTGAAGCTATAGGCCAAAATCGCACCAGCCGTATTCACTCCGATACCCGGTAAAGTTATGAGTTCTTTTTCGGTTTCCGGAAATACTCCATGGAACTCATTTACTATTTTTTTGGCGGCTTCGTGAAGAAATTTTGCCCGTCGGTTATACCCAAGGCCGCTCCACATAAGCAATACGTCACCAAGAGAGGCGTTCGCCAAATCCGCAATAGTCGGAAAGCGTTCGATAAAAGCATTGAATTTAGGAATCACCCGCTCGACTTGTGTTTGTTGGAGCATAATTTCGCTCACCATCACAAAATACGGTTGCGTATCTTGGCGCCAGGGCATATCGCGAAATAGTTCGCGCCCTTTTTGCCATATGATTTCTTGAAATTCGAGTATATCCACGTTCACTAGTATACTAATAGTATGAAATTAACAAAGTTCCAGCATGCTTGTTTCGTGGTTGAAAAAGACGGAGTGAGTATTATTGTCGACCCAGGTAGTTTTACCCACGACTTTATTATACCGAAGAATGTGGCGGCTGTTTTTATTACCCATAATCACCCAGACCATCTTGATAGCCAATTAGTCATCAGTATTTTACGTGAGCACCCGAAGGCCGTGCTGTTGGCGCATGAAAGTATTCTTACTGATTTCACGAATGAACATACGCAAGCAGTTAATGCTGGCGAAACGGTTGAGGCAAATGGTATTAGTTTGCAATTCGTTGGTGGAACGCACGAACCAATCGATAGTGCCATTACCCCGCCTGCAAACTTAGGGGTCATTATCGAAAATCACTTATACTACCCGGGTGATTCGTTTTATCTGCCAAACCAGCCTATCAAAGAACTTTTACTGCCAGTAAGCGCCCCGTGGTTAACGATGAGTCAGTCGATGAACTTCATAAGAGCTTTGCAGCCTTCCGTTGCCTTCCCTACCCATGACGCCATTCTGTCAACCGAAGGTCAGGCACTGATAGACGGCATGGTGACACGTATTACGAGTGAACTTCCCACCAATTACCAACGCATCAACGGAAAGACGATCGAATTATAGTGGCCGAGTTAGCCTCGTTGGAAAACTTCAAAAAAGCTGCCGAGCACCTGCAAGCGCACGACCCGATCCTAGGCGAAGTAATTGCACGAGCACCACTGCCCACATTTGTTCCTCATAAAAAGTATTACCAAGAATTAGTTGAAAGTATTATTTCCCAACAACTAAGCGTCAAAGCGGCGGCAACAATATTAAAACGCTTCAAGGAACTTTTTACTAAGGATTTTCCAAGCCCGGAAGATATATTGGCAACTGATATTGAAGTATTGAGAAGTGTTGGTTTATCACGGCAAAAGGCTTCATACATTAAAGACTTGGCGAGTCGTGTCATGGATGGCTCGGTTCAATTCGACCACCTCGACTCGATGAGTAACCAAGAAATAGTTGATGAATTGGTGCAAATCAAAGGTGTCGGCGTATGGACCGTGCATATGTTCTTATTGTTTTGCATGGGCAGGCTCGACGTATTGCCGACAGGCGACCTCGGCATCAAAAACGGCATACACGCACTGTACCATTTACCCGAAAAGCCCACCCCGGAAGATATGACACTTATTGCTTCGAATAATAACTGGCACCCTTACGAATCAGTCGCGAGTTGGTATATCTGGCACTCGCTCGATAACAAACCGGCGCTATAAACTAAACACCAAGCTCTTGTTGTAAATCGGAAGGAAGCTCAGTACCACCGTTGAGACTATCGAGCCCAGGCATCGCACCATTCTGAAGCGCCTCCATAAACTGAGCAACCGCCGCAATTAAAACCAATCCGTTAATAAGCACGATCAAGCCGAGGGCAATTGCAAAAATAAGTACCGTTCGAGCAGCAAATTTTTTATATTCGGCAACCTGTAGCATTTCACGGCCTTGCTTGTCATGCATATAACCGCCCATAACAAGAATGAGGTCAACGATGACCCATATGCCAAAACCGCCAAGTGTCACCAGCTTGAGAATACCAAGCCCCCAATACCCCATATACATACGGTCGACACCGAAGGTTCCCCACATAAAGCTCAAAAAAAACACAGCCAGAAAATGGCGTTGCCGAGGAGTATTCTTTACGACTTCGAGCGGCGTTATTACCGGAGCTGGTGCTTGAAGCGTTTCAGTAGGTTGCGTAGTTTCAGGCTGCATGGTTTACATTATACGCTTATGGCTAGTTGCTCGGCCAATTTTGAAGCACGAAGCGAACATACTCAGGCGACATAGAAGTATGTGCAAGTTCATCTTTCGATATCCACTGGGCATACTCAAAATCAGGATCTGTCGGTACAATGCTGACATCCGCTGGAGCGATGGCCGTATATGCCAGAATAATCGGACCACGATCGACTCCACGTAAAAAGAAATCAGTTCGCTTTAAGCCGTCGACAGACAACGTCAGCTCTTCCATGAGTTCGCGACGAATTGCATCGTCAGGATGCTCTTTCGACTCAACGTGACCTCCAGGCAAGCCATGAGTGGCCCGTGCCGGATAATGCATGACTAACACCGATTGGAGGTCATTGCTATATAAAGCAAGTTTTGTCGAAACAATGTTACTCGGGCGCATACTAAGGAGTTAAGCGGTTAATGTCCCGCGGGAACAAGGCGGCTTCCTTAACATTGTTAAGGCCGATAATTTTTTGGGTTAACCGTTCGAGGCCCATACCAAAGCCACCATGGGCCGGTAAACCGTATTTGAAAGCTTGGAGGTAATAGCGGAAGCCGTCGGAATCTGGATCGCCCCCGGCAATGGTTTTTAGCTGTTCGACTAATACATCATAGCGGTTTTCACGCATACTGATAGTTGCGATTTCCACACCTCGGAAAATAAGGTCGGCGCGTTCGGCAATGGTAGGGTCTTCAGCTGAAATACGGTGATAGAACTTCATTTCACTGGCCGGCCATTTCGTAATGAACACCGCTTCGCTGCCTAAGTTTTTCTTTGCGTATTCAGTCACCCACTTTTCTTCGTCCGGGCGCATGTCTTTTTCGCCCCGACTGTCTTGGCCGGTGGCTTTGCTATACAATTCGTGAACTTCCTCTAAGCCGAGTTGAGGAATTTCATCGGGCAATAGAACCGGTTGTGCATTCCAACTTTTCAGTTGCGACTCGTGTCGTTCCCACGTATTGCTTGTAACAGCTTTCAGCAGACCACCAACCGTTCGTAATAAATCTTGGAAATCAATGAATCCCATTTCGCCATCTATGGTGAGATACTCTGTCATATGACGAGTGGTAGCCGAGGGCTCGGCACGGTAGGTTGAGCCGATTTCGTAGGCACGCTCAAATACGCCAACCATAATTTGTTTGTAGAACTGAGCGCTTTGGGCCAATGTCGCCTCTTTACCGAAGTAATCGAGAGTAAATACTTCCGCGCCACCTTCACTTGCGCCTGGTAATAATTTCGGTGAATTGAATTCAGTGAACTCTTGGCTCGCAAGATAATCGCGAACGATTGATTTGATACTCGCTTGAATCTTGAAAATATCAGCTTCTCGTAAGCTTCTTAACCCAATGACTCGATGCTCAAAAAGCGTGTCGAGGTTCTCAGATTTATGATCGAGCGGTTTATCAATTTCGATGGGCGGTTCGTCGGTTACGGGTACCAGTACTTCGACTGATACGTCGTGTAGTTCAGCGCCGCCCGGGGCACGTTCGTCGGCAACCACCGTACCGGTCAACGCTAAGACGGTACCAATCTGAAGGCCACGAAGTTTTTCAACTTCGTCTTTATTATCGATAAGGTTCTGAGCAATGCCTGTTCGGTCACGAAGCGTAATAAAATTGAGGCCACCAAGCAAACGCTTTTTATGAAGCCAACCTTGAATAGTAACTGTCTGCCCGACTTGCCGGGCTATATCTTGAGTAAGTACACGTGTCATATCGCTGCTTATTTTACCACCTCTGGTGGGATAGAGCTAGACGTCGGTACGGCCAGCAGGCGTATTGTTGAAGCGACCTTCATGTTCGGCTACCGAACGTAGGTCGGCATGATTATCATCTTCGTCGACGATTTTACGACCAAGCAGCGCCTCAATGGTATCTTCAATCGTCAGCAACCCGACCGTTTCACGCTGTTTGTTGATAACGATGAATAGGTGGTGTCGGTTTTTCAAGAAAGCTGCCAAGGCATGTTCGAGCGTTTGATCCTCTCGAATATAATACACATGCGCATCCATTACCTTTTCGGCCGTCCCCGACCGTTTCACGTCAAGCGAGAGCAAATCACGTAAGTATAAAATACCGACGACATGATCGAGGTCACCGTCGATAACCGGTAACCGGCTATGCCCTAGCTCGTGCAGCTCATCAAGTACCAATGGCCCGAGAAATTCACCTTTATTAATGAAATCTATGACCGACTTAGGCGTCATAACGCTTGAAACGGGCTTATCGTTAAAATCGATGGCGTTTACGATCACTTTCCTTTCAATATCCGTCAACGCCATGCCTGAACGTTCGATAAGTTCTTGAAACTCTTGTTTGGAATGTACCTTATGGGCTTCTTGCAAGGTACTATCGCTTAGGAACGCAAAGAATCGCGGGAACTTACGAACCAGCGCTAATAATTTCGGCTCTACTTTTAGATACAATTTATCGGATACCGTAGATACACGCCGAGTGTGACCTAATGGCGCATACAGAACCGCTACAGTGACCGCGAGCATAGTACCAATGACCCATCCAAAAGTAACGATCGATAATATAACCATCAATACCAACAACAAGGCAGTCCGAACCGCCAATAGCGCCAACACGCCCGGAAGCAACTGTTCACGCTCAAGCTGGGCTTTTCCTGCGGCGGAATGGGTCGCGCGGCGCTTTAACTCGGGCAAACTATACGCAGACCGGCGAGGCTTTATACCTGCACCGATAACGAGCCCACAGATTACAATTGCCGTTAAGATAGCTAAAAACGTAAACATCTTAGCCCAATTGTACCCTACCATCTGCTACAATGATAAGAGTAATTTTTGGAGGAAAAAATGAATAAAGTTGGTTGGATAATTTTCAGTGTTGTCGTTATCGGACTTCTTGGTGGACTTATTATTTGGACGCGCTCGACTAACCCGGCGGTTGATGTTTCAAATATCAATAGCAATGTAGCCTTAACTGCGTCTGAAGCAAGCGGGAACATTGCCGATCACGTTAAAGGAGCAGAAGACGGTAAAGTTATTATCGTTGAGTATGGCGACTTCCAGTGCCCAAGCTGTGGCGGCGCCTACCCTAACGTCAAAACACTTACGGAGGAGTACGGCGACCGCGTTTCTTTGATCTTCCGCCATTTCCCGCTCACAAGCATTCATCCGAATGCACGAGCAGCTTCAGCCGCTGCAGAGGCCGCTGGTTTGCAAGGTGAATTCTGGGAAATGCATGACTTGTTGTATGCAAACCAAGATAGCTGGTCAAGCCTCGACGCCTCACAACGTACCGATGCTTTCGTGGCGTTTGCGAATCAACTTGGCCTGAAGGCCGATAAGTTCAAGGAAGATTTATCGAATGCAGAGGTTAACAAGAAAATTTCATTCGATATGGCGCTCGGTAAAGCTAAAGGAGCATCTGCTACCCCGACCTTCTACATGAACGGTGAGAAGCTCGACGAAAAGACTGCCGGTGGCATCGTACAGGGCGACCTGACAGCCGTCAAAGCAAAACTCGACACACTATTAGCCGAGTAGATAAGCGCTTGGCGACGCCCTTATATGGCAAATTAAAAACACCCCGGTGCCTTGGGGTGTTTTGCTTTTTTGCTTGTTTAGATGTCGCACTCACATTTAGTGTGCGAGAAAGATTCGCCATTCGGCGGGCACCACATCCACTGCTATCTTCTTGCGCCGTGATGGCACAAACTCGATGGCTATTGGCATGTGATTATTCACTCCTTGTACTATGTACAGTCCCTTGCACTTCGACCTTTAATTATTAGCTTTGGCGCAGGACACATAGACAATAATAGCAATGTTGTATAAACCAGTCAAGAATAGGCCGCATGGCGGCGCTTATGTTTTAATAGTAAATCAAAGCGCTACCACTTAGCAATAAGCAAAAGCTATATTGTGTAGTAATTTAGTCTACGCCTCGCCAGGAGTCTCGTCCGGGCTCGCAGTCTTAAGCTTTCGCTCCTTTAACGTGAACACCAAAATCGCAGCTGCCCCTACCAGGAACGATGCAACAATAAAGATAGTACGGAGGCTTTCGGAGAAGGCGTGAGTGACCTTACTCCCGAATTCAGACTGGTTTGCCTGGAACGCACTACGGGCTTCATTCTGAGCTGGCTGAGACAGCGTAGCGAACTGCTTGTCGGCATTAGAGGTAATTTGTTCTTTGATGTCAGGCATATTCAAAGTTAGTAACGTATTGGGATCATCGACTTTACCGATTTTCGAAACCGCCGCATTTTGAGAAACAGACTGTATATATGCGGTGTCGCGAATTTCGTCCACGTGCGTCAAGATTCCTGATGTTAACATAGCCCCGAATACTGCCGTACCGATCGTCGACCCGAGACTACGGAAGAGTTGGTTCGAGCTCGTGGCGGTTCCTAACTCAGCTTGTGAGAATTCATTTTGTACCGCTAGGTTAAGCACCGGCATAGCAATACCCATCCCTAACCCTAGAACAACCATAATGACCGCTTCGTACGCATAGCTACTTTCCGGCGTAAGTGTCGAAAGAAATATCATGGCTATAGTAGCTACGGTAAAACCAATTTGAAGGAATATCTTATAACGACCTATACGCGAAATCAGTTGGCCGGCCGTAATACTGCTGACCATGATTCCACCTACCATTGGAAGCAACATGAGCCCAGAATCAGTTGGTGATGCTCCGAAGACTTGTTGGTTGAACTGGGTAAGGTACAAAATCGAACCCATGAAAGCTGAACCAAATAACATAGCTATCGCAAGAATCTTCACGAAATTTGAGTTCCTAAAGAAACGTAATGGAAGAATCGGTTCTTTGGCTTTTCGTTCGACGAATATAAAGGCTACGACAGCAGCTGCGACAACTGAGAATAGTATTGACCTCAGTACTACGAGTGATATTCCGGTTGATTCCATAAAGCTCGCAAAGATAGTTTCAGTGTTATCGACGGATATAATAAGTACCGCCAGCGAAACGGAGAGTAACGCCGCGCCCATGTAATCGATGACCGCTTTTGCCGCTCGTCGTAATGGCGGACAGAAGACCGCGATCAAAATGAAGGCAACAAGCCCGATAGGCACATTAATGTAAAACGTCCAGCGCCAGTCGGTCGTCATACCGAAGAAGTTTTGACCATCAGTCAACCAGCCACCTAGGAGCGGCCCGACCACCGAAGCTAATCCGAACACTGCACCAATCAGCCCTTGCCAACGAGCTCGTTCACGGGCTGCAAATAAGTCGCCAACGATAGTAAACGCGTTAGCAGTAATGATACCCCCGCCAATACCTTGCAGCGCGCGCCATGCTATAAGCTGTTCGATATTAGCGCTCACGCCACTTAGTAGCGAGCCAGCTACGAACACCGCTACACCGATCAGCAGAATACGGCGGCGACCAAACAGGTCGGAAAACTTACCGGCGATCGGCACGGTCACCGTGGTAGTAATTAAGTATGCGGTAACAATCCAGCTCAATGAACTGAACGCGTTGAACTCTTCGACGATTTTTCCTAACGCCGTCGCAATAATCGTTTGGTCAAGGGCCACCAAAAAAAGGCTGGCCATAACCGAAATCATAATAATAAGCTTGCGCTTCAAACTTAAGTGGTGATGCATGTGTGCGCCCTTCTATTTCTTTTTTAAAATATCTTTATACTGTTCAATGTTGTTAGTGAGATGGTCTAACATATCTCGAAGCTGTTCTTCTTTGATGAGCCCCACCCACTTCTTTTCTTGAGAGCCGACTACATATAGTCGGTCCCCCGCCTGAATATCAAGCGCATCACGAGCATCAGCCGGTATTACTACCTGCCCTTTTGTCCCTACAGTTGCCGTT
Organism: uncultured Candidatus Saccharibacteria bacterium; assembly: GCA_948288625.1. Classification (GTDB taxonomy): domain Bacteria; phylum Patescibacteriota; class Saccharimonadia; order Saccharimonadales; family Saccharimonadaceae; genus Microsaccharimonas. The sequence goes on from CAOHYA010000001.1 coordinate 900,974, forward strand.
CCATAAAGTTGTTTGTCGTGCATATCGATATCAATTATGCGCCGGTATGAAATGTATGTCAAGTATAACTAAATACTTAGCAACCCCTTTTACGCTATACATAACACCGAGGGTAATTTATAGTAAATATATGACCGATTCAAACGACCGAATTATCCTTACCGGCATTAAGCCGACCGGAACTCCGCACATTGGTAATTACTTAGGGGCGATCGAACCAGCTTTGCGGCGTGCCAGCGAATATACCGAGGCCTTCTTCTTCATTGCCGATTATCACGCACTAAACTCAGTACATGACGGTGAAACAATGAAAGAGTTAACCCGAAATCTAGCGGCGACATGGTTGGCTGCAGGGCTCAACCCATCAAAGATGCACCTGTACCGGCAGTCAGACATTCCGGAAATCTTCGAATTGACGACTATCCTTAACAACTTCGTGCCAAAAGGCTGGATGAACAAGATGCACTCATACAAGGCATCCGTTGATAAGAACCGTGAAGCCGGTAAAACAGATGATAACGATGTGAACATGGGGTTGTTCGTGTATCCAATCCTCATGACGAGTGACATCCTTATCTTCAACACCACCCACGTTCCGGTTGGCCGTGACCAAATTCAACACGTTGAAATCGCCCGTGATATCGCCCAACGCTTCAACAAGCAATACGCTGATTCTATCTTTGTTTTGCCAGAACATGTCATAGCGGATGGAATCGCCGAACTTCCTGGTATCGATGGCCGTAAAATGAGCAAAAGTTACGGGAACGTCATCCCTCTCTTTGCCGGCCGCGACGCTTGGGAACAAGCAGTTCGTAAAGTTGTTACCGATTCAATCGACCACACCGACGAAACCGTACGCCAAACGCCGCTGTTTAAAATATATGCTTCGATTGCCCCTGAGAACAAAGCCAACCGGCTTGCCCATGAATTAGTTGAAAGAACGATTGGCTGGAAAGAAGCGAAAGACCGTTTATTGGCTGCCCTTGAGGAACGCTTTAGCGAACAATCCGCCCGTTATGAAGAATTGGTCAAAAACCCGGATTACATCGATTCCATTATGGCCGAAGGCGCTGCCAAAGTACGCCCGATAGCCCAAGAAAAACTTGCCCACGTTAAACAAGTCCTCGGTTTCTAATTAACGAGTTCGTTCGTAGTGGCAAGTATAGCCACCGATATTCTTTTGTAAGTAATCCTGATGATACTCTTCAGCTGGCCAAAACGTCTCTAGTGGTTCGATACTTGTGACGATTGGTTGCTCCCAATACGGCTGGTTACGAATAATAGCGGCTTCAGCGGCAGCCTCTTGCTCGTCATTTTCGTAAAAGATCGTTGAACGGTAGCTTGACCCAACATCGTTCCCTTGACGGTTCATAGTCGTTGGGTCGTGAATCTGGAAATGATAATCAAGTAGTTCATCAATATTCGTTACGGCCAGGTCGTACGTCAGCTTCAAAGCCTCGGCATGACCAGGGTGATTTTCATAGGTCGGATTGTCATTGTCACCACCCGCATAGCCTACTTCGGTATCAACGACACCCGGCTGAGTACGAAACAACTCTTCCATTCCCCAAAAACATCCACCGGCAATTACTAATGTATTCATATACCTAGTATAATAGATATATGAAGAATCCACAGCTCTCTAAGGAACAAGAAGAAGTACTTTTCGATAAAGCCACCGAAATACCCTTTAGCGGTGCCCTCCTGTTTAACCACGACGAAGGTGATTACAACTGCGCGAACTGTGGCAAAGCACTGTTTCGTTCAGATAATAAATTCGATAGCGGCAGCGGCTGGCCAAGTTTCGATGATGCCATCGAGGGTGCTATTACACTTACCCCTGACACTACGCACGGGATGATTCGCACGGAAATTACCTGTAGCAATTGCGGTGGCCACCTCGGTCACCTGTTCAATGATGGCCCGCAAGATACCACCGGTATGCGCTACTGCGTGAACTCTTTGTCTTTAGATTTTAAGAAGAAATAACTTACTAGCTATATAAAATATCCCGCCTTGGTGCGGGATATTTTATTTTATCGGCGACGATTGTTTCGTGGCATATGCCGTCGCTTACGCGAACGGACTATCAGGAAGATGACCAATGCAATGATAAGTAATAAACCAACCAGTACTCCGATAGCAGTGAAGATAACCCATTGAGGGATAACCCAGAATGATTTCGTCACTTCGATGGTTTGGTTTTTCGTACCGTAGGTAAATGTGGCGACGACATCGTAGTGACCAAAAGTACCTATATCTTCGAGGGGAATTTCCCAACGACGGGTACTATCTGGAAGAATGACATCACGGGGATTCTGATCATTGAAAGTTGTTTGGTAAACAACTTTATCACCTTGTTTCACGGATAAGATTCCGAATGGCCCGATTTGTAGGTTGCCTTTATTTTCAAATGAGAACGATGCTTGCAAATCATTAGGCGTATTAAACAGAGTTCCGTTAACACCTTTTTGTTGGATGTCAAAACTTTCCAAGCTAATCTTTTCCACCGCATCACCAGGAACAGTAAGTAGAATAAGAGAAGCTACACTTGCGCTTAAGTTAACCTGTCCACCACTATCCGGATCACTTGGCGCAAAACGAATCGCCCCGAAGTATCCACCAGCCTGTGCCGTAGCCGGAACTCTAATACTAACGTTTACCGTTTTTGCTTGTTTTGCCGGAATTGTCATATCCGGCAAAGGTGACATAAAGCGCTTCAAGCTATGTGACGGCGCAAATTTATCGGCATCCAAAATAAGTGCTGGCGTCCCACGGTCATCGCCGGCTACGAAGTCGTTGGTGATGGATGCAACCGATACTGGTGCGCTCGTAAGGTTCGTTACCGTTACTGGCACAGTCTTGCTTTCGCCTGGAAGAATTTCTATATCAGTTCGAACAGGTGATACTTTGAGCGTATTCGCTGAGTTATTCGCACTTCCCGTGCTTTGAGCATAAGATGATGGACTTACAACAAGTGCAATCGCCACAGGCAGCGCAATAGCGAGCATTGCAACCAATTTTCCTTGAGTACGTTTTTTTACAAACACACCAGTCCCCTTTACGTAATTACTTTCAATCATAACAGATACAAATAGGTTTGGAAACGTTATGCACACGCACGACACCCCTTTACGAGGGGTGTCGTGGTGAAATGATCATTTATTAAAACTTACCAGTTGCGATTAAGCTTAGGTCAGCCGAGTACAAACCCGCTGGAGTATTGTTGCTAACACTTGCACCAAAGGTCAACTGCATGTTGATACTATCAGCAGGTGCGCCAGCGGTATCAAGGAATTGGTCGCCGAAGGTACTTGTGACACCGGTAGCATTCCCGACTGGGTTGTAGTTTAACAAGTAACCCGTAGTGTTGTAACCTGAGCCTGACACAGGCTGAAGTGTACCAGGAGTACCGGTTATACCCGCAGCTGGAGCAGCAGTGCCGGTTTTCACGCCGAACAGTGCGTTCCCTTTGATAAAGTCGGCGGTAGCTGGTTTGATATCACAGTTTCCAGCAACACCACCAGCTCGAACAAGTCCGCCACAATCTAGCGCGCTACTCTTGAGACTAATGACAGCACCTTTGGCAGCATTTGTTGAGATTTGCGTCCACATAGTTCCCGTGCTTACTTCGTCGGGAGTGAGCGCAAGAACGTCACCGACAGGTTCACCAAGTTTGAGAACAGGAGTTCCAGGATCTGCACAACTCGCCGCGATAACTGCGTTCGATACACAGAAAGTCATACTTTCCATAACGGCTGCTTGTACTCCGATTGAGTTGAGAATCCAGAAGGCAGCTCCACCTTCATCTTTTCGATTTACGTCTTCAGAAGCAGTATCATTTTCATCGTATTCTAACGCATGCGCGTTCGTGTCATACGTCACGATGCGAGCGTACAAAACACCGGCAGTTGTTGGGTTGTCGATATTATCAAGTACGACCGAAACAGCCACTCCTGCAGTCAGCGTACCTTCAACCGCTACGGTATTAGCATCGATATCAGCCGCGGTAAAACCTGAAGTTGCCGTCGACACGTCAGTAACGCTTAACCCAACCGGCGCTGGAGTACAAGTTTGCCCAACTAATGGACTTGTCGTACAAAAGTCTACGACGAATGCACCGGCGTTAGTTGCAGGCGTAAAGCTTACATTGTAACTAACGTCATCCGCATTTGCAGACGCAGTACTTAGTTGCACGGATCGCTCAGCTAACTGAGCCGCTGATACTATTGCAGGCAACACAACCGAAAGCAATAGTGCTGCCACGACAGCAAAAAATGCCACCTGACGGTTTACTATTTTAAAAGAGTTCATCTCTTTTTCTCCTCTATTCCTCATTTTTAACTTAACTATTTGTTTCGTTGTGGTGATTGCTATCAGTGTATCACGATTATGCTTATTTTAGTCAACAATTATTTCTAATTTTTTCCACAGGTGTTTCGTGAACCTATTCAGCAGTGGCGTTACGCTCTTTGAGCATTTTGTTGCGCAAAGAGACAATTTGGCTACGGCGACCAAGCCAAAAAGCCGGCGGCAGAAGCGCTAGCGAGATAGCAGCCGGGATCCAAAGTACTGTCGTTGGCGTTTCGCCACTTGTCGTATTCGGAGCGGTTGGAGCAGAGTCGACCTTACCATTCGACACTGCGATAACCTGCAAGAAAGCACTGACGCCATTTACATCAGTCACTTTAACATTCACTTGGTATATACCGGCTTTTTTAAAAGTATGAGCAATCGGAACTAGTCCGGCTAACGGCTGACTTTTTAACTCAGGAGCGGAACCATCCCCCCAATCTATACTAAAGGCATACGGGCCGGTACCGCCGGATAATTGTAACGGCCAACTTAATTCAGTTCCGGCAGCCGCTGATCGGCGGCCGTACGAGCTTGTTAAAGTAATAAGTGCTCCAAAAGCCGTAAAGCTTGTATCAGTATAATTAACGGTTACTGTATTTGATACCGGCCCAGCCTGTTCGAGCGTGTCGAATACAATAGCGCTCAATTCGTTCGTTCCGGCGAAAAGGCTCACTTGAACACTGAAGCTACCGCCCGCACACATTACCGCGCCGACCATCACATTGTTGTTATACACCTGGACCAAAAGATCAGTCGGGCATATACCATTCACGGTAACCGGTGACGTATTAAAGGATGCTCCATTACCTGGCGTGGTTATGGTTGCACCTTGTGTAGGTGGATCTTGTGTCTTCGTAGCCTCTAAACCGAACGACCCCGGCTTTGGCTCCGGCGTAGGAAGCGGAGTTAATGCAGATGCCGGCAGAACCAAAGCAAAGAGCGCCAGTAGGCATGAACCGATAAAAACCGGAATCACCCACTGCGCGCTCATTTGTATTTTACCTACCATAGTTGTGCTTATTGTAACGTGCTTACGTTGCATACAAAAGGGTTATCTTATTTTCGACGACGTGAGAGCTTTTTGCGTTGGTTAGCGAATTTGCGACCCTTAATTTTATTTACGAGGCGCCATATACCGAATGCGGCTGCTGCAAGAACAATGATAAATGCAATTACGAACCACCATGGAAGATACACGAAAGATGCCGTACTGGTAATTTCTTTGGTATTATTGCCATTTTGCCCGTAATAGAGTTCGAGTGAAGCACTATAGAATCCAGGCCATAAGCCAGGATCAGCACAAGTTGATGTCGTACTCGTTTCACCAACAAGCTCGGTATTTTCATCCTTAAGTGCGATACAAGACGTAAATGTTCGAGTCTGCCCAATCAACGCAAGTGAATTATTAGAGTTAACTTTACTAATCACTCTTTCATTTCCAAACAAATCCCTTAAAGTAATACTTCCGACGGGAGCTTCGGTTACGTTACCTTCATTCTTAAGCGTGTATGCCATTGTTTGCGGCATCTTAGCAGTCATGAAAGCATATCCACCTTTGTCAGCAGCCGTTGGAACATGATATGCGCCGAACTTTTCAAGTGTTAAATTCTCCTTAACTTCACCTGGTATCGAAGTGAAAACTAACGTAACGCCCGATGCGCTCAAACCAACATTTCCACTCTCTGGAGTACCTGATGAATAAACGATTGCACTATAAAAACTACCCGCACCTTGTTTTTTAGGAATCGTAACACTTACAGGTAGTGTTTTACTAGAATTAGGAGGGATGACCACACTTTGAGGAACTTTAAGAAACGGCTTTAATGACCATGTAGTCTGTGGAGCGTTTTCAGCAAGCATTAGCTTTGGGGTACCGCCGTCATCGGTAAACGTAAAGTCAACGATCCTAAGGTTCAATTGGAGAGTCCTCTCATTATCAAGATTGCGAATAGTCAAATTATCATTCGCCGTCTTACCTGGTTCGATAATATAGTTCTTCTTAGGTACAATGCTTAAAGCAGCTGACGACTGTGCAGAAACAGGCATTGCAGGCAAAATAGATGCAGCAAAAATAATAGCCGAAAGACCGGCAATAATTATGCTTTTAAAGCGTTTCATTTTCTCTTTTCCTCTCACATGTTACTTTCATTTATAAGTATAAGCTGTATTGTATCACTAAAAACGACCGCTGGCTATGAACGTAAGCGTTGTTGTATATACGCCTGCTCGCAAATTTGGACTCACATTTACGATATAGCTTACCGTGAACTTTTTCATCAGGCTCACGTTGGGTGAAAATGCCACAACATCTCCTGGTACATACATATACTTATTTGGAACTCCATAATTAGGCGATGCAACGGCATTAGCATATTCGCCCTCTGCGTTTTTCCCGATAACAGGACTTGTGTTTTCAACCAAGTTGATTCCAAACTGATTCTTTCCTTGAGTACTTAAAGTTGGCGTAGAGGGTGCGTCAATAACGTTAGTGGCGGCGCTCATTGGCGTACCATGAACGGTTATGGCAAACCCAGCGCTTGCATTCGTACCTACCGCCATTTCAGACTGCGCAGTAAGGGTAGACTTAGAATCTAAGCTTCCCATATCGGTGAAAAAAGTGTCGTTTGTACCAGCACAATTATCATTCACTTCTTGAGCAAAACAATATACGAGCATAGGTGGAACTTGAGTCTCAATCACTATGCCGCTCGTCACCTGGCCTTTAACCGAACCGAAATCAATTAGCGCACCAGTTCCGTCTGTCGAAGCGAGGCTTTTCAAACGAACGGAGAAAGATTGAGAAGTATCAGTCGGGTTAATGATGTTATCGAATTTATAGGATGAGACACTGTTTATATTAGAGCTGGGCACTCTACTTAATAAAATATGGTTCGTGCTTTTAGATTGAATAGCAAAGCCCATCTCACCCGTTTGTGCACTTAACACAGCGTTTGATACATTTAATCCTGGAGGACTTACACATTCATGGTGCGGGATTGGATCAACGCAAAATAGCATATCAAGTGAACCCACCGCCTGTGGACTCATATAACGAAACCCTATTGTATATGAAGTGGTTGCACCTGGAAGAGTATTGTTCATATAAAGACTACGCTCTTGAAAGCGCATTGCAGCTGACACTGGAGCGATAAAAATAAATAAAACCAAAACAAGAGCGATCAACTCCTCAGTGTAAATATGGCGCCAATTAAATATAAAGGCATGAAGGCGAACTAACGCATGTCGCATACCTGTCATTGTACTAAAGAATGAGCGTTATGCGTAGGTTTACAAACAAAAACCGACCCAGGTACGGGTCGGTTTTTATCTATCTAACGCAACTTACGTAGAGGACTAAATCCTAGTATTGAGGAGCTGCAAGGTAGTTAATCTTAGTCGTGTACACACCCGCTGGTGTGTCTGCTGCGATGTTAGCTACATAACGCATTTGAGCAGTAGCACAAGAAAGTACTTGGCTATCTACGCCTGTGTTTGATGCGATCGCTACAGGAGTGAGAAGGCTATCACGGTCGAAGGCGAATCGTGCAGTACCTGCATCACCATCACCGTCATCTAGCGTTCCGTTACCTTGGTCGTAAACAGCAGTCTTGCTTAGAGGAAGAATAGACGGAGCTTTATATCGCAATGGTTCAGCTGTAATTTTAGTTTGGAAGCTTGCTGAAACGCCGTCGTGTGTCATGAAAGCTAAACCAAATTGTTCTTTACCAGGTTGACTTACTTCACCAGTACCTGACGCTGGAGCAATAACGTCACCAACGGTGTTAGCCAATGTTTCACCTGAGTAATACACGGTCGCACCACCAGATGAGTTGGATGACAAACGCCAGAATGACTTAACGTCGTAACCTCGGCCTGTTTCTAGTGAGAATTCAGCGTTGTCGTTACCAAGTTGAAGGCGGTTACCATCTGGAGTGTCGATTGGCTCACACGTACCGTGGTCGTCAGGGTCTGCCTTAACAGTAGTGTCAGGGTTACTTGTACCCACCGAGAAAGACATTGTTTCCAGTACCTTAGTAGTAATGTGAATTGAGTCAGTCATCACGTTTGCAACAGTTACACCACCGTCAATGATGTTGACGTTAGTTGCAGAAGGGCTTTGTGGAATGTGATCTAAATCTGATGCACTGTTGTAAGAGTTAATCTTAACGAAGAACTCTTTAGAACCAGGGTTTGTGATGTGATTGGTTTCACTTGCTTTGAATACAAGCTTAATTTGAGTATTTGCAGCCGGCGTAATACCCGTTGAATTCTTCAATGTGATGAAGTTGTTCTTACCTGTTAAGGCGCCATTGAATGCGAAATCTTCAGCGTTAGAAGTTTCCATTGACCATCCGGTGTTGTTTACCACGTTATCAACGACAACATCAAAGTCGGTACCGGCTTGAGGGGAAGTGTAATTTACTTCAAGGTCAGACTTTTTGTCTCCATCATTATACGCGTCAGCATTAGACTTACGATCAGGAGTACGAGATACACCTTCAGTGCCATCTGACTCGCGAACGTTTTCACGCGCATCACCGCTTACGTCACCAGGCGCCTGACAAAGACCGGCAGCCTTAGTACAGTACTGTAGTGTAAACGCTCGAACCGTTTTAGTTGACGCAAAAGCTGCACTATCAGTGCTCACGCGGAAACTGAAAGTTTCGCCAGTTTTGCGACCGTTTGCACCAGAACCAGCCGGAGCGTATGTTCCTGGTACGTATCCTGGGTCTCCTGCGTTACCAAGAGCCGCTGGATTTGGGTTTCCGTATGAATTCCCAGAACCGTCTGTATCTTGGAACCCTGGAGCGGAGCTACTAAGTAGCAACGAACGCTCTGTCAATGGGTTCAACGCGTCCGCGAAAGCAGCTGCTCCCGGCAGAATCGTTGCCACTAGCAAGGCGCCCGCAGCACCTAGCAAAGCGCCCCGCTTTGTTATTGATTTGAGTGTATACATTCTGTATATCTCCTTAGATTGTTGTTTATTTTTAATCCTTTTTACAAGGCTTACATGCGAATTTTACCATTAGCGATACGATCTAAGCAATAAGATTCTTTTCCACAGCTATCAGCTGGCTATAAGTTAAATCTAGTATGCTGGGATAAGCATCGCCACAAAATCTCCGGTATACTTACCCGCTGGCGTCGAACTTGAGATGTTGACGACCATGCTCACGGTGTAGTCAGTTCGTCCCGAATCGGTCTTACCACGGGCAATCACATCTTCACTTTGATACATGAACTTATTCGGTATTTTATAGTCATCTTCAACTACTCCAAATTCTTGCTGGTCAGCTGGTACCTGCACTGGGTTCGCGCCAACATTTGGTGACGTATTTGCTACCACGTTAATACCGAACATTTCTACTCCAGGCTTAGACGCGATTGGTTCCGTTGAAGTGGCGAGGGTATGGCCATCAAACTTGGGCGGCGCTCCGATAATCTGTAACGTATACCCATCGGCAATTAAATAACTTCGAATCTTAATGCTGGTTATTTTCGTAGCGGTTCTTTCAGTACTTAGCACCCCAAGGTTTGACTCACCTGCTTCAATAATCATATCCAAAAAAGGCTCGTTGTTTGTAATATCTTCAAAACTGGCCGTACTATTGGCAATTGTCTTTCCGTCCGTCGCTTCGCCGATTGATGCCTTCGCACAATAATTTCCCGAACAGCTCTCCTGGGTCGTTCCGAACTGCGTTTCCGTCATTTGGTAATTGTCGGAGCTAGAGGTTTGAGCTTGTACGGTATGAGTGCCTCCAATAGCAATTGACACAGTCAACCCTGCTAGCAATACGTATCCCAATACTCTCTGTTTTCGCATAAGCTTTATGCACGTATTATCCCTTAGCGACAGTAAAAACACAACCTAGCGTACGGGGCCTAAGTATAGTAAGCTATAGCTAAGCATAACCATAAACTTATAAGATCATGGAACCAGATAAAAATAACCCAACGGCACCAGACGGCCAGGCACCAAAAGACGAGGAGTTAAAAGCTCCTGCTGATGCGTTGAGCCGTACTCCGGAAGATCTCCAACAAGAACAAGCCGCCAACGAGGCGGCTAATCCAACCCCGACGTCTAGCCTGCCTGGCGAAAAAAAGGTGTCGCCTTTTAAGAAATTCTTGAAAAAGGTAAACGTGTATTTGCTTATTTTTATTCTTTTGGTTGTCGTGGCTGGCGCAATTGCCGTCGTTAATTACCTCAACAGCCAGAAAGCTCCGGTTGAACCGACCATCGCTAGCCAAGAACTCACCGAAGATGCCTTAAAAGATTTAGCGAATACTGACGCATCAGTCGGTGGCGCCGCTCAAACTTTGACCATTCAAGGAAACGCTATTATCGCCGGCCAAACATTGATGCGCGGTAACCTGAACGTTGCCGGCAACATTCAAAGTGGTGGCAGCATTCAAGGGCCATCGTTAACTATTTCCGGTACTTCGAACCTCGGGCAAGCACAAATTAATACTCTCCAGGTTGCTACAGACTTAGCTGTACAGGGTAATACTACAGTACGTAACCTGAACGTTGCTGGTACGGCCTCATTCAGCGGAGCCGTCACCGCATCGCAGCTTACCGTTAGTCGTATTATCATGAGTGGCAATGCGGTATTGCAGATTCCAAACCACATTAGCTTCACTGGTCCTTCGCCAAACCGCACGGCTAATGGGTCGGTACTTGGATCGGGTGGAACCGCATCAATCAATGGGTCCGATACAACGGGTACCGTCAGCATCAACTCAGGTAACAACCCGACTGCAGGCTGTATGATTAGAATTAACTTCCAGCAATCATTCACTAACCCACCACATGTACTCATCTCACCAGTCGGCGCCGCAGCTGGGCAACTAAGCTATTACGTCGATCGCAATAGCAGTGGTTTTAGTATTTGTAGCAACAACGCGGCAGCTGCTAACCAAGTATTCGCCTTCGACTATTTCGTGACGAACTAAACGTCCATGAATACGACAACTTTGTTCGCTTTGACGTGAAGCAATGCTCGGTTGACCTTAATGTTTTGCGGACCTTTTGGAGACTGTATCGTTAACGTGCAGGGGACGAGCATACATAAAAAGTTATGATGCTTGGGTAATACGTCAAAAGGTCCGGTGGCGTTAACTGCGCTTAAACTATACGCCTCGCCTTCAAAATAAATTTTGAACGGCGCATATACCTTTACGGCGACGGTTGGCTTTCCGTCTTGCTTCTCTACTGGCTGTTCAACTTCTGTCGATACTGGCGCTGGTGTTTCTTCGGCCATTATTTCTTCTCGGGTTCAGTTGGTTTTTCTTCGGCAGGCTTGTCTTGTACTTCATCGTCTGCGGGCTTATCGTCGCTGCTAGCATCGTCTTTTGTCGTAGTATCATCAGCTGCTTGAGCCGGTGCGGTTTCAGTTGCCTTAGTCTGGGCCGCTTCGCCCGTCTTAGATTCACCTTCCTCACCTGCCTTTACCTCAAGCTTACCTACAATTTCTTCAACGCCATCAAGCGTCTTTTCGCGGGTCATGTGCTCACCGGGAACGCCGGTTACCTTTTCCATCACGTTGAAGCGTTGCTTGAAAAATTCGATCAGTGCCTTGGCCTTGTTGTAGTCGTCACGGTCTTCACTTGAAAGCTCAGATTCACCAATGATGGCGATGATTCCCTTGAGCGACTCATATTTCTGCAAAATAGCGGTGGCACGGGTAGCTAGCTCGTAGTGGCGCTCGCCGACGATTTCTGGAGTCAAAAGGCTAGATTTCGATGCCAGAATGTTCACCGCCGGGCGGATACCCTGGGCGGCCACGGCACGGTCGAGCACAATCGTACTGTCGAGCTCGTGCTGAATCATTTGCACGGCTGGGTCGGAAAGGTCGTCTGCGGGCACGTAAATGGTCTGCAGAGCCGTGATGGAACCGTTGACGTTAGTAGCTAAACGGTCTTGAAAGGTTTTGACGTCACTAAACACCGTTGGTTGGTACCCACCTTCAGCTGGAGTCTGGTCGATGATGGTCGACACCTCGTTTTTTGCCTGAATGTAACGATACATATTATCGGCGAAAAGCAGCACGTCTTTTTTCAAGTCATCACGGAAATATTCAGCCAGGGTAATGGCGGCCAACCCAATCAAACTACGTTGGACCGGGTTTTCATTCATCTGGCCAAAGAACATGGCGGTTGTTTTCAACAAGTCATTATCACCAAGCGTCTTATATAACTCATGGCCCTCACGAATACGTTCACCGATACCGGCGAACATACTAATCGCGCCTGAACCTTCGGCGACGTTGTTGATGATCTCCATCGTCAAGACAGTCTTACCCACACCGGCACCACCGACAATACCGATCTTGCGACCTTTCACGAATGGGGTGAAGAAGTCGAGCACTTTCAAGCCGGTCGTCAATACTTCGTCGGGGCGGTTTTCAAGGCTGGTTTCTTTGAAGTGTGGTGAGAAGATTTGGCGTTTCACCATTTTGTCTAAAACTGCCTGATCAAGCTGCGGTTTACCGTCAATCGGGCGACCCATCGTATCCCATACGCGGCCAATCATTTCTTCGCCGACCGGGATTTCGAGGCTACGTCCACTTCGCGTCACCGTGTCGCCCTTTTGAATGCTGTAGTCCCCACCAATATTCAAACATAGTGCCATGTCGCTTCCAGCCAAGCTGTTCACGAGCAACGGTGATTTCAATTCATTGTCAACGTAGACCATTTCGTTAAGGTCCGGCATGCCTTCTATGAACTGGACCTTGATGACCAGCCCTTTCAACGTTCGGACGACACCTTTTTTGTAGACCACTTGTGTTTGTTCACTCATTATTCTGCTCCCCCTGCACGGATCTTCTTTAGGCCGGCCAACGATTCCTTCAACCTGGTGTCAACTAAGTTACGTTTTGCCCTGTTAAATTCGAGATGTAATTCAGCGGCGTTCGTAATCGAGCGCTCCTTAGCGGCTGACATAGCCTTGAATCGGCTGGCGACCTGCGCCAAACGGCTATCGTAAATAAACTGTGAAATGGTTAATCGCAAGATAGAGTTTTCAAGGTAGGCGGCTACGGTATAGGAGCTTGGCTCAAAGATATATGATTTTTCCGTTACCAAATCGTCACTTACCACCGATAGGTCAGCCACACGGCCCTTACTCGAAACCACTTCGCTTAAGTCGACATCTTTGATTTCTTGTTGGGATAACGAAATATAGTGCTGGTAGAAAATACGGCTTTTTGAGTACTTACGAATAATGTCCATTAATGGGTCGACGTTAATATAGTCACTTTCCGGCAAGTCAAAGTAATATGTGTAATCGATATGTGATTGCTTTAATTTCAACGCACCATGGTGGCCGATAACGAGTACTTCATTTTTCGTTTCGTCGTAGCGCTCAACAACACTTCGAATTAAGCGGTTATCGATGTCACCGCTTAAGCCACCCTTAGCGGTAATAAGAATCAACAGCTCTTTGTCGATTGGTTTTTCATCAACCTTACGTCCGAAGTTAAACAATACGTCCACGCGGATTTGTTTGTAGATGTTCCAGACCTCTTCGAAGAACTCGTTACTAATCAGTACCTTGTTTTTCGTCTTGGCAATTTGCATGCTACTCAACGTTTCGAGTGCCGATGTAAGGCTCACAACAGATCGTGCGTCAGCTTCTTCAGCCTTAATTTCTAAGGGGCGTCTCATTTCGCCTTCTCCTTCTCTTTACCGTCTTCAGCCGGCTGAGCTGGCGCAGCGGCTGCTGCATCCGCCTTGGCTGATTCTTCCGCATTGCGCTTCTTGTCGGCTTCGATCTTTGCCGCCTTATCGATAGCCGCTTTCTTTACTTCGTCGATCGTCATCACTTCGGCCTTCAGCGCCGCTTCAAGCTCATCGAAATTACCGTTCATATCTTTGTCTTCTTCAAGCTTCGCAGCGTACTCATGGACTTTTTCCTTCAGCTTCTCGATATCGATAATTTCTTCAGGGCTACTTTTCAATACGATGCTCATCAGGAACTGCTGCTCAGCGAAGCTATATGTCTCACCAATTCCCTGGTTCATTAATTTAAACAGTACCTTACCCTTATCGTAGTCAGACTGGGCTTGCGGGCTTAACTCGGTTCCGAAGTGAGCGTATTCCTCAGCCGTTCGGTATCCAGCCAAAGTAAGGTTCAATTTGTCAGCCAAGCCTTTTTGGCGCTTATTCTGGCCGACACCACCCACACGCGTTACCGAAAGTGCCGTACTGACCGCTGGGCGCATGGTATCTTTGAAAATCTTGCTATCCAAGATCCACTGACCGTCCGTAATGGACATGATGTTGGTCGGCAGGTAAGCCGTAATATCACCACCCGGCGCATAGACGATCGGGATCAGCGTTTGGGTAGCATGATTCGATTCGGTTTTGCCACCGCGCTCCAGCAAGCTGGAGTGCGTATAGAACATGTCACCAGGGTACGAGTCTCGCCCCGGACTCACACCAGCGATCAAAGAGATTTCACGGTACGCCTGGGCATGTGCCGTCAGGTCGTCATAAATCATTAACGTATCCATATTACACTGGTGCCAAAAATATTCACCGTGAGCCGCACCAACATATGGCGCTAGGTAGCTAAGGATCAATGATTCGAATGAATTACTCACAACCACGATAGCCTTCTTCAAAGCATCGTTCTTCTCCAAGGTACTTACCAGCTCGGCCACGTCATGCTGACGCTTGGCAATCAGAACGTAAATTACCGTGATGTCAGTGTTCTTCTGGTTAATCGCCACCGAAGCGGCCAGTGCGGTTTTACCTACCTTGCTGTCACCAAGCATGGCCATACGCTGGCCACGAGCCAACGAATATTCAAGGTCAAGAATCGTCACGCCAGTTTCAACCGGCGTATCCAGTAGTTCACGTTCATATAGCATCGGTGCCGGATGGAATACGTCCCATTCTTGATCGGGTACGATTTCACCTTTCCCGTCAATCGGTTCACCGAACACGTTTACCACTCGCCCGATGAAATTTTTTCCGACCGGAATCATGATATCTCGGGTTTCGATGACGCATACCGCACCGACATGAAGCGGCGTCGAATCGAGCTTCATAACGACTACATGGTCATCCAAGACTTGATGAACATAGCCACGTGTGCCGTCTTCAAAGCGGACGGTCGCATGTACGTTGGTTGGCTGAAGGCCTTTCACGTTCACCATGAAAGAGTCGATGCCGATAATTTCGCCGACGGGGTTTCCATCAGCAACAAGCTTCTCGAATTTCTTATTTGCTTCCACGTAACGACTCCAGTTCTTCGACCAGCAAACTATGCCGGCCTTCCAATGCACCACGCACGCTTAAGTCGTGCACATGATTCGGCGTACGCAAATACACGCCCGCTACCAAACTTGGTTGTAAGCCGACAACAATGACAGCCTGTGGGTGTACGGATGAGCGAACCCAGGCAGCGATCTTTTGTAAGCTTTCGGCATCGGCATTTACGGCAAAGGTCATGTGCAAGACCGGTACTTTATCTTTTAACAAGCGTAGCTGCTTTACGATTCCGCTACGTTCTTTGCTATCTTGAAGCGTCAGCTTATTTTGATTCAAAAACTCACTCAACTGCTCGGAAATGACCGGTTGCTTCTGCTCGTCCGCACCCGTTTTCGTTCGCACGGCAGCCGTCGTCATTTCATTATCGACGAATTCGAATTCGGTTACTAAGCGTGAGACGTCAATTTTAGTCACCACGTTCGGCGGCAATACGAAATCCTGATATGTT
Source organism: uncultured Candidatus Saccharibacteria bacterium (assembly GCA_948288625.1). Classification (GTDB taxonomy): domain Bacteria; phylum Patescibacteriota; class Saccharimonadia; order Saccharimonadales; family Saccharimonadaceae; genus Microsaccharimonas. The sequence continues at coordinate 917,055 of CAOHYA010000001.1, forward strand.
TTTATAGCTGCTTCGGTCATAATTTCATATCGTCCGCAATCGCCTGCTTATTTTCTTCCATCTGCTTGATGATTGATGGAAGTTGAGCCTTCATATCGTATTGGTCGCCAAGCGCACCAAGCAAGTAGTGCTCGATAATCTTGCCCATGTTCTCTTCGAAGGCTCCGACCAAAACGGCCTCCTGTTTGGCAACATTATCTCGAAGGGTATCGTTAATTTGAGCATATTGCTCTTGCAAAGCTTTGGCGCTATCGTTCAACGACTGGACGGCTAAGTCTTGAGCCGCTTTCATTTCAGCAATACGGACTTTATTCTCCTCGAAGACGTTCGTAAGGGTAACTTTTTGGTCGGCGACGTTCTTTTGTAGCATAGTACGAAGTTCAGTGTATTCGCGCTGCAAGTCTTGCGAGTTCTGAGTAAGAGTTTGAAGCGCGAGGTCTTGAGCTTCTTTCATCTCTTTGTTATAGGCAGCAAATTGGCCTTCGATTTGCTTGGTCACGTGGTCTTTAAGGTCGACGTTTACCTGAGCAATGGCTACATCAAGCTGTTTGGTCACATGATCTTGGAGCTGAATATTGACCTGGCCAATGGTCGTGTTAAGGTCCTGCTTAAACAAAGCGCCTGTTTCAAGAATGATCTTTTCAAAGTAAGCCTTGCCGTAATTGCGCAGTTCGTCTTTGAACGTTTCGTCAATAAAAGTGGCCACAGCATCAGCAGCCTCGTCTTTCGGAGACTTCTTCTCGTCTATCTTTTTATGTTGAAACAATCCCATTTTTCCCACCTATTTGAACTACAGTCTTAGTAGTAAATATACCGCAAATAAACCGATAATTAAAATTAATACGCTTGTTAGTATGACTTCCAGCAATGCCCTGAAAATGGACTTTTTCGACATCGGGTTACGACCAATCGATATAAGCCCGTTGCGCACCCCCGAATACAAAATGGCGATTGCCGCTAAAATACTTATAAGCATGATCCCTAAGCTTAAATAAATACGGATAGGGCTGACTTCTTTTTCGGCGATCGCCTGGCCGACGCGCTCGAGTATTTCAGGTACTTCAACTTTAGTGCTCTTGTCGTTCGGGTTCTTCTTGATATCGATTGTTACCGGAATCGAACCCAGCGTCACCGTTTTGTTCGTGTTGCCACTGGTATCTTTTAAGGTAGTGGTGCCAAGTGTAATTCCCTTTCCATCGAACGAACCGTTAGCACGCCCAAAGACCGTTTTTTCATCGGTGCCAGCTTTCATTGCCACGCCGTTTACCGACGAAAGCGTCACATAGTCACCAGATGAGATTGAACCACCTTGGGTACTTACCAACACATTGTACGTACCAGAAGCGGCGACGAAGGTTTCGTTTTCCAGCGCTTCGCTTGAAAGTGTCACAGGCAGTTGGCTACGGTCAACCACCACGCCAAACATATTTTGCAATTCTTTTTGGGTCGAGATTTTTACCCTGTTCGCCCCTTTACCTGTTAACTGTACGATCGTGCCATTGTCTAATGGGGTATCACTGGCGTACCCTTGTACGCTACCGCCACCGATGCCGGTTGCCGCCACTGGCAAAAACAGAGCCGCAGCTAGTCCGACCATCATCGACACACTAAGGATAGCTCGTGCTGCTTTCACTGTTTGTTTGTGCTCCTACACCTCTATTACACGTTGATGTAATTATAGCATAAGTACGATACATTTCAGCCATGCCATTTGGTTCTGTTTCAAACGTGAAAACGCCTCAAAACCATCCCTCATTTATTGCCATTTTTATCGCGCTTGTGGTAGAATGACACCAAGCTTTGATGAACCACCACTAGTCACGAGTGATACAAACATTTACTACGCCCATAAAGGGTAAAAAAGAGTAAAAAATCAAAAATGACTGTGTGGTTCCACCTACCCACTACTTTAAACCTGCCCATAGATAGGCGACTCGTTTTACGCGTTTCGGCCGTTCTATTGCTGTGCATTGCGTTAATTACAACGTTATTCTTTGGTGTTGTGTCGCGCGCGGCTCCTGGTGTCAACCAAACCATCGGCTTCCAAGGCCGACTTCTCGACTCGACTGGAAACATCGTTAAGGATGGTCACTACAACATTCAGTTCAAGATATACCAAGGTGGCGACGGCAACACTGCCGGTAACCCTGGTGGTACTCTGAAGTGGACCGAGACCTACGTCAACAACGGCAGCCAGACCGGCGCCGTCGAGGTAAAGAATGGCTTCATGTCAGTCAATCTCGGCGCGCAGAACCCATTCGGCACAAGCATCGACTGGAACCAAGACACGCTATGGCTGTCCATGAACGTCGCCGGATCAGCGACTGGCTGTACTACCTTCGGAAGCGGCGCTTGTGCGGCTGACGGCGAAATGCTTCCGATGAAGCGTATGACAGCGACGCCATTCGCGTTGAACGCTGGTGCCGTGAACGGCAAAACAGCCGACAACTTCATCCAGCTCGCCCAAGGCGTCCAAACCGATGCGACCAGCAACACCAGCAGCATCCACATCAACAAAACTGGTAGCGGCAACTTGATTCAGCTTCAAAACACCGCGACCGATGTCTTCACTATCAACAACGATGGTGATTTGAAGTTTGGTAGCAACGCTAACCATAGCATCTCAGTTGCTACATCCAGTACAGACACCGAGGGCCGAGAACTGGCCATCAGCGCTGGAAACGGCGGAAGCGGTAGCGGAAACAACGGCGGCGCTCTTACCCTTCAAGGTGGCGCGGCTGGTGGCACGAACGGTGACGGTGGCGACATTGTGATCGATGCCGGCGCAAAGACCGGTACCGGAAATGATGGTTCGATTGCCATCGGAACCGCACACGGAAGTTCGATTACTATCGGTAGCACATCAAGTGCACTGAACCAAAATATCAACATCGGTACGAACAACACTACCGGGAGCGTATCGAATGTCACCATCGGTGCCGGCGAATCAGCTAACAGCGGCTCAACCATTATCCAAGCAAAAGACTCGGTCACCATTAAGACCGACGGCATTACTCGGGCTACTTTCTCGGACGACTCAAATACCGTTTACTTCGGTAACGGCGTCGCAGCATCGGCGCCGAACGACTACACCCTTCAAGGAACAAACAGTTCGTCGACCGGAGTAGCCGGTGGTTCGCTCAATATCCAAGGTGGTAGCGCGACATCTGGCGACGCGAACGGCGGTAATATTACCCTTGGTGGTGGTGCCGGCAGCGGAACGGGAGCAAACGGTTTAGTCGTCTTGAATACCCCGACCTTCTCAACCGTCACGAACGATGCGAACTGCTACACCAATGGTGCGGTTGTCACCAGTAGCTGTACGGTCACTGCTTCAAGCGTCAACAACTCAGCCGCAGTTATCGTCGGCTTCAGCGCTAATGGCCAAACCGCCACCCTTCCCGACCCAACCATCACCACTGCCGGTCGCATCATCTACGTCACGGCGGCGAATGGTTCTAAAGACTTTACCTTGTCTATGAATGGTGGCGGTGCCGGTAACCAAACGACTATGCGGCAAAACACTACTACGACTATCCTTTGGAACGGATCAGATTGGACCGTGGCGGGTGCATCGAACTACGGCGTCAACACAACTGATGATATCGAGAACGTACAAATCGGCAGCGGCACCGATGACGGCACGGCTACGCTCTTAACCGTCGATAAAGCCGCTTCCGCACCAACCGTTACCGATAGCGCCCTCTTAGGCAGCATGTACTACGACACCACCGTCGGTAAACTGCAATGTTACGAAGCTGATGGTTGGGGCGCATGTAGCTCAAGCCCAGACAGTTTCGTTAGTCTAAGCCCTGAATATGCGAATGCGGTGAAGAACGGTAACGGTATCGGTACTATGTCTTCGGACCTATGTTCTGACACTCTAAACATTAACGATGGTAGCGACAGCCAGCCAACAATCTGTGGAACGAATGAAACCTTCAACTTCTACAACTGGACCTCGCCTGAAGAAACGACCCAAAACCGCAGCATTTACGTTACCTACCAATTACCGGCGAACTTCAAAGAATTTGTCGCTGGTTCAACTTCGTTGATGGGGCGAACAGATAGTTCTAACGCGAACATCAACTACCAGGTATACCGAAATAATGGCAGCGGCTTGACCGCTTGTGGTTCAGCCGTAGCTGTTTCAACTGGCGCCCAAACCACCTGGCAAAAGGCAATTGCCACAAATACTGCCGATCCATCCAATTGTGACTTTGCCGCAGGTGATAGCGTCGTGTTCAGAATTAACGTATCCGCCCGTAACGATGCCAATGCGTACGCGAGCAACCTGAACTTTGCTTTCAGTAACCAGTAGCATGTTTGGCCGGCCCTATCCGTTATGCTACACTGACACCAGTAATGTCACGTTCTCAACGCTTCGTATTCTCTAAGAAAACTATCCTCATCGCTAGTATTGGAGCGGTAGTCATAAGTAGCGGTGTGATTACAAGCGCACTAATGTATCAAAACGATAATACTCAAAAAAGTGGCGATACTGTAGCGAAAAATGTTGATGAGCCTCAATTTGGTACCGTGTTACCAAATGGAAAAACAGCCGATAACCTTGGCGGCTGGACTCGTATCAGCCCACCTGAAAACGACCCGGTGTATGCCTATACCGACTCGATTAACAAGATACCGATTACTGTCAGCCAACAACCACTACCCACTTCTTTTAAAACTAACCAAGAGGCGCAGGTGGCCGAACTTGCTAAAAAGTTCAATGCCACGGCCGCTATTAATGCCGGTAAGACCAAGGCCTATGTAGGTACGTCCGCCAAAGGGCCTCAATCCGTCATCTTCGCTAAGAACAATTTATTGATACTTATAAAGTCTGAACAAAAAATAGAAGACTCCGCCTGGGCGGAGTACATCAATTCGCTACGCTGATCAATTGCTAGTCGTTCGTTTTCTTATATTCTTGAATTGAGTTCGCAACTTTACCGTCGGTTTTCAAGTTTTCGTAGAATAACACTTGGTCTTTCGAAAGAATCATTTCATCCTCTGGCCCATGAATTTCATCACCAAGCTTGATGAGCTGCACGTTACTTTCATCGCTCGATGTTTGCTGGGGGTTTGTTTCTTCCCCATCACTTGACTGTGTCTGTAGGTAGAAAATATCTGTCAACTTCATGTATTCATCATTCAGTAAGCTGAGTTTACCAAAATACACCTGGCCGTTCGTAAAGAACACAGCCTGGTATTTGTTGGTATCGATAGCCGCGCCGCCCTTATTCATATTCGAGAAAGCAAACCAGGCCGCCAAAGCAACAACGACAGCTGCGATAATCAGAAATAGAGGAAGTTTTGAACGTTTTGAAGCTTTTTCAGCCTTTGGCGAACGTTGCGCCGGGGCGGTTCGCTCGACAGGCTTTGGCTCTTGGCGGACCGCTTGCGGCTCTTCGGGCTGGCGATATGCTGGCTCAGGCCTATTAACCGGTCGTCGATCTGCCGGTCGTGAAACACGAAACGGTCCTTCATCCATAACTACTTCTCCAATTTCCAATTCTTATTGGCTCTATCATAGCATAAGGGGTATAAACTCATCAATTGGAGGTATACTGTTCTTATGATAACCCGACAACTTCTCAGCGGTACTGTTCATAAAATACCAGCCGACCTTAAAAAGGCCTTACTCAGTAATGCAGCCGGCTTAGCGGCTTGGAACGATATCACGCCCCTGGCTCGTAACGAGTGGATCTGCTGGGTGGAGGGGGCAAAGTTAATTAAAACTCGTCAGCGCCGGGTTGAAAGAACTCACACCGAACTTGCCGAAGGGGTGCGACGACCTTGTTGCTGGCCGGGCTGCATGCACCGCGAGCGAAACGGTAAATAATTACTTTTCTTCGAGTAGCGTACTGAGGTTATGACCGATAACGCTTTCGATAGTCGCGCCGCCATCGACGGAAATATTGAACGTCGAGGCAAATTCTTGCTGGCCTTCAGATCCGCCCTCGATTCCTTCGACGACATCGATTCCGGATGACGTAAGCTGTATGCCTACGTAAATTTTCGCTTCGGCTGTGGCCCGCTCTCGCGTCTGAATGTAGCCTTTATCGATCAAAAAGGTAAATGCGTTCAATACGTCCGTAGATACAGGGTTGATATCGAGTAAGTTGTTTGTCAGCCATTTCTTATCACTGGTGACATAAAGCCCGCCGCTCTTCCTATCGACGAAGCCTAATTGGCGATACTTCATGGTGAGCGGAACGGTACGCTGCAACTGATAGAAATACAGTAATATCTTTCCTGCTGTTTCTTTGATGGTCACCTTCTCACTCCTTCATTTTCTCGGCACATTCAGTAAATAGCTATGCCCTTGCTGAGCAGTCTGTGTAGCCAGTATACACTTTATTATATCCCAGGAGTAGCTAAAAGGTCAGGCAACTTCTATATCAGCCGTAATAGCATGATGGTCCGAAAGCACCGTGCCCTCGGATGTAAATATATTTTTGAAAGAATATGTTTTTGGAATTAAAAAGTAATCAATGCGCTTATTCGTTTTCGGGAAGGAGATATATTCAAATTCTGTCGAGCAATAATATTTCTCTTTCCAGATGTCACCCAACATTTCAAGGTGACTGAGATTGAAATCACCTACGATCATTCGCTCCTCGCCACGTGCTTCTAAGATTTCCAGTGTTTCTTTTAGATGAGCCGTAGCAAAGTCAACCGTATCGGTAAGCGAAAAGTGAATGTTGGCAAGTTTTACATCTTCGCCTTCTACGTCGAGGTCGATCATTTGCACGATCCGGTTATGCTCGTCGCCAGCCGCCTGCTTCAAAATCACCGTGTCGGTGTAAGTGACCGGATACTTGCTCAACAAAGCCAGCCCTTCTCTATACGTATCGTATTTAGTGCTCAACTGCAGGCGAGTCACGGCACTATGTGACTGAGGATATTGCAGTGTCTGGTTCAATAACTGAACCTGATTGAAGGCAGATATGGTAGGTAAAAATACTACTTCTTGAAAAACGATGATATCGGGATTTATCGACTGGATATAGTCGGTTATAACTGATTGACGAACGTCCCAGTTAGTAAATTCTTGCAGGTTTAAGGTAGTTATTCTCATCTATTCAGTGTATCAATTCTTTTGTAAAAGCTTCAATACGGATTGCTCATCAACGCTCAAATACTTTTTTGGCTTTATAGTCGCGATAGCTTCGCGTAGTTTTGGAAGTGTCGTGCCCGTTTCGTATGCCTTCAAAACCCTCGGGTCTATATAAGAACTTTTAGCGACTGCCGGTGTGTTACCGAGCCGTTTCGCGACACGTTTCACGATAGCCGCGAAGGCTTTCTTACGAGCAGTCTGGCTTGCATTTTCTTCTAGTTCATCCTTCAAAATTGCACTGGTAGCTAGTAACGTACCGCCCCAAGTACGAAAATCTTTCGCAGTAAATTCTTCGCCCATATGCATTTTTATATATTCGTTTACATCACTTGCGTGGAGGTCGTGCATAACGCCCTTCTTATCCTGGTATCGAAATATTTCATAACCTGGTAATTCATCGAGCTGTTTGATGATCCGGGCAATGGTTGGGTCGCTAATGGTTTTTACATGCTTTTGGCCACTCTTACCGACGAAATCAAAGGTGACCTGCGTACGGTCGATCGTGGCGTGTTTGGAACGAAGTGTCGTTACCCCGTAAGTTTGATGTTCTTTAGCGTAGCGGTCACTTCCAACCCTAAAGTACGCTTCGTCAATAAGCTTCACGATACAGGCGAGTACTTTTTGCTTACCCAAGCGCTTACGCGCCAAGTCTTTATCGATTTGTCGACGAAGGGCCGGCAAATGTTCGGCAAAACGTAATATACGATCAAATTTGAGTTTTTCTTGCCTCAAACGAAAGTTCGGGTGATAAATAGATTGCAAACGACCCGCTGCATCATAGCCCCGGGCCTGTACTTTGGATGATTTAGCTTTGGAGATTTCAACATTCTCCCATGCAGGTGGAATAACTAATTTATTAATACGGTCAATTTCAGATTCATCGGTAATTCTCTCACCATTTAAGAAATAATGGTATTCATTTCCGGCTTTTTTTCGAGTAATGTAGGTAGTCATAGGTCAAGGTCGTAACTGTCATTGAGGATGTTGGGTGGACATTAATTTGTTTATTCGCGCAGTATTATATAAACAAATTTACGTTGAGAGCGGTTCTCTTATATGCAGGCCTTCGAGGACGACCCCATTGTTTTACGTTTCGTATAGTCTTTGACATGGTATTCCTTTATGAATGAATTCGTTGTGCCCATAAGTTATTAAGGCTTTCAAGTGCCGTGAAGATATTTGAACTTCGTTGATCTCGTACGACGATCTTTCGTACTGGCTTTAGTTCAAGTAGGTCAAGCTCTGGAAATTTCTGAGCTTTTTTTTCTTTGAAGGCACGGATCTTATCTGCTAATTCAGCTCCTGCGTACTGGTTCATGAAATGCTCCCTTTTTTTATAATATCCCTGTGGTGTAAGTAACAGTATGATCGAATAAGCAAAAGAAGAATGTATCGCATCTCACTAAAATTGTGTTAATTTTCTTACATAACCAAAAAAACACTTTATACTAGGGAGAGTACCCTATGAATATACTTGTCGACACCCTCCGTAATACAAGCCAAATCCGCCTCTTTAAAAAAGGATCGGCTATCTTGTTTCAAGGCGAAATCCCTCGTAAAGCCTTTATTATTCGTGATGGCGTCGTGCGGGCTTATACAGTCAAGACATCAGGAGAAGAATCAACCATTGCCCTATTTACTAAAGATGACGTCTTTCCTCTCTCCTGGCTTTTCGAGGCGAATTCCAATAGCCTTTTTTACTATGAAGCGGTGACCGATGTGCGCGTTATAGGCGTAGCTAAAGATGATTTCAATAAAGCCCTTACCAACGACCCCAAGCAGCTCTCAGAGATGCTTAGATACGTCAGCAGACAATACACGTCCATGCTCGTCCGTATTACCGGGCTTAGCCAATCGCGAGCAATCGAAAAGATTAGTTTCACTTTTTATTACCTACTGTTTCGTTATGGTATCGAGTCGTCTGCCGGCATGCATCAAATCGATTTGAAATTGAACCATCTTATGATCGCGAACCTTACTGGCCTGACCCGCGAAAGCACCACGACTAACCTTAAGGTGCTAAAAGAAAAAGGTATTATTACCTATACTCGCTCATCTTTCTCGGTGAATAAGCGAAAACTCGAGAATTTTATTGGAGAAGATGGTTTTCGAGAACTTAACCTTTAAGCTTTTCAGCTAAAGTGGACTCAACCATTCTTAATAATTCTTTGGGGGAAGCGAGCGATTTAAGCACATAGCGTTCGGCACCAAG